>DAINRQ010000044.1:30993-42938 GCA_036741775.1 Gemmatimonadaceae bacterium | reverse complement strand
GCGCCCGTGCTGATCGGGTTCTTCTTCATCTCGTCGGTGCAGCTCTTCTTCGTCGGGATCGTGGGCGAGTACATCGGGTCGATCTTCACGCAAGTCAAGAAACTCCCGCTCGTCTTCGAACGAGAGCGCATCAACTTCTGAGAGCAGCGTAGCCCAGCGTGTTGAAGCAACGGGCTGGATTCGCAGCGCTGCCAACGCTGCTGGCTGACCCCCTCGTTCGGCTCGTGGTCGCCACGCGTACCATCGCGATACTGGGCGCGCCTGTCACGCTGCTCCTCGTTGCCGTGTTGCGGCCTCCCGAGGAACAGGGCTTCTACTTCGTCTTCACGAATGTTCAGGCCGTGGCATTCGTGTTCGAGTATGGCGTTGGCGCGATGCTGGTCCAGTTCGCCGCGCACTCGAAAGGCGATGCGGTCGCGGCGACGCTTCGCGCGGCCAGGCGCTGGTTCGGCACGGCGGCCGTGGTGCTTCTGGCGCTGGTTCTTCCGCTCGGCTTCGTCCTGTTCAGGGGAGCAGCGGGCACGGACGGTGTCTCGTACGCGATTCCGTGGCTCGTGATGGCGATCTCAGTTGCCAGCTACCTCGCGATCATCCCATTCATTTGCGTGCTCGAGGGCAGCGGCCACCTGCGGCGGGTCCAGCGAATGCGACTCGTTCAGGTCATCGTGGTCACCGCTTGCCTCTGGAGTCTCATTCCCGTTGTTGGCAGTCTGTACGCGATCGCCGCCGCCAACCTGCTGAGCCTCCTTGTAGCCGGTGTCTGGGTGACGGTCGCGTTTCCCGGCCTTGTCTCCCGTACGTCGCGCGTCGCGCTGGCGGCCCCCGACGCGGCCTTGCATACGGCGCAGAGTCGCACGGCCGTGGCGTGGCTCGCCGCATTCGTTGGCCCGCAGCTACTCGCGCCCATCGTCTTCCACTACCAGGGTCCTGTCTCCGCGGGCCAGCTCGGTCTGAGCCTCGCCGCGGCGAGCGCGCCGCTCATGTTCGCCGTGTCCTGGCTCCAGGCCCGTTATCCCGAGTATGGAAGCCTGGCGGCGCGCAACGAGCTCGGGCTACTCGATGCGACGGCGAAGCGGGCGACGGCACAGGCCGTCCTCGTCTGCATCCTTGGCAGTGCCGCCTTGTTAGGCATGCTGGCCGTCGTCCGGGAAACGTACCCGCCGCTCGCGAGCCGGTTCTTGCCGCTCGTTGGCGTCGCCAGTCTCAGCGTGGCAAGCCTCGCCAGTCTGCTCTACCAGGCGATGGCCGGGCACCTTCGCGCCCATCGCGAGGAGACCCTCGTTTGGCCGGTGGTGATCGGCATGAGCGTCGCGGTCGCCGCAACCCTCGTGGGCGCCCGACACGGGCCTACGATCGCCGCTGTCGCCTATACGGTAGGGATCGTATTCGTGCTGCTACCCTGGGCCGCCGCCGTATTTCTGCGTCGATACCGAGTCCTGAACGCGGGCCAACCCCATGCGGCCGTTGAACCGCCCCGGTAGCTCGCGCGGCACGGTCATGCCCTCGAGTCGGACACCCGCGTGGCGAACACCGTCATGATGTCGAACACGTTCTTCCGGACCCGCAGCTTCCCGAGACGACTTCGGCTCAGCAGCTCGAACATGCGGTAGAAGACACTGTTCGGGTCGTTCCGGCTCAATCGGAACGGGATGGTGCGCAGAAACAGAATGTGTGGGAGGTACTTCACGGCCACGGTCGAGAACCCGGTTCGGTCGAGCGCTCGGCGAAGCGTCTTCGGGCTGAAGTACGACAGATGCGACGGCGGAATGAGCGCGTAGTAGCGTGGGCCGGACACGCGCGCGAACAGGCTCGAGATGTCGTGCACCTTGATCACGAGCAGGCCGTCGGGTCGCAGGAGTGTCGCACACTTGGCGAGCACCTCCATGGGCCGCAGCATGTGGTCGAACGAGTCCTGCATGGTGATGACGTCGAAGAACCCGTCGGGCCAGTCACACTGCTCGATGGGGAGCGGCTTGATCCGCTCGCCGTACTTTGCGATCGCGGCCTCGGCCTCGACCCCGATCTCAGTGCCGTATCGTTCCCAGTTCTCCATGACGTCCAGGAACTGTCCGTTCGAGCAACCGATATCGAGCACCCTGCCCCGGGCGATCCGCGACTCGATCTCCTTCCGCAAGCGCTCGTAGTAGAACGCGAGGTTCGCCGTATTGTCCGGATCATTGTACACCGGGTTTTTCACCGGCGTCGCGTAATACGCAGCGAGGTCAGCGTCGCTGAGACGGTCGGCAACGAAGACGAAACCGCAGTCCACGCATTCCGCGATGGCGTAGCCATCTTTCTGCCACTTGTTCCTGATCGCGCCACTACAGACCAGGCATTCCTGGTGGAGCTCTCGCATGACGGTCACCGGCGCGAGTTACGCCTTGAGTCGCCGTTCGTGCGGCACGGCATAGACGATGAGATCCCAGCCATCGGGCTTGTGCGGCCGAAGAAACAAGCTGTAGTCGGAAAGCTGCTCGTGAAGGAATAACGGGATGGACCACACGTGGCCCTGAGCGTGATACGCGCACACGGCGAGGATGGGCCGGCAGCGATCGACCAGTTGCAGTGAGCCCTGCAACGCCGCCGGCTCGAAGCCTTCGATATCCATCTTGACGTACGTCACGCACTCGCGGTCGAACAGGTCGTCGAGCGCATGGCACATGATGGTGACGTCGCCGTCAGCGGCGATCGCCGCTCCCATTGTCCCATCGGCGCGAAACGAAACCCGTTCCGAGCGCTCGGCGACGCCTGCCTGAACGGGCGTAATCCTGGCGCCGATGCTCTGCGGAAGTTGGTTGACAGTCTCCACGAGCCGACTGAACGTCGCCGGGTCGGGCTCGAGCGCGTACGCTGACTTGAAGCGCCCATCCCAGGCAGCGACGAAGTCACGAATGGTGTCACCGTCGAACGCTCCACAGTCGACGAATACCTCGTCTTCGCTCGGGTCGAACAGGTCGCTCGGCGCGTACTGGTCTGGCACGGGCGGAGGCAGCGTTTCCAGATCGCCCAACATGCGAAGCCGAATCTGCGCCACGTACTCACGACGAGACTCGTCGTCCGCCCAGACGTTCGCGGCACGCAGCACCTCTTCCCTCGCCCCGTAGAGACGGCTCGGCAGATCCAGGAAGAAGAACGGGAACTGCGGGATCCTGCCCTGATACTTCCACCTCAGTGTCGGCGAGGCGAACACGTTAGGGCAGCCGAGCGCCCGGAGCTGCTGTGCGGTCTCGGCAAACCGGTGGCGGTCGTTCCAGATCGTGACGAGAAAGGCTCCTGTCGAGCCAACGAGGCGAGCCGCGTCGGGCGGAGCCAGCACTGGGATGCCGTCGACGGTCCGGCCCCACGTATCACGCCGATTGTCGCTGAACGCGACTGGAGCGACGCCATCGTTCCGCAGACACGCGAGCGTCTCACGCCCGAGGTTTCCTGCGCCGAAGAGAACCAGCCTGTCGACTCCGGCCATGAGACGATCGAACTCCGACCGTTCGCGAGCAACGGTCCCACTCAGCTCCTCGGAGAACAGCGACGCGAGCTCTCGGGCCGCAACCTCCTGCCCGAACGATTCGCTCACGACGCCACCGCGTAGCACATCGTCTCCCACGATTCGTCGCTGTGGCGGCGCAGCGAAAGGTGGTAGCGTGGGTTGGCATCGAGGATGATCCGCGGGATCTCCCAGAGGTGCTCGCGCTGATGGTAGAGGCAGATCGCGAGCGTGGGTGCGTGCCGAGCGAGTGTGGCACGCGCCCCGGCCAGGGCGAGCGGCTCGGCACCCTCGATGTCCATCTTCACGAACGACGGAGACTCGTTCGCGAGCAGCTCGTCGAGCGAAGCCGCCTGGACCTCGAGGTCACCACCGTCGGACAGGTTCGAACCCGCGCCGTCGCCCGACTCGAACTTCAGCGTCGCCCGGTGTGAGTGCGTCGCGACGTTATGCAACGTGATCCGGCCCTGCATTTCCGGCGGCAGCGTGCCGACGAATCGCGACAGGTTCGCGAAGTTGGCCGGGTCCGGCTCCATCGCGACGATGCGCCTGAACCGGCCGCCGGTGCGATCGATGATGGCGCGGAGGGTATCGCCGTCGAACGCACCGCAATCGACGAATGATTCCGTCTCGCCGAGGTGAATCAGGCCGGTCGGGAAATAGGTCTCCTGCGGGGGCACCCACGCAGGCATCTCCGTGAGAACGAGAAGCTGCCACCCCAGTTGCGCAACGTACTCGTCGCGCGAGGCATCGTCGGCCCAGATGCTCAGCCCCGCGATCGCGTCGTCGCGACCGGCGAGGATGGCCGGCGGCCATTGCATGGACCCGTGCGGTAGAAACACGTCGGCATGCTGAAAGAACACCGCGCGCGACGACGCGACACGCGCTCCGAGCGCCTTCAGCTGGTCGCGCAGCGGGCGCGCCGTGTAGACGGTCGTGACGAACACGGCCTCGTGCCCGAACTTTTTCACGGCGTCGTCCACGGAGAGCACATCGCACCCTTCCACGCGAGTGCCCTGCAACGAACGACTGTTGTCTGCCAGTGCGATCGGCTCGACGCCGGCACGCCGGAGCCCGGAGAGAGCGATGCGGCCCAGGCGCCCCAATCCACACAGCACGAGAGGCGCGGGATAGGCCCGACCGGACTCGCGCTCGAACAACTGTGCCGCGCGCTGCGCGAGCTCGTCACCGGTCACATCGAACCACGACTCGAGGGAACGGCGTCTCTGATCACTCATCGCTGCCTACTCCTCGAGAGCTGGAACGATCATGTTCGCCAGGAACTCCTCGCGGTCGAGGAAAGGCCAGAGGTCCTCGAGCGGCTTGGAGACCATCGACCCATCCGGGCGCTGCGCCGAGGCGACTCGCGGGCCGCGCGGCTCATCGGCGGGCACGCGAACCTCGCACACGATCGGGCCATCCGAGTCGAGTACGGCGCGAATCTCGTCGCGCAGGTTCGCCCGGTTGCTGATGAGCGCCGTGGGCAAGCCGTATGCTTCGGCGACTCGTCGAATGTCCGGGAGTCGCATGCCACTCGTGTCGTCCGCGCCGACGAGGAGGTTGAAGTAGTTCTTTTGCGATGTCCGAATCGACGCGTAGCCGCGGTTGTTCACGACGAACAGTTTGAGCGGCAGTTGCAGGTTGGCGACCGTCGCGAGCTCCTGAATGTTCATCTGGAACCCGCCGTCCCCATCGACCGAGATCGTTCGTCGTCGCCCGCTTGCCAGACACGCGCCGATGCTCGCCGGGAGCCCGAACCCCATGGCTCCCGTGCCGCGATTGTGAAAGACGCGCTGGCCGTGCTTCACTTTCAGGTTGAGAAAGAAGATCTCGGACGCAAATCCGGAGCTTCCGGGCGCGAGGACGTCGTCGGCGTGCAGCTCGTCGCTGAGCACCTCCGAGAAGTAGTACATGCTCACGCCGTCATCCATCTCGCGATGTTGCGGCAGGACGAGCGGATAACGTTCGCGCCATTCCCGACAGCGCGCGAGCCACGGCGCGCGGCAGAACGTGTTCGTCGTTGTCACGCGCTCGAGCATTCGGTCGATCACGGCGGCCGCGTCGGCGACGATCGGCAGGTGAATCGTCGTTTTCATCTTCGCGATCTCCGCCGGATCGATGTCGACCATGACCTTCGTCGCCCCGCGCGCCAGACGCTCGTGCGCATACGCCGTGAGCGCCATGTCGAGGCGAGCACCGATGATCACGAGACAGTCGGCGTTCTGGAGCGTGAAGTTCGCGCCGCGTGGTGCGATTCCGCCCGGCCGCCCGAAGTGCAGCGGATGGTCGTCCCCAATGAGGTCCAATCCGAGCCACGTGGTCAGAACCGGAATCCCGAGGCGCTCCGCGAGCGTAACGAACCGGTCAGCCGCACCGGCCAGACGCACGCCGTTACCGACCAGCAGGACTGGGCGCTCGCTGTCGCGTAGGAGCGCGAGAAGCCGATCGACGGACGCGTCGAGCTCCGGTACTGGGGGCGGCTCGAGCCCTTCGGCCACAGGGTCGAAGCCTGACAACTCGTCAGGCTCGATCTGCGCTGCCTGGACGTCCAGCGGAAAGTCGAGCCACACCGGTCCGCGTCTCGCCTGACGAGCGAGGTAGATCGCTTTCTCGAGGTGATAGCGAACGGTGGTCGGGTCGGTGATCGTCACTGCGTATTTCGTGATCGGCTTGACGAGCGCGACGCTGTCGATCTCCTGCACGCCGAGCATCCGAAGGCCGGAGTCGCCCTTGAGGTCGGCGCGCTTCACCTGCCCGGAGAGAAACAGGCACGGCGTCGAGTCCAGCCAGGCGCCGGCGACGCCGGTGATGGCATTGGTACTTCCCGGCCCCGTGGTGACCATCGCCACGCCGAGATTGTTCGTCACCCTGGCGTACGCCTCGGCCGCGATCGCCGACGCCTGCTCGTGAAGGTTACAGACGTACTCGACCCCGGGGCACCTACCTAACGAGTCGTTCAGGTGCATCGCCCCGCCACCGGGCAGCATGAAGACATGGCCGACACCTTCGTCGGCGACGACGCGCATCACGTAGTCGGAAAGCTTCATACGTCTCAGGTGGGAAGATCGTAAGCCAACGTCAGTCGGCCGGACTCGGCGAGGCGATCGAGCAACTCCCGCACCGCGCCGTTACCACCAGTCCGGGTGGTGACCAGGCTCGCGCGAGCCAGCACTACCGGGTGAGCGTTGGCGGGGGCGGCCGAGACGCCAGCGAGCGACATGGCCCCGAGGTCGTTCACGTCGTCACCCATGAAGCACACGGCCTCGAGCGCGATCAGCGTTCGCTCGGAGAACGCTCGCAACGCCGAGGCCTTGTCCTTACAACCGGTGAACACGTCGTCGATGCCCAGCTTTGCGGCGAGCCGCGCGATGAGTGGGCTGTCCTCGCCCGAGATGAGCGTGAACAGCACACCCGTCCGGCGCGCTCGCGCGATACCCATCATGTCGAGGAAATGGAACCGCTTGAATTCTTCCCCGTTGGCCCCCCACCAGAACCCGCCGTCGGTGAGCACGCCATCGACGTCGAGGGCAACCGCCCGGATCTGTGTCACGCGACTAAACGCGGCGGAGCTTCTGCATGATGGGGACCTCGCTCGCCTCGACGCGCTTCACGCCGTCGCCCATGGACGTCTCCACCAGCCGGATGTCGCGAACCAGACGGTTGATCCCGTTAGGCTCGAGGGATGCCGCGTGGTCCGAGCCCCAGAGCGCGCGGTCGGTCGTGATGTGTCGCTCGACCACGCAGGCGCCGATCGCGGCAGCCGCGACGGACGACGGCAATCCGGTCTCGTGGCCCGAGTAGCCGACGGGAACGCCGTATCGCTCCTTCAGGAGTGGGATGACCCGAAGATTCAGCTCTCCGTACTGCGACGGGTACGTGCTACAGGTGTGCAGCAGGATGAGATCCTTCTTTCCGAGGACGTCGACGGCGTGGTCGATCTGCTCCAGCGTGCTCATCCCCGTCGAGAGAAGGATAGGCTTCCCCTTCGCTCTCGTGTGACGCAACAGGTTGTCGTCGGTGAGCGACGCCGACGCGATCTTGTAGCACGGTGGATTGAACTGGTCGATGAAATCGACCGAGGCTTCATCCCAGCACGAAGCAAACCACGGCATGCCGCAATCGCGCGCGAATCGATCGATCTCGCGATACTGCTCCAGCCCGAACTCGAGGCCGCGTTTGAGGTCGCCGTTGGTCTCCCCGAAGGGGCTCTCGCGCGGTTTCGCGAGCTCCTCGGGCTTGTAGACCACGTCCACAGTTCGCTTCTGGAACTTGACCGCGTTGCAACCGGCTGCCGAGGCGACGCTGATGAGGCGCTTCGCCTGCGACACGTCGCCGTTGTGGTTGATCCCGATTTCGGCGATGACGTAACAGGGGTGCCCGTCGCCAACGTCGTGGTCTCCGATTCGAACTGCGGTCATGTCGTCAGGCGCTAGAGGTTCGAGAGCCGGCTGGTGCCGCCGACGCGTACCAGTGTGAGGTTCGGCGAACGGCGTCCGCCACGCCGACCCGCTGCCGGAGCCCCAGTTCGGTCTCCGCGCGACGCGTCGATGGAACGTAGCGGTGTACGGAAGCTCCCGGGGTTGGTCTCCCCTCAATGACGATCTCGGCGTCAGGCGCGCAAACGCGGGCAACGAGGCGTGCCGTATCCAGGATGGACAACGACTCTTCGGATCCAACGTTGTAGGCGCCGGTCGCGGACTCGCTGAGGGCGAGAGTCCAGAGCCACGTCGCCAGATCCGCCATGTAGAGGTACGAGCGCACCGCCGTCCCGTCGCCGCGTATCCTGATCGGCCCCCCGGCCATGGCGTCCCGGATGAAGTTGCCGATCGCGAAGTGCGCGTCGAGCGGGAGGTGCGGGCCGACGAACGCAAAGCATCGCGCGACACGCACAGACAGGCTGGATCGTGCCGCCGCGATCGCAGCGAGGATTTCGGCGCATCGCTTCGCCTCGGCATACGCAGACCGAGGGTCCGCCAGACTCGGACCGCCGGGGAATGCCTCATCCAGACGGGGAACGTCGGCGGGCTGTCGGCCGTACACCGCGCCGCTGCTCAGCAGGAGAAACGCACGCGCGCCGGACGATTCCGCCAGCCCCAGCATCCGCCGCGTGCCGTCGACGATCGTATCGAACATGTACTGCTCGTCACCCGCGTGCGGCTGCGCGCTGGACTCCGCGGCGCCGTGCACGACGACGTCGAACCGCCCAGCCGGATACTCGAACGTGCGAACGTCTCCCGCATGGAGCGTGACGCCGGGGAGCGCCGCGAACAGCGGTAGCCGACGCACTACGGCTGCCGGATCGCGACTGAGGACCACGAGCTCGGCGCCCAACGCCAGCCGAGCGTTGGCGTAGGCGAACGACTCTACGAGCCAGGCACCGAAGAAGCCTGTGCCGCCCGTGAGAAAGATCCGTGATCCCGCCATCGGCTTCCACAGCTGAGCCGTGGCGCCGAGTACGTGGTCCAGATCCTCGGCAGCCACGGGCCGACCGCTCATCGAGCTCGCCAGGCTCATGCCGAATGTTTTCTTCCCGCCCGCGGGCTCGCAAGCCAGTGCGTGCTCAAGACTCAGCGTGCCTCGAGTGATCGAACGGAGTTCGTCGCGACAGAAGCTGAGCTTCGCCGCTGCGTCCAATAGCGTAATGCAAGAATGAGGAGCGCGGGCAGGTACACTGTGGTGAGAATTATTCCGCGCGCCGGACGCTCGGCGCCATCAGCGCCAGGACCACGGAATGCCCACGCAAGGCCGCCGATCCACCCGATGGCCACAAGAATCCACGCCTCGCGCTTCGTGCGCGCCACGCCGTGCGCGAGCAGCTGGTCGTAGAACAGCGGCAGCTGCGGGGCGACGGCGAGGACGGCAAGCAGCCGTGCATCGCGGTCACGCCACAGGGCGAGCGACGCGAGGAGCACGAACCCGACCCCACCCGCCCATCGAACCGGCGGCGTGTACATATCCCACGCACTCGCGACCGCGCCACGCCAGCTCGCGATCCAGTGTGGCATGATCAGAAAGCTCAACACGAGCACCACCAACGCGGCAGCGAGGCCGACCCACGATGGGCGGTTGACGAAAACAGCCGCCCCGAGCGTCGGCTTGACGGGCATTGCGAACTGAAGCAGCGGGGCGACGGTGGCTGCGAGCAGCAGCGGCGACCACTGGCCGAGCGCGGCGGCCATCACCGCCGGAAAGCCGAGCAATCCGATCGCTCGCGCCGGGTTATCGCGCGCGAGCGCGAACCCCGCAATGCCGAACGACAGCGCGACAAACGTGATTCCCGCGACGGTCGCGGGGAGAAGCGCGAACGGTACGGCGATGACCGCCGCGGGCAGGGGGTAGTAGAACGGGACGTTGAACGGGTACACGCCAGTGGGCGTCATGGCGGCGTACGGGTCGCGCCCCTCGAGAAGGTGTCGTGCCGCGGTCCACGGAAGGGAGAAGTCCTTCGCGAGACCGGACCCGCCCATCGACATCCACGCTACGGCACCCGCGAGAACGGCCGCGATGATCCCAACCGCGGCCGCTAAATGCCATTTGGTCGACGCACTATCCGGGGACTGATCGGGAGCAGACCCCATCGTTCATTCCCGCCAACGCACCTCGAACCGCCCGACACCCTCGGCTCGGGGGTACTCGCGCTCGAGTGCCGCGCGGAGGTCACCGGTAACAGGGCTCGTGTACTCGGGCCGCGAGTTCAGCGCGATGACGCGGACGTCCTTGTTTCGAAGGACGCCAAGGACGCGGTCCGTGCGCGCGTCGTCTCCCGAGAAACCGTTGAGCGTGTTCGTTGGATTTCGCAAGCCGCTGAGGAAATACACTTCGGGCGCCACCGGTGCGACGTAGATGTACGCGTCGGTGCGGTTGTCGTGCCGGCGCACGGCATCGACGAGCTGCCCGTACTCCTGCGAAGACCGGAGTGGAACGCGCAAACCGCCGGCACGGGGCATTGTGAGCGGCGTGAGCGACGTGTAGGGCATGTAGAAACTGCCCATGGCGTACAAGAACCCGGGGTTGACGCGAGTGGCCGCAAACGCAACGAACGTCGCCGCGAGTGCGGCGGGAACGGCAAGCGACCGCAACTCGAGCTCCGAGATCACAGCCAAGGCCGCGAGCGCGAGCAGGGGCGTGACGAAGCAGAAGTAGATCGGCGCGGCGTACGGGAACTGCACGAGCGAGAACATCGCGAGCCCTCCACCCACGATCATCAGGCGCTGGCGTCTCAGCGACGGGCGGTTCCCAGCTCTGCCGACGATTGCGGCAACCGCCACGACGGTCAGGACGGGCAGCGGCACGACCGCGTAGAGCAATGCTCGATACGTGTCGGGCGTCGTGGCTGCGCGCCACACGGCATACGTGCCGACGATCGCCACTGCGAGTCCGAGCAGCATCGAAGCCCGCTTGTCCGCTCGCCGAGCCACTACCAACAGGCCTACGATCGCGAGGACGGGACTCGCGTTCGCCCACGGCAGAGGCGCCAACGCGACATGCTCGAGGCGGGCGGTCGGTGCCATGAACACGCCTTGGACCAGGTCTCCGACCGCCCCCGAAAGTATGTACGGCACCAGGAACGCTGCGACCGGAATGACCACGCCAACGCCAAACGGGAGTACCACACGGGCGAGCGCCCTGAATCGGCTCGTCGAGGAATACTGCCCTCGGGAAACTCGTTGCTCGTTCCACGCCAACGCCGCGACCAGTGCGGCGGCGGGTACGAGGAAGTTGAGCGGGAAGTCGATGCCTGGGGTCCGCGTGACGAGCATGCCCAACGCCAGCGCGAACACGAGGAGCCCGACAAGAACGACCACTCGGTACACGGAGTCGCCGGATGACGCCGAGGCACCGTCAGTCGCGTTCCCGGTCGCGGGCTCGACGGACTCCTGCTCGCGCAACACGAGAAAGAGAAGCACTCCGGCGATGTAGAAGAGGCCGATGAGCTTCATCAGGAACGACAGCCCGCCACAGACGCCGGCCACGAACAGCCACCGCCGGTGCGACGTGTCCACGAACCGGAGCAGGGCCGCTCCGCCGAACACCGCGAAGATCAGGTTGTACCACGACGGCATGGCCGCCACGTAGTTAGGCAGGCTCCAGAACGCCGCGAGCAGCGTCGTGGCGCCGGCGGCGACGGGAGATGCGAACCGCGTCGCCGAGTAGTAAAAGGCCGGGATGCACAACAGGAACGCCGCGACGAGGAGCACGCGCGGTGACCGAAGGTTCACGCCGAACATCCGCATCGCCCCGGCGTTCACATACGCGAGTCCGCCGGTGTACGGGTCCTCGAAGTCGCGATGGGGCAGCTCGCCAGCGAGCACGCGCTCCGCCGTGTGCGCGATCGTCCCTTCGTCGTGCGGCACCCATCCCCGGTCGATGCGCGAGACGAACAGCGCGGCCGCGATGGCCCAGACCGTGAGCAGGCACACAATCGACTGAAATCGGCGGTTATTCATGGAGTGATGACAAGCCG
>DAINRQ010000044.1:0-30893 GCA_036741775.1 Gemmatimonadaceae bacterium | reverse complement strand
GCCATCGCCTTGAACGACGCATACGCCTCCATCCCCACCGCCAGCGAAAGCTCGTGGGCCGAGCGGGTCGTCAACGCCGCCACCAGCGGCGCCCCATCCACGTCGAGCGAAACGCGCGTCAGGGCGCCGAGCGTCGAGATCTCGGTGATGCGCCCCCGGAAGTGATTTCGCGCCGATGACGCCGTCTGCGGCTCCAGGGACAGCAGCACCTCCTCCGCACGAATCACGGCGTAGCCCGGACTCTCTACCGAGCCGGCAACCGCGTAGATCGTCAGCGGGCCCGTCCTGAACTCGACCGCCCGGTGGGCGTCGCTCGCGGCCGACTCGGACGCCGGCGCGCCCCCATCGTCGGCCACGAGCCTCGCCGTGCCCGCAAAGACGTTCTCGGCCCCGAGGAATTCGGCCACGTAGGGTGATGCCGGCTTCCGGAACACTTCCTCAGGGGGCCCGCTCTGCAACACGCGCCCGTGATCGAGCAGGATCGCCACATCGCCGAGCAACCCGGCCTCGGTGAAGTCGTGTGTGACTTGCAGCATCGTCACTCCCCACTCGCGATGAATCCGGCGGAGCTCTCGTCGAGTCGTTTCGCGTCGCCGCGGATCCAGCGCACTGAACGGCTCGTCGAGCAGGAGGATGGACGGACGCCGCGCCAGCGCCCGCGCGAGCGCCACGAGCTGTCGCTCGCCGCCGGAGAGCGACTCCACCGCCCGGTCGCGCAGATCCCAGGCCCCGATCCGAGCGGCGACCTCTCGAGCGCCATCACGGTCCGACGCTCCGTACGCGATGTTCTGCTCCACGGAGAGGTGTGGGAACAGGTACCCGTGCTGATACACGAGCCCGAGCTCACGCTGCTCCGGCGGGACGGTCAGCACGTCGCGCCCGTTCAGCAGGAGCACACCTGCCGTGTGCGGGTTGATGCCGGCGATCGTTTCCAGCAGCGTCGTCTTTCCGGACCCGGCTGGCCCGATCACGACGCCGTACGCCCCCTTTGGGACCACAAACGACACGTCCTGGAGACGAAACGCCCCCGCGCGCGCGGAAAGGCCGCTGGTCTCGATCACGCCCGCGCGCCGCCGCCAAGGTCGGGGCGCCGCTCGTAGCGAAGGGCGCGGAGTGCCGTAAGCGGCAGCAGGGCGAGCAGGGCGAGGATCGCCGCCACGGGGAGCGCCTCGCGCAAGCCGAAGCTCGTGAACCGGTCGTAGCTCAGCACGCTCACCGTTTTCGGGTTGTAGGTGATGATCACGATCGCGCCGAACTCGCTGACCGCGCGTGCCCACATGACGACGGCGGCCGCCACGAGCCCGCGTCCCGACAGTGGCAGCGTGACGCGCTTGAACACGCGCCATTGATGGTCGCCGAGCGTCCGCGCGACGGCCTCGTAGCGCGGATCCACGCGCGCGAACGCCTCGCGCGCGCCGGAGATGTAGAGCGGCGCCGAAACGAAGAGCATGGCAGCCACGATCCCGGCCGGTGAACCAACGATTCGGAGCCCAAGCTCGAGCGCGGCGCCTCCGACCACGCTCTCCCGACCGAGCACGAGAAGGAGGGCGATGCCGGCCACGGGGTGCGGAATGAGCAGCGGGAGATCCAGCAACGCCGCGACGACGGCGCGCCCCCGAAAGCGCCACCGCTCCACGAGGAAGGCGATGGGGGTTCCGCCGAGGACGCCGAGGAGCGTGGCGACGGTGGCGGTGGTTGCCGTGAGACCGAGCGCGCTCCTCAACTCCGCGTCGGTGGCGAGCCGTGCCCCGCCCTCGACCCCCGACGTCGCCACGAGCTGGGCGATGGGGGCGACGAGGAACAGGAACAGAAGCGAGCCGAGGAGGGCAGCGAAGATGCTGGCCAATCGCATCGGGAATCGGGAATCGGGAATCGGGAATCGGGAATCAAGATCCACGCAGGGACCGCGTCACATGTGACGCGCTCTGCAGCGACGTGAGATAACGATCAATCGTCTCCGGGGAGCCGGGAAGTGTCGTATATTCACAGTCCGGCCGCGATAGTGTCGCAGTGCCACGATCGGCTCCGTCTTCCGGACGTCTCGCCGATTCCCGATTCCCGATTCCCGATTCCCGATGTCGTTTGCGGTTGATATTCGCGGCGCAGTCAAACGATACGCGGGGCACATTGCGGTACATGAGCTCTCGCTGCGCGTGCCGCGGGGCTCCGTCTACGGGCTCCTGGGGCCGAACGGGGCCGGTAAGACCACGACGATCCGGATGATCCTCAATATCATCGCGCCGGACGAGGGGACGATCGAGGTACTCGGGCAGCCCAACACGTCGTCGGCGGTGCTCGACCGCGTCGGATACCTTCCCGAGGAGCGCGGGCTGTACAAGAAGATGCAGGTCCGCCGGCTCCTCAAGTTCCTCGGCGCCCTGAAAGGGGTGAGCGCGAAGGAAGCGGACTACCGGATAACCCGGTGGATGGAGCGGTTGTCGCTCAAGACGCCGGAGAAGGATTGGGGGAACGCGAAGGTCGATGAGCTGTCGCGCGGCATGCAGCAGAAGGTGCAGTTCATCGGCACGCTGCTGCACGAGCCGGAGCTCGTGATCCTCGACGAGCCGTTCAGCGGCCTCGACCCCATCAACGCGCAGGCGATGAAGGACACGGTCGTGGACCTCAAGCGCGAGAACCGCACGGTCATCTTCAGCACGCACCTCATGGACAGCGCCGAGCGGTTGTGCGACGCGGTGTGCATCATCGCGCGCGGGAAGAAGGTGCTGGACGGGCCGATCGAGGAAGTGCGCGTGCAGCACGGCGGGACGCACATCGCGTTGTCGTTAGGCGGCGGCTCGGGCAACGGCGTCGGGGCGGTGCTCGCCGACCGCCGGCTCGTGGCACGGCTGGACGACTCGAACCGCTACTTCGAGATCGAGCTCGTGCCTGACGCGGACCCGCAGCTTCTCCTCCGCCGGCTCGTGGATGCGGGGGCGTCGATCCAGCGCTTCGAGCTCGTGCGGCCGTCGTTGCACCAGATCTTCCTGCAGAAGGTGGGCGCGAGCGCGGTCGAAGCGGGAATGACCGAGTAGGAGTGACGGCCGCAGTCATCAGTTCCCAGTCATCCAGTCATGAGTCGTGAGTACTGGGAACTCACGACCGGATGACTGGGAACTGATGACTCGCGACTCACGACCGACGACTGACGACTCCCCGTCCCGTCCCGCGGAGCGAACAGTGCCTCCTGTTCAGCCGCGGTCCCTCCACGCGCCAGATGCCCCGTTACGCCAGATGCCCCGTTACGGCACGGAGAGCTTTTCCGCCAACCCCAGTGCGTCCACGGGCTCGCCGACGGCGAACTTCCAGAACACCTCGCGCTTGAGGATCGACGCAATGTCGGCAACCGGGATCGCCCCCGCGGCGTCGTAGCGGTTCACCACCACGCACATCTTCTCGTCGGGGTAGTTGAGGCGGCGGCAGAGGCGTAGCACGCGCTGCGTCCCGCGCAGCGACGGGACCGAACCCTCGGTGACCATCACGATCCGGTCCGACGCGTCGAACGCCGCGAGCGTGCGCTCGTTCACCTGGTGCTCGAGCTCCGCGACGGTCACGGAGAAACCGGCGCGCAACGTGTCGAGCATGAGGGTGACGGACTTCGCGTCCGCGGCCGTTGGCGTTCGGCGGCGTGACGGCGCAATGGTCCAGAGTCCGTCGCTCCGCCGCGCGAGGCTCGTGTCGGCTCCGGGAATCAGCACGCGCTCGTCGGTCTCGGGATCGCGGCCGTTCGATCGCACGCCCGTCGGGGGCGTCAGGCCAAGGCGTGCCGCCTCAGCGCGCGCACGCACGGATCGCTGATCGAACTCGGCGAGCGCCACGCGCCCGTCGGTCAGCGCCTGGAACGCCACGGCGAGCGACGACGCGATGGTCGTCACCCCAACATCGCCGCGCGTGCCGAATACACCGATCACGGTTCCCCGCTCCTCGGGCGACGGATCGGCGTCGGATTCGCCGGCGCCCGATGCCGCGGTTCTCCACGACGAGCTCGAAGCCTGGTGGTCGGGCGTCATGCGCGGGGACAAGGGCAGATGCTGACGTGGGCGCAGGCATCCATCGTCGGAGTGCGGTACGATAGGCAAAACCAAGGGCCGAGTCCAACGCTGCTCGGTCTCGGCCCGGTGGTTCGCGCCGGCCAGTTGGCCGGGCTATCGTGCATTTGCCGTCGAGTGTCAGTCCGCTCGGCCGCCGAACGACGGCGACGCGGCCGGCGATACCGCCGTGTCCACTCGGCTTCCGAAGGTATCGACGGGCGTGGCTCCCGGCGGCCGGTGGGTCGGTGTCGCGCCAGGCGTGGCGGTGGCACGGCCGTCGTATCCGAGTGACGGCGACGGTACGGGGCCGTCACCCTGCCTACCAGTGGGCGCGCCGATGGCCGTCTTGAGGTCATTGACGAGTGCCGTAATACGAGACTCGAAGGCGTCGTGTAGTCCGGTCACGAGGTTGGACACGACATCGTCGAGCACGCTGCCGACGCGGCTACTGGCACCGCGCGTGGCGGCGACGGTGGCGGCGGCCGCCTTCACGTCGGTCCGTGAGCCGCTCAGGAGGACTCCGGCGCCGACGGCCACGGCGATCGCCGGCCACGGGTGATCGCGAACTATCTGCATGAGGTTCAGCTTCTGCTCGAGTTGCGCAAGTGTTGACGACATCCGTTCTCGCGTCAGCTCGATGTCCCGTCGGACGTCAGCTGTTGTTTCAGCCATGCCCTGTCCTCCTTGAGCGTCGCGATCGTCTCCTCTGGGGTGAGCCGCCGCGGTGAGAGAAGCGCCGCGCCACGCGACGCGAACCACATCGCGATTCCGCCGGCGAGCACGAATACAATGAGCGCCGCGAGCCAGTAGCGATCGCGCAGCCACTGATCACCGCCGAGCAGGATGAGGCCCGTGAGGACTGCCAGTGCGCCGAGCAGGATCAGCACCGCTCCGGTGGCGACGAAGGCGGTGCCCTTCCCGACGCCCTGGAGCATCTCCGTCACCTCGAGGCGCGCGAGGCGCGCCTCGTTCTTCACCAACGCCGCACTGCCCTCCGCGAGGTCGCGGAGGAGGACGCCGAGACTCGGTGACTGGCCGTTATGCACTCGCGCGTCCATGGACCACCTAACGATTGTTGCGGAAGGCCTTACCGAGCACGTACCCGAGGCCGAGGGCGATGAGCAGGGTCCGGCCGGGGTTCTCGCGGACCTGCTTCTCGATGTCGCCGCGGAGGTCGCCGTTGCGGAGCCAGTCGGCGGATTTGTGCATCCCGCGCGCGACGGAGTCCTGCATCTGCGTCATGCGCTCGTCGGTCGAGGCGACGCCAACGTCAGCCGTCCCGGTAGTGCCGGTCGCGCCGGCGAGGTGCGCGCTCTGACTACGCTGGCGGAGCTTCTCGGCGCCGGCGTCGAGGCGATCGGCGAGCGTCGACTGCAGCTCGCGCGCGCGCTCCTTCACTTTCCCGAGCTTGTCTGCGGCGCCGGTTCCCGTACCGGTCCCGGTCGTGCCCGCGCCGACGCTGCCGGTCGTTCCCGTGGTGCCGTAATCGAGCCCACTGGGGGGTCCTTCGTTGCCCGCCATGCCTGCGCTGGTCGACCCGTAGGACCCGGTGCCCCCGGTGCCCGTATCCTGATCGCCGGTGGCGCCGAACGTATTGTCAGCGTTCCGCTCCATGTCTGCCTCCTCGAGTGTGACCGGGAGAGGATTGCAGACAATATGCCGGGAGAACAAAAAGCCAACAGCTATCAGCTATCAGCTATCAGCAAAGCGAGAACCCTCGGGACGCTTTTCGGCCAGCGAGAGGCATCCCGAGGGTTCCGTCTTGCTGCTAGCTGCTAGCTGATAGCTGGTAGCTGCTAGCTGCAGAACTGCTCGAACGCGTCGATCAGATCCGCCGCGATCGCGTCCGCCGAGCGGCCCTCGATCTGCCACCGTTCGAGCATGAACGCGAGCTTGCCGTCCTTGAGCAGTGCGATCGACGGGGACGACGGCGGGTAACCGGTGAAATAACTCCGCGCGCGCTCGGTAGCATCGGGGTCCTGACCGGCGAACACGGTCGTCAGCTGGTCCGGCTTCGTGGGGTGCTGCAATGCCATCGCGACCGCCGGGCGAGCCATCCGCGCCGCGCACCCGCACATCGAGTTCACCACGACCAGCGTGGTGCCCTTGGCGTCCCTGAGCCTCGCGTCCACCTCCTCGGCGGATCGCATCTCCTCCACCCCGAGGCGCGTGAGCTCCTGCCGCATGGGGGTGATGAAGCGCTCATCGTACATCGGGGCTTGATTCAGATTTCGCATGACCGAGTGATAAGTCGTGAGTCAGTCTTCCACGTCATCGTCCCGCACGAGCGCAAGGATCGCGCTCTGCGGGATCACGAGGTACGTGTCCCCCTCGAACGTGAGCTCGACGGCAGCCTTCCGGAAAAAGAGCGCGTAGTCGCCGGTACGCGCCTGCATGGGAATGAACCGCGTCTCACGCAGCGGAGTTCGCCAGGGCTCCTCGCCGCTCTCGCCGCCGGGATCGGGCATCGGCAAACCGGGCCCGGTGGCCACGATGGTGCCGCCCTGCACGGCCTGGTTGTCGACCGCCGTCGGAGGCAGATAGAGTCCGACCTTGCTGCGCTCCTCGCCTTCCTGCATGCGGATCAGCACGCGGTCGCCGACCACGATCAGACGCTTGTTGTCCTTACGCATGGGTGCTCTCGAAGGGAAACAGAAAGATAAGGCGGTCCTGCGCCGTTCGGCCTCCGTTCATCGGACGATGTGCAACCGCGATTGCCGCTGGTATGCCCACTTATTCCCCGTCGGCCCGACGAAGAAGTCCTCCTCCTGCGCCATGCGAACGGGCTGCGCTCCCCACTCGGGCACCGGCGTCGTCGTCTGCAGCTCGGACGAGTACCACATGTTGGCAATGATCTTCGCGTCCCCTCGGCCCGGAACACCGGTCTGCATGTCCCAGAGCCCTATGAGTGGGCCCGCGCCGTGACCGTGCATGCCGACCGGGTGCGAGTACATCGTGCCCGTGATTCCCGCCGTCTTCAGACGCGCGAGTGACGCGGCGAGGACCTCGTTCCCCGTGCGGCCAGGGCGAACCTCCTCCATCAGGATGTCCTGAAACCGGTTCGAGTTGGCGAGCGCCTTCTGGAGCCCCGCGGGTGCGTCGGTCTCGCCGGCGCGAAGCACGTACGCGTTGTGCTGGGTGTCCGTGTTCAGCCGCAGGGCGGTGATCCCGACATCGCAGTGGAGCATGTCGCCGCGCTGAATGACCGGGTCATCGCCCAACTGCTCCGGCGAGGCGCCCTGTCGCTGCACGCTGACCGACGGCTGGAACCACGTGCCGAGGCCGAGGTCGTTCACCTGCTGACGCCACCACCAGACGAGGTCGCTCGTGCGGGTCTCCCCGGGACGGATGACCTCGCTCGAGAACATGCGACCGATGAGCTGGTGCACGAGCTTGGTGAGATCCGTGAAGAACGCTTCCTCGTCCGCGATACGGGTCGCGATGAGCTCGAGCGGGAGCGCCTCGGTTCGCTTGAAGCGCGAGGTCCACTTCGTCCCCAGGGCTTCGCTCATGCCCTCGAGCTCACCCGCACTCAGGCCATCGGAGAACGCGAACACCCGGGACACGTTGATGCCGATCGTGCGCGGGTTGCGGGCTTCGATGACGTCCTTGAGCGCGAGCCACTGCTCGTCGCCCCAGAGCTCCGCCTGGCGACCGGGCACGCCGCCGGTGATGGCGCGCGTGGAGCGCGCCGCGGTATAGAGTCCGCCCTGCGAGGTGCCGCCGAGCGCGATGCGCTCGACGCAGGAAGCGTCCACGTTAGGCGGCGCGCCGGTGGCCGTGCCGGCCGGAGGTGCCGGCGCGGTGGCGGCGCACTTGTCGAAGAAGACGTAGATCGTACGCCGGCGCGCGGCGAACGTCGTGGGCGAGACGAGCGACGTGAAGACGGGGTCCTCGTTGTACTCGCGCATGGGGATGACCCACATGTCCACGCCGTGCTTGCGGAGAAGGCCCGGCAGCACGGTCGTTAGGCGCTGCTCGAGCCACCGTTGCTGGCGGGCGGCCTGCTCGCGGAGGGGGCCGAAGGGACGCGCGGGGTGGGCCGGCTGGGCGAACGCAGGCGGCGCGAGCAGTAGACAGAGAATGAGGGAGCGGAAAGGCATAGAGCGAAAGGCGAAGTGCGAAAGGCGAAGTGCGAAAGGCGAAGTGCGAAAGGCGAAGTGCGAAAGGCGGAGGGCGGAGGGCGGAGTTACGGCGGGCCTTCGGCCGACTGCTTGACCATGTCTTCGTGCACCGCCATCGCGGTGTGCGCGCGGTTGTCACGTCGCAGCAGCATGTACCGAACGAACTGCACCACGCCGGCGAGCACCGCGGCGAAGACGATCACAGATCCCACGCGCCAGACCAGCGTGGTCACCGCCATCTCGGGCCAATCGCCCAGGCTCGCGCGCTCGGAGCCCATGGGCTCGCGCCGCGCGAGGATCAACGCCAGGCTGGTGAGCGACTCGGCCGCCGCTTCGACCGCGCCGAAGAGTGGCGCGCGCACGACCCACTTGCGCAACGTGAAGTTGCCGAGGTGCAGCGTGGCCATGCCGAAGATGAACGCCGCGCCGATCCCGAACGCCACCGCGAGGTACACCCAGTTCGACGCGGGTCCCGCGGTCATGAACAGCGCACGATACAGCCGGAACAGCACGCCCGTGATGAGCGCCATCTCGACGAGCGACTGCGTGATCCGCCGAAACGCCTTGGGCTCCTCGAGCTTCGGCCATTCGACGGTGGTGCGCGGGAAGTATGGCGTCATGATGTCGCGGCGAACGCGTGGGTCACGGGTGAGTCATTGTCGGGACGCGCCGATGCGCTCACCAATCCAGCGCAGACTCTCGCGCACATGCCGACGCCAGTAATTCCAGTCGTGCGACCCCGGCCACTCGGCGTACGTGTGCGCGACGCCGAGTCGCTGGAGCGTCGCGCGGAAATCGCGCGACTGGTCGACGTAGCGATCGTTCACGCCGACATCGAGCATGAGCGCCGGCATGGGCCGACGCTCGTCGTTTCCGTAGCGCGCCGCGCGGCGTCCCGGATCGCGCGCCCACCACCCCATGGTGTCCCGGCCGAACGCGAGACGCATCGCCGGCCAGAGATTCGCGGCGTTCGAACGGAGCTCATCCTCGGTCGCCGCGTAGCGCGCGGGACGCGCATGCGGGTGCGGACCCATGTAGAGCGGTGCGAGCACGCCGGAATGACTCGCGGCCGCCGCGAACACGTCCGGATACGCGAGCGCGAGCGCGATCGCTCCGTAACCACCCATGCTGAGCCCCGCGATCGCTCGCGCCGACCGAGACGGCACGGTGCGGTAGACGGAATCGACGCGCGCCACGAGGTCGCGCGTGATGTAGTCGTCGTATTTCGGCCACGGAACGCAGTAGTCGTCAACGGACTCCCCCTGCCGGCCGGGTGGAGCTCCGCGCCGGCACTCTGCGTTGTTACCGAGGGTGTTCCATGTCGTGTACCAGCCGTCGTCGCCGTCGGGCATGACGACGATCATTTCGGGCATCCCCGCCGCGATGAGCGAATCGAGCGTTCGGTCGATCGCGCCGGAGCGAACCCAGTTCCATTCGTCCCCCCACATGCCGTGGAGGTAGTAGGCGCTCGGATAACGCCGCGCGGGGCTCGTGTCGTACGATGGGGGCAGGTAGACGACGAACCGCTTCCGAATGCCGAGCGCGGGTGACCAGAACGAGTCGGGGGCGACGCGGGACGTGGCGCGTTCCTGCGTCCGGGCGGGGTTGTGGGTGCGGCTGGCGTACGCCGCGCGCGCCATCGACGCATGGACCCGGCCGGACGCCGCACTGTCCGGAATGCCGCTCAGGAGCCACGCGAGCGACACACTCGTGAAGGCCACGGTGCCCAGAACGAGCTGCCGGAGGAGACGCGTCGCAGCCGGGTTGCCCGCGGCGCGCTCAGATCCGTTCGTCATGTCTGTAGAATGGCCCGCCGCGCGACGAGACGAAAGACGCTGCGTCACCGAACCCTGGCCGACCGGCCCCGGTGTATGGAGCTTGCACGTCGGCTCACGTCCTTCACCAGCGAACATCCCCATGACGACTCGTCTCGACAAAGCGCTCAAACGTGAGATCGAGGTCGACGGCCGCCCATACACCGTCACCATTTCGCCCGACGGCGTGAAGGTCGTCGAGAAAGGAAAGCGCAACGGTCAGGAGGTGTCGTGGCGCGACATCGTGAGCGGCGACACCCGTCTCGCGCAGGACCTGCGCATCTCCCTCGACGCGACGATGGAGTGACCGACAACCGAAGACGAGGAATCCTCGGCGCCTGATGGAGACCCCTCTATCGGGATGCCCCTGGAAAACAATGAACCGCAGAGCGCGCAAAGAGCGCAGAGGAACGGCTCGGCCGGCAGGCGCATCTCGCAACGATCGGGAATGAGGGGAACCGCCGCTCGGGACGCCACGGCCAGGAGTCGGTAGTCGGTAGTCGGTAGGCGCCGTGGGTGGCGTGCCACGGTCGGGTTGTTCCCTCACTTCCCGGCTCGTCGTGCCGGCCAGTGTCCCGTCAGGCCTCCTCCGCGCTCTCTGCGCCCTCTGCGGTTCATTGTTTTTCCAGCGCTTCCCGATCCAGGGACGTTAGGCACGAAGCCGAAAGCCTCTCGCCACGCTCCGCCGCACCCGGGTGACAGCACAGCGTCAGGTAGCATCCCGGAACGGGAAGTGCTTCCGGACGTAGCGCTGCTCCCGCAGCACCACCGCGAGCGGAATCGCCCGCTGCGCGCAGTGCACCGCCACTTCCCCACCCTGCACGCGCACGACGATCCCCTCGAGCTCCAGCGGCTCGCCTTCGGTGAACTCGATCACGCCGGCCACCGCGGCCCCCAGCTCGGGAACGGACGGGTCCTCCGATGCATAACGAAACCCACCCTCGCCGATGTCGACGACCCGATGCGTTAGGCCGGATGCGACGAACCGAGGGGCGCCGCGGACCGGATAACTGAGCCGATAGAACTGGCGGTCGTGCGGGTAGCTCACCGGTCAGCCCACACCCACGCGGCACCCTCCCGCGACGCCATGCACCCAGATTCGCGTTATGCGAGAGGCGTCGAGCGACGTGCCGGGATCACCGCCCGGAAACGGTGTCGCCGCCGCCGAAGGCTCGCGTGACGGTGGCGGATTCCAGTCGATGGCGAACGATACGCCGGGGACCTCCGACGCCGTCACGACGAAATTCCCTTCGCCCTGCGCGGCGCAGAGTGGACCGTGCGCGAGCCGCAGCGCCTCGACACTGCTGCCCACGCCGACCCCGCCCGTCGTGCGAAACGTCGGGTCGGACGTGATGACGCGGATGATGGCAGTGTCCGGCGTCCCGGTCGACAACACGACCAACCGGCTGTCCCCGACCGTGATGACGTGCGCGCGCTCGGGCATCCCTTCCAGCGCGATGGCCGTGTCGGTCACCGTGCAGCGCGAGGCAAGCGCCGGCACGCGCGTGCCGAGCAGCACGGGCCCAATGCCAGCCGAATCGATCACGGCCGACACGTTCGCCGCGTCGCACCGCTCCGCCGCACGGGCCGCGAGCGACGGCGGCGCGGATTTCGACCGCCCAGCGCCAGTAGCAGAGGTGTCCTGACGTCCCGGCGCGTCGCCACCGCACGCCATGCCGAGTCCGGACGCGGCGCACGCCGCGAGCGCCACCCCAAAGCTCGTGCGGCGTGTCATCCGACGGTCGCCCAACACTCGATCTCCACGCGCGCCCCGAGCGCGAGCCCATTGGCGCCGAGCGCGCTGCGCGCGGGCTTGTTGTTCGGGAAGTACGTCACGTACACCGCGTTCATCCGGTCCCACTCGCGCATGTCGGCCATCATCACGGTGCATTTCACGACGCGGTCCATCGACGACCCACTTCGCTGGAGGATCTCCTTGATGTTCTCCATGGTCTGCCGCGTCTCCGCCTCGATCCCGCCGGGGACGACGGCGTTCGCGCTGGCGTTCGCGCCGGCCGTGCCGATCTGTCCGGAAAGGTAGAGCATGTTGCCCACGCGAACCGCTGGTGAGAACGGGCGCGTGGGCGCCCCGTAGGGCGTTAGGTACTGGACGGTGGGGGTGGCGGCAGTTTCGGGACGCGACCGCCCACCGCACGCGGCGAGGGCGGCGGCGGCGGCGAGAAGCAGGCAGCAGCTGATCGGTCGGACCGGCATGAATCCACCTGGCTGGGAAGATTAGACGGAAAGGATGACACCAACCTGGAAGCATGGGCAACCGGAAATGCCGAAAGGGCGCCGGACCCTACGGGGCGCAGGACGCGGCTTCAATCCGTGCGCCGTTTGCAATTGTGACACACTATCTGTCAGTGCATCCCAACCGACCGCGGGTTCGTTTGCCAATTTGGCCATCCGAGCCGGGCATGCCGGATGCTTTTCCCGGGAGGCGTACCTGGTCCCACCGCGGCACCACCGACCACGACGTGGCGACCTTTTCCTGAACCGTTTCTCGAGGAGAGACTGCCATGATCCACACCCCGCTCATGCCGACCTTCAACCGCCTGGTGGCGTTCGACCGTGACCTGAGCCGCATGGTTGCCGGCTTCAACGGCAAGCGGTTCTTCACGCCGTCGATCGACGTCGTCGAGCGCGCCGATGCCTACCTCATCTCGGCCGAGCTGCCGGGCGTGGACCCGAGCGCCGTCGAGATCTCGTTCGAGAACAACACGCTGACGCTCCGCGGTACCAAGCAGCCGTGGCTGCAGCCGCAGGAGAACGAGGAGCTGCGCGTCTACACCGCCGAGCGCCTGAGCGGCTCGTTCGAGCGGGCGATCCGCCTGCCTGAATACGTCGAGGGCGACCGGATCGAGGCGACGTTCCAGCACGGCGTGCTGACGATCACGGTCCCGAAGGCAGAGGCGGCTAGGCCACGGAAGATCGAAGTGAGAACAAACAGCTAGCAGCTATCAGCTATCAGCCATCAGCAAAGCAGAACCCGCGGGAAGCCCCTCTACTCGAGAGAGGCATCCCGAGGGTTCTGTCTTGCTGATGGCTGATGGCTGTTAGCTCCTACCGAATCCTCGTCCCGATGCGCCCCCAGCGAACGTCGGTGATGAAGGGGAGCGGACGGTCACTCGTCTCGTAGGCGCACACGAGCTGCGGCTCGTGACCCGGGCGGTACGAGTAGTACACGAACATGGGGCGACCGCGAACGTTCTCACGCGGCACCAACCCCCAGTAGCGGCTGTCCTTCGAGCAGTACCGGTTGTCACCCATCATGAAGTAATGCCCGGGCGGGACGAGCAGCGGCCCCCAGTTGTCGTGCGTGGGCTGCGCGGGCGCCGAGCCGAAGCGCGTGTTCGAGAGCGCCACCTGCTTCTGCCAGGCGAACAGCTCACTCACTTCGTTCGGGTTCCCCTTCTCGTTCTTCTCGGCGTCGAAGCCCTGGCGCTGCGGGACGCCATTCACGTGAAGCAGCCCGTCGCGCATGTAGAGCGTGTCAGCCGGCATCCCCACCAGGCGCTTCACGAGTGTCGGAGTGGGGTCGTTCCCGATTGCGGCCTCGTCAGGCTGATAGGGCGACTTGAACACTACCACCTCACCGCGCTTCGGCTCGGCGTAGCCGGGGAGGTTGATGTCCGTGAACGGAATGTGCGGACCGTAGACCAGCTTGTTCACGAACAGCCAGTCGCCGACGAGCAGCGCGGGGATCATGCTGCCAGACGGGATCCGGAACGCCTCGATGAAGAACGTGCGAATGAAGAGGAAGATCACCAGCGCACCGGCGATCGATTTCACGTTCTCCCAGAGCGTATTGGATACGGGCCGCTTCGCCGCCTTCGTCTTGCCGCGCGCAGCGGCAACGGCCGAGCTCTTGGCGGGGGCCGAGGGGGAGCGCTTCTTGGTCGAGGGCACTGGGAACTGGGAACTGGGAACCGAGCTGATAGCCGATCGCCGATAGCTGCTAGCTGAATCTACAGTACGCCACGACGCCGGGGGTGTTTCCCCGGGCGCGGCGAAAGCCAGAGGGGCGCGCTCACTCGAGCGCGCCCCTCTGAGATATGGCTGACGGTGAACGATTACTTGAGGTGCTTGTTCACCAACTTCGTCATGTCGAACATCGAGACCTGGGACTTGCCACCGAACACCGGCTTGAGCTTCTCGTCGGCGTTGATCATGCGGCGGTTGTTCTTGTCCTGCAGGTTGTTCTTCTTGATGTAGTCCCAGAGCTTCTTCGTCACCTGGGTGCGCGGGATCGGGGTGGAGCCAACCACTGGTGCAAGCGTTGCCGACGGGGTCATGGCCTTCATGAAGGCCGGGTTTGGCGTGCGCTTCGCCTTCTTCGCTGGAGCCTTCTTCTTCGCGGCGGCCTTTTTGCCTGCGGACTTCTTCGCGGCGGCTTTCTTCCCAGCGCTCTTCTTGCCGGCGGCCTTCTTCTTGGCAGTGGCCATCGATTGATCTCCTGGTGGGTGATCGAAACGCGTTCTCGAGGGGCGAACACGAATCCGTCGCGCCACAAACTAAAGACCCTTGGTCCATACGCAATAGGGAGAGAGGGCAATCTCCCCTATGAAAATCGGTGTTTTTCCCTCTGAAACGGGACTCGTCAGGCAGATGACAGCCCACTCCGCGTCTCAGTCCTGCGTCGTCGGGGGCTCGCAGCCGCGTGGGAGATGGCTGTGAAACAGTCTGTGCGACGGGCTGGGTGGCCCGCGCGTGGAGGCCGCTCTACCGGGAAGTGCGGTTACAGTCATCAGTAGCCAGTCGTACAGTCGGCAGTATTCCAGTACGACTGATCTACTGGCGACTGGATGACTGGGCACTCATGACTGCGAACGCGCGTCCCGAAAGAGGGCCTTAGTCGCGCGCGAGCCGCCCAGCCCGATGCCCACACTCATTCACCGGCCGTCCTCGCCCCGCTGTCACTCGGCCAGCTGCCCCAGCAGCTTCATCATCTTCACGTCGTACGGGTCCGGCGTGTCGTCCGCGTCGTCGATGTCGAAGTTCTGCTGTGGCGTCTCGAGAATGAGTGGGACCCCGCGCGAACGGGGATCGCGCAACAGCCATCGGAACGGTTCCACACCGATCGCGCCGTCACCAATGAGCACGTGACGGTCCTTGTTCGAGCCGAGTGCACCCTCGCTGTCGTTCAGGTGGAAAAAGCTCGGCGGCTCGCCTGTCGTCTCCTCGAACTGGTCGATCACCACGCGGACGGCGTCGTCGGACATCGTGATGTCGTGGCCGCTCGAGAACAGGTGACAGGTATCGAGCCCGTAGCCGGTCCGCGCGCGCAGCGACGACGGGATGTACGACAGGATCTCACCCACCTCCTCGGCCGTCTTCCCCATCGTGCGCCCCGCCCCCGCGGTATTCTCGACCAGGAGCCGCGTCGTCCCGGGTACCGTCTCGACCGCGCGCTCGATTGCCTTCGCGATGCGCTTGGCCGACGTGGTCCGATCGCCGTCCCCCGCGGAGCCGGGGTGAAAGCACACGAGCCCGATGCCGAGCGCGGTCGCGCGCTCGAGCTCCTTCGTGAGGCCGGCGCTCGCGCGCGCGTACTTCTCGTCGTCAGGCGTCGCGACACTCAGAACGTAGGCCGCGTGCGACATCACGTGCTCGGGCCGAATCGACGTCGTGGCGAGGGCCTCGCGGAATCGCACGACGCGTTCGGGACGCACAGAGATCTTGTCGTTGTAGTACTTCGGGGGTGCGGTGAACACCTGCAGCGCGGTCATGCCGGCTTTTCCGGCGCGTCGCACCGCCATGTGAATGCCGCCGTTGTCGATCGTATGGGCGCCGAGGATCATGGGCGTAAAGGTAGGGGACGCAGGTATGGCCAGTGAATGAGTGTGTGCGTCGGGCGGGGTGGCTCGCGCATGGACGGCCCCCTTTCGGGAGCCGGAATCCAAGTAGTGAGTAGCCAGTAACGAGTCGGCCAGTAAAACAGTGAACGACTGTTCTGCTGGCTACTCACGACTGGTTACTCACTACTTGGATTCCTCTTCTCGATAGAGGGCCCACCACCCGAGTTGAAGCCAGCTCTGCACCGGAGGCTACTGACTGGCCTACCTGGCGCGTCGCCAAGAATCCGATATTGACCGGCGCGCGTGAAACGGACTACGGACGCGCGAGTGCCCCAACACGTGCGACGACCGAGCGATCCGGACCACGCCACGCCACCGCAACCAGTGAGTCCCGCAACGCGATGAGCGGCCGCTCCGCTGGAGATTCGAGACTCGATGCCCTCGGGCGCTCCCTCGCGAAGATGTGCCCCCACGACCGCGACACCGCGAGTGACACCTGCGGGCGCTTGCTGTTCGGGTCCTCGAACGCGACGACGACCACGCTGTCCGCCGCCGCGACCGCCGTCTCCGCGGGGCGTTCACCGTAGAGGATCGGCACGGGTGCGTGGAAGAGCGCGCCGCGATCCATCGAGTGAGAGAAGAACACGCCGGGCCCGTCGGGTCCATGGAGGAAGTACGTCACGTGCACGTACGTCGAGATCGAATCGGCGACGATCGCAGGAGCAGGACGCGCACACGCCACGGCCCATCGGTCGGTCGTGTCAACGGCGACCGGCGAACTCCAGGTGAGGCCAGCGTCATCGGAGCGCGCGGCACGAAGCACCGCCGTCCCATCACCGCGCCGCGACCACCACACGCCATACACCTCGGTGCCCGCGGACTCGGCGGTGCGAACCGAACCCTCACAGGCGAGAGGATCTCCCGCCGCGGGTGAGGTCGCGCGACGTGCGACGCCTTCGAGCGCCGGGGTTCCAGTCGGCTGAAAAACGAGGCGCGCGACATCCGGCGACGGCATCTCGTCGCTCGCCGGGTCGACCGCCAACCGCTCGGCCAGACCTCGCCACTCGATAGGCGCCGGCTCGCACGCCGTCGCGAGGACGAGAAGCACCGGTGCAAGAACCTTCACTAACGACCCCGCATGTTGGACCGCCTGCGCGCCTCGGGTATCTTGAAAATCCGGGTTATCTGAGGATCGGAGCCTTCACCCCGCCTGACTATGTCTGCCCCAGCAGTCAATCCGCCGCGCGGTACGCGGAACAGCGCCGCCGAGACGAACGCGGCGAACGCGACCGACCAGCCGATCCCATCCATGGGATCGATCACCGCATTCAGCGGAAACCGCCGAGTGCCGCCGCCGACGAACGAACCGGTTCGATCATACGCGCCGGGATCACCGGAGCGTGCCGCGCTCAAGGATCGCCTCGCCTCCATGGCGGGCGAGCGCATCGAGATCCCGGTGATCATCGGTGGTAAGGAATATCGCTCGGGGGAGACGGCTCAGGCAGTCATGCCGCACGCGCATCGCCACGTGCTCGCCGACTGGCACAAGGCGACGGAAGAGCACGTGCGGCTCGCGGTCGATGCGTCGCGCGAGGCGCGGAACGAATGGGCGAACTGGCCGTGGGAGGACCGCGCCGCCGTCTTCCTGAAAGCGGCTGAGCTCCTCGCCACGAGCTGGCGGGCCACGCTCAATGCCGCCACGATGCTCGGCCAGTCGAAGACCGCGTTCCAGGCCGAGATCGACTCGGCGTGCGAGCTCATCGACTTCTGGCGATTCAACTGCGCGTTCGCGCAGGAATTGTACGACGAGCAGCCCGCCAGCACGAACGCGATGTGGAACCAGCTCGACTACCGGGCGCTCGAGGGGTTCGTGTACGCGGTGACGCCGTTCAACTTCACGGCGATCGGCGGCAACCTGCCGACGGCGCCCGCGCTCATGGGCAACACCGTCATCTGGAAGCCGGCGTCGACGGCGATGCTCTCGGGCTACTACGTGATGAAGCTGCTCGAGGCCGCGGGGCTTCCGCCGGGCGTGATCAACTTCGTCCCCGGCGATGCGGCGATGATCTCCAATGCGTTGCTCTCGCATCGCGACCTCGCCGGCGTGCACTTCACCGGGAGCACCGCGGTCTTCAACAGCATGTGGAAGACGATCGGCGCGAACATGAACCGCTACCGGTCGTATCCGCGGATCGTGGGCGAGACCGGTGGGAAGGACTTCATCGTCGCGCACGCGTCGGCCGATCCGATGGCGCTCGCGACGGCCATCGCGCGCGGTGGGTACGAGTACCAGGGACAGAAGTGCTCGGCCGCGAGCCGCGTGTACGTGCCGAAGTCGCTCTGGCCGACGGTGCGCGACGCAACGGTCGCGATGATCGAAGACATCCGCATGGGCGACGTGCGCGACTTCCGCAACTTCATGGGCGCGGTGATCGACGAGAAGGCGTTCAAGAAGATCGGCGAGTACTTGAACGACGCGAAGCAGAACGCGAAGGTGATCGCCGGTGGGACGGTGAAGGGCGAGGACGGCTACTTCATTGCCCCGACGCTCGTCGAGACCGACCAGCGCGACTATCGGCTCCTGTGCGAGGAGATCTTCGGGCCGGTGGTGACAGCGTACGTGTACGACGACAACGAGTGGCTCGAGACGCTGAAGGTGGTGGACGAGACGTCGCCGTACGCGCTCACGGGGTCGGTGTTCTCGAACGATCGCCGCGCGATTCAGCAGGCGAACGTGGCGCTGCGCAACGCGGCGGGGAACTTCTACATCAACGACAAGCCGACGGGCGCGGTGGTGGGGCAGCAGCCGTTCGGCGGCGCGCGAGCGAGCGGGACGAACGACAAGGCGGGGTCGAAGCTGAACCTGGTGCGGTGGGTCAGCGCGCGCACGATCAAGGAGACGTTCGCGCCGCCGGTCGAGTACAAGTATCCCTTCATGCTTGACGAGTAATCGGGGTCAGAGTCGAATATCATCGTTTCCACGCACCCGCCGGGTGCGTGGAAACGATGATATTCGACTCTGACCCCATTTAGCTTCAAAGCGTGCCCTACACCTTCTACACCGCCGACGTCTTCACCGACACTCTCTTCGGCGGCAACCAGCTCGCCGTCCTCCCCGACGCGCGCGGTCTGACGACCGAGCAGATGCTCGCCATCACGCGCGAGTTCAACTACTCGGAATCGACGTTCGTCTTTCCGGCGGAGAATTCGGCGCACACGCGACGCGTGCGCATCTTCACGCCCGGTGGCGAGGTGCCGTTCGCGGGGCATCCCACGGTGGGAACGGCGCACGTCCTCGCCGCCATCGGGGAGATCCCGCTCACGGGGCCCGAGACGCGCATCGTGCTCGAGGAGAACGTCGGGCCGGTCCCGGTCGTGATTCGTGCGCGCAACGGGAAGCCCGACTTCGCGCAGTTCTCGGTGGCGAAGTTGCCCGAGGTCACCACGCCGACTGTCTCGCGCGAGCGTCTCGCGTCGATCCTCTCCCTCGAGCCGGAAGACATGCTCGACGGCGACTACTCGCCCCAAACGGTGTCGTGCGGCTTGCCCTTCCTGCTCGTCCCCCTGCGCGATCGCAAGGCAGTCGCTCGGTCTCGCCTCCGCCTCGATCCATGGGAGGAGTCGTTGCGTGGCACGTCGTCGGAGATGGTGATGGTGTTCGCGGCGGACGCGGAGCGTCCCGGATCGGACATGCGCGCGCGCATGTATGGTCCGGCGGTCAACGTCGCCGAGGACCCGGCCACGGGGTCCGCGTGCGCGTGCCTCGCGGGCTATCTCGCCGCGCGCACGCCGCGCGACGGCACGCTGCGCTGGGTGGTCGAGCAGGGCTTCGAGATGGGACGGCCGAGCATCATCGAGATCGAGGCTGACAAGGAGCACGGGCGCATCACGGCCGTTCGCGTCGGTGGCCGCACGGTGCTCGTCTCGAAGGGAGAGCTGATTGCCGAATTGGGGTCAGAGTCATAAATCATCGTTTCGTCGCGGCCGCGACGAAACGATGATTTATGACTCTGACCCCGATTGCGTCTCCCCAGCAAATGCTTCGAATGCGATCGCACGTAGCCGGACTGGCACTGCTCACCTTCGCCGGTCAAGCGGCCGGCGCGCAGCTGAGCCACAGAGAGCCGGAGTGGTACCTCCCGACCGGTGACGGATGCCGACTCTTCGTGCAGGAGTACGGGCGCGGTAGTGACACCGTGATCGTCGTCCACGGCGGATTCGGCGCGGAGCACAGTTACCTGCTCGACGCGTTTCGTGGCCTCGAGGACCGCTTTCACTTCGTGTTCTACGATCAGCGCGGCTCGCTCCGCTCGCCGTGCCCCGATTCGCTCATCTCGGTCGGCGCGCACGTGAGCGACGTCGAGCGACTGCGTCAGGAGCTGAAGCTCGAGCGCGCCACGCTGGTCGCGCATTCGATGGGAACGGTGCTCGCCATGCACTATCTCGAGGCTAATCCGAACCGAGTGCGCGGGATGGTGCTCACTGGCGCGATCCCGCCCAAAAGCGACACGATCGCCGAGATGAACCGTCAGGCGCAGGCGATGAGTGAGCGGCCCGCGGTGGCGGAGCAGATGCGACTCGCCGGGCTCGGGCCTGACACGAGCACATACACGGCGAAGGAGCGGACGACGCACTGGCGCATCCGGTTCACGGGCGTGAACGTCTACCACGTGGAGCGCTGGCGGCAGATGCGCGGCGGGCAGGTGTTCTACAGTCAGCGCGCCGGCTCGGCGGCGGCACGCACGCTGCCGAAGAGCTACGATTTCAGGCCTGCCATTCTCGCCCACCCGTGCCCGGTGTGGATCGTTATCGGCGACCACGACTACGTGGACTTCGGCGTGCCGCGCCACCGCGAGTGGACGCGGGGCGCGGCGAACGTGACGCTGCGGGTGTTGCCGAACGCGGGTCACGCCGCGTGGATCGATGATCCCGACGGCTGGCGCGAGTCGTTAGGCTCCGGGCTGGGCGCGATGGTGCGCTGCCGTCCGTAATCGGGGTCAGATGCGAATATCATCGTTTCGTCGCGGCCGCGACGAAACGATGATATTCGCATCTGACCCCGATTCTGCCTCTACGGTGCGTCGACCGGGATGCCGAGTTCGTACGTCGCGTTGAGCGCCGCGGCCGCTGCCTGAGCCAGGACCGCGTTCCCCGCCGCGCTCGGGTGGATGCCATCGAGACTGAGCAGCGGGCCGAATGGCGTCGGTGTCCCCATCATCGCCAGCACGCTGAATGGCGGACGAGCCAACGGATGCGCATAGAGCGCGTCCAAGCTGAAGTACGCGAACCCGCGCTCTGCCGCCTCGTCCGCGATGACCGCATTCATCTGCGCGAGTACGGCCGCGACGAGCGCCTGATCCTGCGGTGTCAGCACGAAGTCCGGCGTTAGCGGGACGTCAGCGCACGTGAACGGCACCGGGACCGGCGACGCGGCCGCCTGCACGATCACCGGCGCGAGCTTGAGAAGCACGAAGATCAGGTTGTTCGCGTTCGTCGTGCCGCAGTCGGGCTGTACCGCGATGTTCAGCGCGGCGAGAACCGGTGCCTGTGCAGCGATCTCGTGCCCGAAGCGCATCGCGGGGAACGCGGCCGGATTGGTCGGAAGTCCCACGAGCACGACGTGCTTGACCGTGAGCACCGCCTCGACACGATCGAGCACTTCGCGGTACTGCGGTGCCCATAACGCGGGCGCGAGGATCGGCGCCGGTGGCGGGCCCGCGATCGCGATACCGAAGTATGCGTTGAGCACTTCGGCCGCACCCAGCTCGACGGACACGAGCTTGGGGCGCTGCGCCGCCATCGCGCTCACCTGCGTTGTGCCGGGCGGCAGCACGCGGTCGTAGAGCGGGTCGGCCGTCGCCTCGGGCGTCGTCGACAGAGCGTTCACCGTGCGCGCACCGCTGATCGACACGTTCTGCGTGGGCAGCGTCACGCCGGGGACGAGCGGCGCGCACGATACCGGCTGCGGCAGCGCCGGCGACCCATCCAGTCTCCGATTCAGGGCGAGCGGCGCGATGAGCGGCGGGCGGCACCCGGGGCTCGCGATGAATGGCTGCGTGATTTCACGATGGCCGAGGCGCGCTAACTGCGCGGGCCACGAGTCGACCTGTGACCCGGCGAACACTCCATCGGACGCGAATCCCATACTGATACTCGTGCCCATCGCCACGTATCGCTGAAGAACGCCGCGACCCTCACTCTGTTGGAGCGACGGACCTTCGGGTGTAACAAACGGCGCGGTGGGCGAGTCCGCACACGCGGCCGTGAGCGCGGCCGCCGCGGCGAGAATTGTGATGTGCGTGAGGCGCATGGTAGTACACGGGTAGAAGGGCGTTCGACGACTGGTCGCGCAGCGGAGCGCGAAGCAGCATGACGCGAACAGTTGAGATGCCGCACCACGCACCGAACCGCAAGCCGAACTTCCGCCGCTACGGTCCACTGCTCCGCCGCCGGCCCGCCGTTTGAGCTGATAGCTGATAGCTGTTGGCTATTTCTTTGCACACATCCGAACCCGATGTCCGATACCCGCTTTGCAACTCCGCCTTCGGTCCCCGCGATCGAGCCGAACGAGCTGCGCGTGACTCGACTCCGCGCGCTCCGGGGGCCGAACTACTGGCGCCTCGCGCCAGTCATCGCCTGCGACGTCCGGCTCGGTGCGCTCGAGCCCGTCACGTCGGCCGACGTCCCCGGATTCAACGACCGCCTCCTCCAGGCACTCCCGACGCTGCACGAGCACCCCTGCACCCGCGATGTCCCGGGCGGATTCGTGCAGCGCCTCGTCGAAGGGACGCACATCCCCCACATCCTCGAGCACGTCGCGCTCGAGTTACAGACACTCGCCGGGAGCGACGTCGGCTTCGGCCGCGTCGTCGAATCCGGCGACGCCGGCGTCTGGTGGGTGATCGTTGCCTACGACGAGGAAGACGTCGGGCTCCAAGCCATGCGAGACGCCGTCTCGCTCGTCCGCGCGGCCCTCGGCGGGCCGGCCTTCGATGTCCGCGCGGCCATCACGGAACTTCAGGACCTCTTCGAACGCGTTCGGCTCGGCCCCTCGACCTGGGCCATTGTCGAGGAAGCGCGCCGTCGCGGGATCCCGGTTCGACGACTCAACTCACGCTCGCTCGTCCAGCTCGGATTGGGGAGAAACCTTCGCCGAATCCAGGCGACGCTCACCGACTATACGAGCGCTATCGCCGTCGAAATCGCGCAGGACAAGGACGACACGAAGCGCGTGCTCGAGGCCATCGGCCTGCCGGTGCCGCACGGCGCCGTCGCGGACACCGAGGACGACGCGGTCGCGTTCGCCCAGGAAATCGGCTTTCCCGTGATCCTCAAGCCTCTCGACCTGAGCCACGGCCGCGGGATCTCGGAGCGCCTGACGAACGACGCCGCGGTTCGCGAGGCGTGGGCGCGCGCCAGGGCCCACACCGACCGCGTGATCGTCGAGCAGTTCTCCGAAGGACGCGACCATCGCGTGCTCGTCATCGGTGGAAAGGTCGTGGCGGTCGCCGAGCGCGTTCCGGCGCACGTCGTGGGAGACGGGGCGCGTACGGTGCGCCAGCTCATCGAACGGGCGAACGGGGATCCGCGACGCGGGACCGGGCACACGAAGGTGTTGACGCGCATCGCGTGCGACGACGTGACGCTGGAGTACCTGGGGCGTTCGGGCCGCTCGCTCGACTCGGTCCCCGCCGCCGGTGAGACGGTCCTGCTCCGCGCCACCGCGAACCTGTCCACCGGCGGCACGTCGATCGATCGCACCGACGAGATTCACCCGAGCAACGTGACGGCGTGCGAGATGGCGGCTGGCGTCGTCGGCCTCGACATCGCCGGCATCGACGTCATCACGCCCGACATCTCGGTGCCGTTTCGCGAGAACGGCGCGGCGATCATCGAGGTGAACGCCGCGCCCGGCGTGCGCATGCATACGCACCCGAGTGAGGGGGAGCCGCGTCCCGTGGGTGCACCGATCATCGACATGCTGTATCCGCCCGGCGAGCCAACGACCATTCCGGTCATCTCGGTGACGGGCACGAACGGCAAGACGACGACGGTTCGTCTCATCGCGCACATCTTCCGGCACACCGGCAAGACGGTGGGGTTCACGACGACGGACGGCGTCTATCTCAACAACCGGCTCGTCGTCGAAGGCGACATGACCGGCCCGTTCAGCGCGAACATCATCCTCTCCAACCCCACGGTGGATGTCGCCGTGCTCGAGACGGCGCGTGGCGGGATCCTCCGCGCGGGGCTCGGGTTCGACGAGTGCGACGTCGGCGTCGTGCTGAACGTGAGCGCCGACCACCTCGGACTTCGCGGCATCAACACGCTCGAGCAGCTCGCGGACGTGAAGAGCGTCATTGCCGCGGTGGTTAAGCGCGAGGGCCACGCGGTGCTCAACGCCGACGACCCCCGGGTCCTCGCCATGCGCGAGCGCTCGCCTGGCGACGTCGTGCTCGTCTCCTCGTTAGGCGAGACCGATACCACGGCCGTGGAGGACCATCTCGCGCGCTCCGGCATCGCGGTCCTCGTCGAGCGAGACACGTTCGTGATCCGGCGCGGGCGCCTCCGCATTCCCATTGCGGGGCTCCGCGAGGTCCCCCTCATGATGGCCGGCGCGGCCCGGTTCCAGCGCGGCAACATCCTCGCGGCCATTGCGACGGCGTACGTGCAGGGCATCCGCTACGATGACATTCGTGCCGGGCTGCTCTCGTTCTTCCCGTCGCCGGCGCTCACCCCCGGCCGCCTCAACCTCATGCGCGTCAAACGCGGACGGGTGCTCGTGGACTACGCGCATAACGCGGCCGCGGTCGCCGGCCTCATCGAGCTCGTCACGGGGCTCGACGCGAACCGCCGTATCGGCGTGGTGACGTCGCCGGGTGACCGGCGCGACGACGACATTCGCGAGGTCGGCCGGCTCGCCGCCGCGCTCGACTACGTGATCGTCAAGGAGGACGACGACCTCCGCGGGCGAGAGCCTGGCGAAGTCGCGAGGCTGGTGCGCGAGGGGCTCGCTGCGGGCGGACTGCCGGACGACGCCGTGGAAGTGATCCCTGACGAGCTCGACGCCGTGGACCGTGCGATCGCCCGCCTGGAGGACAACGACATCGCGGTCGTGCTCGCCGACGACGTCCAGGGCGTACTCCGCCACCTCGGTGGTCGCTCCCAGCCCGCGGCGGTGGTATGAACGTCGGGAATCGGGAATCGGGAATCGGGAACGCCCATGGTGGGTCGGTGGAGCCCAACACCCTCGCCGGGCTCCCGGCGCCGGCAGCGGAGATGCGAATGACCGCGCTCCACGCCACCCGCGGGGCGAACTACTGGTCGCGGCTTCCCGTCACGCGCATGGATCTCGTCATCGGCGCGTACGACGAGATCTCGTCGGCACACGTCCCCGGTGTCACCGGCGCGCTCCTCGCGGCGCTCCCTGGACTCGTCGAGCATCGGTGCAGCATCGGCGAGCGCGGCGGGTTCATTGCGCGCCTGAGACGGGGCACCTACGCGCCGCACATCATCGAGCACGTGGCGCTCGAGCTTCAGGGACAGATCGGTCATGACGTCGGCTACGGGCGCACGCGCGGCGGCGACGTTCCCAGTGAGTACACCGTCGTGTTCGAGCACGTGAGTGACGTCGTCGGCCTCCGCGCCGCCGCCCTGTCGTTCGACATCGTGCAGCGCGCGTTCGCGGGAACTCTCGAGACGGTGGAGCACGCGATCGCCGAGCTGCGCGCGCTCGCCGACCAGCCCTCGTCGGCGCCCATCACGCAGCACGTGTGCTGCGGCATCACCGGCGGTGCCCTGCGCGCTGAAACGCGCGCCGAGCTCGCGCGGCGCGGTGTCGGCGGTGACGACACGCTCGTCGTGGACGTCGCGCCGGGGTATATCCTGCAAGCGGGACTACCGTACGCGCACTCCGACCTGGCGATCGTACTCGACGACCGGCCGACGGACGTTCCGGAACGTTACCGCGACCCCGAACGCGCAGCGCGTCTCGTGTCCGTGGTCGCCGACGCGGTTCCGGAGGGCGGCATCGTGATAGCCCCCGCGACGGCGTGGGATGTCCAGGACCGGGCGCGCGACGCCGGGTGTCGTGTCGCGGTGTTCGCCGCCGACGCATCCATCACGGCGAAGGACAAGAAGGTCGCGCGCGCGGCCGCGTGGGTCGACGATCAACGCATTCTGATCGAGCATGCCGACGTGTTGGTGGATGCCGGTCGCGTCCACGGTGACGCGCCGGTCGAAGCCCAGGTGGCCGCCGCGCTCGCGGCGTTCACGCTCGAGGAGATGGGACCACACACCAGCGACGACGGCGCTGTCATGGAGAATGCCGCCCACTGACAATGGGCCTCGTCGAGACGGAAGAGCGGGACGCGGCAGGAAGCGACGCGTTCCCGCAGATCAGGCACGCGGCTCGCTCGTGCTCATTGGCGGCGCGTGCGCGCCGGAGGGTGAGGCGTTCGGCACCTTTCTCCGTATGTCGGGCGCGATCCGCGGCTCACCGGTCGTCGGGTTCACGACGGCCTCCGGAAACCCGGAGCGCGCCGCTCGGCACTGGCGCCGAGATTTCGCCGACGCCGGCGCGCCGAACATCCAGATCCCGGTCGTCAGCACGCGCGATCAGGCGAACGACCCGGAGATCGCGGCGCTCGTCCGCCAGGCCAGCGGCATCTTCCTCGGCGGCGGTGACCAGGTGCATCTCATCGCGACGCTCAGCGGAACGGCGGTGAGCGAGGCGATCCGCGAGTCGTACATGCAAGGCGCGATCGTGTGTGGGACGAGCGCCGGCGCGGCAGCGCTCACCGAGACGACCATGGCCGGCGGAGAAGTCGATGAATCCGGCAACGAGGTGGAGATGTACATCGGCCCCGGACTCGGGCTGCTCTGCTTCGAGACGCTCATCGACACGCACTTCGCGCAGCGCCGCCGCCTGCACCGCCTGTTCGTCGCGATCGCCGGCTACCCACAGCTCCTCGGGTTAGGCATCGATGAGGACACGGCGCTCGTGGTCCACGGCCATGTTGGCGAGGTGGTGGGCAACGGCGGCGTCACGTTCGTGGACGGCCGCGACACGGTGCGCTACGATAACGCGAGCGGGGTGACGAAGGGTGGTGAGCTGACGTTGAGCCACCTTCGTGTTGGACTTGTCGGGACAGGGCAGAAGTTCGATCTCCGAGCTCGGGAGCTCGCGGTACTCGTCGATGGATTGCAGGACTCGGCGGCTCGGCGTTCCTCTCGCGGGGCAGCCTCTGCTCCGAGCTCTGCTTAGCCACGTCGGGTTCGGAGGTCGCGATGCTCGGAGCCGGCGTTAGGTCCGTCTCCTCACAAGCACGCGATACCCGTGCGCGGGAACATCCAGACGCCCCTCGGCACCGAGCGTGACATCGGAGCGCGTGAACCAATCCGTGTAGTCTCCTGCCAATCCAAATCCAGTGTACTGCGCCGACACAGCTCGGTCCCCGAAGTTGACGGCAACCAGCACTGTGCTCGTGTCCCGCGTCCGCGTGAACGCGTACACCCGTGGGCCCCCGTCCGTGCGCAACACGCGTTGCTCCCCACCCCATGGCCCGTTCGCGAGCGCGGCCTGCTCGTGCTTGAGCTGGAACATCGACGAGTAGAACTCCGCGAGCGATGGGCCGTTCCAGCGCACCGTATCCTTCTCGAAGAAGCGCAGCCGCTTCCGGAGGCTCACCTCCTGCCCCGTATAGAGCAGCGGCATCGAGTTCTGCACCGTGGCGCTGAGCACGAACGCCGGCAAATGGTTCGCGCCCATGCGCTCGAACTCCGAGCCCTGCCAGCTGTTCTCGTCGTGGTTGCTCGTGAAGTACATCCGGTACGCGCCGCGCCCGTACAGGCTGTCCTGCTTCGCGAAGTATCGATCGAGCGACGCCGTGCTGTCCTTGCCCTGCGCGATCGCGTTCAGCAGGTGATGCAGCTCCCACCCGTACGTCATGTCGAACGCCGCGTGCATCTCCGGCGACTCGGCTTCGGCGAGCAGGAACACGTCAGGACGGATCGCTTTGAGCGCGGTTCGCGCCTCGACCCAGAACTCCGTCGGGACGCCGCCGGCGACGTCGCACCGGAAACCATCCAGCCCGAAGCGGTCCATCCACCACCGCATCTCGCTGATCATGGTTTGCCGCAGCTCGCGATTCGTGTAGTCGAGCTCCGCGACATCGGTCCAGTCGGTCTCCTTCCCCTCGTTGTCGCGCGCGTTGATGAGCGAGCCATCCGCTCGCCGCTCGTGGTACGTGGGACGCGCAGTCACCCACTCGTGATCGTGTGCCGTGTGGTTCGCCACCCAGTCGAGGATGACCCTGAACCCCCGCTGGTGCGCCGCGTCCACGAACGCCTTGAAGTCGGCCTCGGTGCCGAACTCCGGGTTGATGGCGGTATAGTCCGAGATCGCGTAGTAGCTGCCGAGCGTCCCCTTTCGGTTCTTCATCCCGATGGGCTGCACGGGCATGAGCCAGAGAATGTCGACGCCGAGCTGCTCGAGACGCGGCAGATGCGCGTGCAGGGCAGCGAGCGTGCCTTCGGGCGTGTACTGCCTGACGTTGATCTCGTAGATCACCGCCGTACGCGACCACTCCGGGTGAAATGACGGATCGGCACTCGGCAAACTCGCGGCCTTGGCGGGCACACTGGCCGGGGCAGCGGAATCGATGGTCGAGCTCCTTCCCGCCGGGGAGCAGGCGACGATGGCCAGGGCAGCAGTCATGGGAGAAATCGAGTGCTTCATTGCGCTCTCCGAAGTCGAATGGCCTGGCCACCGCCCGGGGCGAGAACGACGCTGAGACGCGTCGCGGACGTCACGCGGCGCGACGAGATGACGACCTGTTCAGGGTTGTCTCGCCAGTTCGCCCGCGGACCATCCGCGTAGATCTCGGCCACGTAGGTCCGGCCGGCCGGAAGAAACGAGAGCGGCAGGGTGAGCGTGCGGCCTTCCTCGTCGGTGATCGCGCCGACGAACCACTCGTCTCTCCCCTTCGCCTTTCGCGCGACGGCGACGTAGTCGCCAATGCGTCCCTCCAACACGCGCGTCGTGTCCCAGTCCACGGCGACATCGCGAATGAACTGGAACGCGCGCTGTCCCTCGTAGTTCTCGATGAGATCCGCTGCCATCTGCAACGGCGAGTAGAGCACGACGTACAGGGCGAGCTGCTTTGCGAGCGTCGTTCGCGGGCGCGGGTCCTCGGGCGTGCGGGGTTTGCCCGTGGGACGCTCGATCGTGAGGTCGAAGATCCCCGGCGTGAAGTCCATGGGGCCGGAGAGCATTCGCGTGAAGAACAGGATCGTCTCGTGCTCCGGCGGGTTGCCGCCGTCGCCGCCCCATGCGTTGTACTCCTGCCCGCGCCCGCCTTCGCGGGTCATCATGTTCGGCCACGTGCGCCGCTCGCCCGTGTCCTTGATGGGCTCGTGGACATCCACGCCGATCCCGTACTTCGCGGCGGTCTCGACGACCTTCCGAAAGTGTCGGACCATGTACTGCCCGGTGTGCGCGTGTCCCTCGGGCGTTTTATCGTTGACGTATCCGGTCTTGATGGCGCGAATGCCGAGCCGCTGGTAGAGCGCGAACGCGCTATCGAGCTGGCGCTCGTAGTTCTCGATCCCCATCGCCGTCTCGTTATGCCCGATGATGGTCACTCCCTTCGACCTGGCGTACTCGGCGAGCGCTTCGAGATCGTAGTCGGGATAGGGCCGCGTGAACGAGAAGCCGTTGCGGTTCGCCATCCAGTCGCCATTCCACCCGATGTTCCATCCTTCCACGAGCACGCCACCCATGCCGTTCGCGGCGGCGAAATCGATGTAGCGACGAGTATTCGCCGTGGTGGCGCCGTGGGTCGGTCCTTCGCCCCACGTGTTCGTGTTGATGTGCATGCCCCACCAGATGCCGACGTACTTCATCGGCTTGTAGACGCTGGCGTCCGCAATGCGGCTGGGCGGATTGAGCTTGAGCGTGAGCACCTGCGGCGCGAGGTCCTCCACGCGGTCCGCGAGCTGGATCGTGCGCCATGGTGTCACGAAGGGAGCTCGGCCCCGGACGCGAACCCCGTCGGCCCAGGCCGGCAGCGTGACGCGTAGCGTTCGGCTTTCGGACCGGCCCGCGAGATTCATCCCCGCGTAGTCCACGAGATCGGCTTCGTTGATGACGACGCGCACTCCACTCTGCAGCTCGAGCGTCAGCGGCGTGTTCGCCGTATCGACCTTGCTCACGGGCGATGACAGATAGAGCTGCTCGTAGCGATCGGGTTGCGGCAAGTTCGCCTTGGTCCACCACGCGCGCGCGTCGTCGGCGATGGTGAACTCGGTGAGCTCCTCCATCATCTCGAAGTCGCGGAAGCCGCCGCTATCGGCTAGCTCGTAGCGGAAGCCGACGCCGTCATCGAACGCGCGAATGGCAACGGTGAAGAATCGGCGCGGTGCGGCGGCTTCGGCCACCTGTACTCGTAACTCGTTGTAGTGTTCGCGGACGCGCGCGACCTCGCCCCAGGGAAGGCTCCACGTTGTGTCCTTCGTGGTCTCGGACGCGCCCACGATGCGCAGGCTGTCACGCAGCGCCCGTGCACCTCGGAACTCGAACCCGAGACGCGACGGGAGGATCACTCGGCGTCCACTCCGCTCGACGGTATAGAACAGGCCGCCCTCGTGCGTTGCGACGGTTACAGCGTTCTTGCCGTCGGGCGATGCGACGCGGTGTGATTGCGGCGTGGTCGGCTGGGCGAACGCAGGGACGGCGATCGCGGTGGCAGTCGCGCACGCAACGGCGATTCGGAGAGGGGCGAGGCGCTGGTTCATGGGCGAGGAGTGATGTGTCATTCCGAGCGGAGCGGCCGTCAGGCCGCGCAGTCGAGGAATCTCCGCGATCCCGGTCGAGGGACTGGTCCCTCTACCGGGATGAGAAAGAAAACCAGGCGCCGATTACGCGGATTCCGCAGAAGTCGCAGATTCTCCCTCTCCCGGGATGGTAGCTACTCTCGCGCGGCAAGACTTCCCGATAGAAGGGTGCTGCGAAATCGGTGTAATCGGCTCAATCGGCGTTTCGGCCTTCTCAGGCTCTCCCGGTAGAGGGATTCTGCGGAATCTGCGAAATCTGCGGCCATCTGCGGCCATCTGCGGCCATCTGCG
>DAINRQ010000043.1:0-51394 GCA_036741775.1 Gemmatimonadaceae bacterium | reverse complement strand
CGCCCGCGCTCCTCACGCCGCCAATCAACGTGCTGCGTCTCAGCCTGCACCCCGACGGGCTGGCGCCACGCATCGCGAACCTGTCCCAGTGGCGTCCTTACCTGCTGCAGCGCCTCCAGCGCGAATGCGACCTCACCACTGACCCGCAGCTCGTGGAGCTCCTGCACGAGCTGCGCGGCTACCCGTCTCCTCGCAACCGCGCAGCCTCGCCCTCGCCGGCGGCAACGGTCCACGCCGACAGCCGAGTGTTCGTTCCGCTGCAGCTCGAGACGGACGCGGGGGTCCTCTCGTTCATCAGCACGACGACGGTGTTTGGCACGCCGGTGGACGTGACCGTCGCGGAGATCGCCCTCGAGTGCTTCTTTCCCGCGGACGACGTTACGGCGGAGCAGCTGCGTCAGTCGTTAGGTAGTGATCGGGACGTTTGATCGTTCAGCGTGTTTGCTGCTCGATGCGGGACCGGTACCAGCGACTGAGCTTGAGCTTCGTCCCGTCCTTCAGCAGCACGATGTAATCGCCCGCGCCCCAGAGATCCATCCGCGCCACGCGATCGAGGTTCACGATCGACGAGCGGTGCACGCGCGCGAAGCGGGCCGGGTCGAGCTTCCGCTCGATGTTGCCGAGCGTCTCCCGGATGAGATGCACCCCCTTGCCGACGTGAAGCCGCACGTAGTTGCCGTACGCCTCGACCCAGTCGATGTCGTCCACGGCGACGAAGTACATCTGCCCATCGCCCTTCACGAGGAAGCGACGCGGGAACCCCGCGCCCTCCCCCGGCGGCATGGCCGTGCTGGACGCGGGTTCCGAAAACACGTCGTCTCGCGCGGGAGCGCGCTCGTCGCGCAACAGGGCAAGCAGCCGCTCGTGCCGCTGCGCCGCCGTCGTACTCGAGACGAGCACGCGCCCGCGCTCGATAGCGGCGGCGAACCGCTCTCGCTCCACCGGCTTGAGCAGATAATCGATCGCGTGCACCTCGAACGCCCCCAGCGCGTACTCGTCGAATGCCGTGACGAAAATGATGAAGGGCACATGCCCCGTCAGCGCACGGGCGACCTCGAGCCCACCCATGCCCGGCATCCGCACGTCGAGCAATACGAGATCGGGGAGCAGACTCTCGATCGCGTCGAGCGCCGAACGGCCGTTCGCGCACTCGCCCACGCACTCCACGTTCGGGATCTCCTCGAGCAGGCGCATGAGGCGCTGCCGCGGAAGGGTCTCATCGTCGACCACGAGAACGCGAAGCGGATGGGTGCCACTCGTGGGCTGCGTCATACGCGCACCCCACTCGCGTGGGCATACGACGGTTCGGGAATCGGTGCCGGCGGCGGAGCTTCGGCGGCGAGCGGATCGGGCTCACGGCGGAACGGCAGTGTGACGCATACCGCGGTCCCGCCCTCGGGGCGCGGGGTGATCTCGAGCCGCGCGCGCGTGCCGTACAGGTGCGCAAGGCGCTGGCGCGTGTTGCGCAGCCCCGTGCCGTTACGCAGCTCGCCCGCGGGCAAGCCGATACCGTCGTCGTTGAGCTCGACTGTCATCGTGTCGAGATGGGCGCGGACGCGGATCTGGAGACGCCCACCCGCTTCCGCCGGCTCGAGGCCGTGCTGCAGCGCGTTCTCGGCCAAAGGCTGCAACAGAAAGCGCGGGACGAACGCGTCGAGCGCGTTCGGGTGGATGTCGAAGTCGATCGCGAGCCGGTCGCGGAACCGGACACGCGCGATGTCGAGGTAGCACTGCAGGAGCTCGAGCTCCTGTCGCAGCGTCACTTCCTGCACCTCGGGGTCGACGAACGACGATCGGAGCAGGCGGCTCAGGCGCGTGATCATGGTGTCCGCACCGGCCGGGTCGCCGTACACCTGCTCGGCGATCGTCGTGAGCGTGTTGAAGAGGAAGTGCGGCCGCAGCTGCGACTGGAGCGCGTCGAGCCGTGCCGCGTCGAGCTGCGACTGGAGCTGTGCGCGGCGCACCGCCTCCTCGCGCGACAGCACCAGGTAGTACTCGGCGTGGGCGAGCGCCACGATAATGAAGTACCATCCGAGGTCGACCACGAGGGCCCGCGAGACCTGCACCAGAAACGGGACGTTCGAGGGCGGTGCTCCGGGACGGATGATCGGGGCCTCGAGGCTCCACGAGTATACCTCGAGCGTGGTCATGGCGACGGCAACGGCGAGGTGCAGGGCGAGGTGTGCCGGCCACACCGGCCGCTCTATGCGGAAGCGCCGACCGAGCGCGAGCAGGAACGGCGTGAACGCCGCCCACACCATGCAGCTCAGGAGGTTCGAGAAGAGGATCGGCTTCCAGTCGAACGGACGTCCGGTACGCGTGAGCGCGAAGCCCGACGTCTGCGTGGCCATGACGGCTACGAGCGTCCAGATGCCGAAGATGAGCGCCAGTCGGCGCCAGGTCAGGAACGGTCGGGTGGGGGAATCAGCCATCCGGGGAAATGTCGGTGCGTGCGCCGTCAGCGGCTACCAGAGCGCCCGGTCGGGCTGGACGGCGGGGCGCGACCACTACCATGATGCGTGGTCCGGTGCTGCGAGCACGATGCGCGTGTGATGAGGGACGAATCGTGTGGGGTAAGCGGTAACCGGCGAGGATATGGCGGTACGGCAGACTCGACCCGACTGGAGGACTCCGTGAAGCTACGTCTCGCAGCTGTCGCACTTGTGCTCGCGCTCGGCGCGGTCGCACCAATTCGGGACGCCTGCGGGCAGGCCGCGGGCAGGGCGGCTGCGCTCCGCGCCGAGCCGGCCCGGTTCACCGACCCGGACCGCGTCGCGAAGCTGTCGGCGACGTTCGGCGACATCGACCGCGTCTTTCGCGAGTTCGCCGAGCGCCAGCACGTGCCCGGTGCCGTCTGGGGGATCGTCATCGACGGCCGCCTCGCGCACGTGGGGGTGAGCGGTTACCGCGACGTGGCGGCGCGCTCGCCGGTGGACAGCGGCACCGTGTTCCGGATCGCATCGATGACCAAGAGCTTCACGGCGATGGCGATTCTCAAGCTGCGTGACGAGGGAAAGCTCTCGCTGGATGACCCGGTGGAGCGGTGGGTGCCCGAGCTCGCCGGGCTCTCATACCCGACGACGGATTCGCCGAAGATCACAGTCCGGCACCTGCTCTCGCACGCCGAAGGATTCCCGGAAGACAATCCGTGGGGCGACCAGCAGCTCGCCGTGAGCGACGAGGAGATGTCGCGCATGATGCGCTCGGGGATCCCGTTCTCGAATGCGCCGGGCGTCGCGTACGAGTACTCGAACTACGGGTTCGCGATTCTCGGGCGGATCGTCACCAGTGCGTCGGGGGTGCCATACCGGCGGTACATCACCGAGCACGTCCTTCGCCCGTTAGGCATGACGTCCACTTCCCTCGAGCCGGCATCGGTGCCGAAGGACCGGCTCGCGCAGGGTTACCGGTGGGAGGACGAGCAGTGGAAGCTCGAGCCGCAGCTTCCGGACGGTGCGTTCGGTGCGATGGGCGGAATGCTGACCTCCATGCGGGATCTCGGTGTGTACGTGGGCGCGCTCCTTGGTGCGTGGCCGCCGCGCGATGGGCCGGAAACGGGACCCGTGTCGCGCGCGACGCTCCGCGAGATGCAGCAGATTCACCGGCCGCGTCCGGCGTTCGTGACCCGAGGTGCGAATGGCGGCCTCGCGCTCTCGAGCGGGGGCTACGGCTACGGCCTGGGCATCTCGGGCGACTGCAACTTCGCCCACATCGTCGCGCACAGCGGGGGGCTCCCGGGATTCGGGTCGATCATGCGCTGGCTGCCGGAATACGGCGTGGGGATCATCGCGTTCGGGAATCGCACGTACACGGGATGGGGCGCGCCGACGACCGAGGCGTTGAACATCATGCTGCGGACCGGCGCACTCGTGCCGCGCTCGCCAATGCCGGCTCCCGTGCTGGTCCAGCGTCGCGACGAAGTAACGCGGCTCGTGCTCGGTTGGGACGACCGCCTGGCGGACAGCATCGCCGCGGTGAACCTCTTTCTCGACCGCTCGGCGGATCGCCGAAAGGCGGAGATCGCGACCTTCAAGTCCCAGGTCGGGCCATGCCGCGCCGGGACCGGGTTCGACGTGGTGGAGAATGCCCTTCGCGGGCAGTGGACGCTCCCGTGCGAACGAGGCGCCCTTCGGGTATCCATCACGCTGGCGCCGACGACGCCTCCGCTGGTTCAGTACCTCGAGGTTGCTCGGGCGGAATCGGCGGCGCCACCGCCACCGCGTCCGCTCTGCCCGCAGTAGGTAGGGGTCTTGACATAGGTGTCATAACACCTAAATTGAGGCATGGTCATGTCGCTACAGGAAGAGATCAAGCAAACCAAACCGTTCGCGAGTCTGGCGCACGAGGCGCACCTGAGCGTCGTGCGCACGGCGGCCGTGGTTCAGGACGAGGTGGAGCAGTTCCTCAAGCCGTACGGGATCACGGCTACGCAGTACAATGTCTTGCGAATTCTTCGCGGCGCCGAGCCTGACGGGCTCTGCCGTAACGAGGTCCGCGATCGAATGCTGACGCGTATGCCGGACATGACGCGCCTGCTGGATCGAATGGAAGAGGCGGGTCTCGTTGTGCGGAGCCGGGAGCGGGACGATCGCCGCATGGTGTTGACGCGCATATCGGCCCAGGGCCGGAAGCTGCTCGCGGATCTCGACATCGCGGTCGATCGGGAGCACAAGAGTCGCTTCGCCAAACTCGGTGACGACGAGCTGCGCTTCCTGATCGAGATACTCGCGAAGGTGAGACGCGGGGGCTGATTTTTTGCCTATATACGTGTTGTAACACTCGGCAGCTAAACACTCACAGTTCTATTCCCACGTTCCCTTCACACTCGAGGATCACCCTATGTCAATCTTCACCCCAGGTTCGACCCGACAGCACGACATCGCACTCGCCGTGGTCCGTGTCGTCACCGGTGTCATCTTCCTCGCGCACGGCGCGCAGAAGCTCTTCGTGTTCGGCCTGGAAGGCGTCACGGGTGGCTTTACCCAGATGGGCATTCCGATGGCCGGCGTGGTCGCGCCGCTCGTCGCGCTCCTCGAGTTCTTCGGCGGTCTCGCGCTCATCAGTGGATTCCTGACGCGTCCGGTTTCGCTCGCGCTCGCTGTCAACATGCTCGGCGCGTTCCTGTTCGCGCACATGAAGAACGGATTCTTCCTTCCCGGCGGGTTCGAGTTCGTGCTCCTGCTCATGGCGACGACCGTTGCCCTGACACTCGCCGGCGCGGGTGCGTTCGCGATCGACTCGCTGATCGGGCGGCGCCGCGGCGCCGCGGAGTCGCTGCCTGCGGGCGCGGCCCCTGAGGCTCGTGCGCACGCCCGCCGCGTCGCCTAACAAGTAGGCCATTCGGGAACGGGGTCGGCCCACCTGCTCGTCACGAGCGGGTGGGCCGCTTCACAGGCGAGTGCCTTGCGGTGATGTTTGCTCATGCCGCAGCGAATGTTCGTCCTGTCGCCGGCGCGGTCCGACGGCCGGCGTGCGCAGTACCTGCTCAACCCCGCCGGGAAATCGGAGCTCGCCGCGAGACTCCGCCAGCCTGCAGGGGCGGCGCTCGGCGACGTGTTCAGCTTCCTGAGTGGGCTCTACTTCCGCGGGAAGCTCACCTACGCTCACGCGTTCGCCGCGCGCGGCGTGCCCTGGCCGTCCACGCTCATCATCACGGCAGACCGCGGCCTCGTGCCACCCGACACGATCATCAGCCGCGAGGACCTGGAACGCTTCAGTGAAGTCGACATTTCGAGCGGCGACGAGCGTTACCTCGCGCCCGTTCACCGCGACGTCGAGCAACTCGCCGGCTCGATCCCCGAAACCGTGGACGTCGTGCTACTCGGCAGCATCGCGACTGGGAAGTACGTGGATCCACTGCTATCGGCGTTCGGGAAGCGACTGTTGTTCCCCATCGACTTCGTTGGCCGCGGCGACATGAGTCGTGGCGGGCTGCTGCTCCGTTCCGCTCGCGAGGGGCGAGAGCTCGAGTACGTCCCTGTGGACGGCGCGGTTCGTCGGGGGGGCCGCCCGCCACGGTTGGAGCCGACGCGCGCCCCTCGTCGGAATCGACGCTGACGACCGCGCTTCACATCACCAATAAAGGCAAAGTCTTGCGAAGCGGGCCGATCCATGTGTTTCGATGTGGATAAGTAGTTTCGGCACGTCGCGTGCGCCTAGGCGCACCCCCGCACTGCAAGTGGGCCGTGTCGTGGATGGGCGGTAGACGGAGGTTTCCGGTGGCGACGGTGCGACCCCTCGAACTGGCAAAGGGCACGTTCAAGGGCTTCATGGACGACGAGGCGACGTGGAAGGCGGCCGCCCTCGCGTATTACACCGTATTCGCGCTCGCACCACTGCTCGTCATCCTCCTCCAGATCGCGAGCCTCATCTGGGACCCCGCCGAAGTGCGCCGTTCGATCACGACGGAGTTCGGATCGCTCATGGGGCAGGAGGTGGGGCGACAGGTCGAGACGATGGTCGCCAGCGCCGAGGAAAGAGCCTCCGGCACCGGCGTCCGCGTGATCCTCAGCCTCGCGGGACTGGTCTTCGGCGCGACCGGCGCATTCGTGTCGCTCCAGACGGCGCTGAACCAGGCGTGGAAGGTGGAGCCGGACCCGAAGCGCGGCGGCATCAAGAACTTCATCACGAAGCGAGTGCTCTCGCTCGGGATGGTGCTCGGAATCGCGTTTCTGGTTCTCGTCTCGCTCGCCCTGAGCGCAGCCCTGAGTGCATTCGGCCAGGTGATCTTCGGCGGGTTCGGCGAGACCGTCGGGCTGACTCTGAATTTCACGCTGTCGTTCGTCGTGATCACGCTGCTTTTCGCAGCGCTATTCAAGGTGTTGCCCGACGCAAAGATCAGATGGCGCGACGTGTGGGTTGGGGCAATCGCCACGAGCGTGTTCTTCGTGGTCGGGAAGTACCTGATCGGGTTGTACATCGGGCAGAGCGATCCGGGGAACACCTTCGGCGCTGCCGGGGCGCTCGCAGTGCTTCTCGTTTGGATCTACTACGCCGCGATCATCGTGCTCCTCGGTGCCGAGTTCACGCAGGCGTGGGTGAGCCAGCACGGCCGCGTCATCGAGCCCGAAGAGGGTGCGGTGCGCGTGGTCGAGCGGAAGGCGCACGTGGATTCATCCGGAACGGAGGAACCTGATCCCCGCTCGCGGCAGGGTGATGACCTGGCCGCGCGCGGTTTCCGGACGGGAGGTCCGACGGCCGGCGGCGAACGAATGCGTGAGGAGGCAGAGGTGAAGTCAGGAGAGAAGAAAGGGCGGAGCGAAGCGATCGAGCGCGCTCAGCGCGAGGTTGCGGCGACGCGAGAGCGGATGTCCCAGACCGTCGTGGCGATCGACGAGCACGTGGACGCGGCGAAGGATCGGGTGAGCCCGGCGGAGCTCGTTAGGCGGCACCCGCTGACCGCACTCGCCGCCGCGGTCGTTGCCGGGGTGACGTTGAGCGCGACGCGTGCCGACGCGAAAGCGGCAGGGGCGGCGACCGACGCGACGAAGCGAGCGTCCAGGGCGGCGGCCAGAGGCGCGAGCGACCTCGCGCACGCCGCCGTGGACAAGGTCCGCGGAAACGGCGACGAGCCCGAACGAGACGAAGCGCCCGAAACGAACAAGGCCCCAGGCGTCGTGGACCGGGCGAAATCGCGCGTCGGCGATATCTGGCGCGCTCAGGCCGAAGAGATGGAGATGGAGCTTCGCCGTGCGGCCAGCGAGATGACGGGTAAGGACTCGCAGCCATACCGGTAGATGACGCGAGGGGTCGGAGCGTTTGAAACCGGCTCCGACCCTCTCGTCATCCTTCGTGACACTCGGCGTGACGTCCGATCAGGGGACGAACGCCGCGCGAGGCACGGAGATCTTGCCGATCGCGCCCTGGTCCGTGCCGAACCAGATGAGGCGCGTTGCCTTGTCGAAGGTCATGTGGCGGATCGTGTTCGGGCCCGGCTTCCCGACCGGGATTTCCGCCACGAACTTCTTCGTCTTCGGGTCGAACGCCACGAGCGTTGCCGGAACGGGTGGGGTGTCGCCGTTCTGGTTGTGGCCGTTCTGTGCGACCCAGATCTGGTCCTTGTCGTCAGTCGCCATGGCGTACGGCAGCGCTCGTGCGCCGAGCGGCAGCTGATACTCCGTCACCTTGCCGGTTTTCGGGTCGAGGTGACCGAGGTAGCCACGGCGATAGTCGCCATAATAGATCTGGTCGTCCGATGTGACGGCGATCCGGCGCGGCCGCGCCGAGTCGTTCGGAATCGCGAACGTCTTGAGCTCCATGGAGCCGAGCTCGATGGTGCCGATCTTGTTCGTGCCGAACAGATCGAACCAGGGCTGCCCTTTCGAGTCGATGACGATGCCGTAAGGGCGAGTCTGCGCTCCGGTCTTCCACAGGCGGAACTGCTCCGTCTTCGGATCGAACCGACCGATGGCGCCCGCGCCCTGGGCGGTAAACCACGCCACGCCAAACTTCGGGTCGAAGATCATGGTGTGCGGGTCACGCACGGTCGAGTCCGGAATCATGTACGTCGTCAACTTCCCGCTCGCCGGGTCGAGCTTGACGATGCGGTTGTTCCTGTTGCCGGTGAACCAGACCATCCCCTTTTCCACCACCAGGTTGTGGGGATGGGTACCGGCCTCGATGTCGAAGCGTTTGAAATCACCCGATTTGCTGTCGACGTAGGCGATGTAGTTCCCCTGTTGCCCGACGAACCACACTCGGCCCTGGGAATCGGCGTACGGGTCTCGCGGGCGTCCGCCGTACGGAACTTCCCACTCCTTGGGGTCGAATTGGGCGACGTTCGATGGCCCCTGCGCGGGTAGCAAGTCGGGGGCAACCAGAACGGCGGCGAGGGCAAAAACACTGGAGCGCATGGAAAGCCTCCGGATCTAGGAGCTCTTGGGGTCACCGAATATACGCGCCGGACGCACCAGCGCGTTGGCGGGCGGGAAGCCCTGAACAGCCCCTGACACGCCAGGAACTGGGCCACCGTTCGAAAGAAATCGCGGTCAGCGGTGAATAGAAACTCGGCGGGCTCAGCCACCCTATTCCCCAACCCTGACTTCCATGCCCATCTCGATTCGTGCCCTTCTCATCGCGACGGCCATCGGCACCGTACTCCAGGCCGCGATGGTGATCTCCGGCCACACGAACAAGACCGTAGCGAAACTGTTCGCCTTGGGCGGCATGTCGTTATCGCTGATTGCGGGACTGATCTACGCCGTGCTCGCCGCCGGCAGCACCACCGGTTCGGCGGTGGCTGGTGGGGTTCTCGCCGGCGGCTTGTGCGCGCTCATCGGCATCGCGATCTCCTACTTCCTGAAGGACGTCCCTGCCAGTCTGCTCGCCCTCGGCACGCTCAGCTCGGCCGTCACCGGAGCTGTCGGCGGATGGCTCGGTTCGCTGTTCGTCGCCTAGTGCGCAGGCCGCGGTCGCGACGCCATCCGCAGTTGCTTGGTGGCCGGCCACCGCCGCCCTTGTGTGATTGCAGTGTGTCGCGAGATTTGGAGATCTCGCAGCTACGGCTAGCCTGTACGACGACGCCTTGTGAACGCGGCCCTCGATACGCTCCGACGCGTCACGTCCGACGTGACCGTGACACCCGAGCTCCGTCCACGCATGCGGAAGCTTGGCATCAGCGCGAGAGACGGCGCGACGTGACGACCGAGGCTCGGTTCCGCGAGGTCTTCAACCAGATCGAATTGCACATCGAGCGCCGGTACGGTCTGCCGGTCGTGATCACCGATGTTGCTGACCCGTTCACCGGCGATCTGGATGGCGCGACGATACTCGTCGACCACGACCTCGAGGCCGAGGAGGCCTTGTTCATCCTCGTGCACCTCTTCGGGCACACGGTACAATGGAACGTCAGTCCGGGCGATCGGGAGCTGGGATTGCTCGAGGTGCGTGATCCGTCCGACGACCTGCTCGCCGCGCTCGCTCGGTATGAGGCGGACGCGGCGAACTACTCACTCCAGCTCTTCCACGATGCAGGTGTCCGCGACCTCGACCAGTGGCTCGCGAACTTCGCGGCGTGCGACATCGCCTACCTACTGCACTACTACCGGACCGGGGAGAAGCGCGCGTTTCGGAGTTTCTGGCGGGAAGATGCGCCGGCGCTGACGCCGCTGCCCATTCCGACGTTCTGGCCGACGAAGTGGGTGGCACGGAGTGGTACTGTCTTCTGAGTCTCCGAGCACTCGTGCACCGCAGATCAGCCAACGCCGGCGGCGACCCCCACGAGGATCAAGAGCATGACGACGAACGCGCCGACGAGCACCGCGCCGTCCCGGCGCGGCCACGCAACCAGCGTTAGGCTCGGCGCGATACGGCCGACGGTGAAGGCGGTCGCGCACGCGACGGCGAAGCCGGCCGGGTTCCACCAGAGCCACGACACGCCCGGTGCGAAGCGGGCCAGCGCGAAGTTGCCCAGGAGGCCCGCGACGAGGCCGGTGAGCACCGCGCGCCCGCCGAGCCGCGGCGCCAACACGCCGAGCACGAACACGGCGAGCACCGGCCCGTAGAACGCCGAGCCCACCTGGTTGATCATCTCGAGGACGCCGCCGCCGCTCCGCGCGAACACGAGCCCGGACGCGATCGCGAACACGCCCCACGCGAGCGACGTCCCGCGCGAGAGCCACACGTTCTGCCGCTCGGGCGCGATGCCCGCCACGTCCTCGAGCGTCACCGCGGCCAGCGAGTTGAGCGCCGAGTCGATCGACGACATCGCGGCGGCGAGGATGGCCGCGAGCAACAGCCCGCGCAGGCCGACCGGCAGATACGTCATCATGAACGTCGGCACCAGGCTGTCCGCCGGCCGCGAAGCCATGTCCTGCGCGAACGCCGGATCCACGCGGAGGAAGCCGGCGAGCAGCAGGCCGAACGCGCAATACGTGAGCACGAGCGGGAAGCGCAGGAGGCCGTTCCATACGAGCGCTCGCCGCGCGTCCTCATCGCTTCGCGCCGCGAGCAGGCGCTGCGCCTGGCTCTGGTCGCAGCCGTAGTACGAGAGGTAGAGGAAGAAGCCGCCGAACAACATCGGCCAGAACGCGAACGTGGTCCCGTCGCGGAAGCCGGTGGCGTCGAGCACCAGCGGGTCGGCGCGCGCGAGCGGAATCGCGTCGAGCACATCGCTTCCGCCGTGCATGAGCAGATAGGCCGCGGCGACAAACGTCCCGCCCCAGAGCAGGATGAACTGAAGCACGTCGCTCCAGATGTCCGCGACGAGCCCGCCGAGGCTCGTGTACGCCACCGAGAACAGCCCGACGGCGAGAATGGACCAGACAATAGGCCAACCGATCGCGGTGGACACGACGAGGGCCGACGCGTACAGGATCACGCCGAGCGAGAGGCCGCGTGAGAGGAGGAAGCTTCCCGCGAGGGCCTGGCGCGTCGGGCGGCCGAACCGACTCTCCGCGAAGGCGTAGATCGAGGAGCCGGGGACCGAGCGCAGCGCCGGGAGGATCACGGCGATCAGCACGAGCATGGCGAGTGGCACCGCGAGCTCGTACTGGAGCCATCGGAGGCCACCGCCCTCGCGCAGCGCGACGAACGCCGGCGCCCCGACGAGGCTCACCGCGCTCGCCTGATTCGCCAGGATCGATGTCGCGAGTGTGAGCCCGCCCATCCGGCGCCCGGCGAGAAAATAGTCCTCGCCGGTCTGCTGGCGGCGCGCGAACACGAACGACATCCCGACGATCGCCGCGAGGTACACGACGACGACAGCGGTGTCGATCGAACCGAGTGTGCCTTGCATGGACGGCACCAATACTGTATTGCGCGAGGCCGGGCCGCGAGGTTCGGCCGGGTTTTTCGGCGCCGAGCGCTGGACGGCACGGCGACTGATCGGCATGGTACGCGCGCACGATCCGGGCCGGATGGCCGGGACTCACTCACCGAGATCGCGATGTCGAGATTCATTCGCCGCCGGTATCTGGCGGAGCCCGATTACCACCGTATGCCGCTCCAGGTCAAACCCGAGCAGCGCGAGCGGATCATCGAGACGTTGACCGTCCTGTACGGAGAGCTCGACGCGGGGGTGTATTACTGGGAGGTCGAGCGCCTCATGCAGGTGCACTACGCACACAAGCCGCCCGAGATGATCCGGGGGGACGAGGAGTTCGACCCACGCGACCGCTTCACCGAGGAAGACGTCGTCGCCATTACGTACGGTGATCTGATCGACAGCCCGAACACGCACCCGCTGCGCGCGCTCTCGATCATCTTCGAGAACCTGTTCCGCGGCGTGTTCAGCACGGTGCACATCCTCCCGTTCTTCCCGTACTCGTCGGACCGCGGCTTCAGCGTCATCGATTACGAGGAGGTGGATCCGAAGCTCGGGCAGTGGGAGGACATCGCGCGACTCGGCGACAAGTACCGTTTGATGTTCGACGGCGTGATCAACCACGTGTCGTCGAAGAGCGAGTGGTTCCGCGAGTTTCTGAATCGCAACCCGAACTACGAGGACTTCTTCGTCAGCTTCGAGTCGCCGCAGGCGATCAGCCCGGACCATCTGCGCCTCATCCTGCGCCCGCGTACGAGCAGCCTGCTCACGGAATACCAGACGCTGCACGGCCCGCGGTGGGTGTGGACGACGTTCAGCCCCGACCAGATCGATCTCAACTTCCGCAGCGAGAACGTGCTGTTCAGCGTCCTCGGCGTCCTGCTGTACTACCTGCGCCGTGGCGCGGACATCATCCGGCTCGACGCGGCGACGTACCTGTGGCGCGAGCTCGGGACGACGAGCGCGCATCTGCCGCAGACCCACGCGCTGGTGCAGCTCTTCCGCGCGGTGCTCGACGTCGTATCACCGCGCGCGGCGCTGATCACCGAGACCAACGTCCCGCACGAGGACAACATCAGCTACTTCGGCGACGGCACGAACGAGGCGCACATGGTCTACAACTTCGCCCTGCCGCCGCTCGTGCTGTGGAGCTTTCACTCGGGCAACTGCACACGTCTCGCGGAGTGGGCGAGCACCATCGTGCCGCCGTCGGAGTTCACGACGTTCCTCAACTTCCTCGATTCCCATGACGGGATCGGCCTCATGCCGGTCTCCGAAATCCTGACGCCTGCGGAGCGGCAGCAGCTCGTCAAGCGGACCATGGACCACGGCGGGTTGGTGTCGTACCGGGCCGCGGGCGACGGGACGCAGAGCCCGTATGAGCTGAACATTCCGTGGTACAATGCGCTGAACGACGTCGACTCGGACGAGTCGGACGACCTGCAGGTCGCACGGTTCCTCGCCTCACGAGCCATCGCGCTGGCGCTCGTTGGCGTGCCGGCCATCTACCTGCCGAGCATCGTCGGCACGTACGTCACGTCGGATTACAAGGTCAACGAGCGTGATCCCCGAAGCATCAACCGGAACACGATCCGCGTGCAGGAGTTGCTCGAGCAGTTGAGCTACCCGAACTCACACGCGTCGCAGATCCTCGAGCGGTTCGTCCATCTGATCCAGACCCGCACCCAAATTCGCGCGTTCCACCCGTCGGCCGAGCAGCATGTCGTAATGACCAATCCGGCGGTGTTCGCGGTTCTCCGCCGTGGGCGCAACAACGGTGAGGTGGTATTAGCGCTCACCAATGTGACGGCGACGGCGCAGGAGTTGCTGCAACCCCTGGCCGAGCTCGGCGAGGACACTCCGCTCTGGCGCGATGTGCTGGCCGACCGCTACATCCGGGCCGAGCAGGGCATACTGCGCGTCCCCCTCGACGCGTACGACATCATCTGGCTCGAACCGCATCGCGGTTGACGTTCACCGCGCCGCGCCGTACGTCGAGAGGCTTCCTTCGCACGGCGTGACCTCACCGAGGGGCTCATGGGCGATTTCTTCCAGACCGGCGTCGTCACGACGCTGCACCGCCTGAACCGCGATCCCGAGAGCGACGAGCTCATCGAAGCCGAGCTCGTCGCCATCTCGGACCACAACCGCATCGGCCTGGTGCTGCCCGCGTTGTACGTGGAGTTCCAGCACCCGGCCATGCAGCGGATCGTGGACGAGCTGAGAACAGTGCGGTTCCTCCAGCGCATCGTCGTCGCCATCGGCGGTTGCACGCGCGACGAGTATCTGCACGCGGCGTCGTTCTTCAAGGACTTCCCGACGCCGGTGACCGCACTCTGGATGGAGCACCCGCGCATCGAGGGGCTCTTCAGCATGCTCGATGACCAGGGGATCGGCGCCGGCGGGCCGGGGAAGGGACGGACATGCTGGTTCTGCTACGGCTACCTGCTCGCGCGCGAAGACGTCGACGTCATTGCCCTCCACGACTGCGACATCCGGAATTACGAGAAGGGGTTGTTGACGCGTCTCTGCTACCCGGTCGCGAACCCCAACCTCGGCTTCGAGTTCTGCAAGGGGTTCTACGCGCGTGTATCGAACACCATGCACGGCCGTGTCACGCGCCTCTTCTTCACGCCGCTCGTGCGCGCGCTCATCACGCTGGCGCCGACGACGCCGTTCCTTCGGTACCTCGACAGCTTCCGCTACGCGTTATCGGGTGAGTTCGCGATGCGCGCCGACCTCGCGCGCGTGAACCGCATCCCGAGCGACTGGGGCCTCGAGGTCGGCGTGCTCGCCGAAGTGTACCGGAACTGCGCGCTCGCCCGGATCTGCCAGGTGGACATCGCCGACAACTACGAGCACAAGCACCAGGTGCTCTCGGAGGGTGACCCGAGCGCCGGGCTGCGCCGGATGACGCTCGAGATCGCGAAGAATCTCTTCCGCACGCTCGCCGCACAGGGGTGCGTGCTCGGCGACGCGGAGTTCCGGACGCTAATGGTGCACTACCAACAGCTCGCGCAGGACTCGATCAACAAGTACTACGCGGATGCGATGCTGAACGGGCTGCGCTTCGACCGCCACGCCGAGGCGACGGCGGTGTCCGCGTTCGCGGAGAGCCTGCGCGAAGCGGCGAGCGCGTATAACGAGAACCCGCTCGCGTTGCCGATCATCCCGAACTGGAACCGGGTGCTGCACGCGATCCCGGGGTTCTTCGATCTGATTCTCGATGTTGCGGAAGATATGGAGATGACGAGCGCATGATCGCGGCCAGCCAAGACGAACGACTAATGAATGATTGGGAGCGTCGCGGCTCTACGTCCGGCTCTCGAGAATCTCGAGAACTGCCTCGTTCCAGCCTGCGGGGCCGGGAGCACGCGTGCGGTGCGCCCTGGGAACGAGCGACACCAGTTGCTCCACCCGAGGCGACGCGATCGCGACTGGGAGGTCCACTTCCGCGAGAAAGCTCGCGTCGTTAGGGGCGTCGCCGAGACCCACGGTGGTGACGGCGCCGAGGAGGCGACGATAGAGAGTCGCAAGGAACCGGACCGCGGCGGCCTTGTCGCTCGCGCCCATGACGTGATGGAACCGCCCGCCGGCCGTCCAGCGCTTGCCCTCGCGCTCGATCGCCACCCGGAGCTCGTCCGCGCGCTGCGCGTCCAGGATCTCGAACGGCTCATCGAACTCACGCTGCCGAGCGAGGCGTGCGTCGGCGAGCGACAACCCGGTCGCTTCGGCTACGTCCGCGTCGGTCATGTCCGCGAACCCTCGGACAGCGACGCCGGAGGCGCGTGATGCGCGGGCGAGCGTCGCCACCAGGTCCGCGTAGCGGTCGCCGATGGCAATGACCTCGAGATCATCACGCCGCTCGGCGCCGCTCAGCGGGAACGGGAAGTACCCGGCGGGAATGAACACCGCCCCGCCGTTCTCGCTGATGAACGGATGCGCGTTGCCGAGGGCGCGGCGGATTGGCGCGATCTCCGCCCGCGTCTTGCTCGTGCAGAGGACGAGCGGTACCCCGTCGGCCCGTAACCGCTCGAGCGCCGGACGCGCGGCGTCGAACGAATACGTGTCGTGATCGAGCAGCGTGCCGTCGAGGTCCGAGAACACGACCAGGGACGCGAATGACGCCATCGCCGAATACTCGGCCCGCCGGACGTGGGGCGCAATCCGACAGCGGCGTCAGGTGAGGCGAAACGACGCGACGATCTTCTCCATTTCCGGCTCCACGTCGTTGCGCGGCCAGGACGTGACGCGGAACGTGAGCAGCTCCTGGCCGACAACGGCGAAGACGAGGATGACCCGCTCCAGCTCGGCCGGGCTCTGGCTGTACCCGTATATCATGCCGTCCAGCCGGCGCGCGCGCTTCGCCCCGGCCAATCGGAACGGCTGACCGTGGCCGAACGCCTCGACGAGTCGCCCCGCCGCCCTGCGCGTGACGTCGTCGAGCGTGCGATCCCGGAGCGCCTCGAAGTGGACAAGGACGCGTGCCGGCGCGTCGCCACACAGGTAGCCGCTCCACGACTCCACGCGGCGGGATTCGGTCGGCACCTCACGCACCCCCGTTCCGGCAAACGTGGCCGGCAGGGTCAAGCGGTAGTGGCCCGAGCCAACCTCCTGGTACGTCACCGGGGCACGGCGCTTTGCCTCCAGTGCATCTGGGGGCGGACGAAGCCTGGCGTTAGGCATCCACCATTCCTCGAGCGCCTGCACCACGTCCTCGCGTACGTGCTCGAAGGCGGGGTCGCGCGCGAGCGCCTCGAGGAAGGCGGTGATGACGCTTTCGTGCTCGGTCGTCAGCGTCGCGAGGCGCGGTGGCTCGCGGTCCGGTGGGCGGAGCGATCGAATCAGGGCGAACGTGACCAGCCCTGTCGGCTCGTCGGGCCGGCGAAACGCGTGGTCGATCAGGCGGGGCAGGTAGTGTCGCCACGAACGTGCGTCGAGAAACGGCATCGCGTGAAACGCAAACCGCTCGATGTACTCGTCCGTCGGCTCGTCGAGCGCCGGGTCGTATGGCTCGGGGAAGTCGTAGCCGTCAACGCGCTCGCCGCCCCGCAGCGTCAGGGGCGGCGGCCGGTCCGCGTCCTCGTGGAAGACCGCGAACGCGCGTCGCGTGATTTCAGCACGGTCCATCGAGGCCATGAAAGCAGAAGGGTGGTAAAATCAATTTAGATTGTCCGCCATGATGGAAACGACGGACATGCCCGCACCTCGGCGGAGACGCGGGGGTGGGGCGGGACGAACCCTGGCATCCCTCTCGGTTCTCGTCGCGGCGGCCTGCACGGCGTTGCTGCCAGTCGACGCTCACGGCCAGGCGCTCGGCTGGAGCGGCGCGGTCGAAGCGAGCGGCAACGTGCTGTTCGGGAATACGAGGGATCGCCTCGCGGCGGGTCGCCTGCAGCTCGGCCGGGCGGACTCCACTCTCGAGGTGAGAAGCGACCTCCGGCTGACGTACGCCCAGGGCGAGAACGACGCGGGAGAGCGACGGGTGAAGGGTCGCACGGCGTTCGCGTCGCTGGGCTTCGACCTTCATCCGTTCAAGCGATACAGCCCGTTCTGGTTCGGCTCCGTGGAGTCGAGTCTGCAGCAGCGGATCGCGCGACGATACTCGACGGGGGCCGGCGGGAAGGTGACGTTCCACCAACGCGAGGAGAACGAAGCCAGCCTCAGTCTGGCGCTCCTCGCCGAACGCACGCGGCCGCGTCGAGCACCGGACGCGCCGCCGGACGTCGACCCGGATTGGGAGGAGTGGCGGACACGGTGGTCCCTGAGACCGCGCGTGCGCTGGCGGCTCTCGAAGGCCGTGAAGCTGAGCCACGTCACGTTCTACCAGCCGGCGGTGGCCCGGATGAGTGAGTTCACGATCAATTCCACGACGAGCCTCGCGGTCGATCTGACATCGAGCATCGCGCTGACCGTTTCGCTCCACGACACGTACGACAGCGAAGCCCGAGCGCGTGGGGCGCGCGTGAACAACGACGGGCAGGTGCTCTTCGGTCTCCGAGCCGCGTTCTGAGAGACGGGGCCCGGGGACGCGCGACAGGACTACCCGTTAGGTGCCGCACGGTGCCGGCGCAGCCGTCGCTCCAGTGCGAGAAACTCGTGGACCAGCGAGATCGCCATCGCTCCCTCACCAACGGCCGACGCTACCGTTTCACTGATCGATGCCGGACGTCTCCGGCCGCGAACACACCAGGGATGCTCGTCTCCATCGCCAAGGCTGGCCGTGGTACTTCGTCAGGCACGTGGCGGGCTGCGTCGCCAGATAAGTCGTTCCCGTCGAGGACATCGCGCAGTTCGCGCGACCGCTAATCCCACTGCTCGCCGACGTTCTCGACAAGGGGCGCACGCGGCCGATGCTCCCTGACCCATTCGGCGAGCAGCTCGGTCACGAGGGGGTGGAGCAGATCATCGGGCGGCGACCACGGCTTCAGCAAGTAGTAGTCGATCCGACCGAGCGCCATGGCGCTCAGGATGGCCGGAGATGTCGTCTGATCTCCCACGTCGATCAGGAGCGCGCGTTTCGCGGCTGGTTGGATGTGGTGCGGTCGTGTGAGAAACTCGACGCCCGTCATCTCCGACATCCACTGATCAGCGACGAGTAGGGCCACCTCGTCACCACGCGCGTGCGTCCGCTCGAGCTCCGTCAGGGCGGCAGTCGCCGACGTGAGCGCGGCCACCTGACAGTCGGTAGCGTACCGTTCATCGAGGCTCACGCCGCAGTGGCTCCAGTACCGCTGGGTAGTCATCCACAACGAAGAAGAACGGGCGTGCCACCGTTACCTAACGCGATTCGATGAACTCCATGACGAGTGCGGACGTGCGCACCGCGCCCGTCCGGTTCATCAGCAAGGACATGTAATCGGTTCTGGGCAGAACGATGTGACGGCCGCGGGAGGACAGGGCCGCAAGCTCGCGATGTAGTGCGTGGTTGACGGGTAGGGCTGCCGCGCCGTCGCCGTGCCAGACCCCGGCGCTGATCACCAGTAATGGGATACCGCCAAGGGCGCGGGACGCACGCACCTGCGACATGGTCGAGTCCCATAATCGAAGTTCGGCATGAGAGGTCGCCAGGCGCGTCGGTGACGAACCGAAGCGCCGTGCTTCGCGCAGGTGGTCCGGCGGCAATCCGTCGGCCGCTCGCGACAGCATGCCCGTCAGGCCCATGACGCCGAGGCGCGCGAGCAGCGGCGTCCATCCGATCATGCGGTGAAATTGTCGCACGTCGGCCACGACTTGTGGCGGGAATCGGTCCAACTGATCGGGATGGGCCCGGTCGACCAGGACGAGACCACGCACGTCGTTCGGGTACATCGAGGCGAATCGTCGGACGTAGACGCCACCGAGCGAGTGGCCTACCAACACGTCCGGTCCGGGCTCTCGCCCCCGCGAAACCGAACCACGGACCTCGAACGCCGGTGCACGGCCGGCACCTAGTGCGCTTCGGGCCGCCGTTCCGCATCCGGCTTCGCATCCGACGACGACGCGTTTCCGCGGCCTCGCGGCTCACGGTGTGCGGCGGGCATGTCGCCCGACCCGATGGTCCGCATGTTTTCGCGCTCCGGGGCGTCCGCAACGGGGACGATATAGGTCTGCCCTTCGTTCGCGGTCCGCGGGCGCGCGCGTTTGCCGAGGAAACGTCGCTCATCGAACAGTTCGCCGTCGTCGTCGGCGTCATGACGGGCCGTCGAACTCCGCGCGCGGAACCGACCCCGCAGGGAGCGGTCGTCGTCGGCGGTGAAGCGGCCGCGCTCGCGGGTGGGCATTTCGCGGATGTCGCTCGCGCTGGCGTCCAGCCGTACCTCATCCGCGTCATCGTCGAGCCGCGCTCTGCCAATCGGAAACAGCATCCAGCAGTCGTCGTTAGTACCGGCGATGTCCTCGTCCACCTTCACTTCGACGTAGCGAACCTTCCGCTTTGCCGTATCGACGACGAGATCGTCGACTTGGCCGATCTTCCGTCCTTCCCGCGCCCGTACATCCCAGCCGCGTATGTCGGGATTGCCCTCGGCCAACTGAAAGCGGTGGCTCACCTCATCGAGGCGAACGAGCTGCCCCTCGTCGTCACGGGGATCGCGACCCGCGTCGTCGTTGATTCGCACGTTGGGATCATATGCCTTCATCAGTGCCTCCCATCCTGAAGGGGGATCACGCTGGACGAACGCGGCGCTGGCGAGTGCGCAGTGGTCGCCTCCGTGACGCTGCGTGCTGCGCCAGCTCGGGAATCGACCGCGGGGCAGCCGTGCGCGGCGGCGTTCGACGAAAGGCACTCGAGCGCCGGTGTCTTTCCGCCGCGGCGTTCGGACTGCGAGACGATCGTGGGTGGTGCCGTTCGCTGTGCAGATGACGTGCCTTCGGCGGTGCCGAACGTCGAATCGCTCTCGATTCGGCTCTGCTGGTCATACGGTTTCGCGCTGCGGTGGTGAGGAACTGCAATGAGCGCCTAACGCGAGGCAGACGAACCGAGGGCGGCGGAGTGAGCGACGTCCGCCGGACGCAAGGCTGGGTCTGTTTGCTCGCGTTGGCTTGGGCCGCGCGGGGCGAGCCGCAGTCCCTTCCTGGAACGACAGTGCGACCGCCCCGACGACATCCTGTTCACTTCCGCCGGCGAGCACCATGGAGCGACACGACCGAAAACGGACCAGGAAGGCATCCCAACGGCGCGAGCGGCGGGACACGTTCGCCGCCGCGATCCCCAGAGGGCGGAAGCGCGCCATCGGCCGATCGACGACACGTGAGACGCCACTCCACATTTGCGTCCGTGGCGGCGCCGTGGACGACACTTCGCGAGTACATGCGTCGGCGGACCGGGTTGAAGCTCGGGAAGCACGCGCTTCACGTCTCGCGGATCACCGTGCGGATCGACGACGTTGCCGGGCCGAAGGGGGCGCCGGCGTACGCGTGCCGGTTCAAAGTCATGTTCCCCGGGACGCGGGAGGTTGTAGTCGCCGCGGTGGGTTCGAGCGTGCGTGCGGCGTTCGATACCGCGGTGGACGCGACCGAGCGGGCGGTACGACGATTGCTCCAGCGTGGGCGGGCGCGCGTTCGTTAGGCCGGATCTTCCCTCGAGTACCGGACGCGCTGGTCGCATTGGCCGCCCCGCGCATCGTTACAAGCGAGCCGAGCGGAGGGGCTCGTACCATGACCAGTATGTGGTTCACCGGCTGGGAGCCGCTCACCCGGACGTTTCTGATGGGAGTGTGCGCGTACGCGGCACTCGTACTCCTCGTGAGGGCCGCCGGGAAGCGAACCCTGTCGAAGATGAACGCGTTCGACCTCATCGTGACGGTCGCCCTCGGTTCGACACTCGCATCGATGCTCACGTCGCAAAACCTGACCATCGCGCAGGGCGCCCTGGCGCTCGCGCTCCTGATCGGGCTGCAATTCGCCATCACATGGCTCTCGGTGCGGTCGCCGCGGGTGCGGAAGATCACCCGGTCGGAGCCAACGCTCATCGCCTACGGCGGTCGCCCGCTCGACGACGCGCTTCGGCGCGAGCGGATGACGCACGGCGAGTTGGAGGCGGCGGTACGCGACGCCGGGGTCGGTGCGCTCGATGATGTCGCGGCTGTGGTGCTCGAAACGGACGGCACGGTGAGCGTGGTGACGCACGAAGCCATACATGCCGGCGCCGAACGGCCGACGATCCCAAGCCGATAGGTTCGAGTGGGAGTCCGGACTGTTACCGGTCGGCCTGCACCTCGGGAGCGGTGAGCCCGTGCCCGAGCGTATACTCCGGGAGCAGCGAGATGGGCAGACGCCCCGTCGTGGGTCGAAGACCGAGGATCGCGCGAGCGGCAGCACGTTGTGCCGTCGGGAGACCGCTCCACCCGAGGACCACAGTGCTCACTGACGGAACGCTCGCCGTCACGTAAGGACTGCCGAAGGCGACGTGCACGACCGGCGTACGCCGGGCAATTCGCTCTGCCGACGCCATGACCGCGTCGGGGAGGCCGAGCGCGCCGCGCCACGGTACGGGCTGGCTATATGACGACAGGATCACGAGCGGTGCGGTCGGCGCGTCAGCCCAGGCACCGATCAGCGAGTCGGTCACCGCAGTTGCCGTGCGTGCGGACAGCGTTAGGCGCTCCACGCGGAGCCCGGCCGTGCGGAGTGTCGCGTCGAATGCCTCGCTCGCGCCGCCCGGGACGCTGACCCCGCCAGCGTACGTCAACGAAACGATCGGCGTGCCGGAGCGCACAGGCAGAAGACCAGCGGAATCGCGGAGCAGTGTAATCGACCGCGCGGCAATCGAATCGGCGAGCTCCCGGGTCGCCGGCAGCGACGAGTCGGTCGATGCGCGCGCGAGCGTGGTCCGAGTCCCGATGAGCCCCGCGCGTGCCTTCGCGCGCAGGATGCGACGCACGGACGCGTCGAGCCGCGAGCGCGGGATCTCGCCGCGTGACACGCCCTCCGCGATCGCGTCGATCGCGGCCTCAGGATCTGTCGGCTGCAGCAGGATGTCCGCACCGGCGATCACCGCTCGCAACGCGATCTCCGACGCCTCGCGGTCCCGGGCGACCCCCGCCATGTTGAGCGCGTCGGTCATCACGAGCCCGTCGAAACCCAACTGCCCGCGCAGGACGGTCGTCGTCACCGCGCGCGACAGCGACGCGGGCGTGCGGTCGGCGCCGAGCGCCGGCGCCGCGATGTGCCCGACCATGATCCCGCCGATCCCGGCCTCGACTGCGGCGCGGAACGGAACCAGCTCCACTGAATCGAGCCGCGCACGCGACACGGCGATCGTGGGGAGCTCGAGATGCGAATCCTGATCCGTGTCGCCGTGCCCCGGAAAGTGTTTGGCCACGGCCACCAGCCCGCCGTCCTGAAGCCCGCGAATCACCGCAGCGCCGAACCGCGCCACGTCCTGAGGGTTCTCACCGAAGGAGCGCGTGTTGATGATCGGGTTGCGCGGGTCGACGTTGACGTCGAGCACCGGGGCGAGCGCCACGTGTAGCCCACCCGAGCGCGCCTCGGCCGCCGTTATGCGCCCGTGTGCGTATGCGAGCGTCGTGTCACCGGTGGCCGTGAGGGCCATCGCCGGCGGCAGCAGCGTCGCGCCGAGCAGTCGCATGCCGGCACCCCACTCGAGGTCCGACGCGACGAGGAGCGGCACTCGGCTGCGCTCCTGGAGGAGGCGGATCGCGCGGGTCGTGGTGTGGCGATCGCCTTTGCCGACGATGACCCCACCCACCCGGTGCGACGTGACCCATTGCTCGGCGTGGCGATACTCGCGGCTACCTGGCTCGAGGCCACCGGGCACCCACGGCATGATCATCTGCGCCGCCTTCTCGCGCACCGTCATGCGGGCGAGGAGCGCGTTGATGGCCCGGTCGTCGCTCGGCGTGACGGCAACGTGCGTCTCGACAGCCGCGGTCGACGCTGCGCCGCGGTGCATGCGCGCAGTATCCGCCGCGAGTAACAGCGGGACGACCGCGACGAGGCAGGCGGCGGCGAGCACGACGGCTGCACCGATGTGTGGCGCAGGCAACCGAAAACGCATCAGCAAGATCTGCGTGGTAGGACGAAACGCGCTGGAGCGGCGACAGGCACCGCTGCGGGCCTTCAGATAGAGATACCGAACCGACGCACGTGAGTTCCGGCGACGTGCGGATGGCCGCAAGCGACCCGTATCTCGCCTGACGGGTGACGGGTGCAAAGGAAACGCCCGCGGCGCCGATCCGGCACGTCGATACGTTTGCCGCACGCCAGACGAGGCAGTACGCCTCGTCTACACGCACGTGTGATCGACGCTATGAAGTTACGTCGCCTGTCGCACTCCGGGGCGCTTCGAGCGCGCGCCGGAGCAGGATGCTCCCGACACCACCCGCGACCGCCGACGCCGCGAGGATCCCGAGCTTTGCGGCATCGAGCAAGGCGCTACTCGGTGTCCCCGGTGGGAACGCCAGGCCGGCGATGAACAGCGCCATTGTGAACCCAATGCCGCCGAGCATCGCGACGCCGATGACCGCCCCCCAGTTCGCCCCTCGGGGCAGGGCGCCGAACCCGGCTTTCACCGCCACCCACGAGAAGCCGGCGATCCCAATCGGTTTGCCGATGAGCAGCCCGAGCGCGGCGCCGATCGTTACCGGGCTCGCGACCGCCGCGCCTAACGCGGCCGCGTCAAGCGTCACCCCCGCGTTCGCGAGCGCAAAGATGGGCATGATGCCGAACGAGACGGTCCCGTGCAGCGCGCGCTCGATGCGGATGAGCGGTGGCTGCGCCTGCTCGCAGAGCGTTTCGATCTCCTCGAGCGCGGTATGATGGGCGACGTTGGACAGTATGGTGGTATTCGGGTCCCTCGCCGTCACCGCGGCAGCCGCGTCGAAATCCTCGAGCGCCCGGCGGGCGCTGGCGAGGAACTGTCGCTCGTTCACGCGCGTGCGCACCGGGATGGCGAACGCGAGCAGTACGCCGGCAACCGTCGCGTGTACACCGGAGAGGAGCACGGTCCCCCATAGGGCGAGTCCGATCGCGCCGTACGCCCAGGGTCGCCGCACGCCGGCACGATTGAAACCAATGGCGAGCAGCAGCAAACCGGCCGCTCCAGCGAGCGGTCCCCACGCCACGCCGGCAGAGTAGAACACGGCGATTACCAGCACGGCGCCGATGTCGTCGACGATAGCCAGCGCGGCGAGGAACACCTTGAGGCCGGTTGGGACGCGGTCGCCGAGTAGCGCGAGCACGCCGAGTGCGAAGGCGATGTCGGTGGCCATGGGCACGCCCCAGCCGCGTAACCCCGGCCCGCCGACGTTCAGCGCGGCGTAGATCGCTGCCGGGACCACCATGCCGCCGAGCGCAGCGACCATGGGCAGGGCGGCGGACCGGAGCGACGAGAGCTCACCGGCGATAATCTCGCGTTTGATCTCGAGCCCAACGACGAAGAAGAATACGGCCATGAGGCCGTCATTGATCAAGTGGTGGAGGGTCGTGCCCACTGTCGCCCCGCCGAATGTCACGCCGACGGGCAACTCCCACAGGTGGTGGTAGCTCTCGGCCCACGGCGAGTTGGCCCAGCCGAGCGCGATCGCGGTGGCGATGAGGAGCACGATGCCGCTCGCCGACGCGGTGTGCGCGAAACTGACGAACGGCGCGAGTACCCGCTCGATGAGCGGTGGAGCGTCGGACGGTGGCACGCTCGCGGCGGTGTCGGGGGCGGGCACGCCCCGAAGATCAGGAGGTCGAGATGGCATTCGGGGAATCTATCAACCGATTCCCGCCTCACGAACCTCGTTGCCCCGATCGTCGTGGGCGTGCCGGCGCCGAAACTGCCTCGACGGTGCGTCGGAGCTCCTCGAGGAAGCCAGCCCGGTCCTGGCGCATGCGCGCCACGAGCGCCGAGGGCGCGTCGGTCCGCTCGTGGCGCGCCGCCCACAGCACCATCTCCACGAGCACGGGGGCGAGATCGAGCCCTTTGTTCGTTAGGCGATAGACTCTGCGGCGCCGGTCGGTGGGGTCGGCCGCCCGGGCAAGGATCCCCGCGGCCTCGAGCCGTTCGAGCCGTTCGGTCAGGATGTTGGTCGCCACGCCCTCGCCCGCCGCGGCGAACTCGCCGAACGTGCGGCGCCCGTGAAACATGAGGTCACGGACGACGAGCAAGGACCACTGGTCGCCGAGCAGGTCGAGCGTGATGGCGATGGGGCAACCGGAGCGGCGTGGGCGGCCGGGTGAGTGTCGCGTCATGGGTGGAACGAAGTCATTCTACTTGCAAATAGCAAGTAATGTGCGCATCATCGGCCCGACAGATTCCGGAGTCGAGCATGACCCGTCGCTTTGCGTTGAACTTCCTCGCCTACCTCGTGCCGACGTTCATCCTCGGCTTCGTCTGGCATCTCGTGCTCTTCGCGTCGTACTACCGCGATCTTGGCATCTACCGTCCCGACGTGATCGTGCCGTTCGGATTTCTCGCGATGGTGGTGCAGGGCGCGGTATTCGCCGCGATCTACCCGCGCCTGGTGGCGTCGCCGGAGGCCGTCGCGAGTGGGCTCCGGTTCGGCGCTGTGGCCGCCGTACTGTCCTGGTCGTTCACGACGCTGGCGGTCGCGGCAAAGCATCCGATGGCATCGGTACCGCGCTTCCTCATCATCGAGACCGCGTTCACGGTCGTGCAGTTCTCGCTCGTCGGGGTGTTCCTGGCGCTTGGTTCCCGCGCCGCGGCCGTGGTGCGAAACCCCGCCGTCAGGCCTGCCGCCTAGCGTCTCGTCAGCCGTTCGGCGTATCGCCGAGGCTTACCGCGGTGACGCATCGGTCGGCGGGAGACGCCGTGTGACCGTGGTGTCGGCTCCGACCCGGTCTCCGCCACTGCGTTCACCGGATCTCTGCCCGGATCCGGCCAGCGAATATTGCCCGGGTAGTATTGCGGCGCCATTTATACCCGGATATAATAATGCTCAGCGCGCGGCCGTCTCTTGCCGCGAAGTCATTGCTGACGACTACACCAACCGATGACACCCGAGACGTTCCCGCAGTGTACTGCGTTCACCGGCTCACAACGGATCGCTTCCGGTGACCTGGCGACGGTGGTTCACGCCAGCCACCACGCGGCCAGTAACGCGTTGCCGGTTCTCATCTTCGACGACACGACGGGTCGCGTCATCGACGTGGATTTCCGCGGCACGCCGCACGAGGCGGTTGCGCGGCTCGGCACGCCGCCAACCGTCCCTCCTGCGCCGCCCGAGACCGAGACGGGTCGCCAGGCGCCCGATTCGCCGTACCGTGAAGACGCGCACGCTCGCGGGCGAGGCCGTCCGCGACTCGGCGTGATTGCGCGCGAGGTCACGCTGTTGCCGCGCCACTGGGACTGGCTCGCTACTCAGCCCGGCGGCGCGTCCGCGGCCGTACGCCGACTCGTGGATGAGGCGCGTCAGACCCACGCGGCGAAAGACCGCCGACGGCAGGCGCAGGAGGCGGCGTACCGCTTCATGTCAGCGATGGCCGGGAACGAACCGGGCTTCGAGGAAGCGACGCGCGCGCTGTTCGCCGGTGATGAGCCCCGCTTCGCGGAGCTCACGGCCGGGTGGCCCGGCGACGTTCGCGACCACGCCCGCATGCTTGCGGCCCGCGCGTTCACCTGAACGTGCGGGGCGGAGGGCCTCGCGCGAGCGCCTAACGTGGCGTACTACTGACGGCCGGCGCGGTGCGGTAGCGGATCGCCACGGCACGCTCGAAGTCATCGACCTCGGTCTCGACGTTTCCGACGATGACCTGACCGTCGCTCGGCCCGCCAATGATGACCCCGGTGCCGGAGCCGCGCATCCCTCCATTCCCGCGGGTGTTCAACAAGAGGAGGCCGTTGGCGCCCAGCCTCGCGGCGCGATCGCGTAAGGCGCGCAGAACCTGCGAGTCGCGCGCGAGGAACCGCCGCGCACGAAGGACTGCCAGCTCCGTGTATTCGCCAGGGGTCTGTGTCGCAAACACCCGAACGGAGTCGGCAGGCAGGGCCCGACCAGCACTCGTAAGGCGGGTGGTGGACACGCGAACGCACGCGCCGGACGAGAGCGCGACGAGAAGTGCGACGACCAGGGCCCGTTGCATGGGGGACTCCTTCGAGGCGGCTTGCGGCTGACGGCTGGCGACGATCGCGCCCCAGGTCGACCGGGACGCGGCGCGCCACGGCGCCAAACGCAGCGCACATGCCAGTGCCCTGACGGGCTAATGGCGTGGTGCACGACCGCCTGCGTCCTCGAGGCGCGACACCCACTGTCTCTCACGAGGGACGGACCGGTTGGCCCGGTCGCGTGCCGGCGTGACATCACACATCACGAACATCCCTCACACGCATCGGCGACGAACGAGGAACACATCCGCCGCCAGCGGTCCCGATGCCTCGTGTAACGTCAGGCCACGCGCGGTCACGTGCTGACCGCCGGCCCCCACAATGCCAAGCACGAGGCGCCCATGCAGAACGGTCTCCGCGCACTGAGTCGCCGCGCGTCGCTGTCCGTCGTCCTCCTCACCGGCCTCGTCGCCGGCGCCGAGGCGCAGGCTACGCTCGGCCGCGCCGACCTGCTCGTCACGCCCGATTGGCTCGCGGCGGAGCTCGATAACCCGAAGCTCGTGCTCCTGCACGTGGGCGAAAAGACTGAGTACGACGCCGGCCACATCACCGGCGCGCGCTTCCTCCAGATGCGAGACCTCTCTACGCCGATGACGCGGGACACCACCGTGCTCGCGCTCGAGATGCCTCCGGCGGACGAGATCCGTCGCCGCCTCGAACGGTTCGGCATCTCGGACGACTCACGCATCGTGATCTACTGGGGCAACGACTGGGTGTCCCCGTCCACTCGCGCGCTCCTCACACTGCAGTACATAGGGCTCGGCGCGCAGGCGTCGATCCTCGACGGCGGGCTCCCGGCCTGGAAGAAGGCGGGCCATGGTGTCACTGTCGAGGTGCCGGCGGCTCGAACCGGAACGTTGTCCGCGCGGTCGACGGTGCCGGTCATCGTCGACGGCGACTTCGTCAAATCGCACGTACGCGCGCCCGGGTACGCCATCATCGACGCGCGGAACACCGTGTTCTACGACGGCCCGCCGTCCGAGCACGCGCCGAAACCCGGCCACATTCCCGGCGCCGTGAACCTCGTGTTCGACGTTCCGTTCGGTCTGGATGGACGGCTGCTGCGCGAAGCCCAGCTCCGCGAGCTGTTCACGAAGGCGGGCATCGAACCTGGCGACACGATCATCGCCTATTGCCACATCGGCCAGCAGGCGACCGTCATCGTGTTCGCGGCCCAGACGCTCGGCTACGACGTGAAGCTGTACGACGGGTCGTTCCAGGACTGGGCGCTGCGGGGGCTCCCGGTGGAGAGCTCGCGCAAGGCGGCCCGGTGAGCGACGTCGTGTCCGTTGCCGCAAGCCAGTCGTTAGGCCGGGCGGCGCCTGCCGCGGACGGCGTCCGCGTACGGCGTGACGCTGCACCGTACGCGAGCCCCTACCTCGCCGGCGTCGGCATCGGACTCGTCCTGCTCCTCTCGTTCGTGCTCATGGGGCGCGGCCTCGGCGCGTCCGGGGCGTTCTCGAGTGTCGTCACGGCGGCCGTCGAAACCGCGGCGCCCGGGCACGCGGCCGGGAACGACTTCTACGCGCGGTACCTGGGCGACGGCACGACGAGCCCGCTCCAGGACTGGCTGGTGTTCGAGATCATCGGCGTCGTGATCGGCGGTTTGGCGTCCGCGACACTCGCCGGCCGCGTTCGCTGGACCATGGAGCGCGGGTCGAGGATCTCCAACAGACGACGTCTCGTACACGCGTTCCTCGGCGGGGCGGCGATGGGTATCGGGGCGAGGCTCGCCCGCGGCTGCACGAGCGGCCTCGGGCTCACCGGCGGCGCGACGTTGAGCGTCGGCAGCTGGCTCTTCGTGATCGCCGCCTTCGCCGGCGCGTACGCCGCCGCGCCCCTCCTCCGCAAGGCATGGCGCTGATGGCCCCCCTGTACGAGTTCGGCCGCTTCGGCGACGGCACGAGCCTGGTGGTCGCGGTGTTGTTAGGCATGGCGTTCGGCTGGTTCCTCGAGCGCGGCGGGATGGGCAATGCGCGGAAGCTCGCCGGGCAGTTCTATTTCACCGACCTCGCGGTACTGAAGCTCATGTTCAGCGCCATCCTCACGGCGATGCTCGGGCTGTTCTGGCTGTCGTGGGCCGGGCTGCTCGATCTCTCACGCGTCAACGTGCCGGAGACGTTCATCGTGCCGCAACTGGTGGGCGGAGTCGTGTTCGGCATCGGGTTCGCCGTCGGCGGCCTGTGTCCGGGCACGTCGTGCGTCGCCGCGGCCACGGGACGGCAGGATGGGCTGGCACTCGTCGGCGGGATGCTCACCGGGGTCTTCGTGTTCGGCGAGGCCTTCCCGGTCGTGCAGCGCTTCGCGGACTCGACGGCCCGCGGCGCGTGGACGCTGCCCGAGGCACTGGGGCTGTCGCACGGCACCGTGGTCGGGATGATCGTGGCAGCGGCGTTAGGCGCGTTCGCGGGGGCGGAATGGTTGGAGCGACGCGCCGAGCGCCCTGTCGCACTGCGGGAGGCACCGGAATGATCACGACCTCTCCGCTCGGGACGACTCGCAACGACTCGGACGCATGGCGTCGAACGGTCTGAACGCGCGCCGATCGCCCCGCATCGAGCGCGGGCTCCTCATCGGCGCTGTCGTTGCGGGGGGACTCGCCGTGGTTGCCGGCGCCCCAACGCGGCCCGTCCACGGCACGGTGGACGTGCGACGTCTCGCCGAGATCGTCGAGATGGAGGAGGATCACGTCACGGCCGTGGAGCTCGCGAAGTGGATTCGCGACGACCACGCCGGGCTTCGCGTCCTCGACATCCGGCCCGGCAGTGAGTTCAAGGAGTTCCACATCCCGGGCGCGAAGAACGTGCAACTCCCCGAGATCGCGCACATGCCGATCGACTCGACGGCGACGTACGTGCTGTACTCGGAGGGCGGTACACACGCGGCGCAGGGATGGTTTCTCCTGCAGGCGCGCGGGGTGGAGAACGTCTATTTCCTGCGAGGCGGCCTCTACGAGTGGCTGGAGCAGGTGATGAACCCGCGTCTCGACGCCAACGCGTCGGAGGCGGAGCGTGACTCGGTACTCGCGCTCACCCGGTGGTTCGGCGGCAAGGTGCAGGATGGAGCGCCGTCTACCGCGGTGCCGAGTGTGCTGGATGGCGCGCTCACGCCGCCCGCGAACAACGCCACGCGCGAATCGATCCGCAAGATCAGGAGACGCGCGTGTTGATACCTCGGGCGCCGAGCCGAGGGGGCAGGGATCGCATCACGCCGGTCGCATCGCCGGCGCGAGATGCGACGCCTTCTCCGGCGCTCGTCGAGCGTCGCGACGCCGCGTGGTTCACCGACCTGCGCGAGCGGGAGTTCAGCCGGCTGGATCAGTCGGGAGAAGCGTACCTGGATCATACAGGAAGCGCGCTCTACGCCGAGTCGCACGTGCGGCGGCACATGGAGTATCTCCTGTGCGCGGTGCTCGGCAACCCGCACTCCGAGAACACAGCGTCGCTCCGTAGCACGACGCTCATCGAGCAGGCACGCAGTGCGACATTGGCGTTCTTCTCGGCCGACCCGGCGGAGTACGACGTCGTGTTCACCGCGAATGCCACCGGGGCGATGCGGCTCGTGGGCGAAGGATTCAGGTTCGGACGCGGGTCGCGGTTCGTCCTGTCGGCAGACAATCACAACTCCATTAACGGCATTCGCGAGCTCGCGATCGCGCGGGGCGCCGAGGTATCGTACGCCGGGCTCGACGACGAGCTCCGGCTCGAGATGTCCGGTGATCTCTTCCCGAGCGTGCAGGCCCCGAGCCTCTTCGCGTTCCCGGCCCAGTCGAACTTCTCGGGCGTTCAGCATCCGCTCGGGCTCGTCGACGCGGCGCAGCATGCCGGATATACGGTATTGCTCGACGCCGCGGCGTATGTGCCGGCAAGCCCGCTGCGGCTCGATCTCGTTCGCCCGGATTTCGTGGCGGTGTCGTTCTACAAGATGTTCGGGTATCCCACCGGCGTCGGTGCACTGATCGCGCGGCGTGATGCACTCGCTGCGCTCGAGCGGACGTGGTTCTCGGGCGGGACGGTGGAGTTCGTGTCGATCCGGCATCGCACGCACATGCTCAAGGCCGGCGTCGAAGGCTTCGAGGACGGAACACCGAACTTCACGGCGCTCGCCGCGCTGCCGGCGGGGTTCGCGTTGTTAGGCGAGATCGGGATGGATCACGTGAAACGTCACGTGTCTCGCCTGACCACGACGTTGCTCGCCGAGCTGTTCGCGCTGCGCCACCCGAACGGGCGAGCGATGGTGCGCATCTACGGCCCGACCGGGTCCGAGGCGCGTGGCGGGACGGTCACGTTCAACGTGCAGGACGCGCTCGGCCGCGTGGTCCCGTACCCGCGTGTCGAGTCGTTCGCGCTCGACCGCCGGGTGTCGGTGCGTGGCGGCTGCTTCTGCAATCCGGGTGCGGCGGAGCGCGCGTTCGGATTCCCGGCCTCGCAGTCGGCGGCGTGCATGCAACGCGCTCGCGTCGAAGGGTTTTCCGTGGAGCGATTCGCCGAATGCCTCGGGGACGACACCGCGGTGGGGGCAGTGCGCGCGTCGCTCGGCGTGCCGAGCAGTGAGCGGGATCTCGAGCGACTGATCGACGTCGTGGCAGCGGTAGCGGACAACCCGCGGTAGTCCACGCGTTGGCCGTGCCGAGAGTCGATGGAATCGCGCTTCCGAAGCCAAACCCGCGTCAGGAACGTTCGACCGTGGCGCGGGATATGTCAGGTGAACGGCTGGAACGCGAAACGAGGAGCGCGAGCAATGACGGAGTTCAAGAAGCCCAGCGACGGCGAGCTCAGGCAGCGTCTGACGCCGACGCAGTACCAGGTCACACAGCACGAGGGGACGGAGCGGCCGTTCCAGAACGAGTACTGGGACAATCATGAAGCCGGGATCTACGTCGACGTCGTCTCCGGGGAACCGCTGTTCAGCTCCCTGGACAAGTTCGACTCCGGCACAGGCTGGCCGAGCTTCACGAAACCGCTCGTGCCCGAGAACGTCACGACGAAGACCGACCGCTCGCTCTTCATGACGCGTACGGAAGTGCGCTCGAAGCACGCGGACTCGCATCTCGGTCATCTGTTCGACGACGGCCCGCGGCCAACGGGGATGCGCTACTGCATGAACTCCGCATCCATGCGGTTCATCCCGGTGTCGAAGCTCGAGGAAGAAGGGTATGGCGAGTTCCTGCCCCTGTTTGAACGGGCGGGAGCTATGGGGAACCAGAGCGAGGGAACCGCGAACAGAAGCGACTGACGACGGATTCTCACGCGGTTTCGCGCAATGGGGTGCAGGGCCCCGCTGTCACTCCGGTGGCGGCGGGGCCTTGCCCATCCCCATGCAGCGAGCCACCCGCGGGAGACGCGAATGAGCCAATCGAAACTCCTTTCATGCACTGTCATCGCCCTGGCTGCGACCATAGGGTCGTGCGGAGGCGACGGGGGCTCCACCGGACCGAACGGTCAGACGAACGGAGAGTTCCGCTTCAGGGCGAAGATCGACGGTGCGGATTGGGCAAGCACCGCAGGTTCGGAGCGCGCCGGCGTGCCCATCACTCTGCCGGGCGTATTCGCCATCACAGGGACGCAGCTCGGTGGCGCCGGTTATACGGTCGTCTTCCAGCTCTACAACATCGCCGGCCCGGGCACTTACCCACTGGGGGTCGGGGTGAGCGTTCCCGGTGGCAGCGCCCTCATCTCGACGATTGCGGGTGGATGGCGCACCCCGCAGACCGGCGCGGACGGCTCCATTACCATCACGACTCTCACGGCGTCGCGAATGGAAGCGACATTCAACTTCACAGCGGTGCCATTCACGGGGAGCGTCACCGGAACGAAAACGGTGACCGACGGCTCGCTCGTAGTCGAGCTCAAGCCGACCGGTACGATCGCGCCGCTGCCGGAGAATGCCGGCAGCAAGCTGTCGGCGACGCTCAACGGTGCGGCGTACAACGCCGCCGAGGCAACCGGGACCTACCTGGCGTCGGGCGGCATTTTCACGGTGGTCGGAAACAACGACACGCGATCGCTCGCGATCTCGCTCACTGGAGTTCCCGCGACCGGCGTGGGCACGTACGCGCTCAGCAACGGCTCACCGGCTCGGTCGATCGGGCTCACGATCGTCAACGGAGCCCAGGTGATAGGCACCTACCACTCGAACATGGCGGGGAGTAACGGGACGGTGACCATCACGAGCTTCACCGCCTCACGCATCAAGGGAACGTTCTCGGGCGTGCTCGGCGCGGTGGCGGGTTCGGGTGTCACAGGGACAATGTCGATCACGAACGGGGTGTTCGATATCGGGCGACGCTGAAAATCGGGAACCGGGAACCGAAACGGCTAGCAGCTAACGGTAAGGGCGCGTCCCCGGATGAGGAGCGATTCAGACACGGGGCAGGTCTCGGCGGCCCGTCCGCGTTCGCTTCAGCCGCGCCCTCCGCGCCCCGCTCGATGGCGCAGCGATATCTGCTGGGCGGCGCGTCGATCCGAGCTTGGTCGTGGCATCGGGCACAACGCGGAGCAGGCGGCGGGAGCGGACGCGGCAACCGGCGACCAGGTGCGCCGTCGAGGGGTTGCCGGGTGGCAGGCGAGGGGTCGGCGGGCGTACGCTGCCGGCGCGCAATAGAACGATGAAATTCGAATCTGACCCCAATTACTCGTTAGGAGACCGTCGCCTCGGCCTCGAGGCTGCCCACGATCAACTCCCGGACGGCGACCACGGCGTCCTCCGTCCCGGCGACCGCGAGGACGTCGCCGGCGTGAATACGCTCATGGCCCGACGGCACGAGCACCTGCTCGTCCTGGCGCAGAATCGCGAGCACCGTCGCACCGGTCTGGCCACGGAGGTTCAGCTCCGCGAGCGTTCGCTCCGCGGCGGGGCTCGACTCGGGCACGCGGAGCGACACTGGTTCGCCAAGCCCTGGGAGCGCCGCGCGCACGCGATCCATGTCGTGCTGGAGGGCGTCGTCCCTCGGGCCCGTGGAGCCCGACATCTGCTCGCTCAGCTTCATCGCGATGACTTCGGCACCGGCCTTCGCGTGACCTTGCAGGTTCATGGTCGTGCGCCAGAACACGACAGCGGGGATGGCGACGAACGCGAACGGCACGAGCGCGTATCGATACGACGGCAGGAACGGCAGCGTGATCACGAGCAGGGGGGCGCCGATGACGGCGAGCGTCGCGATCTGGAGCGTGACGGCGAGCGCACGTCGCGGTGAGGCGGCAAAATCCACCTTCCCCTTGGCGGCCGGCGGGAATGCCTTGAGTGCGAGCTCAGTGGCGAGCCGGCCCGCGGTACGAATGAGCCCGATGAGCAGTGGGAGTCCGAGTACACCGGCCGCCGTCAGCACGATGGAGCTGGACACGGGCTGCGAGAGTCCAGTTCCCGCGCTCAACAACCCGCTGACACGGCCCGCCTCGAGCGCCGCACCGATCACGACGGCCGCGATGAGCACGGCATCGATGAGCAGCAGCCTAACGAATCGCCGGGTGTTCGACTTCGCCGACCCCGCCCCGGGGGCGCGGCGCATCCGCTCGATCCACGACCCGTACAGGGTCACGTACGTCTGGAGCGGCGCCGGCAGCTTGCGGTCCACCCACTCCGCGACCGGGCCCGCCGCGCGGATGAGCCATGGGGTCGTGAGCGTCGTGATGGCCGACACGGCCACCGCGATGGGATAGAGAAAGTCGCGCGTCGCGCCCGATGACAGACCCACGGCGGCAATGATGAACGAGAACTCGCCGATCTGGGCGAGACTCATCCCGGCCTGCACCGACGTCCGCGGGCTGTAGCCAATGAGAAACGAAGCGATCGATACGAACACGACTTTGCCCAGGATCACGACGACCGAAAACGCGAGTACGGCGCCCCAATGCTCGATGATGATCGCCGGGTCGATCAGCACACCGACGGAGACGAAGAAGATGGCGGCGAACATGTCACGCACCGGCATCACGAGATGCTCGACCACCTTCTCTTCGCCGGACTCCGCGATCAGCGACCCCGCGATGAACGCGCCGAGCGCGACGGAGTACCCGAACGAGAGCGCGAGCAGGGCGGCGGCGAAGCAGATCCCAATGCTCGCGACGAGGGTGGTCTCGGGCCGGCCCATCCGCACGACCGCCCTGACGGTCCTGGGAATGACAAGCAGTCCGATGCCAATGAGTCCGGCGAGGAAGGTCGCGATCCGCGCTCCCGTAATCCCGAGGCTGGATGCGGACACGGCCGTGCCCGCCGAGATCGTCGTGAGGATCGCGATGAGGAAGATGCCGATCAGGTCCTCGATGATGAGGACGCCGAGCACGACGTCGGTGAACTTGCCTTTGACGCGTTGCTCCTCGAACGCCTTCGCGATGATGGTCGTGGACGAGATGGCGATGACCGCCCCGGCGTACACGCTCTCGAGCGTCGTCCAGCCGAAAAGCTGGCCGAGCACGTACCCGATCCAGACCATGCCGCTGCTCTGGGCGACGGCCACGAGCCCGGCCGTGGGCCCGATCTGGAGCAGTTTGCGGAGGCTGAACTCGAGCCCTAACGAGAAGAGGAGGAGGATGACCCCGAGCTCGGAGAGCGTCCGGATCATCTCCTCGTCGGCCACGAGCGGGATGGGTACGTGCGGCCCGACGATCATCCCGGCCAGCAGGTAACCGAAGACCACCGGCTGGCGGAGGCGCTGGAACAGCACCGACGTGACCGCGGCGACGCACAGGACGAGCGCGAGATTCTGGAGAAACGCGTGAGCGTCGTGCATGGATGACCAGTCGACGAGACGCGCGTCGCGTCTCGGAACGCCGTGGTCCGGCCTCGCCGCTCCGCGGACGCGGGCGGCGTCAGGTCAGACCGATCGAGTTGTCAGGGCGTCTGCGCGTCGATGAGCGACGCGGCGTCAGGAACGAGTGGGCGGGGCGCGGGCGATCGGGAAGGCGACCGCGTGATGGGAGCGCGGGACCCCGACGTGATGATGCGCCGCGTCGGTACCAAGCCTGCGACGCTCGAACCGCAGGAGAGCCACGGGCGCGAACGCCGTGATCGGTGCCCGGCGATCGTTCGGCTCGACGGCGAGATAGCGCTTGGCGAAAGAGACCGCCGGCCACGCCGCCGTCGCTCGTGTGACGCGATCGCCGATTCTCGTGCGCGTAGCCACGCCGCCGCCGACACCGAACAGTACGAGCTGCAAGGTGCCGCAGGCGAGCCAGGCGAGGACGACGTGGCGCGCGCGGAGCATCATCGAGCGGGTAAGGTAACCCTCGCGTGCGCCCACTACTACCGATTCGGTGGGTCCCTATCCGGGTGTGTCGGGTGTCGGGACCTGCCAGGGAGCCACGCTCGGAACTTCGCCCGCAGGACCGCCGACGATCAGCTCACGCGCGGCGGCAACGGCATCCTCGGCCCCCGCAACGGCGAGCACGTCTCCGGCGCCCACGCGCTCGTGCCCCGACGGTACCAGCACCTGCTCACCCTGGCGTAGAATAGCCAACACCGTTGCGCCGGTCTGTCCACGCAGGTTCAACTCCGCGAGCGTGCGCCCGGCAGCGGGGCTCGACATCGGCACGCGCAACGACACCGGTTCGCCGAGTCCTGGCAGGGCAGCGCGGACCCGGTCCATGTCCGCGCGGAGGGCATCGTCTGCACTTGCCGGCCCCGACATCTGCTCACCGAGCTTGAGCGCGATCACCTCGGCGCCGGCTTTCGTGTGCCCCTGAAGATTCATGGTGGTGCGCCAGAACACGACGGCGGGGATGGCGACGAGCGCGAACGGGATGAGCGCGTATCGGTACGACGGCAGGAACGGCAGTGTCACCGCGAGGAGCGGGATACCGATGACGGCGAGGACCGCGACGTGGAGCGTGACGGCGAGCGCGCGGCGTGGTGCGCCCGCGAAGTCGACCTTGCCCCGAGTCGCCGGTGGAAATGCCTTGAGGGAGAGGTCGAGGGCGAGCCGGCGCGCCGTCCGAATCAGCCCGATGAGCAGCGGAATCCCGAGGACCGCTGCCGCCGTCAACACAATGGAGGTTGCCGCGGGCGTGGATAGTCCGGTAGCGGCACTCAGCAACGTGCTCGCCCGCCCGGCCTGCAGCGCCGCGCCAATGACGAGGGTCGCGATGAGCACGGCGTCGACGAGCAGCAACCTAACGAGTCGGCGTGTGCTCGACCTGTCCCCCGCGGCGGTGGGCGACCGGCGCATCCGCTCGATCCACGAACCATAGAGCGATACGTAGGTCTGGAGCGGCGCCGGCAGCTTGCGGTCCACCCACTCCGCCACGGGTCCGGCAGCCCGGATGAGCCACGGGGTCGTCAGCGTCGTGACGGCGGAGACGGCGACCGCAATAGGGTAGAGGAAAGGGCGCGTCACGCCCGACGACAGTCCGACCGCGGCGATGATGAACGAGAACTCGCCGATCTGCGCGAGGCTCATGCCGGTCTGCACCGACGTCCGCGGACTGTTGCCAATGAGGAAGGAGCTGACCGAGACGAACACCACCTTGCCAAGGACCACCGCGACCGACAATGCCAGGACCGCGCCAAGGTGCCGTGCGATGAGTGCGGGATCGATCAACGTGCCCACGGAGACGAAGAAGATCGCGGCAAACATGTCGCGCACCGGCATCACGAGATGCTCGATCACCTTCTCCTCGCCGGACTCGCCGATGAGCGAGCCGGCGATGAACGCACCGAGGGCCACCGAATACCCGAACGAGAGCGCGAGCAGTGCAGCCGCAAAGCAAATGCCCATGCTGGCGACCAGGGTCGTCTCGGGACGACCCATCCGCACGACCGCACGAATGGTACGGGGAATGACGAGCAGCCCCACCGCCACCAATCCGACGAGAAATGTCGCCAGCCTCGCCCCGGTGAAGGCGAGCGTGGAGGCAGAGACGGCCGTGCCGGCAGAGACGGTCGTGAGGACGGCGATGAGAAAAATGCCGATCAGGTCCTCCATGATCAGCACGCCGAAAACGATGCCGGTGAACTTCGCTTTGACCCGTTGCTCCTCGAACGCCTTCGCGATGATGGTCGTGGACGAGATGGCGATGACCGCCCCGGCGTACACGCTCTCGAGCGTCGTCCAGCCGAAAAGCTGGCCGAGCACGTACCCGATCCAGACCATCGCGCTGGTCTCGGCGATCGCGACCAGACCGACGGTCGAACCGAGCTGGAGCAGCTTGCGGAGGCTGAACTCGAGCCCTAACGAGAACAGGACGAGGATGACGCCGAGCTCGGAGAGCGTGCGGACCATCTCCTCGTCGGCGACGAGCGGGATGGGCACGTGGGGGCCGACGATCATCCCCGCCAGCAGGTAGCCGAAGATCACCGGCTGGCGGAGGCGCTGGAACAGCACCGTCGTGACCGCGGCGACGCAGAGGACGAGCGCGAGATTCTGAAGGAATTCGTGAGCGTCGTGCATGGTGTCTCGTGCCTGTCCTCCGCGGCCTCTACCCGGGAACCATACCCACCTCCCGATCGGCGCCCGCGGATGTGCGAGACCGCTCGGGAACACCGCTTCCCCAGCGCTGGCTGATCCAGAGCAGCACCGGCGACGCGACGAAGATCGACGAGAATGTCCCGACCACTATACCGAATGTCATAACGAGCGCGAAGGGCCTGATGACGTCGCCAGCGAAGAAAGACAGGACGAGCGCCGTGCCCAGCGTCGTGCCGCCGGTGAGAATCGTGCGCGGCAGCGTCTCGTTGATCGAGAGGTTCAGCACCTGGGCGAACGTCCGCTTTCCATAATGCCGGAGGTTCTCACGAACCCGGTCGAAGATCACGATCGTGTCGTTGAGTGAGTAGCCGAGCACGGTGAGCACCGCGGCCACCACTACCAGGCTGACCTCGAGGTCCAGGTACCGGATGAACGCGACCGTCGCGAGGACATCGTGCGCCGTCGCCACCACCGCGGCAAGGCCGAAACGCCACTCGAAGCGGAACGCGAGGTACACGAGCGTCGTGACGAAGCTGAACAGGATGGCGATGAGTGCCTTCCGCTGGAGCTCCCCGCTGACCTTCGGGCTGACATCCTCGCTTCGAACCACCTCGTATCTGGCCGCGCCGAGGTCAGCGTCGAGGGCGCGACGTACGGACGCCGACACCGCCTGCGCTTGCGACACGCCCTCGCCTTCCGACCCGAGCCGGGCGCGGATGACGTAATCCCGTGGCGACCCGAAGCTTTGAATCTCCGCGTTCTTCACCCCGCCCCGCTCCAGGGCGGAGCGCACTCTCGTCGCCTCGACGGGCTCGGTCGTCCGCACCCGGACCATCGCTCCGCCGGTGAACTCGACGCTATACGTGACGCCTTCGGACGCAAGCATGATGATGCCGGGGATGATGGCCGCCGCCGTGATCGCATACGCCACTCGCCTGACCTTTATGAAGTCGAAGCGGGCGTTCCGGAACAGTCGGAACCTGAAGCTCGAGAGCGTGGTCATCTGCGGCCGCCACTTCACCCAGAGGAGGAAGAAGGTTCGCGTGACGAAGACGGCCGTGATCATCGACGCGGCGAGGCCTACAAGCAGGGTGATGGCGAAACCCTGGACGGAATCCGTTCCGACGGCGTAGAGGATGAGAGCGGTGAGCGCCGTGGTGACGTTCGAGTCGACGATGGCGCTCATGGCGTGCCGGAACCCCTCGTCGATCGCGCGGCGCACGGACCTGCCGGCGTCGAGCTCCTCACGCATCCGCTCGAAAATGAGCACGTTCGCATCCACGGCCATCCCGATGGACAGAGCAAAACCGGCCAGCCCCGGCAAGGTCAGCGTAAAGCCGAACGCGGCGAGCCCGCCGAGCGTGTAGAGCACGTACAGCGCGAGCGCGCCGACGGCCAGAAGCCCGGACATCCCGTAGTACACGCCCATCACGACGAGCACCAATCCGACGGCGAGCGCGGATGCGCGCACGCCCTCGCGGATGGAGTCACTTCCCAGCGACGGCCCGATCGTGCCCTCTTCGACGACGTGCAGCGGCGCCGGGAGCGCCCCCGCGCGAAGCACGAGAGCCAGGTCATTCGCTTCCTCGAGCGACTTCCCCCCGAGCGCGATGCGCCCGCGTGTCGTTATGCGGTCCTGAATGACCGGCGGCTCGCCCTGGACGCGGCCGTCGAGCAGGATCGCCAGAGGGTTCCCGATGTTCCGGCCGGTCGCGTCGCCGAACCGGCGGCCACCCTGCCGGCTGAGCTCGAACTGCACCTCGGCCGCGTTCGTCATGGGGTCTCGCCCGGCCACCGCCTTCTCCAGCTCCTCACCGGTGATGATGGGGCGAGACTCGACCGCGTGGAGCGATTGCTGCGACTGGCCGCCTGACGCGCCGATGGTAGTGCCCCACCTCAGCTCGATCCCGCGGGGAATGAGATGCTGGATCTCGGGAACGGCGATCAGTTGCTCGACGCGCGGGACATTGCGCTCGGCGACGAGGAACTGGCCGGGCGCGCGGCCGGGCGCGAGTAGAGAGGAGAGTACGCCGCCCGTACTCGGCACCGACGTGGCGCCGCGAGGCTCGCGCGCGGAATCCGGGGAGAGGAGGCCAGCAACGACGTCGCTCCCCGACGTGCGCGCGGGCGCGCTCGACTGAGACACGTCGGCTCGCCTCAGCGCCGCGTCGATTGCCGGGAGCGCGAGGCGGAACTGGTCCTTCGTGTCGGTGATCCGGAACTCCAGGAACGCGGTGCGCTGCACGATCGCTTTCGCCCGGGCGGAATTCGCCTCGCCGGGGATCTCGACGATGAGCCGGCAGTCGCCGGCCACCTGCACGACCGGTTCCGTCGTACCGAACTCGTCGATGCGGGAACGCACGACGCGCTCGGCGCGACGGATCGCGTCGCCGCAGTCAGCGACGGCGCCGCGCGACTCGTCGATCTCGAGCGCGAGGTGGACACCGCCGCGCAGGTCGAGCCCCATGTCGATGGGGACGCGGCGGAGGGTGGTGTCGTGCATCCGCCCCGTGGCAGGGTCGTGCACGCGTTGGGTGACGTTACGAGGGATGAGCGCGAGGATGCTCGCGCCAACGAGGGCGAGGATGGTGATCACTCGCCACCTGATGGATCTCATGGTGGACGCTCTCTTCCGCGATGCGGAATGCCGTGGGCCAGCCCCGCCGCCCGCGGGCGCGAGTGGCGTTAGGCTGAACCGATCTGTGGGGGCGCGTCCCCGAAGGACGCGCGGCAGCTCAGGAGAGCGCGGGTGGCGCGCGCGCGGGTGGGAGGACGACCGACGGGAGCGCCGCTGGGAGCGGGAGCCGCTCGGACGGTCCTTCGGGAGCAACGAGCGTCGGAAGATCGACGCGGATGTACGCCGCTGGCGCGAATGGCGTGATGGTCGCGCGCCGGTCTGTCGGCTCGGGCGCGAGCAGGCGCTTGGCGAACGATACCGTCGGCCAGGACGACCGCGGTCGCGGTCCCTGGTCACGCACACCAGCCGGCGCACCGGATACGCCGTTGACGCCGAGCAGCGCAAGCTGCAGGGCGACCGCGGCTAACCAGGCGAGGACGGTGTGGCGGGGGTGGGGCATCGTCGACGGAAAGTTAAGCAGGCTGTGGGCTATCGCCTATCGTATCGAGGTGTCATGCCGAACCGGGTACCCGCGAAGCGCGGTAATGAGGAGTCGTTGGCCTCTCTGTAGAGGGACGAGTCCTCTACAGGGAGAGTCTGAGAAGACCTGACGGGGTGGCCGCAGATTTCGCCGATTCCGCAGAATCCCTCTCTCGGGAGGCTCGGCCGCGCGAGACTACCAACTCTCCTGGTAGAGAGAGAATCTGGGTTCTTCTGCGCAATCCGCGTAATCGGCGTCTGTGTTTCTTCCTCCTTCCGGTAGAGGGACCAGCCCCTCCAACGGGATACCGAGGATTCCTCATCACCCGCTTCGCGGGTACCCGGCTCGGATGCAGTCGGGCGAAGGCCATAGCCGCATGCGCCGGAGGACACTATATCCAACGCCGACCGAAAAAGAGCAACCCCAAATGAGCCACGACGTCTCCCGTCGAGAGTTTCTTGGCGCCGCTTCGCTCGGTGCCCTTGCTCTCGGGCTGCCCCTCCATGCCGAGGCTGCCGGCGGCCCGTCGGGCCCTAACGCGAGCCCGTCCGGGGCGCCCGCCGACGTGCTGCCGCTCACATCCACGAGCGACGTCTTCATCCCGCCCCGCGGCCGCGCCTTCATGAAGTTCAGCTTCGACTTCCCGGAGCCGTCGGTCGCGTTCGGGGGGCTGCGCTTCGGGTTTCTCGTCTTCAGCGACGAGAACACTTACGGCCTCGACGCCGACCGGATTACTGCCGACGCAACGGGTGACACCCTGCGCCTGTCGTGCACCGGCTTCGTCTGGGCGGGTGGACAGGAGAAGGCGCCCGGGTCCCTCGTCGCGACCTTCCGGCGCTCGGGGTCCACCATCGAGTGGGACGTGATCGTCGAGATGCAGCACCCGGTGAAGACGGTGTCGACGATCGTCCGCGACGTGCCGCGTGGGAGCATCTCGCTAGGTGGCGGCAACGTGTTCGAGACGCGCGACAACGAGATCCTCGGCGGCTACACGTTCGGCGCCGGAGACCTGCACGGCCCCGGCGCCGCGCAGGGGATGACCACGGCGGTCGCGGTCGTGCAGGCGGGCGACCAGGACTTCTTCCATCTGTCGTCGCTCGACGACCGCGTTAGGCCGAAGCGCTTCTATTTCCAGCCGGGCGAGCGCGCCTATCGCGTGGAGCTCGTGTACGAGCACGACGCGTGGCGGAACGACCGGCGCGTCACCGTGCCGCGATGGCGCGTCGGGCGGGCGACGTCGCTGGATGACGCCGTCGCGCCGCACATGGCGCACGTGGAGCGCGCGTTCGCGCTGCCGGCGTGGGAGACGCGCACCGACATGCAGCCGTGGCTACGCCAGATCGCGCTCGTGACGACGCTCCATGGCATGCACTACACCGGGTTCATGTTCAACGACTACGCGCGGATGCTCGAGATCCTGCGCTGGATGGCCACACAGATCCCGCCCGAGCGCGTGCTGGCGTTCATCTCGGCGTGGGATGGGCGGTATTACTGGGACTATCCCAACTACGTGGCCCCCGCGCGCATGGGCGGGGAGGCCGGGTTCAAGCGGCTCATCAGCGAAGGGCAGAAGCTTGGCTTCAAGATGATGCCGATGTTCGGCGCGAACGCCGCGAACCGCCGGCAGCCGTCGTGGCCGCGCGTCGCGAGCGGCTCGACGCACAAGCTCGAGGGGGACCGCTACGACCTGAACTGGGTGGACTGGAACAACGACCGCCATCAGGACGGGTGGCTCACGTACATGAACCTCGGCGCCGACTCGTGGCGGAACCACATGGCGGGGCGCATCGCCGACGCGATCGAGCGGTACGGGGTGGACGCGTACTTCCTCGACATCATCGGCGGGCACGTGAACAGCACGACCGGCGACATGCACGAGGGGACGCGCCGGCTGGTCGCGGATCTGCGAGAGAAGTATCCGAACGTCCAGTGCGTGGGAGAGATGCCGTACGACGCGCTCCACGGGTTCATTCCCATGTATCACGCGGGGGGCGGGCCCCGATGGCAGAAGTACTCGCGCTTCTTCCAGCACCTGAGCGCGCCGGCGCCCGGGCGCGGGTCGAGCGGGGTCCACGAGTTCGGCTTCGGGCGATTCAACCCCGAGACGCTGTCGCTGTCGCCTAACGCGATCCCGACGCTGCAAGTGGTGGACGACACGTTCACCCGGCACCGCGACGTGATGGCGGCGATCATCGCGCGGGCGAAGGCGCGCGCCGGGATCGCCGACGCCGGCCCCCTCAGTCCGCGACGGCGATCAGGGTAGCGAGGACCTCCGGGGTCGGCGGCGTGATCACCCGGTACGCGTGGTCGCGCAGAAACGTCTCGGTGAAGTCCTTCGCCGGCGCGCCGTGGACGCCCACGATCAGGTGGCGCGGTCGGTCAGCCCCGCTGAACAACGCCTCGCCGGCGGGCAGTGCCAGCACCTCCGCCCCCTCGATGTCCATCTTCAGCATCTGGGGACGCGGGTAGCGCGCCAGCATCCCGTCCAGCGTCATGCTCGGGACGTGAATGGCCTCGCCCTCGATCGTTCCGACCGCTTCGAGTGCGCTCCCGCGTGAATCGACCGCCCACCTGCGCAACGTGACCGTGCCCTCACGGTCTGCCACCGCGCCCTGGATCACCGTGCAGTGATCAATCCCATTGAGCCCGAGCTGCTCGCGAAAAATGGCGCAGATATCCGGATCGGGTTCGACGGCGATGACGCGCCCGCGTGCTCCAACGATGCGTGCGGCCGTCAGGGCGTGATAGCCCGCGTGTGCGCCGATGTCCCAGAATGTGTCGCCGTCGTTCAAGTGTGCGCCGATGTACTCGCTCAGCTCCGGCTCGTAGAGCCCCGTGTGATACCAGTATGGCAGGCGGTTGTAGCGTTTCCATCGTGCGCCGGCGAGCGGACCTTGCGTGATCTGGTAGATCTTCCCTTCGCCTGTCCGTGAGGTGATGAACTTGTAGACGCGAAACGCGCCGGGGATCTTCTCGGCCATGGACTTCACGCGCCGGAGAATCGGATGCATAGCCAACGGGTGGTCCTCGTGCGTCGGGGAAAGCACTCGCGTGTACCTCGCTGAACGCGGCGCTCGAGCAGCGCAGAGTGCCCAGGGAAGGATCCGTCCTTTAAAAACTGCGGCAAGCCCCCTCAGCGGATCAACACTCGCCGTCAGGCGAGTGTCTGCGTGAGACCGGTGGCCCGCGGTCGACCGTCAGAGCAAGCCGTTGTGATGACTAGCGTTCGCGCCCGCGGCTCGAGTGAAGCCCCTCCGGCGGACGAATCGCCTCTTCGGGCGGTGTGCCCGGCGCAAGCGGCCGCGGCTCGGGCTCGAGCGGGGCGAGCGTCTCGGCAACGCGCTCGGCATTCGTCTCCCCACCGTCCCGGTCGGACATGCGACGTACGATCGCGCCGAGAGCGATGAGGGTGAACGCGGCGATAAAGCCCAGCTTCGCGACGGCTACCGCCACGAGCCACGAACCGACGCCCGGCACGTCGACGTCCGCGAGGACGGCCAACCCGGTAGCAACACCGACGAAGGCTCCAAGGGCCATGAGTGCCGATCCGAGGCGACGCATGCTTCAACATACGTCGGGTCGCCGGAAAGCGTGACGCGCGCTATGAGTCCGGAGTCCGGAGAATCTCCTGGACCCGTTTCAGGAGCCCATCCGGGCTGTAGGGCTTGCCGAGAAACGCGTCACCGGGCTCGAGGATGGCCTGCTGGTTCATCGCCTCGGCGGTGTACCCGGACGTGAATAGCACGTGCGTGTCCGATCGAACCGCGGCGAGACGGCGGGCCAGTTCGCGCCCGCCCATCTCGGGCATCACCAGGTCCGTCACGAGCAGATCGATCCGCCCGCGATGACGCTCGGCCAGTTCGAGTGCCTCGCGGCCATTCGACGCGGACAGCACGACGTAACCCGCACGCTCCAGTGCGCGGCGCGATGCGGCGGCGACGTGCGGGTCGTCATCGACGTGGAGGATCGTCGCGTGCACGTTAGGTGTGCCGGGCACACCTCGCGCCGGGGTGTGCCGGTCGGCGCGCTCATCGGACCGCGGCAGGTATACCTTCACCGACGTCCCGCGTCCGGGCTCGCTATAGACCTCCACGCTCCCGCCGGACTGTTTCACGATCCCGTAGACGGTCGACAGTCCGAGCCCCGTGCCTTTGCCGGGTGGCTTTGTGGTGAAGAACGGGTCGAAGGCGCGCGCGCGCGTGGGCGCATCCATCCCGATGCCGGAGTCCGTCACCGCGAGCATGACGTACGAACCGGGGCGGACGCCGTCGTGCGAGCTCGCGTACGACGCGTCGAGCTCGACATCGGCAGTCTCGATGGTCACCGTGCCGCCGTTCGGCATCGCGTCGCGGGCGTTCACGACGAGGTTCACGATCACCTGCTCCATCTGACTCGGGTCGGCCTTCACCGCGCCAAGGTGCTGGGCCGTCGACGTCCGCAAGCGAATGTCCGTGCCGATGAGTCGCGCCAGCATGGGGCTGAGTGACGCGACGACGGCGTTGAGGTCGAGCACCCGCGGTTGGAGGACCTGCTGGCGGCTGAACGCGAGGAGCTGACGGGTCAGCGCGCCGCCGCGCTGCGCGGCCGCGAGGACCTGCTCGAGATCCCCTCGCGGGTCGCCTCGGTCGCGGCTATCCAGGTCCGCGAGCGCGAACTCACCGAACCCCGAGATGGCCGTGAGGATGTTGTTGAAGTCGTGCGCTACCCCACCGGCGAGGCGGCCGACCGCCTCCATCTTCTGCGCGTGCAGGAGTTGGCGCTCGAGGTGTTTGTATGCCGTGAGATCGGTGACGACCGACGCGACGCCAAGCTCCACGTCGTCGCGCGTGCGAATCGGGAACACGCTCACGAGCCAGTGCTGCGTCGCGCCGCGACTTCCCGACGTCTCCCCTGTGACCTCGATGTTGAACGCGCCATTGCCGCCGCCGAGCACCTTGGTGACTTCACGCTCGATTTGCGTGCCGATGACGGGAACGACTTCCGACGGGCGCTTGCCGAGATGCGCGTCCAGCGGCACACCGTTGAGTTGCGCGAGGCTGGCATTGACGCGTCGGTACCGGCCGGTTGCGTCATGAAACGCGAACCCCACCGGCGCACTCGCGAGGCAGGCGTCGAGCTCCGCGGTGACGGCGGCCAGCTCGTCGCGCGTCCGCGTCACTTCATCGACCGAGCTCCCGAGCTCCTCGTTCGCCATCTCCAGCTCGGTGGCCTGTTCGGCGAGTTGCCCGGCGCGGTCGGCGAGCTCCTCGGCGCGTTCCTGGAGCTCGCGGTGAGCGGTGGCAACCGAGTCGGCCATGCCGTTGAAGGCGCGGGCGAGCGTGCCCACCTCGTCGGGGCCGGTGGCCGTGACACGGCGCGAGTAGTCGCCGGCACTCAGGGCGGCGGCCGCGCCGGCGAGCTCCGAGAGCGGCGTCGTTAGGCGGGTGCCGAAAACCCACGCCGCGAGTACGGCGACCGCGAGGAGGATGACCGTGATGGCCGCGAGCCGCCGGAGCATCGCATACGCAGGAGCGTACACCCGGTCCTCCGGAAACGCGACGACCAGCGCCCAGGGGGTCCCGACGATCGGGCGCGCCGCCGCGATCTTGCGTCCCTCACCTGGCTGCGCGTAGGCCGAGACACCCTCCGGCGCGAGCGAGACAGGAGGGCGCTCGACCACGGTCGCGAAGTCGGTCCACCCATCGGCGTTCGCGTTTCCGGCGTAGATGGAAGCGTCGGACCCGATGAGCGCGAGCAGCTGTTGGCGCCCTTCCGGGCTGGCCGCCACACGACGCCACTCGACGAGATACCCGAGCGTGCGCGGGCCGGCCGTCACGCGCGCGATCACGCCGTGTACGAGTGTGTCGCCCACCGCATGCATCGGGCCGATCGCGACGGAGTCGGGTCCGGCGACAGCCTGGAGCAGCTGACGCGCGTACGTCGTGTCCTGGGTCGGCGCGGGGGCCGTCGCGACGAGGGGTTGCCCGTCGGGGTCCCAGAGCTCCCTGGCCGCCACCGTGGGGTGAGCCACACGCCGGAGCACCGCGCTCACCGTGTCCGCGCTGGTGGTCCCGGTGAAGAATGATCGGACCGCGTCGTCTCGGGCGTTGGCCCGGAGTTGTTGCCGGACGTCGCGGCCCAGGTCCTGAAACATCTGACCGAGGCGAGTCGAGACGGCGTCGAGCCGCTCCGTCGCGAGGGTCAGCGCGGTCCGGCGAAGCGCGATGTACGCCGCGACATCGTGGACCACCACTACGGCAAGCACCGTAGCGACGATCAACAGGAGCAGACGATGTCGAATGGACCGGCCGGTGAACGCCATCGTTCTCGTGCGCGGGCGTCGTGCGATCGAGCAACACGGTAGTCCTACCGCGAGATACTATCGCCCCGCGCGAGCCCGTCAACATACATCCTATGTCACTTTCCCATACGTGGTGTCACATCGGGCAACAATACTGGATTGAACGCGTACGATCCGCGCGTTTGCGGACCGTCCACGACACGCGGTAGCATGAATGGGCGCACGATGACGGCCCGGGGCCGGGGGGGATCTCGGTCTCAGTGCGCCCCTGGGCACGACCTCGGCTTGAGCCCACGCTCAGGTTGCAGTTCTTCCGCAAGCGACTGGGCGGGGGCGACTCGCCGCCTAACGAACCTGCACCACGAGCCTGAGGGTCCGGGCCGGCTGCGGTAGGCCGCACTGGTCGTAGACCGTCGCGTCGCTCGCGTTGTCGAGCGCGAGGACCGTGCGGAGCGTGCCGAACACGCCGCCGTCGCGGCGCAGCACCCAGCTCCGCTCCAACACGAAGTTGGCTTCGGCCTGGCCCCCGAGCCGCTCCTGGCCGCCGGTGTCGGGGTGCACGCAGTACTGGGTTCCGGTGTAGCGCGCCGCGGCGAACGCGCGCACCGCGGCCGGGAGTGGCACCCCGAGCTCGAGCGACCCGCGCACCTCCGGCTGATGCTCGGGGCGACGCTCGGCGCGCGCGGAGTCGTCGTGGACGCGCACATGCTGCGCGAGCAGGTCTCCCGTGAGGGACACCGTGCGCGACGGGTCGGGCGACGAGCGCCACCCGCCCATGAGCTCGACGCCGGTGCTCCGAATCTCGTCGCGGTTCACGCGCACGAAGAGCCGCGTGTCCGGCACGGTCGTCCGCACCACGGCGTCCTCGAGCTGGTGGTGAAAGGCGATCGCCTGCAGGGTGACGCCGCGCGCGTCGTCCTCGCCGAACGTTGCCCCGACCTCGGCACCGGTAAGGCGCTCGGGCTCGAGCGTCGGATTCGGCTGGAATCGGTCGATGGCGCCCGAGTACAGCTCGCGGAGCGCCGGGAACCGGGCGCGGTGGCTCACGCTGGCGTGGAGACGCAGCGCGTCGCCGGCGAGCGTCGTCGCACCGCCGCGCCACCCCCACGCGTCCAGCCGGCCTAACGATTCCTTCCCGCCGGTTTGGGGTGTCGTGACGACGTCGTACACCACGCCGCCCCCGACCGTCGCGCGTCCCCGCACGGGCCACTGCACCTCGGCCCCGGTGCTCCACAGCCGCTGGCGGTAGTCGCTCGCCGGGTCGGCGCCGAGGGTCTCCTCGTAGCGGACGTCGCCCGCGGTGACTGCCGCGCGCAGCGTGCCGGCACCGGGCAGCGAGTGGGATGCCACGAGGCGGCCGGTCGCCGTGCGCTCGTCGCCGAGCTCGCGCGCGTCGAGCTCGGTATAGCGGCGGTCGGTGAAGCTCTCGATCTCGAGCTTGCCGGCGGTGTAGCCGCCGGTGAGCTCGAGTGACGCGGTGCCTAACGGCGTGGCGACGACGCCCGTGCCGGCAGAGAGCGCGGTGAACACGCGGGACTGGTTCGGGTAGCGCCAGAGGCGCGGCTCGCCGACGTGCAGCTCGGGGGGCACGCCCCGTTCCGCCGAGTATCCAGTTGCCGTCAACCCGAGGTACCGCCCCGACGTCCCCTGCCAGCGCGCCGCGGCGAACCCGTCATAGTGCCGGAGGTCGGAGTTGGTCCGCAGGCGATCATCCGCCGTCGAGTCGTGTGCGTCGGTCGTCACGCGAAAGCCGTCGCGCTCGCGATACCCACCGCCCGCGCGGACCGACACGGTCCCGCCACCGAACGTGACCGGCGTCGCGCCACCGACCGACAGAACACGACCCCCATCCTGGTCCACCGCCGTCCCGACCCACGCTTCGCGCCGTGTTGCCGCTCCGTCGCCGCTGCGGCCAAGGCCGAGCTCCACGATGCCGCCCAGCACGTTGGGACCACCGAGGAGGGAAGACAGGCCCCGTACGAACACCAGGCTCTGTACGCCGGACAGCGGCACGAGCGATGGGTCGGTCCGGTGATCCCAGCCTAACGTCAGCGGCACGCCGTCGAGCATCACCGCCGCCTGTCGCGAATCGGAGCCGCGAACGGAGATCTCCATCTCGCCGCGAGAGTTCTGCCGGACCAGCACGAACGGCGTCTCGCGCAGCGCCTCCTCGAGCAGCGGCGCCGGCGACATGCGGAGCGAGTCGGGCCGCACGACGAGCGCTCCGGTACCGCCGACGGCGGCCGGCGTCCGCGCCCCGGTGATCACCACGCGCTCGACGCGGCGACCACTGTCGGCCCGCGCGCTATCGGGGCGAACCTGCCCTCCCAGCGCCGCTGGTACCGCGGCCAGCATACTACCGGCGAGCAGGTACATGACGCCACGTCGTACGGCGGAGGCGCCGATTCGAGACCGTCGTGTCACGTTCGTCATGGGCGCATCGTGGAACCCGGATGTGACTGCTTCGGCCCGCCGAATCGACCGCGTCGCGATCGCTACGTTCGGCCAGAGCGGCTGGTGAGCGCCGCGCCGATCGCCCCACCGAGTACGGGTGCGAGGAGCAGCAACCAGAGACCGAGGAGCCCGCGCAGCATGTCGGTCGACGCCCATTCGACCGGCGGCGTCATGGCGGCTACGGCCGCAATGGGGACGGCAACGACGTGCGCCACGACCGCGCCCCAGAACGCCCCCCGCCAGCGAGGCGCACGGCGTCGGATCCGGTGGCCCAACCAGAGGAGCACCGCGGGTACCCCAAAACTGCCCGCGAGCATGGCGGCAAGGCCGGCGGTCATCCGTCGTCCCCGGCCGCGTCGGCCGCGAGCTTCCGCCCCGCGCGCGCCTCGGGCCGAGGGCGCTTCGGGGCGAGCCAGAGCCAGTACCCGGTGATGAGCGTGATGACGAGAGCAACGGCGGCGGCGTCCGACAGCAATACCCACTGCTGGCCGCCGAAGATCTCACCAGAGTGGAGCTTCTCGAGGAAGACGTCGCCGCGCGACCCCACGTGGAGCACGCGCCCGCTCGCGAGGTCGACCGTGACCTCGGTGGATGCGGGGTCACGCATACGCACTTTCACATAGCTGTCACGCGGGCGCACGTCCATCCGGTCAACCTGCGTGGCGGCATCGAGCCCCTCCTCGCCGCCGTCCGACGCCCGCGCGACCGTGTCGAGCGCGATCTCCGCGAGTCGCGACAGCGGAAGTGCCGCGGCGAACGGCAGCGTGGGCTCGTTATCGACCTCCGGCATGAGCCCGAGGCCACGCTTGTGGTTGAGCAGGATACCGGTCACCGCGATCACGATCAG
>DAINRQ010000042.1:0-51801 GCA_036741775.1 Gemmatimonadaceae bacterium | reverse complement strand
CAGGACATCGATCAATGACGTCGTTCGCGAAGCGGCCGAAGCGGCCGAGCGTGACATGGACGACATCCCGATGTACACCGAAGAAGAAGTGCAGGCGATGTTGTCGACCGTTCAGGCGCTCGATCCGCCGGGCGTTGCCGCCCGCGACCTCCGCGAGTGCCTCATGCTCCAGCTCCGGGACGCGGGACTCGAGCAGTCGGTGCCGTATCGGCTCGTCCGCGATTGCTTTGACGAGTTGATCAACCATCGCTGGAGCGAGATCTCGAAGCGGTTCGGCATCAGCCCGGCCGACGTACAGAAGGCGGCTGACGAAATCGCGAAGCTCGACCCGAAGCCGGGGTTGGTGTATAGCGATGCGAGCGACAACTACATCATTCCGGACCTCGTCGTCGAAAAGATCGACGGGAAGTACCACGTCTTCCTCAACGACGCGAACCTGCCGCGCCTCAAACTGAGCCGCGCCTACCAGGAAATCGCGCGTGACAAGAAGAAGTTCGAGGGCGAGAACAAGGAGTTCATCTCGAACAAGCTGAACTCCGCGAACTGGATGATTCAGGCCATCGAGCAGCGCCGGCAGACGATGCTCAAGGTCATGAACTACATCGTCGAGCGACAGCGCGACTTCTTCGAGAAGGGCGTGCAGTACCTCAAACCCCTCACGCTCCGTGAGGTGGCCGAGGTGATCAGCATGCACGAATCGACGGTGAGTCGCGTGACGAACGAGAAGTTCGTGCAGACGCCGCGCGGCGTGCTTCCGCTCAAGTTCTTCTTCTCGTCAGGGCTCTCGACGACCGGCGGCGAGGACGTCTCGGCGCGCGGGATCAAGGACCAGATTCAGAAGCTCGTCGAGAACGAGGACCCGAAGCATCCGCTCACCGACCAGGCGATCGTCAACATCCTGAAGGAGAGCGGGGTGCAGATCGCGCGGCGCACCGTCGCCAAGTATCGTGATCAACTCGGGGTGTTGTCGGCGCGCATGCGGAAGCGCGTCTGACCCCACTCGTCGGCATGTCCCCTTCGGTCCAACCAGGCACCAACCTCACGCAGCCGGGAGTGTCCGCCTCCCCGTTCCCGGTTACTGCTTCGGCCGATGTCGACGTGTCCGTCCTCGTCCCGGCCAAGGACGAGGCGGGGAACCTGCCGCTCTTCATGGAGCAGGCCGCGGCGGCGTTCGCCGGCTCGACCGTTCGCTACGAGGTCGTCGTCATTGACGACGGCTCCGAGGACGACACCTGGGCCGTGCTCCAGGACCTGGCCGCGCAGTACGATTTCCTGCGGCTCGCGAGGCATCGCGTTAGGCGCGGGATCGCTGATGCACTGCGGACGGGGTATCTCCGCGCCCGCGGCGAAGTGCTCGTCTTCTATCCGGCTGACCTCCAGTTCAAGCCGGAAGACATTCCGCGGCTGACGGCCCCGATTCTCGAAGGGGCGTGCGACATGGTCACGGGCTTCAAGCAAGGGCAGTACGAGAAACGGTTCGTCTCGCGGATCTACAACGGCCTCAGTCGGGTGCTGTTCCACGTCCCGGTGAAGGACCTGAACTCCGTGAAGGCGTATCGGCGCGAGATCATGGAAGCGCTCCCGATCCGGCCCGACTGGCACCGGTACATGATCGTCATCGCGGCGGCGCAGGGGTTCACCGTCACCGAGATCCCGGTGCCGCTGTACCCGCGGCACGCCGGCAAGTCGAAGTTCGGGATCGGTCGGATCCCCGTCGGCGTGCTCGACATGCTGTCGGTCTGGTTCGAGCTCCGCTTCGGTCCGAAGCCGCTGCTGCTCTTCGGGATGCTCGGCCTTGGCCTGTTCGCGATCGGCACCCTCGCGGGCCTGTTCGCGTTAGGTCGCTTGCTGTTGTTCAACCAGGGGACACGGCCGGTGTGGACGATCATCCAGACCTGCCTCATCGTCGGCAGCGTCTTCTTCGCTACTGGCATCATCGGCGAACAGATCGCCGTCCATCGCTCCGAGCTCCGCGAGCTGCGCCGACGCGTCGAGGATCAGCACCACCCCCCAACCGAGTAATTGGACGCTCGCCATGCGCGCGCTCTTTCTGACGCACTCGTTCCCACGGGAACCCGGCGATGCGGCGGGGTCGTTCGTGCTCAAGCTCGCCGTCGCGCTCCGCGATCAGGGCGTGGACGTGCACGTTGTCGCCCCATCGGGCAACGACCTTCCCGCCACCGACCGGTTCGACGGCATCCCGGTCGAACGGTTCCGCTATGCGCCGCGCCGCTACGAGAAGCTGGCGTACGCAGGCAACATGCACACCCAGGTACGCGACTCGTGGGGGGCGAAGCTGGCGCTGCTCGGATTCCTCGGCGCGGAGTTCGGGAGCGCAGTGCGGGCGCGGCGGGCGTTCGAGCCCGATGTCGTGCATGCACACTGGTGGTTCCCGGGTGGACTCGTCGGAACGTGGCTCAGCGGGCTCTCCGGCGTTCCGCTGGTCACGACCCTGCACGGCACGGACGTTAGGCTCGCGCGCGCGACGGCGATGGCCCGCCCGTTGTTTCGGCACGTACTGCAGCAGTCCAGCGCGGTCACGACCGTTTCGCGGTGGCTCGCGCATGAGACCGAGAACATCGTCTCGGGGATCCGCGCGTCGGTCGCGCCGATGCCCGTGGCAACAGACCTGTTCGCACCTGGAGGGGCGCGCGACGCGAAGCGACTCCTGTTCGTCGGGCGGCTCACGGCGCAGAAGGGCATTCGCGCGCTCATCGAGGCCGTCGGCATCATGCGCCACCGGGTCGAGCTGGACGTCGTGGGCGACGGGCCACTTGCCGGCGAGCTGACGACGCGCGTACGCGAGCTACGCATCGACGATCGCGTGAACTGGCTCGGTCACCTCCCGCAGCCGAAGCTTGCCTCGCTCTACCAGCGCGCCACGGCTCTGGTCATTCCGTCGACCGACGAAGGCCTCGGGCTGGTCGCGGTCGAGGCCCAGCTGTGCGAGACGCCGGTCGTCGCGTACGAATCCGGCGGCCTCACGGACACCGTGCAGCACGAGCGCACCGGTTTGCTCGTGCCACCGGGCAATGTGGCGGCGCTGGCGGCAGCGCTCGATGGGCTCCTCGATCATCCTGATCGCGGCGCTGACCTTGGCCGCGCTGGGCGCATCATCGCGCTCGCAGGGTTTGCGCCGGAGTCGGCGGCACGCCGCTACGCGGGCATCTATCGCTCCGTCGTTGGCGCACCAGAACCGTAGGCTCGTCACCGCGGCGCAATGGGTGCTCGCGGCGATCGTCATCGCCTTCGCGGCCCGCGAGCTCGCGCGACAGTGGAGTGAGGTCGGTCCCGCGATCGGCGGGCTTCGCCCGTCGTGGCCGCTCGTTCTCGCGTCAGGCGCGATCGTCCTCGCCACGTACCTCCTGCTCATCGAAGCGTGGCGCGTAACGCTTCGTGTCTGGGGGGAGACGCTGCCATTCGTGTCCGCGGCGCGGATCTGGTTCGTCTCGAACCTCGGGAAGTACGTTCCCGGCAAGGTCTGGCAGATCGCCGCGATGGGCGTGATGGCGCAGCGCGCGGGCGTCTCAGCCGCCGCGGCGGTCGGATCGAGTCTCCTTGTCAATCTGGTGAACATCGTTGCTGGATTTGCCGTGATCGCGGTGACGTCAGCGGGACGAATCGCCGCGGCCGTTGGAGGCACGGAAGCCAGCGGGGCAGGCGGGGACGAGCTCGTGGTGGTCGCGATCGCCGCGGCCGGCGTGGTGGCAATGCTCCTCGCGCCGGCGGTCATTCCGCGTCTGGCCTCAGTCGCCGCGCGTCTCACCGGCAAACCGCTATCCATCGGGAAGATCCCGTACAGGGCACTGTGGGTCAGCGCTGCGGCAACGACCGCGGCGTGGGTCTTCTATGGCATCGCATTCACGGCGTTCGCGCACGGCATCTCTCCGCGCGCGACTGGCAATGCTACTTCGTACATCGCAGTTTACACGGGATCATACTTGGCGGGTTACCTCGCGCTGTTCGTGCCCGGCGGCATCGGCGTGCGTGAGGCGGTTCTTGTACTCGCGATGCCGCGCTTTGGATTACTGCCGGCTGCCGATGCGGCTGTCGTCGCGGTCGCGAGCCGACTGTGGTTGACCGTGCTCGAGATCGGCCCTGGACTACTGCTGTGGACGCGGCCGCAACGATCTAACCTTCAGCAACCGTCGTGAGGGTGGGAAAACATCGCGCACCGCTCAAGGGAAAGCACGCGGCGCCGCTGCAATGGGCGCCGCGCTTCGCGCTCGTGGCCATGAGCCTCCTCCGTGGATCCGACAGCGCTGCATCGTGGCTTCTGACCGCCTCCTCGGCGCGGCAACAGCGTGTCTGAGCGCGCCCTTGTCATCGTTCCGACCTACAACGAGCGCGAGAACATACGGCCGCTCATCGAGATCATTCTCGCGAAGGATCCCAGGCTCGACGTCCTGGTCGTCGATGACGGATCCCCGGACGGAACAGGGAAGATCGTGGACGAGATCGCGGCTTCGAACCCGCGCGTCTTCGCCCGCCACCGTCCAGGAAAGATGGGTCTCGGAACCGCGTACCTCGACGGTTTCCGATGGGCGCTGGAGCAGACCTACGAGTACGTCTTCGAGATGGACGCCGACTTCTCCCACAACCCCGACCATATCCCCGAATTTCTCCGCCGAATCGCCGACGCCGACCTCGTCCTGGGCTCGCGATACCGGAATGGGCGAGTGACGGTCGTGAACTGGCCGATGTCGCGGCTGCTCCTCAGCTACTCGGCGAACATTTACGCGCGCGCCATCACCGGGCTGCAGCTGTACGATTCGACCGGCGGTTTCAAGTGCTTCAGGCGCAAAGTACTCGAAGCGATCGACCTAAATGCCGTTAAATCAAACGGATATGCGTTTCAGATCGAGATGAGCTTCAGGGCCTGGAAGAAGGGCTTCCGCATCGCGGAGATTCCCATTGTCTTCGTGGACCGGACCGAGGGCGAGAGCAAGATGTCCAAGAAGATCGTGCGTGAGGCGGTGTGGATGGTATGGCGCCTTCGCTGGTGGGCCATCACGGGTAAGGTCTGACCGCGTACGCGAGGCAGCGCATGACAGAGTACGGTCGATCCTTTTATAAGCTCTCGGGTTCCGGCAACGACTTCATTTTCGTTGACACTCGCGACGAACCACCGGGCGAGTTGGAGCGGCCGGATGTGATCGACGCGCTCTGCGCGCGCGGAACGGGCGTTGGAGCGGACGGCATCGTATTCGTCGAGCCGCCGGGGCCCGCCGGGGGAAGATTCTCGATTCGATATCTGAACCGCGACGGATCGCTCGCTCTGCTGTGCGGGAACGCGTCGCTGTGCAGCGTGCGGCTCGCGGCCGAGCTTGGGATCGTTCGCGAGAACGAGGAGTTCACGTTTGGCACTGGGGCAGGCCTGGTCAGAGCGCGCATGACCAACCACGGCCCGGAGATCGATCTGCAGCCTATCGAGGAGCTGGAGCGGGCGGCTCCAATCGCACTCGGGCCGGGCGAACGGCGGATTGGATTCGCGATGGTAGGAGTGCCGCATGTCGTGGTGCGGTGCGACGACATCGACGCTGTTGACGTCGTCGGTCGAGGCCGACCCATTCGCCACGACGCTTGGCTCCGCGCCGGCGCGAACGTGAACTTCGTCGCGAAGGGTCCTCGGGGGTGGGCGTACCGCACGTATGAGCGCGGTGTCGAGGGGGAAACGCTTGCATGCGGGACCGGAGCGGTTGCCGCGGCTGCGCTGTTAACCGCCTGGGGCGAATCCGGACCAAGCACGTCGCTCCTGACGCGCTCGGGGCTCGCACTCCGCGTAGCCCTGCACAGCGCACCGAACGCGGCGCTGACGCCGTCACTGTGCGGGGAGGGTCGGATAGTCTTTCGGGGGCAGCTACCGGCAGATCTGCCGAGTCGAGTGGAGGCCTGAGGACGGCCTGGACGGAGATATCCACAGTTCTCCACGCCGCTAGTTTACATAATACATATTATAAGTACATCTGGCGTGACGACGGAAGAAGGGGGCGAAGCTGCTACGGGCTCCGCCCCGGCCAGATGGGCACCGCCATGTGCGTTTCAGGCTCGAGAGGAATGGGTTGTCAGCGCGCCGCTGGAATCGCCGTCAACTCACCGAGCCGAACGCGCGCCTCCGCACTGATCGGCGCGGTTTCGTCCTCCGCCAGCGTTTGCCAGATCTTTGCAGCCTCAGCCTTATTCCCCGCCGCGGCCAGCGCGCGAGCTGCGTCCGCGAGAAACCCATGCTTGGCCAGCTTCACGTCGGTCCGTTCGGCCGCGTCACGATAATGCTGAGCTGCCTGGGCATACTCCTCCTTCAGCTCGTACCCAGCGCCCTTGAGCGCCTCGAATGCCGCACGGTCAGCGCCCGCCGGCTCACCCTGACTCAGTACCGCGAGTCCGCTGTCTGCCTTGCCTTGCTCGAAATACGTCTGTGCCAGAAGCATTGCGGCCTGGCTACCCGCGGTGCTGCCCTCGTAGCGGCTCACCACGCGGCGAAGATCGGTTTGGGCGAGCGGAAGGTTTCCCTGCGCATAGCTCTGGCGCGCGCGGCTCAGCTGTGTCTCCGCCTGCGCCGCTTGGCTATTCTGATACTGGCGGTAAAAGACCCAGACCAGGACCGCCAGCGCGACGATGACCACGGCGATCCCTATGTATTTCGCGTTTGCCCGTGCCCAGTCGAGCGCCGATTCGGCGCGGTCGTCGAACGCGGGGCCCGTTGCTGCTTCGATTTTAGCCATTGCTCAAAAAGTGATGAGTCCGGTAAGGCACGCTCCGAGGTGCCCCTGGCGTGACTCGAACACGCGGCCAACGGTTTAGGAAACCGCTGCTCTATCCATCTGAGCTACAGGGGCGCGACTGGCTCGGCGCCACGGCACGAGGAAACGCGCACGTGCCCGATGCTGGCGGCCAGACGGACAAAGCTATTGGAGTTGCGCGCGATACGAAAGGCGGGCGTGCGTCGGCTGGGGGTCGGGTCAATACGTCACGACCGCCGCCATGTGTCGGCCCGAAAGACGCTCATGTCCGGCGAGGAAGCTCAGCGCTATGAGAAAGCTGCAGCCCACAACTTCCCCACCGACGTTCTCTATGAGCTCGCACGCAGCCGCGGCAGTTCCCCCGGTGGCGAGCACATCGTCGATCAGCAGCACACGTCGGTGAGCGACGCAGGCATCAGCATGAACCTCGAGTGCGTCTGTCCCATACTCGAGCGCGTACGTCACGCGCCGCGTGGCATGCGGCAGCTTACCGACTTTTCGGATCGGGACGATCCCGACGCCGAGAAGCGCCGCGATCGGCCCGCCGAGAAGAAATCCTCGGCTCTCGATGGCGGCCACCAGGGTCACCCCCGCCTCGCGGAACGGTGCCGTCATTGCCTCGCATGCTCGTCGGAATAGCTGCCCGTCGGCAAGCAGTGGCGTGATGTCCTTGAACAGGATCCCGGGCTTCGGAAAGTCCGGAACGTCGCGGATGGCACGACGTAGGTCGTCGAAAGCCGGGGCGGATGCGTCGGTTGTAGGCACGCTATCGTAGCACGGTAAAAGGGGTGGGTAGATCACCCAGCTCCGCCACGGGAAGTTCCGCGATGTGGTCGATGCGAGCTCCCGGAGGACCAGCCCGCGCAGCCTCGATGACCTGGGCAACGGCTCCTTCCGACCCGGAAGCGGCGATCTCCACGCGTCCGTCTGCCCTGTTGCGGACCCATCCGGCCACGCCGGCGTACCGCGCGGCTTCGCGGACGAACCACCGGTATCCGACGCCTTGCACCTTCCCAGCGACTTCGAGATGAACTGTCGCCAACCCGTTCCTCAGCGGCTGCTGGACCGACCTCCGCCAAGGAGCGCGGCGAGAACGGCCGCCAGAACGGCCGCGTCGGGGCCCCCAGGCACGACGGACGAGACGTCAATCTCGCCGTGTCGGACCTGCTCCGCCAGCCGATCGAGCGCGGCCGCAACGCGCGCTTTGTGCGTCTCCGACGCGGCATCGGCATCAGCACCATCCGACGTCCACGCGGCGATCAACCCCATCGGTGAGGCAGTATCCTCGACGTCCTCATCGGTGGGGCTGGCCACGGCTGCGACTTCGGTCGACGCACCGACAGCGTCCGCGTCGAGATCCGCCGGCGCTTCCTCGGCTGGCTCTGTGGCAATCGCTGGAGTCGGGATCGCCGGCGTTGGCATGTACACGGCGTACTCCGCCAGCAGCGGGTCGGGCCAATCACCTGCTGAAAGCGCGTCGTCGGCAAGGTCGCCTGCTGTCGACTGCAACGCGTCCTCTCCCTCGATCTCCGCCGCCATGATCGAGTCCGCTGACATCATGATCGACACGTCCGCCCACGATCCCTCGTCGCCGGGGAGTGTGGTCGTGGTGTCGGGCGGAACGGCATCGATTGGAGTGGCTTCCTGAGGCTCGACCGGTAGGCTCGCTTCAGCCAGGAGCGCTTGGTCGTTGACGAACTGCGTTTCCGCGGCGGACGGCACCTCGCGGTCATCCATGAGCCACGCCGGCCCGGGCGCCGGGGTGCCTGACGTCGCATCGTCGGCAGTCGTGGAGACCGGCGGGATCGACACTTCGTCGACGCCGCCTAACGATCCACCGTCGGTCGGGGAAGGCGGGGCGGCTGGCGGTTCCGGTACCTCGATCGCCGCCTCGTGCCAGGTCGCATCGAGCGCGGCGAACTGGTCGTATCGCGCGGCGTGCACCGGGTCCGGTGGCGACTCGTCGGTGAGCGGGTCAGGCGCAGGAGCGGACGCATTCGCTGGGCTGGCGGGGGCTGCTGCGCTGTCCGGGGCGTCGACGCCGGCGCCCGACCATGCCACGAGTGCGTCGAGGCCGAGCCCCGTCGGATCGACCGCTGACGCTGTGACCTCGGGAGCCGCGGCGGTGGGCTTCTCGGCCACCGCACCTCCCTCGGCGGCCACCGGCAACGCGCTCGGCGTAGGTGCGGGACGCGACGCCGTGCCTAACGTTGGTCGCGGCAGCGGCCCGCGCACGAAGGGCGCCGGTCGCGGCATCGGCGTGACGCGCAGGAGCGGCAGCGGTTGCCCGGCAGCGCCGGCCGGCCCGACGAACGGCCGTGCGCCGCGTCGCGGTGGCTGCGGACTCCTGGTATCCTGCGTGTTCTCCTCGGCCATCCGACGGCTCCCGATCGGTGTCCCTGGTACGGAAGGGCTGGCCGGCGCGGATTACCCCTGCCAGCCGTGCGTGCCCAAGAGCGGGACGAACCTGACGGGTGCGATGTCACGGCGAACCACCTCGGTACCGCGACGTTCGACGCTCACGAGGATCTGCTCATCTTTCGTCCCCAACGGAATGAGCAGCGTGCCGCCGTCTGCGAGTTGCTCGACCAGCGGCGCCGGTACTTCGGGGGCGCCGGCGCTCACGAGAATCGCGTCGTACGGGGCGTAGTCACGCCAGCCGATCGTCCCATCGCCCAACAACATCGAGACGTTCCGCACATCCAGCTGGCGAAGTACGTCACGCGCGCGCTCGTAGAGCGCGGGGACGCGCTCGATCGAGAACACCTGCGCCGCCAAATGCGACAGCAACGCCGTCTGGTATCCGGTTCCCGTTCCGACCTCCAGCACGCGCTCCTTCCCCGTCAGGTGCAGCAGCTCGAGGTACCGCGCGTGGACGGAGGGCTGTGAAATGGTCTGCCCGTTTCCGATCGGCAAGGCGGAGTCTTCGTACGCCCGGTGGCGGACTCCGGTCGGGACGAAGACATGCCGCGGCGTCACGTCGACCGCCCGGAGCACCGCGAGATCCCGGATCCCGTTTGCCTGGAGCGTCTCGACGAGGCGGCGGCGAGCACCGCGATACTCAGGGCCTACAGATCCCGCCACCAGGTCTCCGCCGCTTCCAGCATGTCGCGGTGTGTGAGGTCGAGGTGCAGCGGCGTCACCGAAACAAATCCTTCATCCACCGCACGGAAATCCGAGCCTTCGGCACTCGCCTCCCAATTGATCGACCCTCCGCCGATCCAGAAGATCTCGCGGCCCCACGGATCGACCATGGGTCGCAACGAGTCGGAGTACACTCGACGACCGAGACGCGTTAGGCGCACGCCCCGAATCTCACCGGCCCGACGCGCCGGCAGATTCACGTTCAGCAACGTGTTCTCTGGAAACCGCGGGAGCGACGTGAGGTGCGCGAGCAGCGGGGTCAGCACGTTCACCTGCTCGTCGAGCAACGCCCGGTCGGCCCGAAGGTCGCCACCGGCGAACGAGATGGCGATCGATGGAATCCCGAGGGCGAGCCCCTCCATCGCTGCGGCCACCGTGCCCGAGTACAGCACGTCCTCTCCCATGTTCTGGCCATGGTTGATGCCGCTCAACACGTAGTCCGGGCGCGCGTCCATCAGCGCTTCGACCGCGAGCATGACGCAGTCTGTGGGGGTGCCGTCCACTTGATAGCGCCGCTCGCCCCGCTGCACCGGTCGCAGCGGGTGGTGCAGTGTCAGCGAGTGGCTCGTGGCGCTCTGTTCGCGATCGGGAGCAACGACGGTAATTTCGCCGAGCGGCGCTGCGGCCCGCACCAGACATTCCAGGCCGTACGCCAGAATTCCATCGTCATTCGTGCACAGCAGGCGCATTAGCTGGTTCGTCCCCCTGTGCGGAATCGCCAGATCGTCTCGATGATCCGCGCCGAGTCTCGCACCGCGCGGAAGCGGCTCGGCACTGTGCCGGGATAGGTGGTGGGAATCGGAACGAATGCCAGGCGGTACCCGCTGCGCGCGGCAAGAATGAGGAACTCAGTCTCGAACTCGTAGCGGTCGCCTCGTGGATGCACACGACGCGCGACCGGCGCCCGCATCGCTCGATATCCGCACTGGGCGTCGGCAATCGCTTGACCGGCGCAGCGCCCGACGGCTCGAGCCGAAAGACGATTCGTGATTCGACGGCCGAGCGGCATCTCGCCTGCGGCGCGCCGTGCTCCTACGACGAGGTCCGCGGCCTCGAGTGCCTCGACGAACTGCGGCGCGAGGCGCGGATCGTGCTGCCCGTCGGCATCGATCGTCACGAGGGGGTCGCATCCGCGGGCCAGCGCCTCCGAGATACCCGCCCGAAGCGCCGCCCCCTTCCCGCGATTGATCGGAAACCGGACGGTCGCATCTGCGCACGAACGGGCCACACGCGATGTGGCGTCGCGTGAGCCGTCGTCCACCGCGACAACGAACGCGTCGGGCAACGCATCGCGGATTCCGTTGATCACCGTCGCGATCGTCGGCTCAGCGTCGAGCGCGGGCACAATGCATCCGATCGTGCGTGCGTTCACGTGACCGGCGCATCGGACGTTGCCGCTGAACCGGATGCTTCCGTCGTCGACGTTGTCTCGCTGCCGTCGAGCACCCGTAGGATTCCCTGCAGCTGGCGTTCGAGGTCGCGAATCATCTGCACGTCGAGCGCCGCGCGCGCCTCGGCGCGGAGCGAGCCGGCCCGCCGCTGCTCTTCGATCCGCTGGCGCGCACCATCGATGGTGTACTTCTCCGTGTACAACAGGTGCTTCACGAGCATGATCAGCTCGACCTCACGCCGCTGGTACACCCGGTTGCCCGACCGATTCTTCGCCGGATTCAGGAACCTGAACTGGCTCTCCCAGTAGCGCAGCACGTGTGGTTTGAGGTCGGTCAGCGCGCACACGTCGCCGATGGAGAAAAACTCCTGTACCGGTTCTTCTTTCGTCGCCATCAGTCGCGCTCCGCGCGGAGCTCGCGCGTCATGAGCTCGGAGATGGCGCGCCGTGGCTGCTGCGCCTCGAACAGAATCCGGTGTACAGCCCAGACAATAGGCATGTCCACTCCTTCGCGCTCCGCCAACGCGCGGGCACTGATCGTGTTGAGCACTCCTTCCGCCACCGTGTCCTTTCCTGCCAACGCTTCCTCCAGTGTGCGCCCCTGGCCAATATCGACGCCAAGCGCGCGGTTCCGACTGAGCGCGCCGGTGCACGTCAACACGAGGTCGCCGAGCCCGGCAAGCCCGGCAAACGTGGCGCGGCTAGCGCCTAACGCCACACCGAGCCTCGTCATCTCGGCAAGCCCTCGTGTGATGAGAGCGGCGCGCGAGTTGTGCCCCAGGCCGAGCCCGTCCGCGATTCCCGTCGCCACAGCCATCACGTTCTTGAGCGCCCCGCCGAGCTCCACGCCGACCACGTCGTCATGCGTATAGACCCGGAACGCCTCCGAGCTGAGGGCGCGCTGCACGAGCGCCGCCGCCGCCAGATCCGTCGATGCCGCGACGACGGCGGTTGGTTGGCCGTGCGCCACCTCCAACGCGAACGTCGGGCCGGAGAGCGCGACTACCGCACGTCGCCCAACGGACTGGTCCACGACCTCGGACATGATCGCGAGGGACTCACGCTCGATTCCCTTGCTCGCGACGACCAGAACGGCGTCCTCCGCGACGGCGACGGCGCCGCTTTCGGCAACCGGTCGGAGCGCATGCGATGGCGCCGCGTAGGTGACGAGGCCCGCGCCGCGCAACGCCTCGTGCATGTCGCCGGTCGCCGTGACGCGCTCATGAATGCACACCCCGCTGAGGAACCGGCGATTCTCGCGTGATTCGTTGATCGCAGCGACAACGTCCGGTTCCCGCGCCCACAACGAAACCGAATGTCCGTTGGCGCCGAGCAGATGGGCGAGCGCAGTCCCCCATGCGCCACCGCCAACCACGGCGCACCTCATCGTCGCGTCACCGCCGGCGGCTCCGGCGGGGTTTCTGGTCGGGTCCGCGGTGCTGACACGTCCGTCTCCACTGAGGGCGACGGCGCGGTTGACCTCCGACCGAAGCGCGGTTCCTCACCACGACGTAGGCGGCCGATGTTCGATCGATGCGTCCAGAACACGAACGCTGCTACCCCGAGGCTCACCGGGAAGAGCGCCGAACGTGCACCCGCGAGCACCAGGATCGCGACCGGCAACGCGACTGCGCCCGCCAGGGACGCCAATGACATGTAGCCGCTCACGATCAGGACGACGAACCACGCCACCAGCGCCACGACGATGGCGCCGGGGGCGAGCGCAGCGAACACGCCCGCGGCTGTTGCGACGCCCTTCCCTCCCCCTTTCCACAGGAGAAAGACCGGCCTCACGTGGCCGAGGATTGCCGCGACCCCATACGCGATGGCCCACAGCGTGAGTGATTGTGGGTCCGCCCCCGCGTTCGCTACTCGAGGGAGCCAGAGCACGGGAATCGCGCCTTTGGCTGCGTCGAAGAGCAAGACCGCAATCGCGACCTTTGCCCCGAGGACGCGATACACGTTCGTCGCGCCGAGATTGCCCGACCCATGCTGCCGCAGGTCGATCCCCTTCGTGACTCGTCCCGCGATGTAGGCCGCCGGTATCGAACCGACGAGGTAGGCGAGCAGGAGTCCGAGGAAGGGGGACACTTACGCGGCACGCCGCCGAAGCACGATACGAAGCGGATTGCCCGTGAATCCCCACGCCTCGCGGAAGCCGTTATGCAGATAGCGCACGTAGTGCTCCGCGACGAGCTCGGGATGGTTGCCGAACACCGCGATCGTCGGCGGCGCGACCTCGACCTGCGTTGCGTACAGCAGCCTCACCTCGCGCCCGGCGGCTTGTGGTGGCTGACGGCGCGCCACGAGCGCCTCGAGGGTGTTGTTGACTTGCGACGTGTTGATGCGCTTCGAGCGCTCCGCTTCCACCTCGAGCAGGATATCGAGCGTCCGCGTGACCCGCTGACCGGTGAGCGCGGACGAGAAGATGAACGGGACGAATCCGAGAAACGGCGCGCGCTCGGCGCATTCCTTCTCGAACCGCGCGGCAGTCTTGTCGTCCTTCTCCTTGAGATCCCACTTGTTCACGATGACGATCAGGCCGCGCCCCGCTTCCCACGCCAGGTTCGCGATCTTGAGGTCCTGGTTGTGAAGTCCCTCGGTCGCGTCGATCACGAGCAGACAGATGTCAGCGCGCTCGATCGCCCGCCGGGTTCGGAGCGCCGAGTAGAACTCGATGCCGTCCTCGACCTTCGACTGGCGCCGGAGTCCGGCGGTATCGACGAACACGATCGTGCGCTCGTGATAACGCATGGGCGTGTCGATCGCATCGCGCGTCGTACCCGCGACCTCCGAGACGACGAGGCGGTCCTCACCTAACAATCGGTTCACGAACGACGACTTCCCGACATTCGGGCGGCCGACGACGGCCACGCGGAGCGCGTCGCTCTCCTCGGGCGGGGCCGGCGGAATCCGGTCGACGATGATGTCGAGCAGATCACCGGAGTTCTTTCCGTTGATCGCCGAGACGGGTATCGGCTCGCCGGCACCGAGCCGGTAAAACTCGTAGAAGTCCGTGGAGCGGGGATCGTCCGCCTTGTTGGCGACGAGCACCCACGGCTTCTGCGCGTCGCGCAGCACGTCGACGACGTGCGCGTCCATGGGGTGCACACCGACCTTGGCATCGACGACCAGCAGCAAGAGATCCGCTTCGGCGATCGCCTGGTCGACCTGCCTCCGGATCTCGACGTCCATCGGCGCACGTGCGTCATCCGTGACGCCGCCCGTGTCCACGAGCCAGAACGACTTGCCGTTCCATTCCGCTTCCGCGAAGTGTCGGTCGCGTGTCGTCCCTGCCTCATCGCTCACGATGGCCGCATTGCCACCGACGATGCGGTTGAAGAGCGCCGACTTCCCGACGTTGGGTCGCCCAACGAGCGCGACGACAGGAACGTTCATGCTGCCTGCGCTCCGCCGACCCGCGTCGCACCGCTACCTTCGAGCGAGAGGACATCGACGAAGTCGTATGACGGATACACGGGCATGGGCAACGATTCACGCACCACGACGAACCGCTCGTCGTCGAGAAAGAGGCCAGCCTCGTTGATGGTTTCGGCCGGAATGAGTGCAACGTCGAGGTCCTCGCGGCCCTCCAGGGCGCGGCGGATGTCCGACCCGACGAGCAACCCCGCGGTCGTGGTCGTTGGCCCGAAGAGCGAGTTCGTGGTGGGGATCAGCACGAACGATGCGCCTGTCACGGCCTCGAGTTGCGAGAGCAGCGAAGGCATGAGCGGCGCCATCGACGTGCCGGTCACCACGCCGATGCGACGGCCGTCGAGACGCGGCAGGGTCGGCGCGCCAGCGCGAACGCGTTCTCGGAGCGACGTCACGGCGCCGACGCCGTTCTCGATCTGCGCGTAATCGCCGTAGTGCTCGGGCCCCGGAAGCTCCCGTCCGGCGAGGAGGTACAGCTCGTCGGACCCGAATACCCACGGGTCACCTCGCTCGGCCGCGCCACGGCGAGACCATCGGATTACTACATCGAGCAGGCCACCAGCACGCTCGGCGCTCATCGACTCGCCGGTATAGAGGTGCGAGAACTGCGTCAGCCCGACCGGCACGATGGCAACCGACAGCACGGCATCCCCGAGGGCCCAGAGATCGGTGAGGGATTGCTCGAGGACCGCGCCGTCGTTCAGCCCCGGCACGACGACCATCTGGCAGTGGAACTGGATCCCGTGCGCCGCGAGCCGCGTGAGCTGATCGACGATGTTGGGAACCCGAGGGTTGTTGAGGAGAATACGGCGCGCATCCCACGGGGTGGCGTGCACCGATACATACAGCGGCGACAGCCGATACTCGATGATTCGCTGCTCGTCGCGCTCCTTCATGTTGGAGAGCGTCGCAAAGTTTCCATACGCGAACGACAGCCGGTAGTCGTCGTCGCGGATATAGAGGTTCTTCCTGAGCCCCTTCGGCAAGCCTTCGATGAAGCAGAACTCACACCGGTTGGCGCACCGCCGTACGGAGGGCGGTTCGAGCTCGATGCCCAGTGGCTCCCCTTCGGGGCGCTCGACTTCGTAGATGAGTTCCTCGCCGTCGGGGAGGCGCGCCTCGATCACCAGGTCATCGTCGGCGGTCAGGAATTCCCAGTCCAGGAAGTCCGCGAGCGCGCGGCCGTTGACGGCCACCAACTCGGTTCCCGGAACGACCCCCAGTTCTGCAGCGATACTGCTTGCGGCAACACGTGCGACTCGAACCATTCACTCCACCCGTATCCGGGGACGGACGACCCGCAACGGGAGGTCCTCGACCATTTCAGCTGCCGACAAGGCTCACGTAACTTAGGACCTCAGGTCGCTGAAGACAATTACCGATAATCACTTCGGGCGTCGCATGCGAGACCCCGTCGAACTGCGGCAGATGAATGAAAAGCGAGCGAGCGCCGAACACCCGAGGGGTGTTCGGCGCTCGCTCGTCCCCTGGTGGCAGCGCGCGTGCCGCTACTTGTCTAGTGGCGCGTACTTGAAGGCAACGACCCCTTCCTTCTCGACCGTGATGCGGAAGGGTTTCGAGGCCTTCGGCTCGACGGCTGCGACGGTCGCTTCCTGCGTCGCGAGCGTCGCGCCGGTGTTATCCAGGAAGTCGACCTTGAGCGTGTAGGTCTTCGCGGCGGACGAGAGGTTCTCGATGTTGCCCGCCAACGTGTGGTTCGCCCCGTCGTGACTGAACAGGTTGAACGTCACTTTCGCGACCGGCTCGCTGAACAGCTTGTAGTACTTCAACACCGAGTCGTTGACCGCCTTCTTGTTTGCTGCAACCTTCTCGGTCTTCGCTTTCTCCTGGTAGTAGTTCACGAACACCCGGTAGTTCTCGGGGTTGTTCGGATCCACCGAGATGAGGCGCTCCATCACCGGCGGCATCTTGTCGAGCTGGTCCGTCTGCAGGTAGGTCACCGCCAGATTGAAGAGCCCATCGCGGTAATATGGGTTCTTCTTGAGCCCTGCCTCGAACAGCTGCGCCGCCTCCTTTCCGCGATCCGCGCGCGCTGCGTTGACGCCAGCTTCCATCAGTTGCATGTCGGAGTACTGGTCGGGATTCGCCAGCATCGTCGCGTAGATCTGGTTCGCGCTTGCGCTGTCGCCCGCCATGAGTCGCGCTCGCGCGAGGCCGGACTGCGCACCGGCGTCACCCGGATACTCCTTCAGATACGCCTCGTACGCCTCGGCGGCCTGCGTCGCCAACTCGGCTTTCTTCGAGCTGTCGGCCGTCTCCGCCTGCGCGGCGAGCAGCTGGCCGATGTTGAGCATGACCTGCTTCTTCTCATCGGCGTAGGCGGTGTCGGTGCCAATGACCTCGACCATCTTCTTGAACGCGTCGATAGCGCCCGCGATGTCTTCCTTCCCCTGCAGCGCATTCCCGATCACGTTGTACGCAACCGGTGACTTCGGGTAAATGACCAGCGCGCGCTGCGCGATCGCGACGGCGGAGTCCGTCTGCTTGTTGTTGTACAGATTCACCGCCTCGTTCACGAGCGGAACGTATGGGACGCGCCGATATTGCTCGGTCTCCGTCTCGCACTGGGGCATCGCCTGCTCGACGACATCGAACGCCGAATCGGCCGCGAGCATGAGGTCGATCTGGTCCGCGGGCGCGGCGCCGGGATAGCCCACCGCAGCCTTGGCCGTGACCACCGGCTGTTCGGGGAGCGCCAGGTACGTCACGAGCGCGCGTCCGAGCACCCAGTTCCGACCCACCGGGTTCTGATTCGCCTGGGGCGTATTGAGCAGACCGACCGCCTTGGCGATCAGTTTCTTCTTCTCTTCCGGCTTGCCGACGAGTCCCGCCTTCACAAGCTCGTTGCGCGCGTCCTTCACCTGATTCGGCTTGCCTTCCTCGATCTCACACTTGGCCTGCGCGAACACGACGCCAGGCGCCGCGCTGGCGGCAAACGCCGCGAGCAGGAACGTCTTTCGTACCGTCATGACCTTCTCCTAGGTGGAGCGGGACGCCGCGAGCGCCACGCATTCAGTGATCCTACCCTGCCCCAACTACACCCGTTCCGCGTTCACGCCTTTTCCGTCGCCGCGTGGGCGAGCGTACTCACGTCCTGCAGCGAGCGACCCGTCGCTTCGGCGACAGATCGCACGTCCTCATACTCCGGCTTCGCGCGGCGGCGTCCATCCGGCAACGCCGCGAATTTCACGCGAACGTCGTGGCCCAGCACCTCGACAGTGCGCACATCGCGTGCGAGCACGCGCCGGGCCAGCAGGGTCCGGCGCACCCCGAGCGTGGAGGTACGCTCGAAAAGTAGGGCTTCGAACCGCGGTGCGTCTTCGTCCCGGCAGAGAATTTCAATCCGCGTACCCAGGCGTCCCTTCTTCATACCAACTGTGATGCACGTCACATCGAGCGCCCCCGCTGCGCGTGCAGCGTCCGCCGCTGCCGCGAGATGCTCGGGCGACATGTCGTCGATATCGGCTGCAAGCACACTCACGCGCTCATCGGCGGCGCTGGCCGTACCGCGCGAGACGACTTCGGTTTCCTCCGCGAGAATGATGCGCAGCGCGTTAGGCCTGTCCGCCGGATCCTTCGTCCCGGCGCCAAAGCCGGACCGAATGGGCGTGTATTCGACGGGCGTGAATCCCGATGAGAGGGCGCGGACGAGCGCCACACCGGTCGGAGTTACCAACTCTCCGGCCCCGTCAGGCCCTGGCCGCACGCGAAGTCCCTCGAGAAGCTTGAGCGTCGCGGGTGCGGGAACCGGAAGGACACCGTGCGCGGCGGTCACGAAACCGTCACCGACCGTCAACGTGCCGCAGTACACTCGCGTCACGCCGAGCTCCGCGAATCCCCAGATCGATCCAAGAATGTCGAGAATCGCATCGACGGAACCCACCTCATGGAGATGCACTCGCTCCATCGTGGTGCCGTGAATGGCTGCCTCAGCGGCCGTGATCGCGGTGAACGCGGCGTCCGCCCGCTCCCGAACTTCCGGTGGCGCTCCCGAGGCCTCAATGATCCGACGAATATGGCTGAGGTGCCGCCCATGCGGCTGAGGCGGAATCACGAAGTCCACCTTTTTGCACGCGATTCCGGACCGACGCACGTCGGAAACGTACGCCGTCACCCCATCGAGCCCGAGCCGCTGCGGAAGCGACGTCAACCACTCCGCGCTGAGCCCGAGATCGACCAGGGCGCCGAGGGTCATGTCCCCCGAAATGCCACTGAATGGGTCGAGGATAGCAATCGGCACAGCCGGAAAAATTACCCGGCGTGATCAGGCGGATGCTAGGCTGGCACCGTGGGGGTGAACGGAATCCTGACCGTCCCGCCTCAGCCGTACTTCCGTCTGGCCCCGTCCGCAGTTACCGGTACGACGCTCCGCTTCCGGTATTGTACAGCACCACGTCGGCGCTCGGATCGACTCGACCGGCCGCAGTGAGCTGACGTATGACCGCGAGCGCGCATCCCCCTTCCGGGGCGGCGTCGATCCCACTCATTCGCGCCAGTTGATGCGTGTCAGCGCGAATGGCCTCCTCGCTCGCGCTCTCCGCGTCGCCACCGCTTTCACGCAGGGCACGCAGGACGAGGCGGTCGCCGAGCGGCCCGGGAACGCGGAGACCGGCCGCGTGGGTTGCGGGATTCTCCCATGGGGTGGCGCATGCTGCCCCTTCACGGAACGCACGAACGAGCGGTGCGCAGCCATCCGCCTGCGCGACGACCATGCGAGGCTGCTTCGTTTCCTCGGGGAGCCAACCCCATTGGACCATCTCGGCGAACGCCTTCCACATGCCGATGACACCCTCGCCGCCACCGGTGGGATACACGATGACGTCGGGCAGCCGCCAGTTCAGTTGCTCCGCGAGCTCGTAGGCAAGGGTCTTGTTGCCTTCGACGCGGTACGGCTCGCGGAGCGTGGCGACGTTGAAGTAGCCGTCGCTGGCGGCGAACGCGGTGGCCGCCTTCCCGGCATCGCCGATGTGCCCGTCCACGAGATGGAGATCTGCGCCGACGGCGCGAATGATCTCGAGGATGGGAGCAGGCGTCGTGGCCGGGGCGTAGACCCGCACCGGCACTCCCGCCGCCGCTCCGTACGCGGCGAGTGCTGCACCCGCGTTGCCGGCCGTCGGCACGACGAGTCCGGGGACGCCGTGCGACCGCGCGCGCGTTACAGCCGCACTGAGCCCACGCGCCTTGAACGAGGCAGTCGGGTTCACGGCTTCGTCCTTCACCCAGAGCCGTCGCACTCCGACTTCTCTGGCGAGGTGCGGCAACTCGATGAGCGGCGTGAACCCTTCACCTAACGATACCGGACTCTCGTCGTCGCCGAGCGGCAAGGCGTCCGCGTACCGCCAAATGTCCCATCGCGGACGCAATGCGGCGCGTGTCGGAGTCGAAGTGACCTCGGCGAGGTACGGCTGGCCGCAGCGGGCGCACGTGCTCGCGCGTACCGTGCTCGACTCTTCGTGTGAGCACGCGGAGCAGCGCAGGAACCAGGTTGTCACGGAGTGTTCGTCGATGGAGAGGAGTCGGGCGCGACCGGTGCGCCGTTCGCGGGAGAGAGATCGTCATTCGACGACGATCGCGCAACTGCCTCGCCGGCGTCCGTCGCCACTGCAGGGGCAGCGGTGGGTGGTCCGGCGTCGCTTGCGCCGCGGGGATGCGCGAGCGTGTCCAGCAGTTTCTGCGCGCCGGCAGCGGAGAACCCCGGAAGCGCGGCGATCTGCTCGACCGTGGCATCGCGTACGCCCTGGACACTTCCGAACGTCTGGAGCAGCAACCGCCGCTTGGATGGTCCGATGCCCGGGATCTGCAGAAGCTCGGAGGTCACCGTCCGCATGGAGCGACGTTTCCGATTGTACGTCACGGCGAAGCGGTGCGCCTCGTCGCGGGCCTGCTGGAGCATGCGGAGCCCGGGCGACCGGCGCGGCAATCGAATGGGCTCGGCGCGGCCGAGCACGTAGATCTCCTCTTCGCGCTTCGCCAGGCTCACGAGCTGAAGCGTCTCGAGGCCGAGGTCGCGGAGCGCCGCCGCCGCGGCGCCGAGCTGGCCCTTGCCGCCGTCGATCACCACGAGGTCGGGCAGTGACTTCTTCTCGTCGAGGCGACGCCGGAAGTATCGCGACACGACTTCGTTCATGGACGCGAAGTCGTCGGTCCCCGCGACCGATTTCACTTTGAACTTGCGGTACTCGGCGCGCCGCGGGCGTCCGTTCTCGAACCAGACGCACGACCCAACCGTGTCGGTGCCCTGCGCGGTGGAAATGTCGAAGCAAACGAGCGACCGAGGGATCCGCTGCAGCCCAAGCTGGCGTCCCAGTTCGTAGACCGGATTCGTCGCGCGCTCATCACTCTCCAAGGTGGCGAGCTTGAGCTCCTCGAGGAGGTGCCTCGCGTTCTGCTGCGCGAGGTCCACGAGCTCTCTGCGCGGTCCGCGCTGGGGAACGACGACCCGCGTGCTGACTGCCGACTGTTCGATCGCCTCACGATCCTCGAAGTCGAACGGCACGAGCAATTCCGCGGCTCGTTCTTCCGACGCGACGTATGTGCGGGCGAGGTATGCTGACAGCACTGCCGCATCGGCCTCGCCGTCGATGTTCTCGACGAAGCGGTGGTCGCGCGCGAGCAATTTGCCACGCCGGATGCGCAGGATCACGACGCACGCATCGTCGCCGTCGCGCGCATACCCGATCACGTCTCGATCGCCCCCTTCGACCTCCAGGACGATCGTGGGCTCTTCCATGCGCTCGAGATGTCGCAATGCGTCGCGCAACTCGCCGGCGCGCTCGAAATCGAGATTCACCGCCGCCTGCTCCATGCGCTCGCGAACGCGGCGGATCACTTCGTCGGCGCGGCCATCGAGGAACAGGACGACCTCGTCGATCATCGCCCGGTAATCCGCCTGCGACTGCGCGAGGATGCACGGCGCCTTGCACCGACCGATGTGGTAGTCGAGACAGGCGCGCTCGGGCATCTCGCGCGGCATGTCGTAGTTGCACGAGCGAACCGTGAAGATGCGCTTCACGACATTCAAGGCGCGCCGCATCTGGCCGACGTCGGTGTACGGGCCGAAGTACTTCGCGCCATCGTCGAGCAGTCGGCGCGTCACGAAGACGCGCGGGAATGGCTCCTGGACGCTGACCCTGATGTACGGATACGACTTGTCGTCACGGAGCGCGATGTTGAACCGCGGCCGGTACTCCTTGATGAGGTTCGCCTCGAGAATGAGCGCGTGCGCCTCCGTTGGTACGACGATCGTATCGACGTCCACGGCCTGACGCATGAGGGCGCGCGTCTTGACGCTCTCGAGATGGTCGCTGGCCAGGTAGCTCCGTATTCGCGAGCGGAGACGCTTAGCCTTCCCCACATAGAGCACAACTCCCTCCGCGTCCTTCCACAGATAGACACCGGGGGACTCGGGGAGGTGCGGCAGCTTGGCGGCGATCGCGTTGGGAACAGCGAGCATGCACGAAAGTTAGATGGCGCCGCACCCCCGGTGGAGGCGCGAGAGAGACGTCGCGCTCGCTAGGCAGCGGCCGATCGTCGCCGCAACCGGAGTCGGCGACCGAGGCCGCCGGGCGGTTCGACACCGAGCAGCGAGGTCGCGACGAGGTACACGATGCCGAAAACACCGATGACGACCGCGCCTCCCAGGAGCGGCCCTGACAGGGGGATGACGAACCGCGTTGCCCAAGCCGCTGCGGCCGCGAGTCCCGCGGCGGCCCAGAGAATTGTTAGCCGTCGGCCCGGTATCGCGGTGCGACCAACCCGCCGGCGAACAGCCCGTCGCAATAGCGCGAACTCCACCCATCCTGCGATGCTCGACGCGGTCGTGATTCCGGCAGCTCCCCAGTGCGGCGGCAATCCAAGCGCAGCACGAAGCGGGAGCGCGAACAGGTACCCGAGTGTGACGGTCAGTGCGACGCGCACCAGCGCGAACCGAAACGGCGTCTTGGTGTCACGCAACGCGTAGAGCGACGCCGAATACAATCGTCCGAGTGTCGTCGCGAGGAGACCGATCGCCGATCCGGCAAGGATGAGCCACACCCAGACCGCGGTCGCGTGATCGAACCGGCCGTTCTGATAGACGACCGCCGCCACGACATCTCCAATCGCGAGAAACGCCACGGCCGAAGGCACGATCAAGAATGCGATGTCTCGAAGTCCCGACTCGAGCCTCCCCCGCATGGCGCTCGCGACCGCCGCCTCATCCCCGCGCAAGCTCGACATCGCCGGGAGCTCCGAGGCGGAGACGGCCATACCGAACAGGCTCACGGGAAGCACGGCGAGGGTCTGCGCGTACGTGAGCGCGGCGACCGATCCGCTGATGAGAAACGAGGCGATCCAGGCATCCACATACGCGCTGATCTGCACGACCCCGCGACCCACGAACACGGGACCGAAATTGCGCACGACCTCACGCACATTGGCGGAGTGCGACGCGAGCGTCACGCGCACGCGACCCGCGACCCGGAGGACAGCTGGCAGCTGTACCAGCACCTGTAACGCGCTGCCCACCACCGATCCCCACGCGAGCCAGACCGCGAGGGACTGCAGGGTCGATCGCCGCCCGAAGACGAGCAGGGCCGCGATCATCGCCGCGTTCCACACCACCGGCGACGCATACGACAGGAAGAAGCGGCGGTGTGAGTTCAGAATCCCGAGGCACCAGGCGGAGACCACGAGCAGTCCTGCTCCCGGGAACAACACGCGGACGAGCGTGACGGTCAGCTCGCGCTTGTCCGCGGGGAACCCCGCGGCAATGAGGTCGACGAGCCACGGAGCAGCGAGCACGCCGACGAGCACGACGGCGGAGACGACCAGTGCGAGCATGGCGAACACCGCGCCCGCGACTCGCTTCGCTTCCTCGCGCTCGGCGTTCTCGACGAGCGACGCGTAGACGGGGATGAACGACGCCGAGAGGACGCCTTCGCCGAACAGGTTCTGCAACAGGTTCGGGATCCGGAACGCCGCGCGGAACGCGTCGGCCTCGGGCGTGACCCCGAAGTAGAAGCCGAAGATTCGCTCGCGGACGAGTCCAATGATTCGGCTGAAGAGAATGCCCGCCGCGACGAGCGCCGCGGGTCGACGCGATACGGCGTTAGGCGTCGACGACACGCGTGGAGTCCGCGTGCGTGGCCACGCGGGAGTCTCCGGCACGAGGGCGCGACCCTTCAGCCGCCGCGATGGACGGAGCGCCGTCAGCACCGACGAGCGCGAGGGCGTGCCCGCGCGCGGCCGACACCATCCCGTCTACGAACGCCGAGCCGTGCCGTGCGAGGAATGGCACGGCGTTCAGCGCGCGTTCCTGGCGTATCCCGAGCGGATACAGCGCACCGCGCGCGGTGGAGACCTGTCGCATCGTTTCGGCCTCCCGCCGCTTCACGGCGGCCAGGATGCGCCGTTCGAGGCGATCGATGCGGTGCTGCATTCCGCGGCGCGCCCCCTCGATGACCGTCTCGGGGAGCGCGAGGTCGGTGGCAACGGTACTGTCGCCGACTCCGGCCACGCGGCGGTCAACGTCCTGCCGCAGCTGGGCCACCGCCCGCTCGACCTCCGACGGGACTGCCTCGCGCGCCAATCGCGTCTCCGCCGCATGCGGGTCGGCCAGGTCGTCCGCCGCCAGCCCGAGTCGCCCGAGCACTCGCGCGACATGCGGTTCGATGATCGTCACCGACCATCGGGGAACGACGAGCGGCGACGCGAGGTCGAGCGCCGCCGCCACGGTACTCACCTGGGCGAAGTACGCGATTTCACCGGGTCCGGCCACGTACGACACGGTGGGAAGGATGGCGCGCTCGATCACGGGCCGCAGCAGCACGTTAGGCGACAGCACCGAGGTGGTGCCCGCGGAGGACTTCGCTTCCTTGAGCGTGAGCCGCCGTTTCTCGCCAGCATCGGCATCCCGCTCGAACACGAGCGAAAGCCCCGCGACCTCGGCCACCTGCGGCGTGAACCCGCCCGCTCGGATCGACTCGTCGCGCACTCGAAGCGCCTCGGCGATGGCGTCGGCTCGCTCGAGCGCGCGAACGAGATACGGGCGCGCGGCGCGCGACACGCTCGCGTCCGACGCGTCGAGGACGGCAATGCCGAGCGGCTCGAAGAGTGCACGGAGGAGCGCGACGTACGCACCGCCGACCGTCGCGCCCGCGTGGTACGCTGCGGACACCGCGGCGAGCGGTCGGTCATCCACGGTCGAGCCGCAGGCGCGCGCAAGCGCGTCGAGCGCCGCGGTCGGGTCCCCGAGCGGCATGGCGGACATCGGGCGGCCGATGGGCACCGTCGCTTGTAAGGCAACTCGCTCGGCCCCGCCGGGAACGGCCAAGGCCGTCCACGACGCTTCCGCGTAGTCGGCGTCGTCGGTCGCGGCCCAGAAGATCGGTGCGGTCGGCACACCCGTGACGCGCTCGATCTCGTCCGCGAGCGCCAGCGCGGAGATCGCTTTGGACCACGTGTACAGCGGGCCGCCGAAGAGCCCGGGTTGCTGGCCTGTCGTAACGACGACTCCCCTACCGTTCGCGACTCGTTGAAGTCGCGAGGCGGCTGCGCCAGTGACCGCCAGCGCCGGCCCGAGGGTATCCGTCCACGACTTCCCGGGCTGGTCTCCCTGAACCGCGCCGGCGCGCGCACGCCACTCATCCGGCGTTCCCGGGCGCGGCTCGTACCACTCCCGGAGCTGACCCTCGATCGCGGTCCGCGCGAGTGGTGAGCCGCCGAGTGACTCGGTCCGAATGATCAGGTCCATCACCGGCCCCAGAGCTCACGCGCCATCGTCATGGCGGTCATTTGTGATACGGCTCGCCGCGGATGATCGTCCCCGCACGATAGAGCTGCTCGGCGAGCACGAGCCGCGCGAGCTCGTGAGGCAACGTCCATGGCGAAAACGAGAGGCGTGTTGCCGCACTGTCGGCCAGCTGTGGTGCGAGACCGTATGCGCCGCCGATGAGAAACGCGACGTCGGTCGCGGCCTCACGTAGCCGCTGCACCCAGGCGGCAAACTCTTGCGAGCCCATCTGGCGACCGGCTACCTCGCAGGCAACGAGCTGCGCGCCACCGGCGGCGGCGGCCAGCCGTTCCCCTTCCCGCGCCCGTACGAGCTCCGTATTCGCGGCCTTCACCGGTTCGTCCTTGACCTCGTGGATGTCGAGCGGCCAGTAGCGACGAGCGCGGGCCTCGTAGTCGCGGATGGCCGCTGCGAGCGACTCGTGTTTCGGACGGCCCACCACCGCGACGATGAAGCGCATGGCATGCGAGACGCGGCCGGCTCAGCGCGCGCGCAATGCGCGTTAGGCGTAAATACCGCGGAGCCGATGCACCGTCGCGACACGGCTGATCGACAGCATGTACGCCGCGGTCCGCATGTTGACCTTGTGCTGGCGGGACAGCTCGAGCACGTCCTTGAAGCTGTTCGTCATGATGTCCCGGAGGCGATTGTTGACGGTCTCTTCGGTCCAGAAGTAGCCGCCACGGTCCTGCACCCATTCGAAGTACGATACGGTCACCCCGCCGGCATTCGCGAGGATGTCCGGAATCACGAAGATCCCCTTCTCCTCGAGAATGGCATCGGCTGCGGCAGTCGTGGGACCGTTCGCGCCTTCGCAGATGATCTTCGCGCGGACCTTCCCGGCGTTCTTCGTGGTGATGACGTTCTCGAGCGCCGCCGGAAGCAGCACGTCGACGTCGAGCGTGAGCAGTTCCTCGTTGGAGATCCGCTCTCCCTTGTTGAACCCTTCGAGCGACCGGTGCTCCTTTACATGCGCCACCGCCGCCTCCACGTCGATCCCATTCGGGTTCAACACACCGCCCGTGCGGTCGCTGATCGCGGTAATCTTGCACCCTTCCCGGTGGAGCAGGCTGGCGGCAACCGACCCAACGTTACCGAATCCCTGAATGGCGATGGTCGTCCCACGAATATTCATGCCGAGGTGCGCGAGCGCCTCCTTCGTGACGATCGTGCATCCGCGCCCCGTCGCCTCGCGACGCCCGAGCGAACCGCCCATTTCGACCGGCTTGCCGGTGACGACCGCGGTCACGGTGTGCCTGACGTGCATGGAGTACGTGTCCATGACCCACGCCATGACGCGCTCGTTCGTATTCACGTCTGGCGCGGGCACATCCGAATCCGGACCGAGCGTCGCGATGATGCCGGCGGTATAGCGACGCGTGAGGCGCTCGAGCTCCCCGACACTCATCTTCAGCGGGTCACAGACGACACCGCCTTTCGCACCGCCGAACGGAAGATTCACCACCGCGCACTTCCACGTCATCCAGGCGGCCAGCGCCGTCACCTCATCGAGCGTGACGTTCATGTCGAACCGGATCCCGCCCTTGGCCGGTCCGCGAGATGTGTTATAGAGGACGCGATACCCCGTGTATACCTCGACCTCTCCGTTATCGAGCAACACCGGAACGGAAACCACGATCTGCTTCTCCGGGTGGCGAAGCACCTTGTAGAGGCCCGGCTCGAGATCCAGCAGTTCGGCCGCGCGGTCGAACCGCGACATCATCGCCTCGAACGGGTTCTCCTCGTTGAGGAAACGGTCCTTGTCGGGACGAACGATGCGGTCAGTGGGCAGGCGAAGGTCAGTGGCCATGGATTCAAGCGTGTGGTCCGGGCGGGCCCGGCCGTTCAGACGGGGATGGAGCGGAACGTACAGCGAGCATCGTCGCAACGACGTCGTTCAGCAGGCCGATCCCGCGCTCGACGTCGACGCGCTGGGAAACATACCACAGCGGAGTCGAGCCCGGCCACAACGGGCCGAGCTTTACAGCATCCTTGAGTGTACAAACGGCACGGTCGCAGGCCTCTCCGAGGCGTATCAGCGCCGTCACATCCCCGGTCATATACGCGTGATGATCGCGGAACGTCGCTGGAATCACGCGCGCGCCGGCGGCGGTGATTTGCGCGTGAAACGCGCGTGGGTCGCCGATCGCGGAGATCGCCAACACGGTCTGCCCCTGGAGGGCCGAAATGGGCTGCTGGGCGGAGCCTCCCACGAGCGCGAGGCGGTCCGGCGCGAGATGAACGATCGCCACTGGAGTTTGCACCGCCGCGCGGATCGCGTCCTGGACCGCCGCGGCGCGATCGATGGGCGCCGCCTTGCGCGTCACGATAGCGAGCGATGCGCGGCGCGCGGCGCGAAGGGGCTCGCGCCACGGTCCGGCGGGCAGCCGCCGCCTGACCCCCGTCCACGCATCGGCGCTCAGCACGACCACGTTCGCAACGCGGTCGGCGCGTCGGTGCTGGAACGCGTCGTCGAGCACCACCAGATCACAGCCACGCCGCTTCGCCTCGTGGCTGCCAGCGACGCGGTTCGGGGAGATGATGACCTCGATGTCGGGATTCAACGTGCGGTGCACGTCCGGCTCATCATTGCCGTAGCCGCGAAGGACGATGGCCGGGGTCGCGCCAGCTTCGCGAAGTCGCCGCGCGAACCACGCAGCGACGGGCGTCTTCCCCGTTCCACCGACGGTGAGGTTCCCAATGGCGAGGGCCGGAACCGCCGTCGGTTCCGTCGCGAATATTTTGGCATCGTATAACGAGTTGCGAAGTCCCGAAACGGCCGCAAACGCCAGCTCGAGCGGGCCGAGCGCCGCGCGACCGGCGCGCGCCGCTGCCCCGTCGCCCTCCCACAGGGTCTGCACCCAGTCCCCGTTACGCACGCTCGGACGCGGCGATGGCGTCGGACAACAGCGCCTCGAAGCGTGGCGCCTCATCCTCGGCCTCACGGGCAGAGGCAGCGACCACCGGTGTGGGCGTGGTGTAGGTGACGTTGACCCGAGAGAACGGCTTGGGGATCATGAACCGGTCCCAGCTCCGAAGATGCCAGGCGCGCGCCGCGCTTACACCGATCCCGATGATGGGGGCGCCGGCGCGCTGTGCCGCGACGAGCGCACCGCTCGCGAATCGTCGCGCCGGCCCGCGAGGCCCGTCCGGGGTCACCGCAACCTCGCCTCCGCTCTCCAACTCCCTCACGAGCCCGAGGAGCGCGCGCGCCGCGCCCCGAGTCGATGAGCCACGGATCGTGCGCATGCCGAGGCGCTCCGCTACGCCGGCGACGATCTCGCCGTCGCGATGCGCGCTGATGACGATCGCAACGCCCTGCCCGCGGTGCAACCAGAGCAGCGGAAGCAATTGTCCGTGCCAGAACGCGAAGACGAATGGCTGTCCGTTCGCATGGAGCGTGCGATAGCTGGCTTCATTGACAATTCGGAAGCGCCACGTGCTCGCGAGGGCACGAAGGAGCCAGGTGCCGACACGAATCGCGAGCGAGAGCTTCCAGTCGCGCGATGTCTCACTCACGCAGCCATCTCGCTCGCCATCCTGGCCACTCGCGCGGCCGCCCCCGGCGTGCCGAGCCGCGATCTCACGTCGGCGAGACCCGCCAGCATCGCCTCGCGCTTTGCATCACCGGCGGACAACAACGGGAGCAACGTCTCCGCGACGCGTTCCGGAACGATGGCGTCCTGGACGAACTCCGGTGCCACGTCGCGTCCCGCAACGACGTTCACCAGACCAATGCGCGGTATCTTCACGACGCGACGCGCGATCGCGTACGTCCACCGGCTTGTGCGATACGCCACCACCAGCGGGCACCCGGCGACCGCGGCCTCGAGCGTCGTCGTGCCGCTCTTGCATAACGCGGCGTCCGCGGCGCGCAGCACGGTAAACGACGCCGACGGTACTCGCGGGTACGGACAGCGCTCCGGGTCGATCACGACCGATGGCGCCGCACTCACCACCACGCGCAGCCCCGGCCGACGTGCCTCGAGGATGCGGGCCGTCCGCACGAAGTCATCGAGGTGGCGGTGAATCTCCTGCGACCGGCTTCCGGGAAAGAGCGCGAGGACTGTATCCGAGTCGGCCAGTCCAAGCGCGGCGCGGGCGGCGGCGCGATCGGGCATCGTCGCGATGCGGTCGAGGAGCGGATGGCCCACGAAGGTCGCGTCGATTCCGTGGGATCGCAGCAGCGACTCCTCGAACGGAAGGATGGGCGCCGCGCGCGTAATGACCTTCGAGAGCTCGCCAAGTCGTCCCGCCCCCCACGCCCACACCTGCGGCGTGATGTAATAGAGCACCGGCACGCCGGCAGACGCGGCCGCAGCGGCGAGCTTCATGTTGAAGCCCGGGTAGTCGATGACGACGAGCAGGGCAACGCTTCCGGAGCGGAGGCGACGCTTGAGCGTCGCGAGCAGCGCATAATGTCGCGGGACCTGCCGGATGACTTCGGCGAATCCCATGACGGCCATCCGGTCGGAACGCTCGAGCAGCGTGACGCCCGCGTTCTCCATTCGCGCGCCACCGACGCCTGTGAGGCGCAGATCCGGTCGCAGTCGCCGTAGCTCCTCGGCGAGCCCCGACGCGTGAAGATCGCCGGACGCTTCGCCGGCGATGATCAGCACCTCACGCACGCGCGGCCGGACCCGTGTCTCGGGCGTCAGCGGCACTCGCACCTGCGGCGCCTGCGAGTGACGGCAGCGTACGCTCTATCTCGCGCACGATTCGCAACGCGACGGCCAGCGCTTCGCGACCATCCTGGCCCGACACCACGACCGGTTGCTCTCCGCGGACGGCGGCGACGAAGCTCTCGAACTCGAGGCGCAACGGTTCGCCCTCCGGTGCGTCCAGCGGGATGCGCTCCACGAAGGCCTCGAGCGCCAGCGGCCCTTTGGCGAGCGCCGCGAGATCGACATCGCCGCGGAGCCGATAGAACTCCCCGTCACCGGCGGCGAGGTCGAGCGAGATGTACCCACTCTGCTGGAAGATGCGCACCTTGCGCATGCGCTCGCGAGACACACGGCTCGACGTGATGTTTGCGACTGCGCCCGAGGCGAATGCCACGCGCGCGTTCGCGATGTCCACGAACGGGGTGAGGACCGGCACTCCGACCGCGGCGACATCCGCGACATGACTGCCCACCAGCGTCAACACGAGATCGATGTCGTGGATCATGAGGTCGAGCACCACGGCGACGTCCGAGCCCCGCGGGTTGAACGGCGCCAGCCGATCGCTGTCGATGAAACGTGGCGCTTCGACGAACGGGAGTGCCGCGCGTACGGCGCGGTTGAACCGCTCGACGTGACCGGTCTGCACGAGCGCGCCCGTGCGCGTCGCGATTGCCAGGAGCTCGTCGGCTTCGGTGAGCGTCGTGGCCAGGGGTTTCTCGATCAGCAGATGCCGGCCGCGCTCGAGCGCCGATCTCGCCGCGGCGTAGTGGGCCGGCGTCGGGACCGCGATCGTGAGCGCGTCGCACGCATCGACGAGGGCATCGAGGGTGTCGAAGGCGCGCACGCCCAGTTCGCCCGCGACCTGTCCGGCGCGATCGACGCGCGTGTCGTAGAACCCGACGAGCGACGCGCCATCGACGTCGCGCAGCAACCGCACGTGATGGTAGCCTAACGCCCCAGCCCCGACGACGCCGATTTTCACCGCGGCGGTCAAAAGCCGACCCCGCGCTGGCTCTCCTCGATGAACTGCAGGAAGTACTCGACTTCGGGAAGCGGCTGGAGTTCGGACCGGGCGCGCTCCATTGCCTGCGAGACGTTCAACTCCGACCGGAAGAACAAACGATACGCGCGCTTCAGCTCGCGAACGACGTCGTCGGAAAACCCGCTCCGCTGGAGGCCGACGCTGTTCAGGCCATACAGCTTCACCGGGTTGCCGACCGCCTTGATGTACGGCGGAACGTCCTTCGCCACCCGTGAGCATCCCCCCACGAACGCATGGCGCCCGATCTTCACGAACTGGTGGACGGCGGACAGCCCCGAGAGAATCGCGCGGTCCTCCACGGTTACGTGTCCCGCCAGCTGCGTCGCGTTGGAGATGATCACGCCGTCACCGACGTGACAGTCGTGCGCGAGGTGCACGTACGACATGAGGAACGAGCCCTTCCCGACCGTCGTCTTGAACGACTGTGCCGTCCCACGGTTGATGGTCGTGTACTCGCGCACCCGCGTCCCATCACCGATCTCGACCCACGTCTCTTCGCCCTTGAACTTCAGGTCCTGCGGATCCCCTCCGATCACAGACCCGATGCCAATGCTGACACTGGTGCCAAGGCGAACGTTTCGATCGAGTACCGAGCGCGCCTCGAGCGTACAGCCATCGCCGATGACGCAGTTGTCACCGATGATGGCGTACGGCCCCACGGTGACGTTGTCGCCCAGCTCCGCCCGCGGCGATACGATCGCGGTAGGGTGAATGCCCGGCATGGTCCCCGTTGCCTCGCTCATCGGTCACGCACCATCGCGGCCATCTCGGCTTCCGCGACGACCTCGCCCTCGACCTTCGCTACGCCGGCCATGCGGCAGATGCGCCCGCGAATCTGCATGACTTCGAGCTCGAACCGCAGCTGATCCCCAGGCTTTACCGGTCGGCGCCATTTCACATTGTCGAGCGACATGAAGTACACGACCTTTGACTCCGGATCCTCGACCGATCCCATGAGCAGCATGCCCCCGACCTGGGCCATCGCCTCGATGATCAGCACGCCCGGCATGATCGGGTGACCGGGGAAATGGCCCTGAAAGAACGGTTCGTTGATGGTCACGTTCTTGAGGCCGACGATCCGCTTCCCGTGCTCGATTTCGAGAATTCGATCGACGAGGAGAAACGGATACCGATGCGGGAGGACCTTCATGATCTCTTCGATTCCGATCACGGTGCTCTCCTTCCCCGCCTGCTTGGTGAGTTCGCGAACGAGCAAGATCGTACCCCTGTGACTCGGTTTGTGAGCAACCACGCGAGCGCGTACACGCCGGCCCGCGAGCGCCAGATCGCCGACGCAATCGAGGGCCTTGTGACGAACGAACTCGTCTGGCCACCGCAGTGCGTTGTCCACCACACCATCCGCGTCGAGCACGATCGCGTTCTGCGTCGACCCGCCGCGAATCAGCCCCATCGACCGCAAGGCGTCAACCTCTCGAACGAAGCCGAACGTGCGGGCCGGCGCAATCTCGCGCGCGAAAACCTCCGGGGTCACGGTGTACCGGCACGCCTGACGCCCGATGAGCGGGTGGCTAAAGTCGATCGTCACGGAGAGGTCCAGCGCGTCGCACGGGTGCGCTTCGTACACGGATTCCCCGTCTACCACCCGCACCGGGGTGCGGAGGGTAAGATATTGAGGCTTCCCGACCTGCGTAGCGGTTCCGGACGCCGCGAGCGCCTCGAGAAACGCCGCGGCGCTCCCGTCCATGATCGGCGGCTCGGGGCCACTGAGCTCGATCGTGAGGTCGTCCACCTCCGCGCCCGCCACCGCCGCGAGCACGTGCTCCACCGTATGAATCGCATCATCGCCGGTGCCGAGTTGCGTCCGCCGGTCGGTCAGTACGGCATTGTCGACCACCGCGGCAATCACCGGGTTCCCCGGACGGTCCGTCCGTACGAATCGGATGCCGCCACCCGATGGCGCTGGGCGAAACGTCAGTTGGCAGGGGACGCCGAGGTGAAGCCCAACGCCCTCGAGCGTCACGGGGCTGGCGATCGTTCTCCGAACAGCCGTCATTCGCGTTCCGCGGTCCGTTCGAGCTTCTTGATGATATCCGCGAGCCGGAGCAGCGCAGCACTCGCCCGCAACGACTGGCGATGCGGCCGAGCCGGATAGCCGGACCACGTCTGGCCCGCCGGGACGTCCCCGAACACCCCCGACTGCGCTGCCAGACGCGCGCGGTCCCCCACCGTCAGGTGACCGGCCAGCCCCGCCTGCCCCGCGATCACGACACCATCACCCACGTGCACCGACCCCGAAATCCCGACTTGCGCCATGATCAGGCACAGCCGGCCGATCCGCACGTTATGCGCGATGTGCACGAGGTTGTCGATCTTCGTCCCCGCACCGATCACGGTGTCATCGATACTCCCGCGGTCGATCGTAGTGTTCGCGCCGATCTCGACATCCTGTTCGATGATACACCGCCCCACGTGCGGGATCTTGTCGTGCGCCCCGTCGCGGAACACATAACCGAATCCATCGCTGCCGACGCGCGCGCCCGCGTGCACGATGACGCGGGGCCCAAGGGCCGTCCCACTGTACAGGGTCACGCTGGGGTAGAGTCGTACGTCCTCCCCGATCCTCACCCCGGCACCGACGACGGTGTGCGCATCGATCCAGGCGCGGTCGGCGATGACCGCCCCGTCGCCGATCACCGCGTACGGGCCGATCGTCACGTCGCTGCCTAACGACACACCCCGCCCCAGCCGCGCGGATGCGTGCACACCCGGCTCGCGTCGCGGCGCACGATAGAGCCGCGGCAAGACGATGAGCATCGCGTCGTGCGGCTTCGACACGACGATTCGCGACGCCGCCGTTGTCGGCACGCTGTCGAACTCCGGCGCGATGAGCACGGCACCGGCTCTGGTTCGCTCGTAGAGCGACGTGTAACGCGCGCTTGCGAGAAAGCTCAGATCATGCGGCGTCGCACGATCCAACGGTGCGAGCCCGCGCACTTCCGCACCCGCGTCGCCGCTGAGCGCCCCGCCGACCAGCTCCGCGATGTCGGAAGCGGTGAGAGTGCGAACACCCTCACCGCTTGATGTCAGACCGTCCGTCTCAGGCCCGGACACTCGTTACGGCCTTGGGCGCGTGACACCCGCCGGTGACGAGCGCGGACCCACGGGCGGTGTCCTCGCGCTATCGGGCTTGGCGGGGCTCGACGACGTCACGGGGACCGGCTTGAGGCGAGAAATCACCTTCTCGGTGATGTCCAGGTTGCGATCGGCCGCGACGATCACGCCGGCATCGCTCCCGGCATCGAGGATGAACGCGTAGCCGTCTTCCTGGCGAATCTCGTCGAGCACCTTGCGAATCTGATCCATGATAGGTTTCACGAGCTCTTCCTGACGCTGCTGCATCTGCTGATCGAGCTCACCCACGCGGCGCTGGTAATCCTCCTGCCGCTTTCGGATCGCCGATTCACGCTGCTCACGAACGTTCGCCGCGAGCGTCGATTGAGCCTTCTGATAGTCCGCGATCATGGTCTGGAGCGAGTCGCCCATGCGCTGCACGAGCGCGCGCGACGCCTCCATTTCCTTATTAAAGGTCTGCTCGGCGGCTTGACGGCCAGGCGCCTTTGCCAGGACCACCTTCGAGTCGATGTACGCGATTTTCTGCGGGCCCTGCGCCTGCGCTGGTTCGGACGCTGGAAGGGCCGACGCGGCGGTGATCACTAGCGCGAGGTTCGTCGCGCGACGATGAAGTTTCATGAAGAGCTCCAGAGCTTTAGAACAGCTGACCGAGTCGGAAGTGAAGCTGCCACTTCGGTGCCGGACGTCCTTGCTCGTCCAGGCGATCGAAGCCGTAGCCGTAGTCGAGCCCGAGTGGCCCGAGCGGAGTAATCGTCGAGACACTGATGCCGGCGCCGCGGAAGAGCCGCGTCGGATCGAACTGGCGGGCGTGCGAGTACACGTTACCCACGTCGTAGAACAGGCTCGTGTACAGTGACTGGTTGATCCGGAGCCCAACCTCGGCCGACGCCGTAAAGAACGCCTTCCCGAAAGACTGCCGGGAAGCCCGGAGATTGTCGGTGTCGAAGATCAACCCTGCTGGTGAGACGGAGAATTCGTCGTAGCCCCGCAACTGCTCGCCGTACTGGACACCGCCGAGCGCGAATTCCTGCGAGAAGAAGAACGGGCCAGTGTTACCAGTTACCACGCCGGCGCGCCCTGTGAGTCCCAGAACGAACTTCATCGGTTGCGACCCGGCCGCGCGTCCCCCGATCTGGCCGAGTGGCGCGTACGCACGCGTTTCCGCGGTATAACGCTGGAAGTTGTACGTCCCGCCTAACGGGCCGCCCGAGAACTGGGCGGTAAGGCTCTGCATGCCACCGGCCGTCGCGAATGGCATGTCGATGCGCGTGTCACGCATCGCCGTCACACCTAGCGTCGACCGGAACGAGCTCTCGCCATACAGGTCGCTCGTCTCGCCGAGTAGCCCGTCATCGCCGAAGCTCACGAACTCGCCGCCATAGGAGAAGCGGAGTCGCGAATTGAACGACCGGGGAATCGGAAAGCCAAGCTCAACCGAACCACCCGTCCGCCGCGAACGACCGAGCTCTGCGATCGTATAGCGCGCCTCCGACCGATAGGCCGAGACGGTGCCCGACACCCGGGACTGCCGGATCGTCGGGTCGCTGTACGACACGTTGAAGTCGTTGATGTAGCGACCGAACTGCCACTGCAGCGATCCGCGCTTGCATCGACCGAACAGGTTCGGCTGGTCGAGGCCAATGAACCCTCCAACGCCCAACCCCTGGCCGACGGACGCACCGAAGTTCACGTTGCCGGTGCGCCGCTCCTTCACATTGAAGATGATGTCGATATCGCCCTGCTCGTTCGCCGGGCGCGTGTCCGGCGGCTGAACCGGCGTCTCGAAGAAGCCGAGATTGCCGATGCTCTGCCAGCTTTGAATGAGACGAGCCTGGTTGTAGACGTCGCCAGGGATGATCACGAGCTGGTCGCGAATACACGACTCGACCGTGTAGTCGTTGCCGATGATCTCGATCCGGTTGACGATGGCCGGTGCCTTCTCGTCGATCACCCAACGCAGGTCGACGACGTGTTGCGAGCTGTCAGGCGTGACGCGCCGCTCCACGACGGGCCGAAGGTCCGCGTAGATGTAGCCCTCGTTACTATAGGCGGTCTTGAGGTTGTTGAATGCCTCTTCCCACCGCGTCTGGTCGAATACCCCCTCCGGGGTCGATTCGCGCCCGGTGATCAGGCCAGTCACGCGGTCCGTGAGCGAGCGCGTGTAGTCGGTGAACGGGTAGAACCGCATGATCTCTTCAGTGGAAAATCGCCGGTTCCCCTCGGCCACGAAATCTCCCACACGGTACTGAGGGCCCTCGGATACGGTAATCTCGAGGAGTGCCTTCCCGTTCTCCCGATCCACGATCATGCTGTCGCGGACAACCTGGAAGTCGATATAGCCGCGCTTGCCGTAGAGCTCGACCAGGCGCTCACCGAGGTCGGCCGCGAACTTGTCTTCGTCGAACGCGCCCTTGCGGAACCACCAGAACCCCTCAGGCTTCGTTTCCATCGCCTTCACGATGTCGCCGTCGGAGATCTTGTTGTTGCCGACGACTCGAATCCCCGAGATCGCGAGTCGCCGGCCCTCGTCGATCTTGAATGTGAGGCGGACCTGCTCACCCACGAAGGTGGTCTCCGGTCTGACCCGGGCCAGGTAATAGCCGTTCGCCTCGTACAAGGAGTCGATTCGCTCGACGGCCTTCGTCACGAGTGCGGGATTCAACGGGCGGGCCTCGGGAATCTCGATGCGCTCGCGGACCGCCTTCGAGGATACCTGATCTACCCCCTCGACCCGGACGTCTGACAACACCGGGCGCTCTTTCACGGCGATGGCGAGAATCGTTCGGCCCCCCGGCGCGGACGGGACGCACTCGATGGTAACGTCATCGAACTGCCCGGTCGCGAATACCGCACGGACGGCCCGCTGGATGTCGCGGTAGTTGAGGCTCGTCCCTGCCACCAACCCCGCATCACCGCGGATCGCTGCTTCGTCGGTGTGTTGATTGCCGCGGACCGCGATCGAATCCGGCACGGCACAGCTTCCGAGGGGTGTGTCCTGCGCGAGCGCTGGGGCGCTCGCGGCTGCCAGACAGAGCAGCACGAGGGGCAGTCGAGGCATGGCGGTAATATACACGAAAGCGCCGGTCGGGTTCATGATCCCCAACCGGCGCTATCCGTTGCCCCCGCCTAATCTTGGACCCCCCGGGCGAACCGTCCGCCCCGGCGGCCGAAGACCGGTCAGGCCTTGGTCGAGCTCGTGAGTACGCGGAACTCCAGCTTCGACTTGTCGGCTGACACATCGACCTCGATGTCATCGCCCTTTGCGAATTCGCCCACGAGGATTTTCTCGGAGAGCGGATCCTCGATGAAACGTTGGATCGCCCGCTTTAGCGGTCGGGCGCCGAAGTGCTCGTCGAATCCGTGTCCGACCAGGAAATCCGAACCCGGTTCGGTGAGGCGCAGGGTGAGCTCCTCCTCGGCGAGACGCTTCTGGACGTCCTTGAGCAGGATCCCGACGATCTGAGCGATGTGCTCCTTCGCCAGCGGGTGGAACACGATCACGTCGTCGAGGCGGTTCAGGAACTCCGGGTTGAACACGTGCTGGAGCTCTTCCTTCACCTTCTCGGCGATTCGCTCGAAGTTCGCACGCGTATCAGGCGCGGCGAAGCCGAGCTGCTTGCCCTTCGTGATGTCGCGAGCCCCGACGTTCGACGTCATGATCACGACGGTGTTCTTGAAGTCGATCACACGGCCGTAGTTGTCGGTCAGGTGCCCCTCATCGAGAACCTGGAGCAGGATGTTGAACACGTCAGGGTGCGCCTTCTCGATTTCATCGAGCAGCACCACGCTGTACGGCTTGCGCCGCACGGCCTTCGTGAGCGTGCCAGAATCCTCGTAGCCAACGTACCCCGGCGGTGCGCCGATGAGACGGGACACGGAGAACTTCTCCATGTACTCGCTCATGTCGACGCGAATGAGCGCGTTCTGGTCCGCAAAGAGGAATCTCGCGAGCGCTCGGGCCAGCTCGGTCTTCCCGACGCCGGTGGGGCCGCAGAAGATGAACGACCCGATCGGACGATTGGGGTCCTTGAGCCCCGCCCGGCTACGCCGAATGGAGCGGGCCAGCGCCTTGATGGCCTCTTCCTGCGCCACCACCGATGCGTGGAGCTCATCCTCCATGCGCAGCAGGCGCGCGGTTTCGGCCTCCTGCAGTCGCGTCACCGGGATGCCCGTCCATCGACTCACGATGAACGAGATCTCCTCCTCACCGAGCACCGGACGGTAAGACTGGCGACGCTTCTCCCACTCGTCCTGCTTCTTCCGGATGTCGCCCTGAAGCTCCCGCTCCTTGTCGCGAAGCGACGCCGCCCGCTCGAAGTTCTGGTCGCGAACCGCGGCTTCCTTCTCCGAGTTCACGCCCTCGAGCTGCTCCTTGAGCTGCGAGACTTCCGGCGGAGGCACCTGCGCCGCGAGACGCGCTCGTGCGCCGGCCTCGTCGATCACGTCGATGGCCTTGTCGGGCAGGAAGCGATCGGTGATGTAGCGCTCCGAGAGCTTCGATGCCGCGACGAGCGTCGTGTCCGGAATGGTGACCCGATGGTGATCTTCGTACTTCTTGCGCAGACCTTTCAGGATCTCGACGGTCTCCTCCACCGAAGGCGGATCGACGATCACCGTCTGGAAGCGGCGCTCGAGCGCTCCGTCCTTTTCGATGTACTTGCGATACTCGTTGAGGGTGGACGCACCGACGCACTGCAGCTCGCCGCGCGCAAGCGCGGGCTTGAGCATGTTGCTGGCATCGATCGCGCCTTCGGCCGCGCCTGCACCCACGAGCGTATGGAGCTCGTCGATGAACAGGATGATGTTCTTGTTCTGCGCGATCTCGTTCATGACGGCCTTGAGTCGCTCTTCGAACTGACCGCGATACTTCGTGCCCGCAATGACCGCCGCCATGTCGAGCGAGAGAACGCGGTGGTCGCGAAGTGAATCGGGGCACTCACCATTCGCGATGAGCTGCGCGAGGCCTTCCACGATCGCCGTCTTCCCAACACCGGGCTCACCGATGAGCACGGGGTTGTTCTTCTTGCGCCGCGTGAGGACTTCCATCACGCGCTCGATCTCCTTGAACCGCCCGATCGTCGGATCGAGCTGGCCCTCCGCAGCGAGCTGCGTGAGATCGCGGCAGAAATGGTCGAGCGCTGGCGTCTTTGACTTCTTCTCACCCTTGGGGGGAGTGGACTGCGTGGACCCACTGCCCTGCTGAGCGGTCGGAGCGTTGCCTTGCGGCATCTCGGTGCCGAGCAGCCGGAGCGTCTCGGCACGGGCCGCGTCGAGGTTGACACCAGCGTCGGTGAGCACCTGCGCGGCAATTCCCTTCTCCTCGCGCAGAAGTCCGAGCAGCAAGTGCTCGGTGCCCACATAGCTGTGACTGAGCTCGCGCGCCTCACTCATGGCCAGCTCCAGGACTTTCTTTGCGCGCGATGTGTACGGCAGATCTGGGCCGGTCGTCTGTGACGCCTTCCCCTTTTTGACGGTGTCTTCGATTTTCTGCTGAATCTCGTCGAGGTCGACGCTGAGATTCTGCAGAACGGCCGCGGCGACGCCTTCGCCCTCGCGGATAAGCCCGAGCAGGATGTGCTCCGTCCCCACGTACTCGTGATGGAGACGAGCAGCCTCCTCGCGTGCCATCGCAAGGACCTTTCTCACTCGCTCGGTGAAGTTGTAGCCGTTCATATACCCCTCAAGTCCAGAGCAACGCTCCGGTCACGCCTGCGAACCCGCCTCGTTGATCAAGGCCTGTCGCACGTATCGTGCGCGGGCGAGGTTCGCTTCGCTCTCAGTCAACGCACGCCCTTCTGCATAGGCCAGGTGCGCCGACTGGCTGAATATCAGGAGCTTGTTGAGAGTATATACACTCAGGCCGATGATCAGTTTCAGACCGACCGCCAACCGCACCCCGCTGAGGAAATTCATCGCCTCATCGAACGAGAGGCTGCGCGCATAACGCAGGGTGCCATACGCGCGCCAGAGCTTGTCCTCAATAATATACCCGGCGTCACGCAGCAATACCCGCCGCGCCTCCTCCTCGCGCTCGATTACCGTCCGAACTACCCGAGCGAGATGTTCCGCCAGCTCGTCCTCCGACCTTCCGAGCGTCGTCTGGTTCGAGATCTGGAAGAAGTTCCCCACAACTTCACTTCCCTCGCCGTACAACCCGCGATAGGTCAGCCCCATCGCCTGCAGCCCGGCGAGCACCTTGCCAATCTCCTTCGTGAGCACGAGCCCCGGCAAATGGATCAATACCGAGGCGCGCAATCCCGTCCCTGTGTTTGTCGGGCACGCGGTGAGGAAGCCGAACTCCTCGTGAAACGAGAACGGGACTCGACTGCCCAACTCACGATCCACCCGCATCACGGCGGTCAGCGCCTCGTTCACGCTGAAGCCCGACCGCAGTGCCTGCAGGCGGAGGTGATCTTCCTCATTTATCATGACGCCTGCGGACTCCGAGAGATACAAAGCCGCACCGCTGCGCACTCCATGGGGCAGGTCCAGCCCGGCCAGCTCCTTGCTCACCAGATGCCGCTCGTGCAGGAGAAGCCGGTCCGTCGGCGGGAGCTCGTCCACCCGAAGGAGCACTCCGTTCGACAGCGACGGCACATGCGGGAGGGCGTCCCGGACCTGGGTCAGAATCCGCAGCCGCTCGCCGTCCCGCGCGCGCCCGGTGAACGCATACCCCTCGACGTTGCGCGCCAGCCGGATGCGTGTAGACAGCACGATGTCCGCATGGTCGCCCGACGCATCCAGCCAGCTCGCTCCGCCATCCGGGAGAAGAGAGAGGTCCACCATCACTCCAGCCCCCTGATCTTGTCGCGAATGGATGCCGCGAGCTCGAACTGCTCCGTTTCAACCGCGCGGCGCAGCCGCTCGCGAAGCTCGAGCAAGGTCGATGCCCCTTCGAGCAGCGTCGGGGCCGGTGGCTCGTAGCGCCGCCCCGAATGACGCGAGTTGCCGTGGATCTTCCGGAGTAGCTCCCGAAGACTCTGCTCGAACGTGCCGTAGCAGTGCATGCAGCCAAGACGCCCGGAGCTCCGGAACTCGCGGAGCGTGGTGGAGCAGAACGTACATCGCGCGGAGTCGGCACTCCCACCAGCCTGCTGCTGCACCCCGGACAGGAAGTCGCTCAGCGGGTGCTTCTCCATCGAGACCGTCGTCTCGATGCCGCGCGCCGCCGCACACTTCTCGCACAGGTGCTCCAAGGTCACCGAGTTGTTCTCCATCTTCGTGACCTTGACAACCCCTTCGCGTTCGCCGCACTCGTTGCACAGCATTAAGCAACGACCCCCCGCACGTCTGTATCGACCAAGCGACCATCCTCGAGCAGCAGCGCCCGGTCGGCGCGCGCAGCAAGTGTCCTGTTGTGTGTCACGACGACCATCCCGATCTCGAGGTCCCGCGCGAGCTGCGCGAACACCTCCTGAAGCCGTTCACCGTTCCGATGATCCAGATTGCCCGTCGGCTCGTCCGCGAGCACGACCGCCGGGTCGACGGCAAGTGCCCGCGCGACGGCCGTCCGCTGCTGCTCGCCGCCCGACAGGGCACTCGGCCGATGGTGCATTCGCGCGCTCAACCCGACCCGCGATAGCAGATCGGCGGCGCGGCTCTGAGCTTCCGGTACCGGGACGCCGCCAATGCGAAGTGGCATCATGACGTTCTCGAGCGCTGAGAACTCACGCAGAAGGTGATGGTACTGAAAGACGAACCCAACCTGCTTGTTCCGGATGACGGCGAGCTCGTCATCCGTTCGATCGTTGATGGGTTCGCCACCGATGAGCACGTGACCGCGCGTCGGACGATCCAGCGCGCCAATGACGTGCAACAGCGTGCTCTTCCCAGCGCCACTCTCCCCGACGATGGCGATCATTTCCCCGCGGCGCACCGCAAGGTTGACCCCGTTGAGGATGTGCAACGTGCTACCGTCGCCACCACGGTAGGACTTCGCGATGTCGTGAGCCTCGAGCACGTTCATGCGTCGCGTCGGTCCGTCACTCGTGCCGGATCGCCTCAATGGGATAGAGCCGCGCGGCTTGCATCGACGGGTAAAGCGTAGCCACAGCCGCGATGACCACACTCGCTACAACGATCATCAGAACGTCGGCCGCCTCGGTAGCAACCGGCAGGTGGTCGATGAAATAGATCTCGGGATTGAGCTTGATGAACTCGTATTTGCCAAGCGCCAGCGACGTCGCAATGCCAAGGGTGACGCCAAGCAGCGTCCCGACGAGCCCGATCACCAAGCCCTGAGCGAAAAATACTCTCCGGACGGAACCGGAAGTCATTCCCATTGCCTTGAGGATCCCGATCTCCCGCGTCTTGTCAGCCACGACCATGGTCAGGTTGCTGACAATATTGAACGCTGCTACGAGCACGATGAGCAGGAGAATGAGCCCCATGCCCAACTTTTCGAGTTTAAGGGCCTGGAAAAGCGATTTGTTCTGCTCCTGCCAATCGACCGTTCGGTAAGGGAAGTCGAGCACCTTGGCGAGCTGCTCCCCCACCTCCTTCGCCTCCCAGCGATTTCGGGTCTTGACTTCGATTCCCGTTACACCCGAACCAAGCCCGGCCAGCTCCTGCGCGACCGGCAACGCCACGTACATATATGCGTTGTCGTACTCGTACATCCCGGTATCGAATACGCCCGTAACCTCGAACCGCATGGTGAGTGGCACGGGCTGTCCGGTCACGGCGTTGGTCTCGCCCTTCCCCAGACAGATGAGCGTCACGCTGTCGCCGACGTAGGCCCCGAGGCGGCCCGCCACCAGCTTGCCGAGCACCACACCGCGGCCAGCCCCGTCCGAGCTCGCGAACCGGAAGTCGCCGACGGTCGCCCGCGCGCGGATGTCGGTGACGTTCGCGACGCCGCGCGCTTGCGGAGGCAGGCCGACCACGTAGCCGCCCTCCATGTAGGAGTGGCCGCCATTGATCAGGCACTGTGTCATCACGAACGGACCCGCAGCGACAACCCCGGGCTGCGCCTCGACCTTCTTGATGACCGCTTGCCAGTCGTCGATCCGCATGTCAGCGCCGAAGTTCAGCACCCGGATATCCGGGCTGCCGATCAGAATCTTCTCGCGGAGGTCGCGCTGCAGGCCGTTCATGACGCCCATGACGACGATGAGCGCGCTCACACCCACCACCACACCGACAATGGCGATGACGCTGATGAACGACAGCAGCTTCGACCCGCGGCGGCTTCTCAGGTACCGCCAGGCGATCGACAACTCGAGCGAACTCATTCCGGTCTCATGGTCGGAAAGAGGATGACGTCCCTGATGTTGGCGGTGCCGGTGAGATACATGAACAGGCGATCGAGACCGATTCCCACCCCACCCGTAGGTGGCATGCCGTATTCCATCGCGCGCAGGTAGTCCTCGTCGACACCAGATGCCTCTTCGTCCCCAGCGGCGCGGAGGCGCGCCTGGGCCTCGAAGCGGTGTCGCTGGTCAATGGGATCATTCAACTCGCTGAACGCGTTCGCCAGTTCCTTGCTGTTCGCGAACAGTTCGAATCGCTCCGTCAGGGACGGGTTCCCGCGTTTTAGCTTCGCGAGCGGGGACAACTCGACCGGATAGTCGATCACGAAGGTCGGTGACCGAATTTGCGACTCCACAAGCGCCTGGAACAATTCGTCGAGAACCTTTGGCCGACTGAGCCCTTCCGGGTGTTGAACCCCCGCGCGTCGAGCCGAGTTCCTGAGCGCCTCGTCGTCAAGGGTCATGGCATCGGCGCCCAGTGCCGCGTTGAGCGACGGCACCCACTCGATTCGCGGAAACGGCGGAGAGAACTCCGGCACCCGGTCCGCGAGAAGAGGTTCGCGGCGCACGCCGTCCGCTGAATGCGTAATCAGCTGCTCGACCAGCCCCATCATCCGCTCGTAGTCGGCGTAGGCCTCGTAGAACTCGAGCATCGTGAACTCGGGGTTATGCGTTCGGTCGATGCCCTCATTCCGGAAGTCGTGACCGATCTCGTAGACCTTGTCGAACCCGCCGACGATGAGACGCTTCAGGTACAGCTCGTCAGCGATCCGGAGGAACAGCGGCATGTCCAGCGCGTTATGGTGCGTCACGAACGGACGCGCGCTCGCCCCGCCGTAGAGCGGCTGCAGCACAGGCGTCTCGACTTCCAGATACCCGCGCTCATCGAGGAACGCACGAATCGCGGACGTCATCCGGGAGCGTGCCACGAACAACGCACGCACCTCGGGATGCACCGCGAGATCGGCATAGCGTTGGCGGTACCGTTGCTCCGGATCGGAAAAGCCGGAGTGCCGGACGACGGCACCGTCGACGACCTCCTCCTTGCCGAACGGCAACGGGCGAAGCGACTTCGCCAACAGGGTCACCCGGTCCACGCGGACGGTCGGCTCTCCCGTCCGCGTGCGGAACATCGGCCCCTCGACGCCGACCACGTCGCCAATGTCGTACAGCCTGAGGCGCGAGAACTCCTCGTCACCCAACCCGTCGCGGCGGAAATACAGTTGTACGCGACCGCTCATATCGGCGAGGTGCGCGAACACCGTCTTCCCTTGCGCGCGCCACGACACCAGGCGACCCGCAACCCGGACGACGGGTCCCTCGTCCGCGCTGCCTAACGCGGCAACCGCGGCAACCGCGTCGTGGCTGCGGTCGAACGCGTACGCGAACGGCGCCACGCCCTGCTCCGCGAGCGCCTCGAGCTTCTCGAGCCGCGCGCGGAGCAGGTAGTTCGTCTCATCGCTCACGTCCTCGCCTCCGCGTCGCCCGTGGCCGCCTGCTTCAAGAACGCCTCGATGAACGGGTCGATCCCACCATCCATTACCTTCTGCACATCGGGGATCTTCAGTTCGGTTCGATGGTCATTGACCATCGTGTACGGTTGGAACACATAGCTTCGAATCTGGCTGCCAAACGTCACGTCGGCCTTCGTCGCGTCGAGCTTCGCTTTCTCGGCAGCCTGCTTGTCAGCCTCCATCTGGTACAGGCGGTTCTTCAGCATCTTCATCGCGGTCGCCTTGTTCTTGAACTGCGAACGCTCCTGCTGGGAGGCCACGACGACACCCGTCGGGATGTGCGTCAGCCGAACCGCGGAGCTCGTCTTGTTCACATGCTGCCCACCGGCCCCGCTCGCCCGGAAGACATCCATCCTGATGTCCTCGTCCCGGATCTCGATGTTGATCTCATCGTTCACCACCGGGTATACGAACACCGACGCGAAGCTCGTGTGACGACGCGACTGCGCGTCGAACGGTGAGATCCGGACGAGGCGATGCACGCCGGTCTCCGGACGCAGGAAGCCGTACGCGTACTGGCCTTTGATCTCGAGGACGGCGCCCTTGATCCCCGCCTCTTCACCCTCGCTCATGTCCAGCACGTCCACGGTGTACCCGCGGCGCTCCGCCCAGCGGGTGTACATGCGCATGAGCATCTGGGCCCAGTCCTGTGCTTCGGTCCCGCCAGCCCCCGCACTGATCTCGACCTGGGCGTCGCGGAAATCATCAGATCCTCGAAGCAGCGACCGCAGCTCGAACGCATCGAGGTCGGTCTCGATCGCCTCGATCTCGCGGTCGACGTCGTCCGACATTGACTCGTCAGGCTCGCCCGAGAGAAGCTCGTCCAGCTCGAGCGCGGCAGCTATTCGTCCCGAAAGTCGATCGAACGGCTCCACCCACCCCTTCAGCTCTTTCACCTGCTGTACGGACGCGCGCGCCGACTCCTGATCGTTCCAGAAGCCAGCATCCGACATCCGCTCCTCGACCTGCCTCAGCGCGTCGCGCTTGCGATCGAGGTCAAAGATACCTCCGCAACTCGTTCAACCGACTCTCATTCTCTCGCAGGCGCTTCGCTCGCTCGGTCTCGGCCATTTCCAGTATCCTCTCGACGACGAATATGACACGAGCCGCCCTCCACGGCGGAGAACGGCTCGCGATCATGCATGTCGGTGAAGATAGCCGAGGCCGGAGTTACGAACCACCCCGGCAACATGAACTTCTAGAACACCTTCTTCCCGCCGGCGAGTACGTCGTTCAGCGCGTCCTGAAAGTGGGACGTGGACTCGGCGAACTCCTTCCCGATCTGCTCGACGTACTCCTCGTAACTCTTCTTGATCTCTTCGCGAAAGAGCTGCTTCAGCGTGCCGGCTCGCATGCCTTCATCGCGCTTCTGCGGATGGTACGCAACCATGTCCGACACGAGCGCGCGCGCGAGCCGCTTTGCTTTCTGATTCGGATCATTCGCGAGAAATGGGTTGATTGGCGACCGACCCGCCGCCGCTTCTGCGCCCGCCCGCGCGGGCGACGGCGTCTCGCCACCAGGCCCCGTCGCGCGTGTTCGGGGCATCGGGGCGCTCGCAGGCGTAGCGTCACGCCCCACCGGCGCGATCGGGCTCGCCGCACTTCCGCCGCCCGGAGGGGCGGCCGGTTGTGAGCGCGAAATCGGAGCACCGATTGGAACGTCGGGGACGCGCGACGCGCCCGGCGGTGCGTGTGTACCCGGCGCCGCGAGCTCGGGTGCCGCCGGCCCCGACGGCCGAGGAGGCGCCGCCGGTCCCTGGCCCAGCGGCGCGGCCGAGCTCGCGGCGTTGGGTGGCGCCGATTGCACCGGCGCCGACGGGGGCGTCGGCCTGCGGCCAGGAGAAAACGGCGGAACGCGTGTCGGCGTAACGGGGCGCGGGATGGCTGGCGAGGCAGCGCCAGGTGCCGAAACACCAAACGACGGAGCGGGCGCGCGTCCCGACGCGGTCTGTGTCTCCGTCAGTGCGGCGGCACCGGCCGCGCCCGGACGCGCACCGCCGCGGGACGATGTCAGCAGGCTCGCGGCGTCGTGCGGAGTCGCGAAGTCATCGGTCCAACTCCGCGTCGCGGTAATCGGGATGATCCCACCGCACACGGAGCATCGCGCACGGATCCCCGGCCCCGGTACGCGCGCGGGGTCCACGCGAAACACCGACTGGCATTCCGGACATGATACGTTCATGACTCGTCGCCCAGGCTAAGCGGAACGTCGGATCGTGCCGACGGCGAACTCACCGTGTGACTGGCCGGTGGGTCCTGACGCCGGTCGATCGTGTACACCGAACCCGTCAAGGTCTTCGCGTAACTCTTCATCTCCGTAGCCAGCTCGCTCACCTGCGCCGCGCTGGCGAACACTCGGCGTTCGTTCGAGACGACGCCGATCGACACGGTCATGAGCGGTACGCGATGCAACTGCCCTCGCCGGTCCTTCCCGAAAAAGTACCCCGCACGGCGGTCCTGCTCGGAATACTGATATGGCACGAGCGCGTCGAAGATCGACACGATCTCGGAGCACGTATCGCTCACCGCCGTCGCCGGAACGACGAAGATGAAATCGTCGCCGCCGATGTGACCCACAAATCCGTCCTCGGCACACATACCTTTTACAACATCGTGGAGGATCTTGGCGAGAATGCGGATCACACGATCGCCGTCGTAATAACTATAGCGATCATTGTATTCCTTGAAGTGATCCAGATCCGCGTAGCAGACGCCAAAGGGTGCGGTGTGATGCAGGCGTCGCGTGATCTCCGCTTCGATCTCGACCGTGCCTGGAAGGCGCGTCGACGGGTGCACCTGAACATCGCGATCGGAACGCCGCAGCAGAACGTCCATGCGCACGCGGAGCTCGTCAGGTGCGAGCGTTTCGGTCACGACCTCGTCGGCACCTGAGCCGAACCCGGACGCGAGCGCCTCGGGCGTGCTCATGCCGACCAGCACCGCCGGCACGATTCCGGTGAAGGAGTCACTCTTCAGACGCGAGCACGCGGCTTCCACCACGGCCGCGTCGACGCGTGCGTCGAACACCACGAGGCGAGGCCTGCCGCGAAGCGCCCGGGCCATCATGTCGTCCGCGTCGGTGACCGCGACGACGGAGAGCCCGCGTGACGCGAGCCACGACGAAATGGCCTCGGGCGGAGGCGCGCCGCCAGAGCTGAACACCATCGCGGTCTGCTGCGGCACGCTACGCCATGCTCATGGTGAGGGGCGCCAAATTACCGGGGGCTGCGATCGGAATCAAACTCGAGCGTGACTGTGAGCTGTCTCACTTCGCACGGCATCGGGCCGTGGCGTCGGGGATCATCTATAGACGCCGCGGGGTGCCCGCACGTCATTCTCGCAGTCGAGGCGGCCCTCCGATCGGTAACGAACCGTAGAGCTCGTATCGCTCCGATTCGCCGGCGCGCCCCTGGCGTCGCAGGCGCACTGTGATGAATGCATCCACAGTACTCAACGCATGGTTCGCGATCACGAGCCCGAGATCCTGGAGTGACGTGCGGTACGCGTTATTGCTGCGGCGGATCGTTCTGCGGAACTCCGCATACTCGAGGTGCGCGTTCGTCCAGGACCATCGGTACTCCGGGGGAACCGCACGTTCGCGGTAGAAGGCCTCCGCACGCACGTATTCGTCCGACTCCGTGGGCGGCGGCGTGAATGGATCGGCCCAGAACGTTTGGCGGGCCAAAAGCCAGATCGCGCCGTTAGCCGTCAGCGTATCGGGCTCCGGGTCCAGGACACCGCCCTCGACGGCGTCGAACGCGCCGCTCTCGGCGAACTTCTCCATTCGCTCATAGTACTCGAAGTCACCGGTTGGCCGGACCGCGCTGAACGGTCGGCGCGCGACCTCGCTGGCGAGGCGTCGATACGCGGCGCGCGCGCGCTGCCCCTCCCGCACGTCCGCACGGTACCTCGCCCAGGCGTACGCCTCGACGGCGAGGTAGGCGATGAGCCGGTCCTGTCGAAGTAGCGCCTGGCCCGTTCCCGGCACGACCGCGGACGCCAGGATGGACCATGCGGTCGCGGGAGCCGATGAGTCCCGCGGCTGCGACGACGGGTTCCCGCCCGAGAGTGGGGACCAGCCGACACCCGACGTCCGCCATTTATCCGGTCCCGCCCCGGGCGGCGTCACCGCGACGTCCTGCACCCGCTGCATCGCCGTGAGCGTCGACGGCGCCAGCGCGACGAGCGCGATCAGCGCGACGAGCGCGATCAGCACGATGAGCGCGAGCGGAAGCGTCAGCCGGGCGCGCACGCGTTAGAAAAGGTATCGCAGCGAGAGATACGTCGGCGCCTTCCCCGCGTCGGCCGAGAGTCCGCTCAACGTTCGCCCCACATCGAACACGAGGTTGCCGGTACTCAATCCCAGGCCTATCGACGGACCGCCCGCCTCGGACCCGGAGCGCTCGAACGCATACCCGCCGCGTAGGTGAAATCGGTCGCGGTATGAGACGTCCGCACCGAACCGCGGCGCCGGGTCCCCGACGCGGATCTCATCGACCACGTCAAGCGACAGTCGCACCGCGGTCTCCGGCGCAATCCGTGGCGGTACGTCGATTCGGTATTGCGCACCGACCTGCAACCGTCGCGGAATCGGGTCTGATTGGGGACTGTCGTTTACCTGCAACTTGAGGCCGACGAGATTCCGCGCGGCGACGCCAATCAACAATGGGGTCGAGCGGCTCACGAGAAACTGGACGCCAACGTCGAGCGCGCTCGTCGTGGCCGCGAACTCGATGTCAGGACACGGGCCGGTACAATCGATGCGAAACTGAATGAGCTTGTAGCTGAGTCCCGCCGTGATGAAGCTCCCGAGGGACGTCGCGTACGTCGCGGCGTACACGAAGCTCCGCGGGATGATGGTCCCTCCGCCACCGTCGGGCGAGTTCCCGTCGGGGTTCGACTGCTGTTCGCCGTAGTCGAAGATGTTCACCGACAACGCGAGAACGCCTAACAATGACGACGGCACGACGACCGTCAGGACGTCGCCCGTTCCGGCCACGCTTTGCGAATGGTGAATCGCCGCCTCACGGCGAGTCGCTGCGCCAATCGCTGCCGGGTTCCACCACACGGATTCGCTGCCGGATCGGTCCGCCACCACTGCCTGACCCAACCCGACCGAACGGGCGCCGACGGGTAGCAACAGAAAGAGCGCGCCCTCCTCGGCGGGCCCTGATTGCGCGCGCGCGACGTTCGTGATGCCTGCGCCCGCGGCGAGTGCCGCAGCGAATACAACCGCTCTAGAGCGGTGTCGCCTCATCCGCAAGCATGATGGGGATGTCGTCGCGCACTGGGTATCGAAGACGGCACGCGTGACACACGAGCGTCGATTCTTCGGCCCGATACTCGAGTTCTCCCTTGCACTTGGGGCAAACGAGAATCGCGAGCAACTGCGGAGAAAGTGTCATCGTGCAGGCTCCTGAGGTATCCGGTAGCCGAATCGCTCGAGAGCGCGCACATCGCGACGCCAGTTTGCGAGGACCTTCACCCACAGATCCAGGTAGACGGCGCCGCCAACGAGTCGCTCGATCTTGACGCGGGCCGCACGTCCGATCTCGCGGATCCGAGCACCTCGCTCACCGATCAAGATCCGCTTCTGGCTATCGCGTTCGACGTAGACGGTCGCCCGAATGTACACCGGCGAGCGGTCTTCGCGGAACTCCTCGATCGAGCACGCCACGCTGTACGGGACTTCCTCGTCCAGTTGCTCCAGCGCCGTCTCGCGTATCAGCTCCGCCGTGAAGAAGCGGAGCGATTGCGTGCTGATATCGTCTTCGGGATAAAGGAAGGGACTCTCCGGGAGCGCCCGAGTGATCGAGTCGAGTAGTCGGTCCACGCCGTCACCGGTTTCGGCGGAGACGAGAACCGCATCTGGATAGTCGGCAACGAGCGGCTCGCGATCCGACCTATCCAACCGATCGATCTTGTTCAGCGCCATGAGCACGGGTGCCGCGGGAGGCGCTGGGAGACCTGCAGCCTGCTGAAGCGTCGGTGGGACGCCAAGGGTCGCATCGGCCACGTAGACGATGACATCGGCGTCATCGAGCGCCCTGAGCGCGGTCGAACGCATGGCGTGCTGCAGCGCGTACTTCGGCTCGAGCAGCCCGGGCGTGTCGAGCAAGACCATCTGCGTATCGTCCGTCGTCCGGATGCCGACGATCCGGTCACGCGTCGATTGCGGCTTCGGACTGATGATGCTCAGCTTCTCACCGACGATGCGGTTGAGAAGTGTGGACTTGCCCGCGTTGGGCTTTCCGACGACGGTAACGATGCCGGCACGCATGCCGAAAGATAAGGAGGTGCCTGGCACGTGCGCGCCGTAGGGGTGGCAAGGATGGATGCACGACGCCCCCGCCGAGAAAAATCTCGGCGGGGGCGTCGTCGTTTCAGGTGCCGGCGACGGCCTACTCTCCCGCGACCTCTCGGTCGGAGTACCATCGGCGCTGTAGGGCTTAACGACCGTGTTCGGGATGGGAACGGGTGTGGCCCCTACGCTCTAGTCGCCAGCGAGTTCGATGATCTGGAGCTGCGCGTCTGACAATGCGCAGCACCCGATCGAGCTGAAGTTGCTGAGAGACAGCGGAGTGAAAGCAGTGATCGTGGGTGATCGAGTCCTTTGAAACAAATAGATCGTGCAGTGCTCTGCTCGGAAATCAATCGATCGAGCGAACTCGATCGACATGCGAGTAGTCAAGCCGCACGGGCGATTAGGACCGCTGCGCTCGGAGGTGGTTGCCCA
>DAINRQ010000041.1:0-53743 GCA_036741775.1 Gemmatimonadaceae bacterium | reverse complement strand
CGGCGGCGGTGTGGCGGCGGTTCGGCCGAGGCGGTGACGGCCTGACGGTGCCCGAACGGGTGGCGCGGTAATCCCGGAACTCGCGAAGGGACTGCCGATCAGGGATAGTCCGGCCGATCGACAATCAAGCTGAACCGTTTGTCGTCAGAGGTGCTGAAGTTTTCGATGTTGACGGCCTGCGGCACCGCGTGCTGGCGCCAGCGTGGTCCGCGAGGTGCAACTGGGCAATCCCATGGCATTGCGCGAATTCGAGGCCGCGGACGGAGCACGGTGGCGAGTCTGGGAGACGATCCCGGCGAGGACGGAAGGGCTCGGCCCTGAATTCCGTCGAGGCTGGCTGACGTTCGACAACGGCGCGGAGCGCCGCCGATTTGCGCCGGTCCCGTCTGCGTGGGTCGAGATGCCGTCGGATCGGCTCGAGCTACTGTTGCGCGCCGCGAGGGCTGTGGGCTCCGGTGATCCCAACCTCGGCGGGTTCGTCGTCGACCGTCGGGTGGGCGAGCGTCGACGAGCCGAGCGCCGGCACGGCGACCGGCGTCAGGACGGTTCGTCAGGCACCAGATCGGATTCGGGGCGGCGCGGGGTGTGACCTTCGCGAATCGGAGAACCACGCGTTCGTTCCGACGGGGCGGGCCGGCAGATAACGAATGGCGCTCCTCCCGGCAGAGGGACCCCTTGGTCGGTATGCCTGCGATTCCTCGACTACGTCGCTACGCGGCCCCGGTCGGAATGACTACGTTGATATGAGGTTTGGATACCAAACTTCTCGCGCACCCCGATGAGAGTCCGATACTCCGCCGATAATGACGCTCGGCGGGTCCGGCCCTTGCGTTCAGGGTGAGTGACGCTGTCCCGCGACCACTCACCTGTTTCTTCGAGGCGACCATGGCAGGGATCGACGAGTCCGGAACGCCGCGAGGTGGGGAAACGCGCGCCGGAGTAACGGAGCGACGCCAGGCGGGACGCGGGCTGGTCGCGCGGCGGATGGCCGTGCAACGCGCCGTCACGCGACAGCGGCTCGAGGACTTCCACGCCACGCTTGGCGGTCTCGCCGTCGCGGTCTTTGGCGAGCAGGCCACGGTGGTGGCGCATCTGCGTCGCTCGGCAGACCGCGATTTGCTCACGTTCGTGGTGGACGCTGCCGATCCCGTCTCAGTCGTCCAGTACGAGGACTTCCTGCCGCGCGAGCGCGCCTTCTGGACCGCCTATGCGCAGATTGTGAAGCCCGCGGGCGCGCAGTTCATCGTCGCGGTGCGGCCGGCGCGCGGATGGTGCCGTGTCGAAGCGCTGGCGCCGCTATTCTCGATCATGCCCCCGCCGGAGTACGTAACCTAACGACGACTCGCGCCTGCGTCGAACGTCCGCGCGAGATCGGCAAGCCGGGTCTCCAGCTGCTCGAGGGCCGTCGATGCCTCCGACAGACGACCGGCCTGCATCGCGTCTGGCGTCGCGAGATCCAGTCCGGCGCGGACGCCACGCACGCTCGCCAGCATGCTCACGATCTCGGTGTATCCGTGCGCGAGGAGTGCCGCGTCACGCGCGGGATCACTCTCGCGGATGTCTTCGATGGCGGAATCGACGAGGCGAAGCGCCGCCTCCGAGTCGTAGAGCAGCTCGCTCGCCTGACGCGCGCTCATTGCGTGTCGGCCGGCGGGGCGGGCTGCAGGTCGCCGCGCTCGAGAATGCGACGGGCGACTTCCGCGACCACCTCGTCGGCATCGTAGGCGCCGCGCAGGACGCGCTGCCGGATCTCGAGCAGCTGCGCTGCGCGATCGTTCCCCGACACTTCCGCCCCCTTGGCACGCCCGGCGCCGGAGATCTCGACGGAATCGACACGGGGCGAGCTCGTGCTCGTTCCCTGGTCCGTCTTGACTGCCGCTGTGCCGCGCGGATCGCGAGCCGTATCCGGCCGCACCGGACCGGTGCTGCCACCGTTGATCTTCATGGACGTTCCTCCGTACAGCAGGATATCGGCACGTGGGGCGCGAAACTTTAGCCGGTGATCGCCGAGCCTTCGTGCGGTGACATATCGCGCTGTGTGCGCGTGACGCGCGTCACAACGTGATGTCCAATCGGCTCGCGTCAGGTAGGTTCAGCTCAGCGACCGCCGAGCTGGCGTAGCGCGAAGCCGCACCTGCACCCAGCTCCACCTCCGCCAGCTCGGCGAGAAGGCGGTGCCGGGCGTCGTTCGCGGTAAGCTCGAGGCGGTGCTGGAGCTGCTGAGCCGCCCGTGCGAGATCCTCGAGTGGCGCACAGTAGCGATGGACGGCTGCCTCGACGACGCGCGACACGCCGTACGCGCGCTCGGCACCGGCAAACCGCGCGCGTACGGTCACGGCATCGCGGCTGACGCGTTCGATCTCGTGCTGCAGCTCGTCGCGCACATCGAGCGCGCGGGAGAGCGCGTCGGCATCGCCACGACCGAGCGCCGCGATCGCGGCCTCCGACGCGTCATTGAACTGGGCAAGCAGCGCGTCGACGTCGGCCGCGCGCGCTTCGAGGCGGCCGGTCATGCGGACCTGGCCTCGAGCCGTGCGCCGGCGGCCACCGCGGTGGGCGTCGTTGCGGCCTGCGCGAACGCCTCGCGCAGCTCGGCGATCATCCTCGTCACACGCTCGAGGCGCGCCACATCGCTCCGCACACCCACCTGGACCAGCTCGCCAAGCAGAAACGAGTAGAGCGCCGCCAGGTTGGATGCGACCTCACCGCCGCGCTCGCGGTCGAGCGTCACGAGGAGCTCCGTGAGTACGTTACGGCTCTTGTCCAGCTGCTCGCTCAACTGCTCATCATTGTGGGCGTCCATGGCTGCCCGCGCCCGGTGCAGCGAGGCGAGGAGGTGGTCGTACAACAGGACGACGAGCTGGCCGGGGGTCGCGGTCAGAACTTCAGTATCGCGGTATCGGGAAGCTTGTCTGCCGTACGACATGGGATTCTGGCCTCGGAATCTGCCTAACGGGTGTTCGGCTGCAGGGACCTGATGAAGTTCGTGAGCGCGGCACCCTGCGACTGAATTCGGCCGATCGCCGCCTCCATCGCCGTGTACTGCTTCACGAGCAGATCCCGCCGGCGATCGAGGAGCTGCTGGATAGTATCGGCACGTGAGGTCAGCGACGTGATCGTGCGCTGCAGCGCGTCCTGCTGGTTCGCCACGGCGCCGTCTCCCGACCGCGCAATGGCGTCGGCGGCGAAGTAGAGTGCGCCGGCCGCGCCCTGCATGAAGCTCACCGTGCCCATGGCTCCGGTGGCCGTGCCGGTGTACTTGATGGCGAGGCCTTCGGTGGCGCCGCCCGTTGCTCCGGTGAGCGACCGGCCGGAGCCAATGGCGGGCAGGCCGCCGATGGTGCCCGTGATGTCCGTCCCGGCGTATTCACCCGCCGCGATGCCTAACTGTGCCGTGGCGTCTGCGCCGCCGGCTGTGTATGCCACCGTCACCTTCGCTCCATTACCGTACTCGGTTCCGGAGAGACGCACGTCGTTGCCTGCGGCCGTCGCCACGACGTTCATCTTGGACGTGGCGAACATCGCGTTGAGCTTGTTGACGATCGTCTCGGTGGTGTCGCCGTTCTCGAGCTGGATGCTGCCCGTGACGGCGGTGGTGGCATCGGTAATCGACATCGTATCGGCGTTACCATCATCCGCATACGTGCCGGAGAAGCCCGCGCCGATCACCGACGCGGTCGTCGCGGCCGCGGTGATGTCGACGACATACGTGCCCGCCTGGGTCCGGTCCGTCGAGAACGTGAACGACACGTCCGAGTGTGACGCACTGCCGCCAGTCTGGAAGAGCCGCGCGACGTCAGCATAGTTCGTAGCGATCGCGGCGTCGAAGACGGACGCGTCGAGCGCGAGCGTTCCATCCTTCTGGAGCGCAAGCCCCGCGATCGCCGGACGGGTGTAGGCGCCGGTGGCACCCGGGACGCTCGTGAGCAGCGTGTTCGTGATGGACGACATCGCGGCACGCAGCGGGCCGCTGCTCGCCAGCGGTTGACCCACGACTCGCTGCTCGCTCACGAACTTGAGCACCGCGTTGTACGCCGTGGCCAGCGCGTTCACCGACTCGCGAATCGACTCCGTGTCGCGAGCGATATCGAGCTGAATCGTGGTGCCCGGCTCGGCCTGTTGCAGGCTGAGGGTAACGCCACCGATCGCGTCAGTGATGGTGTTGGTCGGACGGCGGAGCGCGACGCCATCGATCGTCACCTTCGCGTCCGAGCCAGCGACGAGCTCGCGCGCACGTCCTGTCGTGGTCGTCGTCGTGCGACCGAGCGTCACGCTGCCTCCATCGGCTCGCGACGCCGTGAGCGACAACGACAGCTGCGAATCGCCTCCGACGCCGTCCGTGAGCACCACACGCCCATCGACGAATGTCGCGACTGCCTGACGCGCGCCAGCACCGAAGCCCGACGTCGCGTCATTGATCTTGTCGAGGAGCGTCTGAACCGTGTCGTTCGCGCCCACGGTGAACGCGAGAGACACGGCGCTGCCGTCACCGCGCGTTCCCTGCACCTTGAACGTGTCGCCGGCCGCGAGCCCGAGCCCACTGCCGCCGAGCGCGAGGTCGCTGAGCAGCGTCGCGGCGGTCGCGGGCGAGGCGCTCGCGTCGCCGAGGACGGTCTCACTTCGCACCACCTGCGCGACCGCCGAGCGCCCACCCTTCACGAAGCCGAGCAGCTCGAGCGTGCGCTGGCCGTCGGCGTCGTTGGCGCTCACCATCCCGCCGGTGACGAGGCGATACCCTGTCTTCCCATTGACCGACTCGGTCTGCACCTCGGCGGTCCCGCCCGCAGCGTGGATCTTCGCGGCAATGGACGCCAGCGAATCCACCGTGAGGTCCACGGTGATGCTCTGGCCGTTGACGACGATGGTGCTCGGCGTCGGCAGTGTGACACCGAGCATCGTCGCGATCGCAGCCGTGCCCGACGTGACCTTGTAGCTCTGTGCGGCGCCGTCCGAGGTCAGGTTGAGGGACGTAGTGCCGTCGACGACGCCGAGGCTCGCGAGCACACCGGTGGCGCCATCGACGAGCTCGATGCCGCTCGCGCCGGACGCGGCGCTCGTGAGCACCAGGCGCTGGGCGCTTGCACCGGTGGACAGGATCGATGCGCTCACGCCGCTCGGCGTGCTGCCCGCGTTCACCGCGTTGATCTTGTCGCGGACCTGCGTCAGCGTGTCGCTCGCGGTGACCGTGACGACGCGTCCATTGATGCCGAATTCGCCGCTCAGCTCGAGCGCGGTCGTCGCGCTGGCGACGATGTCGCCACTCAGCTTGTTCGCGCGCGCGACGTCGACCACCTCGATGCTGTGCTGCGCCGGACTGGCGAGCGCGGACGCCGTCGCCGTCACGAGGGCACGTCCGGATGGGCTCGCGGCCGCGTTCACCTTGAACACGCCAAACGCCGATCCGTCGCGCAGCACCCTCGCGGCGTCGCGGAACTTCACGACGAGTGAGGAGAAGGCGCCCCAGGCGTCGTAGCGCTTCTGCGCCGTCGTCTGCTTGTCGGTGACGGGGACCAACTTGCGGGACGTCTCGACGGCGATGATCTGGTCTACCAGATCACGCCACTGGACACCGCTCGCTAATCCACTGAAGCTGCCAATCGGATCGGACATGAGGATTCCTCGCTACGCTCGGAATGACACGGTCACCCTTTCACGCGATGAACCCGGGGCCGGCTTTCGCCGACCCCGGGATCGATCATCGTTCGGGGCCGGATCAGCCGCGGAGCAGCTGGAGGACACCCGCACCGCTCTGGTTCGCCTGGGCGAGCATCGCCGTACCGGCCTGCACCAGGATCTGGTTCTTCGAGAACTTCGTCATCTCCTCGGCCATGTCGAGGTCACGGATCGTGCTCTCCGCGGCCGAGAAGTTCTGCATCGTGGTCTTCACGTTCTCGGTCGCGGTCTCGATACGGCTCTGGAGCGCACCGATCGCGCCGAGGGCGGTGTTGACCTGACCGATCGCGGCGTCGATCTCCGCGAGCGCAGCCTGCGCGTCGGCAATCGTGCCCGGGTCCGTGGCGATCGTCAGCGTGCTCGCCCGGAGGTCGAGGTCACCGCCGTTGATCGTGATGTTGTCCGATCCGGTGTAGTTCGCGCTCGAGCTGACCATGAACGAGCCGGAGCCCGCGCCGACCGTGAGGTCACCGGCGAGTGTCGCCGCGCCAACGGCCTGGTTCGTCTCGATCGTGATGCCGAACGTGCTGAAGTTGAGCGTCTGCTTCGTGCCGTCGGTGACGCCGAGCGTCTGCGACGTCGAGCCGTTCGACAGGGTGACGACGTTCGAGCCCGAGGTCAGCGTGTAGGCACCGGCGCCGGCGCCGCTGATCTTGACGTCATACACGCCGGTGGTGGTGGCGAGCGCCGTCGACGCGGTGTCGAGCGTGGCGCCGTAGCCGCCGTTGAGCAGCGTGTTCCCCTGGAACTTCACGGTCGCGACGGTACGGTCGATCTCCTGGCGCAACGCCTGGTACTCCGACACGATGCGGCCACGGCCGGCGGCGTCCACCGAGTCCGACGCGGCCTGCGTGGCGAGCTCCTTCATGCGCTCGAGCATCTTCTGGATCGTGCCCGCCGCACCTTCGGCGATGTTGAGCACCGAGTTCGCCTGTTCGGCGTTACGGCCGGCGGCCGTCAGCGAGCGAATGTCCGCGCGGAGCTTGTTCGCGATGCCCAGCCCGGCGGCGTCGTCCGCGGCCCGCGTGATGCGGAAGCCGGACGACAGCTTCGCCATCGACTTGGAGACATCGTTCTCGACCGAAGCGAGGTTGCTGCCGGCGCGCAGCGCGCTGACGTTGGTATTGATACGCATTGGTGATCCTGCTCCCTGGATAATGTGAGGGGGATTCCATTCCCCCTTCGGGGTGCGGCGGTGTGCCGTCCCTCCAGGAGCTTGTATCGACGGTGGCCGGGCGAAACTTTAGCCCTCGGCGAAATGCCAGTGATTCATGATGTTCGGTTTGTCGTTCCGGTCATGAGAGCGCCGGTGCGAGCGGGTGTCGGAACAGGACGTTGAAGACGTAGTCCGTCTCCACATGCTGCTCCGGCGTGAGGCGCTGCAGGACCGACTGACCCGGCTGGAAGAGATAGGTCTCGTAGCCAAGCTGCGTCATCATGCCGCGCAACGTCGCCTCGCTCGTTCCCATGGCTGTCAACGCGAACCGGTTGATCTCGGCGACAACGAATGGGACCTCGTGCGACTCCAGGAGGGTGCGCGCGCCCGACAGCACGGCCACCTCGGAGCCCTCGGCGTCGATCTTGATCGCCTTCACCCGGCGCGAGCCGATCGAGCCAACGAAGTCATCGAGGGTGGTGAGGAACACTTTCCGCGTACGCCGCGCCTCGCGACTGCGCGCGTTGAACGGGTGGGTTCCCACCTCCCACAGGCCGTGTCCGCCATCGTTGTCGTCGTTGACGAAGAACTCCGCGACTGCCGGCGCGGCGCCGACGGCGAGCGGCACGGGGAGCACCTGCCCGGCCGAGTTCTTCTCCACGTGCTCGAGCAGGTGCGCGTAGTTCGATGTGTCCGGCTCGAACGAGATGACGCGTCCAGTCGGGCCGACGAGCGCCGCAGCGAGCATGGAGAAGTATCCGACGTGCGCGCCGACGTCGATGAAGGCGTCGCCCGGCCCGAGCACGGCGCCGAGGAACTGGCTCGTCTCCGATTCATACAGGCGGCCGCTGGTGAGGTCGTTGAGCATGAACCGCTGGCTCATCTGGTCGGGATCGAGGCTCAGCGTCACCTGGGAGGCGCCGGCGTCGCGGTTCAGTGTCAGGGAGATTTCGTGCCGCATTCGTCGGGATAGGGAATCGGGAATCGGGAATCGGGAATCGGCGGCGCCGTTAGGCGATCGCCTTCAGCAGTGCATCGATCTGATTCTCCCAGGTCAAGGCCTGCATGGCCTGCGCGCCCGCGGCGGCGCGTTGAGAGCGAAGCTCGTAATCGTCGTGCAGGCGCTGGAGGAGCGCGACGATCTCGTCCACGTCGCTCTCACCCCAGCCGTCCACGTTCGCGAAGTACCTGGTCGGCTGCGGCACCTGACGCTGCGAGCGGAGGGCGAAGCAGCCGCCGGTCGCCAGAAGGTCGAGGTGGCCCGTGTTGGCCGACACGATGGTCGGCACACCGGCTGCCATACACTCCATCGCGACGAGGTTCGTGCCCCCCTCGCACCGGTTCGGGAACAGGGCAACGTCCGTTTCCCGGACGATCTGGCCCATCATCGCGTTAGGCACGCATCCGATATCCAGTATCGCGCTCGCGGGTATGCCGTTCGCCACGAGCCACTCGGCGACATTCAGCCGCCCGTTTACCGCGCGCGGAACGCCGCGAACGTGGCCGGCGAGATCGAGATCCGCGATGAGCTGCGGCCAGTGATTGTGCCACGCCGTCACGAGCAAGGCGTCAGGATGTCGCTCACGGAATCGGCGAAACGCCGCCACGACGATGTCCTGCCCCTTCCTGAACTCGAGCTTGCCGCCGGAGAAGATCGTGAACCGGTCCCCAAACACGCCCGAACGCGGCGCCGGGTGAAACACGGTGGGATCGATGCCCTGAACGACGGCATGTACGTTCGTGAGACCGTAGGCGCGCAGCACCTCCGCATTCCACGTCGATCCTGCGACAACGGCATCGAGCGCTCGCGCGCGCGTCAGTCCGTCCTCGGGAATGTGCGCGTCCTCGAAGAACACGACGCCGATGTCCCGGGTCGCGCGCAAGCGGCTTCCGTGCGCGGCCCCAACGAAGCCATTGCCGAATGCGCGCAGCAGCGTCCCGTCGATCGTCACGATCGCGCTCGAATCGCGAAGTGCCTGCGCGGCGGGTGCACTCTCTGCGAGCACCGATCCGAGCGCGTGCCGAGCGAGTGGTGAGAGCGTCGATGCGTCGCACGACAGCACGATGGGCCGCGCCCGGCCGCGCAACGCCAGGTGCGTCGCGAGATTCAGACCGTACACACCCCAACCCGTGTCTCCGCGTACCTCCCAGTCGAAGGCCAGGTGTTGGAAATCGGGACTCTGCCGGGAATCGGGCGGGTGCCCGGCGAAGCCGGGCAGGGGGAATCGGGAATCGAGGGCTTCCGCGGGGCGATCCTTATTTCGACGGCCACCTGCATCACCGGCGTCCGCGGCGCCAGCGCCAGGCTCACCGGCCAGGTCGGCGAGGAAGGTCGGGTCTATGGCGACGATGGTTTGTGTCCGCGACCGATCCACCAGCGGGTCGAGCGTAACCTCGCCGTTCACGAGCGTGACGGTTCCGAGCCAGAAGCCATGCTCGGCCAGAACGCTCAGTGCACCCGCGATTCCGAGAGGCGTGGCCGCCGGCCAGGCGATCGCCGCGATGTCGAGGGCGCCATCAGTGGCTATGGCAGCGATCAGCTCCGCGGTCTCGTTCGCGTCGCCGATGCGCACAGCTACCCTGCCCTTCCGATCCGCCACCGCGAGGGACGCAAGGTTCTCCACGTTGTCGTGCGTCGTCAGTCTCGCCCCGGCTCCGGCACCTCGTGCCGCATCGCCGAGTCGCTTCGCTCGTCGAGCGTCGGCCTCGACGACGTGCACCTCTACGCCGGCGGCGGAGGTCAGTACGTTGAGCGCTGCCACTCCAAGCCCCGGCGCGGGATCGAGGAGCACATCGCCGTCGCGCATGGCCTCGGCGAAGAACCTGACGAGCGCCGGCTCGTCGCCCACGCCTACCAGCTCCCGCTCGTACGCCGCGAACATGTCCGGTCGGGCGAGGTCGGCAAGGGCTATTGACAACTCGAACCGCGGTCGGCCATCGGCACGCCTGGCGGCAGACGCGAGTACCGTCACCGGCAGCTCGTCAGCCATCGCCGACGGTGCGCTTCCCGCGGCCACCCGCTCGCCCAGCGCCGTGCGCACGTCGCGGATCACCGACGACCAGTCGCGAGGTGCTGGCTGGCGAAACAGACGCGCCGTCGGGTACCAGGGCGAGTCGGTGCGATCGAGCATCCAGCGGAAGTCCGGCACGTGGGTGATCATGATCCACGTCTCTCGCCCCAATGCCGCGGCGAGGTGCGCGACCGACGTATCCACGGTGATCACGAGGTCGAGCTTGGCGATCGCCGCTGCCGTATCACGGAAGTCGGCCAGGTGCGGCGCGAGGTCGATGACGCGATCGCCAGCGACGGCCGCGAGCTCACATTCGGGACCGCCCTTCTGCAACGAGAAGAACTGGGTGCGCGGCTCGTCGAAGAGAGCCGAGAGCGCGGAAAGCGGGACGGATCGCAGATGGTCGCGCTGGTGCTTGGGGTTACCCGCCCAGACGATCCCTACCTTGAGAGCTCCGGGTGCCGCGTCGATGAGCGCGGAGACGGGCCGAGTTGGCGCGTCGATGTAAGGCACGTGGTTCGGGATCGTGGCGACCTCGGTTTCACAGAGGCGCGGAAGGTCCATGAGCGACGCCTGTACATCGAACGATGGTAGCGTCGCACCGCGAACTACGACTTCGTCCACGCCCGGGACGCTCGGCATGAGTCCTGTCAGACCCGGCGGGACCTCCACGATCACGCGCGACGCGCCGCGATGCTCGAGCTCACTGGCGTACCGAACGAACTGGATCGCATCGCCGAGCCCCTGCTCACAGTGAAGGAGGATCGTGCGACCAGCGAGGGACTCGCCCTTCCACTCAGCGCCCGGGTAGTCGCGGTGATCGAGCAGGACGGACTGGAGACGCTTCCGCCACTCGAACTGCGCCCAGCCGCGACGGTAGTCCCCCTGGAGCAGCCAGATGAGCGCGAGGTTCCAGTTCGCGTTGCGGTTGTCGGCGTCTAGCGAGCGTGCGTACTGGTACGAGCTCTCGGCGGCGGCAATGTCGCCGCGCTCCATGAAGTAGTTGCCGCGAAGGACGTACGCTTCCGCGAACGAGTCGTCGAGCAGGGCAGCGAGCTCCGCGAGATCGCGCATGCGCTCGTAGTCGCCGCGTGCCTCGTACACCGACGCGTAGTTGCAGAGCAACCCGGGATCGGTCGGTCTCAGCTCACGTGCGCGCTCGAACGCCGCGATGGCCTCGCCGGTTCGCTTCTCCTCCTTCAGGACGATGCCGAGGTTCACCAGTGCATTGGCGAACCGTGGGTCGGCGAGCAGGGCGCGCTCGAACGAGGCAACGGCGTCATCGGGCCGACGCAGGCCGCGCAACGCGAGTCCGCGGTTGCTCCACGCGTCGGCGTTGTTCAGGTCGCGAGCGATGGCGGCGTCGTACGCTTCGAGCGCGGCCGCAAAGTGAAAACACTCCACGCGAGCGTTGCCGAGATTGTTCCACCACGGCGCACGTTCGGGTTCTCTGGCGACGGCGGCCCCGAAGTGTGGAATTGCTTCGGCGAAGCACCCCTGGCCCACGAGGGCGACACCGAGGTTGTTGTGCGCCTCGGCGTAGCCCCAATCGACCTCGACGGCACGCCGGAAGAGCGTGATCGCCTCGGCCACCTGGCCACGCGGCGCGAGGAGCGCGCCGAGGTTGTTCATCGCTGCCGCGAGACCGGGATTGGCGGCCAGCGTTTCGCGATAGGCGGCGATGGCGGCGTCGGTCTTCCCCGCGAGGTGGAGTGCGACAGCGTTGTGGAATGCTTCGTCCGCTGACGCGGGGGGACTGCCGGTTGGTGTCATCGATGACGAACTGGTACGCGTACGTTCGCCCCGTGCCACGGATGCAGCACGCGGTCTGACCTGGCGACTTTGCGCGCGAGGCAAGGCAGTGCCTGTGCCACACGCGAAGTCGCAGCGGCTCATGGGTTTAGAAATGCGAACGCGGCGGACGAATCGTCCGCCGCGGAAGGATCGGCCGGTCCGAGCCCCGCGTTAGGGGCAAGAAGTGCCGCTCGTTGTCATCCCGAGCGCAGCGATGAATCGCTGTCGTCCCGAGCGAGGGGTCCTGCCTCTCTGTCTCTCTACCGGGAGAGCCTGAGAAAACCTGACGCCGATTGAGCGGATTACACGGATTTCGCAGAAGCCCTCTAGCCTGAGGCCTTGCCGCGCGAGAGTAGCCGCTCTCCGGATAGAGGGAGAATCTGCGTGCTTCTGCGGAATCGGCGTAATCAGCGTTTGGTTTTCTTCCTCGTCCCGGCAGAGGGAATGGCCCCTCTACCGGGAGGAGCGCGATTCCTCGACTACGGCGCCTGACGGCGCCTTCGCTCGGAATGACAACGCTGGGCCATCCGCGCCTCCGCTCGGAATGACAGCGGCGTACTACGCCGGCGCCGGCGCGCGCTCTTCGATCGTAAACGGCTCGCGCACGCCGTAGCCCTCCACCGAGAGAACGAGCTGAAAGCCTACTCGCTCTCGCATGTTGAGGACGACAGGCCCCTGGAGGTTCGCCGTGGGCGGCGCGCCGTCGCTCGAACCAAGCGTCACGATCGCGAGGACGATGATCTCGCTCGGCTCACTCGTACCGACGCGCGCGAGGTCCGCCGGCGATAGGTCGACCGCGTAGCCGGGAAAATGCGTGAACGGATCGACCAGTATGAATGCGAGCGGCGCGTGGTCGGCTGACTGCAGCCAGAACAGCCCCTCGCGCATGGTAGGTACGAGTACCCATGTGCGACATTCGGGAAAGCCGAACAGCCCCAGCGGAAACTGGAGCAGCTCGTTTCGCGTGATCGTGAGTGGACCGAGGACATCGGACGCGACGACGAAGGATTCGTCAGGCGCGAGCGCGGCACACGAAGCTGTCATCTCAGGTAGTCAGCGAGAGTGAGCCCCATGACGCGAGACGTCGCGAGCATGGCGGCTTCATACGCGGTCTGGCGGGACACGAGCTCCGTGACGGCTTTCTCCATGTCGACATCCGCGACAAGCGATTTGAACGTGCGAAGCTGCGTGTCCAGGGCGCCGAGGTTGCTCGCCGTCACCTCGAGACGACTGGACCGAGCACCGAGGTCACCAATGAGGTTCTGCACTGCGTCGTGCGCACCGTCGAGCGCGCCGAGTGCGGTCTGGATCCCTGAAAGGTCGTTGGCGCCGAGTGCCGTGGAGAGGTCGTGCAGCGCGCCGAGCACGTTGGTGTCGAGGAAGATCTCGGTGCCGTTGTGGTTGGTCATGAGGTACTGCGACGCGGAGATCTCGGTTTGTCTCGTTCCAGTCGGCGGCGTCGCGGAGAACGGCGGAGTGGCGCTCTGGAAAGGGACGGTGGTCGATTGCACGCCCCCATAGAGAAATTCGCCCCCGTGCTGCTGATTGCCGAGCTGCATCGCTGCCGTCAGCAGCTGATCGATCTCCGCCTTCGCGATGCTTCGCGTCGAAGCGTTCGCGTTCGCGCCGGCCTGTGTGATGCCGAGCTCCTTCGCTCGCTCGAGGAGCGTCGTGAGCTGATCGAGCGTGCTTTGCTCGAGGTTCAGGCGCGCCGTGGCGCTCGCGATGTTGCGCTGGTACTGCTCGAGGGCGCGAAGCGAGCCGTCCGTCTGCATCACCTGTGACGCACCGATGGGATCGTCCGACGCAACGTGGATGCGTTTGCCGGTGATCGCCTTCTCCTGTGCGTCGAGCACGCGACGCATGTTGAGCTGGAGGTTCGCGAGCGCGGAGCGCTGAATGATTCCGTTCGTGATTCTCATGAGACCGTTCTCACGTGCGCCATCGTTGCGATGCCCGGACGGGCGCCGTGACGTTGCGGCGACAGGGATACACGCGTCTGACAGCCAGTATCGGCGCCTGGACGGCAGAAGTTGAGCGGCGCCACCTGAGAGGCTCGCTGATCACGATCCGGTCGCGAGCACGGCGAGCGCTCATCCCTGTCATGGCAACGATCTTACACGTCGACGACGAGCCGTCCGTCGGATTGCTTCTCGAGGACACGCTGGTCCGCGCCGGGCACCGGCCCGTTGGTGCGGCGAACGTCGTCGAGGCGCTGCAGGTCCTCGCCCGCGAGCACGTCGACCTCATCATCTCCGACTACCGCATGCCGGGGCTGACGGGGCTCGAGTTCCTGTCGCTGTTGCAGCGCGAAGGGTACGACGTGCCGCTCATCATGCTCACCGGGTACGCGAGCATCGAGCACGCGGTCGCCGCGATAAAGGCGGGGGCGATCGACTACATCACGAAGCCGGTGAAGCCGCAGCAGCTCGAGCTCGCGGTGGAACAGGCGCTGGAGTTCGTGCGTCTTCGCCGCGAGAACGAGACGTTGCGGCGCGAGGTGATGGAGTTCCGCAACGAGCGCCAGATCATTGGTGACAGTGTCGGCCTGCGGCGCATCCTGCAGACGGTGGCGATGGCGGCGCCCACACGCGCGACGGTATTGCTGCAGGGCGAGAGCGGCACCGGGAAGGAGCTCTTCGCGCGGGCGATCCACGACCAGAGCGATCGTCGCGACAAGCCGTTCATCAAGCTGAACTGCGCTGCCCTGCCCGATGGTCTGATCGAGAGCGCGCTGTTCGGTCACGAGCGCGGCGCCTTCACGGGCGCGGTGAAGCGTGTGGAGGGAGCGTTCGAGCGAGCGAACGGTGGTACGCTGCTGCTCGACGAGATCTCCGAGATGAAGCTCGAGCTGCAGGCGAAGCTCTTACGCGTGCTGCAGGAGCAGGAGTTCGAGCGCGTGGGGGGCACGTCGCCGATTCGAGTTGACGTGCGCGTGGTCGCGACCACGAACCGCGATCTGGCCGCGGAAGCCGCGGCGGGCGCGTTCCGCCAGGATCTCTACTATCGACTCAGCGTCATGCCGATCGTGATCCCGCCGCTCAGGGATCGCGTCGAGGACATTCCGTCGCTGGCGTATCGCTTCGCCATGCGGACGGCCGCCGAGATCCGGAAGGAGATCACGGGAATCTCGCAGGACGCGCTTGCCCTCCTCGCGGCCTATCCGTGGCCCGGGAACGTTCGTGAGCTGCAGCACGCCGTGGAGCGCGCCGTAATTCTCAGTCGGGAGCCAGTGCTGCAGCCGCACGCCTTCGAGGGCCAGCAGCTCGGTCTCGTGCATCCGCTGGCTCGTCAGGCGGCGGCTCGGACCGCGGCCCTCAACGGCGGGACGACGGGCTCGAGTGGTGTTGCTTCGACGGGCAGCTCCGTTCCACCGAACGCGGTCGTGCTCACGTCGCTCAACATCGACGAAGCCGAGGCGGCGCTCATCCAGCGGGCGCTCGAGGTTACGAAGGGCAATCGCACCCGCACCGCCGAGCTTCTCGGCATCAGCGTTCGTACCCTCAGGAACAAGTTGAACGGGCCGGGGCGGATCGAGGTCGCGTAAGCGCTGGATTCGTCGCGCCATCGAGCCCGCGCATATGGTGCGGTGTGGCCGGCCCGGTCGGAACGACGATGACGCGGAAAGGGCCGAAACGGCCGGATGACAGCTCTGCACCAACGCCGCCGCGTGGCGAGAGGCCGCAGACTCCGGCATCCAGAACTGAGGGGAAGACGGATGAGGGGATGAGGGGGATGCTGGGGACCGCTCTTCATCCGGGACGCGCTCTCGCCCGAGGGCCGTGAAGTGATTGGGGAACTGCTCTCGGGGGCGACAAACGTGCCGGGGAGCTGTTCGCCTCAGTCACGTCCCCGCGGGAGGAGCTTTCGCTCACCGCGGATGATGTCTCCCATCCCCTCACCTCCTCCGTTTCCCCTTCCCTTCTGGATGCCTGACCTGGCGCAAGACCCGTCGCCTGATCCGGCCGTTTCGGCCCTTTCCGCGTCATCGCAGTTCCGACCGGCCCCCGCACGCCGGACCGGAACCGCGCGTGGTGTTCTCCGCGGCCGTTCCTGCGTTCGCTGCTGACGCGTCCTCCGTGTTCTGTCCGATGCCACGACGAACTGGTGCGAGTCGCGATCGTGGTGATGCGAGTCGCGGTCATCATGTCTGATCGAACACACTCGCGCTCCCGCGACCGCACCGTATCAGCGAGCGGAAGAAGACGCGCATTGGCAAATCCGACCGGAGACGAGCGGCACGTTCTTCCGCCGGGGTGAGTTCTTCCCTTCCCCACGCGCCGTCATCGTCACTCGAGCGCTGACCTGACGCGGTCCGCCTAACTAGTTGGAATTGCAACAACTAGGTGGCCCGGCGACGCGTCGCAACGGTGTCCGAACGCGAACCGCGGCAAGTTGGTCCGGCGGTTGCCTAACCAGCGACCCGAACCATAACGCCGCGCTCGCGCGGAGGCTCTGATGCTCTTCGGATTCATCGGCCGTGTCTCATCGGCCAACCAACTCAAAGAGAACCTCGATCTGAGCGCGCAGCGCACGCGCGGCATCGCGCAGCGCGTTGCCGGAGCTACACTCCAGAATCAGACCGGGTTCGCGCTGCCACAAGGCGAAGCTGTCTCGCAGCCGGATGCCGTCAATCTCGAAGCGGAGATGACGGCGCTCGCCGACGAACAGCTACGCTACGAGGCGACCGCGAAGCTTCTCGAGAAGACGTATCAGCGCATTCGCGTCAGCATGAGGGAACGGTAATGGCCGAGCCGCTCCGTCTTCTCCCCCTGCTCACGACCGCGTCAGTTCAGTCGCCGCGGCCACCGATGTTTCGCGGGCTCGACATCGCGACGAGCGGCCTCACCGCGCAGCGGGTGCGCATGGAGACCATCGCCACGAACATCGCGAACGCCGAGACCACGCGCGGGCCCGACGGCCAGCCGTACAAGCGACGTGTCGTCCAGCTCGAGGCCGCGGTGGCCGAAGGGGCGCCGCCAAGCTACCCACCCCTTCCCCTCGACCAGGCGAAGGACGGTGTCGCGCAACCCGACCCGTCGGCACCACTCGGCGGCGTGCAGGTCGTCGCCGTGGGCGAGGACCAGAGCGAAGGCCCGCTCGTGTACGACCCGGGACACCCGGATGCGAACGCACAGGGCTACGTCCGCTACCCGAACGTGCGTATCACCGACGAGATGGTGGACCTCATGGAGGCGCGACGCGTCTACGAGGCCAACGCCACTGTATTCCAGGCCGCGAAGCAGCTGCTGCGTCGCGCGCTCGACATCTGAACCACGACTCTCTCTCCGGCCGACCGAAGCGTCTCGAACCGAAGCCATGGTCTACGGTATCCGTCCCGCGAACGCCGCCAACATCGCTGGCGTCCAACCGAACCGCCCGCAGGCGCCGGCCAACCCGTCGGCGCCCGATGCGCGCATCGACCAACGGCACGCGCCGGTGGCGCCTGCGACCACGCCGCACGTTACGACGCCTAACGGCGCTCAGCCCGCAGCGCCGCACGTGCCGACTCAAGCACCGGCCGGCACCGACCCCGAGCTCTGGAGCGTGCTGAGCGCGGATGAACGAGTGTTCTTCGCGAAGCTCGGCGCCATGGGGCCGCTCACGTACGGACGCGTGCTCTCGCAGGCGCAGCAGCCGGCGATCCCGGCAGCCCGCGGTGGCCGGCTCGACGTGAAGGTCTGAGGCCGAAACGATGAGTGACCCCATTAGCGCCGTCGCACTGCGCGCGACCCAGGGCATCGGTGATGCGCCACGGCATATCACCGTCGACATCGGGAACGGTGACGGACCGTCGTTCGGCGACACGCTGAAGCGCGCCCTCGGCGAAGTGTCGAGCACGCAGGACAACGCGACGGACCATATGCAGCGCTTCCTGCGCGGCGAGCCCGTCGAGCTCCACCAGGTGATGGCGGCGGCCGAGGAAGCGGGTATCGCGCTCGAGATGCTCGTCGAGCTGCGCAACAAGCTGACCGACGCATACCGGACCCTCGTCAACATGCAGAGCTAGCGCCGTATGGCCGATCTGGCTCAACAACTCTTCGATCGTATTGGTGGCGCGCGGCGGGCGATGACGCTCGCCGTTGGCGTGCTCGCCGTGGGTCTCATCTACGGCGTATCGAAATGGGTCACTGCACCGCAATGGGTGCCGGTCCTCAGCGGCGTCTCCATCGAGACGGTCGGCGCCGTCACCGACAAGCTCGATCAAACCGGCATCAAGTATCGACTCGAGCGCGGTGGGGCCGATATCGCCGTCGCGGCAGGAGATCTCGCGCGCGCGCGGGTGGCCCTCGCTCGCGACGGCCTCCCCACGGCAGGCCGCCCCGGTCTCGAGCTGTTCGACCAGCCGAGCTGGTCGATGACGGACTTCACTCAGCGCATCAACTACCGGCGAGCGCTCGAAGGAGAGCTCGAGCGCACGATCGGCAAGATGCGCGGCGTCGAGTCCGCTCAGGTGCATCTCGCCATGCACGAGACGTCGAGCTTCCGCTCCGGCAACTCGCCGATCGAGGCGTCCGTGGTGCTCAAGGCTCGCGGAGAGGCAGCGTCGCGCGAAGTCGTGGACGGCATCGCCCATCTCGTGGCGGCAAGCGTCGATGGGCTCGAGAGCCAGCGCGTGACGATCGTCGATGACTCCGGGCGCCTGCTTTCGGCGAAGCACGACCCGATGTCGGCCGCGGGACTCACGAGCCATCAACTCGGCGTGCAGCGCGAGGTCGAAGGGTACCTGGAAGGACGGGCCGAGGATCTCATTGCGCAGATCGTGGGGCGCGGAAATGCGCGCGTGCAGGTAGCGGCGTCGGTGAACTTCGATCGCCTCGAACGCACGACCCAGACGATGGATCCCGACAAGCAGGTGGCGCAGCAGGAGCAGAAGGCGGAGATCGTGCCCGGCGCGCAGGGCGGCGCCGGATCGACGAACACCGCCACCACCTACGAGAACTCAAAGAGCGTCGAGACGTTCTCGAGCGCGATGGGGAGCCTCAGACGGCTATCGGTCGCGGTGCTCGTGAACGAGCGGATGAGCGGTACGCCGGAGAGTCCCGTCTTCACCCCTCGCACAGCCGCGGAGCTCGCGCGCCTCGACACTCTGGTTCGCACCGCGGTGGGCTTCGACTCGTCACGAGGCGACGTCGTCTCCGTGGTGAGCGTTCCCTTCACCGTTCCACCGCCGGCGGTCGCGCAGCCCGAGACCAAGCCCCCGGTGATAACGAGGATCCGCGAATACGAGAAGCCGGTGCTGAACGTGCTGGCCCTCGCGCTCGCGTTCGTCATCGCCCTCCTCGCGCTTCGCTCGCTGCGCGCTCCCGCGCAGGCGGCCGTCGAGGCAGGCGCGGCGCAAGAGGCGCTCGCGGCGGTGCCGGCCGGCGCCAGCGGCGAGCTGCCTCGCACGCTGCCCGAGCGCGCCATTCCCGCTAGCACCCAGATGCGGGAACGGATCGTCGCCACGGTCGAGGACCAGCCGGAAGTCGCGGCGCGGTTACTCAAGTCGTGGATGAAGGAGTAGCCCGTGTCGACCGCACTCGCTCGCCAGATGCAGCTGCAGCCCGACCAGCTCTCGGGCCGCCAGAAGGTCGCCATCATCTGCATGGTGTTGGGCGCCGACTCGGCGGCGAAGCTGACGCAGAAGATGACGCCCGAGGAGGTCGACGCGATCTCGTTCGAGATCGCGCGCATGGAGAACGTGGAGGGCGCGCTCGTCGAGGCCGTCCTCGAAGAGTGGCTCACCCGCATGCTGGCGGCTGACTCGCTCGCCTCTGGTGGCATCCAGGTCGCGCGGGAAATCCTCGAGAAGGCGTTCGGCCCGCGAAAGGCGCAGCAGGTGCTCGAGCGGATCCAGAGCCAGCTCACGAGCTCCGCCGGTCTCCACCGCCTCCGCAACGCGGACCCTCAGCAGCTCGGCGCGATGGTCCGCGGGGAGCATCCGCAGACGATCGCGCTCATTCTCGCGCACCTCGAGCCACAACACACGGCCGCGGTTCTCAAGGAGCTCGACACCGACGTCGGATCGGAGGTGGTGTTCCGCATGGCTCGCATGGAGAAGGTCTCGCCCGAGCTACTGCAGGTCATCGAGCGCTCGCTCGGCAGCGAGACCGACCTCCACGTGTCACAGGGGATGAGCGCGTCGGGTGGCCCGGCGGCGGTCGCGGCAGTCATGAACTTCACCGCGGCGTCACTCGAGAAGGCGCTGCTCGATGGCGTCCACGCGAAGGACCCGACGCTCTCCGAGCAGATCAAGAACCTCATGTTCGTGTTCGAGGACATCGCCTCGCTCGACAACCGGGCGTTGCAGCGGCTGCTTCGCGACGTCGACTCGAAGGAGCTCGCGCTCGCGCTCAAGGTCGCGAGCGACGAGCTCAAGTCGAAGATCATGGGTGCCATGTCTCAGCGCGCCGTGCAGGCGCTGCAGGACGAGATGGAGCTCATGGGCCCATCGCGTCTCAAGGACGTCGAGGCCGCGCAGACCAACATCGTCACCATCGTGCGCCGGCTCGAGGAAGCTGGTGAGATCGTGATCGGCGGCGGAGATGATGACCTCGTCCTCTAATCCTCCCCGGCCACGTCACGGCGTCCCACACACGACGGTCGTGCCGTGGAGCCCTGACGAGCTCGAGATCGACAGCACGCCGTTCGGCGGGCCGCCGGCAGCTCGAGCGACGCCCGCCGAACCCGAGCCGGCGCCGCTGCACCACCAGCAGGCGCTCGACGAAGCGTTTACGCAGGGCTTCGACGCGGGACGCGAGGCGGGCGCGGAGGCCGAGCGCGCGCGCCTCGAGAGCGCGTTCACGACCCTCTCGCAACTGCTGGCGGATCTCCGCGAACGCGAGGCGCGATGGACGGACCGAGTCGAAGAGAACATCTGCGCCCTGGCCGTTGCGGTGGGGCGCCAGCTCTTCGATCGCGAGATGGCGTCGGCACCGTCTCAGGCGGGTGAGCTGGTGCGACGAGCGCTGGCCGAGTTTCCGATCGACCAGCCGGTATCGATTCGCGTCAACCCGCGGGATCTTGCGTCGATCACGGCGTCGGCATTGGCGGACGGCGGGCAGACGACCGTCGGCCGGCACGACGCGCAGTGGGTGCCAGACCCCCGGATCGCGCCGGGCGGGTGCGTTCTCGAGGGGCGCGACCGGATCATCGACGGGCGCGTGGACACCGCGCTCGAGCGCCTGTACCGCCGACTGACGTCGACCGGTGCCTGAGTCTCTCCTGCAGCGCGTCGCGGAGACGCCGCGTCTCGCACGCTACGGTCGTGTCACCCGCGTGGTCGGGCTGGTGATCGAGGCCGCGGGCCTCGACACCGGGCTCGGCGAGCTGTGCCGCCTGTCGAGTTTCGGTGACGAGCGATCCGTGCTCGCCGAGGTCGTCGGGTTCCACGAGCGTGGCGTGCTCCTCATGCCGCTCGGCGACATCGGCGGGCTTCATCCCGGCAGCATGGTCCAGCCGTTAGGCCGTTCCTTCGGCGTGGATGTCGGGCCGGCGCTACTCGGCCGGGTTCTGAACGGACTGGGGCATCCGATCGATGGGCTCGGGAAGCTCGAGGCGAAGGAGCGGGTGCCACTCATGGCGGAACCACCGCACCCGCTCGAGCGCCGTATCATCGATGAGCCGCTCGAGACGAGCGTCCGCGCGATCGACGGCCTGTTGACCGTCGGACGCGGTCAGCGAGTCGGAATCTTCTCGGGATCGGGCGTCGGCAAGAGTACCCTGCTCGGCATGATCGCTCGGCAGGCGAAGGCCGACGTGAACGTGATCGCGCTCCTCGGCGAGCGAGGACGCGAGGTGCGCGACTTCATCGAGCACGCGCTCGGGCCCGAGGGGCTCGCGCGATCGGTCGTCATCGTGGCGACCGGTGACCAGGCCGCCCTGGTGCGCGCGCGTGGAGCACTCGTCGCGACATCGATCGCCGAGTACTTCCGCGATCGAGGGAAGCAGGTGCTGCTGATGCTCGACTCCGTCACGCGTGTCGCGATGGCGTGGCGCGAGATCGGGCTGGCGGTCGGCGAGCCACCCACGACAAAAGGGTATCCCCCGTCCGTATTCGCGATGCTGCCGCGTCTGCTCGAGCGCGCCGGCAACGGTGCCAAGGGCGGGATCACCGGCATCTACACCGTGCTCGTGGATGGTGATGACTTCAACGAGCCGGTGGCGGATGCCGCTCGATCCATTCTCGACGGGCACATCGTGCTGACGCGTCGGCTCGCCGGCGCCGGCCACTTCCCCGCTATTGACGTGCTCGAGAGCAAGAGTCGCGTCCGCGATCAGATCATCGACGCCACGCAGCGCAACCAGGCGAACGAAATGCTCCGACTACAGGCAGCGCTTCGAGAGAAGGAGGACCTGCTGCTCGTCGGTGCCTACCAGAAAGGAAGCGACCCCGCCGTGGACACCGCGCTCCGGTTGCGCGACGGCATGTCGAGTTTCCTGCGCCAGCGCCCCGACGAGACGTCGAGCGTGGCGGCCACGCGTGCGGCCCTCGGTGCGCTGACGCGTGCCGCCGCACCTAACGCCACTGCGTCATGAGTCTGTTCAAGTTCCCGCTCCAGCGTCTCCTCGACCTTCGCGCGAAGCGTCAGGACGAGATTGCCCGTCAGCTCATGCAGGCGCGGACGGCCGCAGATGACTCGCGCGCCACGCACGATGCCCTGGCGGCCGCACGGACCTCGGGACAGGAGCAGCTGGCGCAAGTGCGGGCGGCGACGCCCACGGTCGGCGAAATGGCGAGCCACGCGTACGCGTTGACTCAGCTCGATCAGCGATTGGCCGCAGCCTCGGACGCGCTCAAGGTCGCAGAGGCTCAGGTGGATCAGATCCACGTCGCGCTCACAGGTGCCCTGCAGGACCGACAGGTCCTCGACCGGCTGCGCGAGCGCATGCTCGAGGCCTACCGGAGCACGGAGGCGAGCAAGGACCGCACGGCCATGGACGCCATCGCACTCCAGCGGTTCGCGCAGTCGAACAGTGACTCCCCATCGAACGGAGAAGTGTCGTGATCAGGGTGATCGTGTTCACGGTAATCGGGTTGGTGCTCGGCCTCGGCGGAGGGACGGGCGTCGCCGTCATGAAAGCGACGAAGGCGGCGCCGACGGCCAACGCCGCGAAGCAGGACTCGTCGTCGACGCAATCGGCCGCGGCACATGACGAGTCGGGCACACCGGCGAAGGCGGCGTCCACCATCCCGGACAGCAGCCACAGTGCGTCCACGCCGAAGTCCGAGGCGACCGTAGCGACCAGCCCCGAATCGTCGGCCGCGGCGCCAGCGAAAGCTGATTCCGCCGCCCCGCGTGCGACGGCCGCACTGCCTGCGTCGGGAGCTGCGGCAACGGCCAATGCAACATCGAACCCCGGACGCATCGCCAAGATCTTCGCTGCGATGTCTCCACGCGATGCAGCCCGCGTGCTCGAACAGCTCGACGATGCCGACGTCCAGACCGTTCTGTCGGGGCTGACCGACAAACAGGCGGCCGCCATCCTCGCTGGATTTCCCGCGGCGCGTGCCGCGGCCATCAGCCGCGCGGCGATTCACGGCAAGAAAGGGGCATCATGACGATTCCCATCACCGCGGTGCCGCCACCGGCCGCGTCTCCCATGGCACCGGCGCCTGACGGCGGGACCGCGACGGCGGCCGACCAGACGAATTCGACGGTGCCTGCATTCTCGATCGCCCTCACGCTGGCGCTCGCGAACGGCGGTGCGGCGTCATCGACATCGGCGAAACGGACGGGGCCGAGCGCGAGCACCGATGCCGGCGGCGACGGAAGCGTGGCCGGTGGCACCGCCGTCGGGTCGGCGGATCCCATCGGCGATGACGGCAATGCATCCGATGCGCCGCTCGACGGCGCAACGACCCCGCTTCCCGCTGGCATCGCGGGCTCTGCAGCCGCGGCGCCCGGTGCGATCGCTCCGGCCGAGCGTCGTACCGTCAGCCGCACGCTCGATGTTCTCACGCCGGAGTTTCGCGACCGGCTCGAGCGCGTGATCGACCGTATGGAGTCGGAGTTCGGCTACAAGGTCGAGGTCGTCGAGACGTTTCGATCGCAGTCGCGACAGGACTCACTCTTCGCGCGTGGTCGGACGGAGCCCGGTCAGGTCGTTACATGGACGCGTGCGTCCAACCACACGCGCGGTCAGGCGGCCGACCTCGTCATCGACGGATCCTACACCGATTCCGTGGCGTACGCGCGCCTGGGTCGCATTGCCGGCGAGGAAGGGCTGCGCACGCTGGGCGCCCGCGATCCGGGGCACGTCGAGCTGCCGTCGCTGCGCGGCGCGGCGCCGGGTGGGTCTCGCTTGCCTAACGCCGCCTCCTCGACCGTGCTCGACGCGTCGCGCACCGTCATCGGTTACGCGGCACCGTCCGTCTCTTCACTGCCGAGTCTCGTCACGACGCGTCGAGAACTTGAACCCCGTACGTCGTCCAACGGCGCTCCGTTCGCTGCCCCGGTCGCCACTGTTGCACGAGTGGCGCAGGTGGCGGAGGTCGCGCACGTCGCGATAGTGGCTCCCACGGTCGCAGCGGGCGGGGCGACGCCCGCGCCGCGGCCAGCCCCACGCGCTCGCGGGACACAGCCTTCCGCGGAACGCCAGCCGAGCCCCAGCGCCCCGAATGCGTCCGCGCTTGGCACGAGCGCGCCTATCTTGGGTGCGGCGCCCGCCATACCCAACGTCAGTGCCATCGCGTCCTCGGCGCTCGGTCGGCAATCGGCTGACCAGTCGCTGCATCGGGGTGACGAGCCTAACGAAAGACCGGTTCAGGACACCTCCACTGTGGCCGCCAGGGCAACTGAGGCGGCATCGGACATCCTCCGCGACGTACGCGACGGCCTGCTGCAGGCGGTTGCCGGATCCGACCCGAACGCCAGCGCGTCACCCGACACCGCAGGACCATCGTCGTTGCGCGGCACAGGGCACGCCGACATGACCGAGCGCATTGCGCGACTGCTCAAGGTGCAGGACGCCGCGGCCGACCGGCCGCTCTCCCAGGTTCTCCTGCGGCTCGAGCGACCCGACGGTGGCGAAGATCGCGTGCGCGTCGATCTCCGTGGCACCGCGATCAGCGCCACGCTCGACGTCGGTGATCAGGCCGCGGCGGATCGTCTCGGCGCGAACATGCAGGAGCTGCAGCGCGCACTCGAGCATCACGGCTTCGACGCCGAGGCGCTCACGGTCCGCACTACGTCGCGGTCCGCCGAAGCGACGATGCTCGCTCGAGCCGCCGGCGCCGCTGCCGAGTCGGACCTGCAGCGCGCCGCCGCGTCCGGGTCGCCGTCCCATACGTCGTCGCGAGATCGCGGGGCGCGACATGACGAGCAACGCCCATCCCCCGACTCGCACAACCAACGCTCGCGGCGCGACAGGAAAGGAGACCGCTGATGAGAGGACAGGCCCGATGATCAACAACGTGACCACACCCGGCTCGGCGACTCAGTCAAGCCAGGACAGTACGGCGGTCGGCCCCGGCGGCAACCTCGGGAAGAACGAGTTCCTGAAGCTGCTCGTCACCCAGCTCCGGTATCAGGACCCGCTGAATCCCCTGCAGGGTGAGGAGATGGCCGCGCAGCTCGCGCAGTTCTCGTCGCTCGAGCAGCTCGTGAACATCGGTGACGCGCTCAAGACCCAGCAGGCGCAAGGAAACGACCTGCTCACCGCGGTGACGAACAGCGTCGCCATCACGACGATGGGCAAGGAAGTCACGGCGGTGAGTGACCAGGTCTATGTGAACGCCGACGGCGAGGGCAAGGTAGGCGCGACGGTCGCCGGCTCGGGTCAGGGCGTGCTCACGATCACCGATGCCAAGGGCAAAGTGCTCGGCACACGGAATCTCGGCTACGTCTCCACCGGCATGCACGACTTCGACCTCGGCACGGCGGCGGCAGGACTCGACGAGGGCGGGTACCTCTTCCGGATCGACGTCACCGGCGCCGACGGCAAGCCCGTGGAAGTCGAGACGTATACGACCGCGCGTATCGACGGTATCACGTACGGCTCGGGCGGAGCGATGCTCACCGCCGGCCCACTCAGAATCCATCCAGGCGCGATCATCAAGATCGCGTCCTGATTACCTAACGACTTCTCCCACCGAGGACATTCCTCCCATGATGCGTTCGCTCTTCTCCGGCGTGTCCGGCCTGCGCAATCATCAAGTGCGCATGGACGTGATCGGCAACAACGTTTCGAACGTCAATACCGTCGCATTCAAGGCCGGCCGCGTGACCTTCAAGGAAGGCTTCGCGCAGCTCCTGCAGGGCGCGAGCCGTCCGCCCGGGGATCACGGCGGTATCAACCCGATCCAGATCGGGCTCGGCATGCAGATCGGGTCGATCGACACGATGTTCGGCCAGGGTAACCTCGAGACGACCGGTCTCAATACCGACCTCGCGATTCAGGGTGACGCGTTCTTCGTGGTGGCGAAGGGCGCAGAGCACTTCTACACACGGTCGGGCAACTTCCAGCTCGACGCGGGCGGCCGGCTCGTGTCGCCGACGAACGGGTTCGTCGTGCAGGGGCGCATGGCGACCAACGGTGTCTTCCAGGACGGCATTCGCGACATCGTGCTGCCTTTCGGGCAAAAGACCGCGGCGAAACCAACCGACTCGCTGGCGATGGGCGGCAATCTGGACGCGTCCGCGCCCGTGTTCGCCGGGACGTTCGACGCCGCAGGCCGCGCCGACGCGCAGAACGCGAAGTCGTGGACCGAGACGTCGATCACCGTTTATGACTCGCTCGGGAACCAGCACGACCTCAAGCTCTTCTTCTGGAAAACGGCCGCGAACGAGTGGAGCTGGGAGATCGACGGCACGAACCTGCCCGCCGGGTTCACCCCCGCGAACGGTACGGCGCAGACGCTCGTGTTCGGCACGGACGGCACGCTCGACCTCGCGAGCTCGACCCCGGCCGCGAACCCCGTGATCTCGTTCACGCCCAACGGCGCCGAGCCCGTGAACGTCACGGTTGACCTGGGGAGTGGTGTGAACGGCATCACGTCGTTCTCCGGCACGTCGACCGCGGTCATGCGCGATCAGAACGGTTACACCGCCGGGACGCTCGTGGATTTCTCGATCGACCGCAGCGGGACGATCTCCGGCGCGTTCTCGAACGGCACGAACGTGGTACTCGCGCAGATCGTGCTCGCTGATTTCAACAACCCGAGCGGCCTCCTCCGCGTCGGCGACAACATGTATGGCATGTCGGGCAACTCCGGCGGCGCGGTCCTCGGCTTCTCGCTCGAGGGAAGCCAATCCACGATGACGAGCGGGGCGCTCGAGATGTCGAACGTGGACCTCGCGCAGGAGTTCACGAGCATGATCGTCACGCAGCGTGGTTTTCAGGCGAACAGCCGAGTCATCACGAATAGCGACGAGATGCTCCAGGAGGTCGTGAATCTGAAGAGGTAGCCATCAGCCATCAGCTATCAGCTATCAGCAAAGCGGGAACCCTCGGGCTGCCTCTCTGACCAAGAGAAGCATCCCGAGGGTTCGGCTTTGCTGATAGCTGATAGCTGCTAGCTGACAGCTCTTCTCACCAGGCATTTCTGTCCGTTGAGATGCGGAACAACCTGCCGCTCGGAACGAACGTGCGGTGCCCATCCGACGTCCGAGCTTACACGCAACTGACGTCATCATAACGAGTTGATGCGAGTACCCGCACCGCATTGCGAGTGGCCTGCGCCCTGCCTTTGCACGTTGCCGCTGACCGGGTCAACTCCACTCGCGACTCCACATGGCCGACGAACAATCGCAGAACGCAGACGGGGCTGAAGGTGCGCCGAAGAAGCCAGGGATGATGCTCGTCATCGCCGGCCTGGTTGGTGGGATGGTGCTCGGGGGCGTCGGCGGCGCGTTCGCGCTCGGCCCCATGGTCGCGAAGAAGCTCGTCGCCGCGGAGTCCTCTGTCGCCGATGCGGGCGAGACCGATAGTGACGCCGCGCACGGGTCCAAGGGCGAAGAGAAGTCCGGCAGCGTCGTGCACATGATGGAGAACCTCGTGCTGAACCCGGCCGGTTCGAACGGGACGCGCTTCCTCATGGCCGCCGTCGCCGTCGAAGTGAACGATGACAACGTCAAGCAGACGATGACCACGCGCGACGCCGAGATGCGTGACGCAGTGCTTCGTCTCCTGGGCGAGCGCTCGGTCGAGCAGCTCACCGACATCGCCCTCCGTGAGGCGATGAAGAAACAGCTCGCCGATTCGCTGAACGGCCGCCTCGCCAAGCGGGACGCCGTGAAGCGCGTGTATTTCCCCCAGTTCGTGATCCAGTAGCCGTGAGCTCCGAGACACTCTCGCAGAACGAGATCGACGCACTCATCGGCGGCGCGCGTCGCGGCCAGGCGCCCGCAGCCGAGGCCGCGGCGCCGAACGCCAGCCCGTCGTTGGGTCCACAGAACTATGATTTCCGTCGGCCGCGCCGCGTGTCGAACGAGAAATTCCGCACGTTGCAGGCGACTTACGATCGTTTCGCGAAAGCGTTCGAGGGCTGGCTCCTCGGTCGCGTCCGCAGCAAGGTGCAACTCACCCTTCAGAGCATCGCCCAGTTCAGCTTCGGCGAGTTCACGCTCTCACTCCCGACTCCTTGCACATCGTTCATCGCTGACGTCGTCGAGTCGGGCGGACAGCAGGCGGTCGTCGACTTCGGCAGTGAGTTCTCCTTCTTCCTCGTCGATCGGCTCTTTGGTGGCGGTACCGAGCCGTCCATTGCTCACCGCGCCCTAACGCCGATCGAGCGCATGGCCGTTCGCACGGCGGCGGAGCGCACGCTGCACCTGCTCGCCGAGGCGTGGAGCGACTACGTCGAGCTCAAGTTCGCGCTCACGGGCTTCGAGTCGATCCCGGAAATTCTCCGCGCCGCGAACCCCGAAGATCCCGTGCTGGTGGCGAGCTTCGAGGTGTCCGCCGCCAACTCGCGCAGCATTCTCCACATCTGCCTGCCGTTCAGCGTCCTCGACAAGTTCTTCACTGGCGGTAGCGAACGCCGCGTGATGGTGCTGGGATCCACCATCGAGATCGAGGCGACGCGCGGGATCGCGGAGAACTCCGTGCGCGGCACACGTGTGGCTGTTGCCGCACGCCTTCCGGAGTTCCGGCTTTCGATGCGCCAGCTGCTCGAGCTCAAACCCGGAAGCGTGCTCGCCACCGGGTTGCCGCGGACCGTCCACCTCGACGTGCTCGTCGGCTCCCAGCGGCGCTTCCAGGCGCTGCCTGGCCGGCTCGGTTCCACGCTCGCCGTCCGTGTGCTCGATCACGTCGGGCCGGCGCCTGACGGCGCCCCTGGCCCGATCACCCGCACGTAACCCGTTCACTTTCATGCAACCAGGCTCCGTTCCGAACGCAATGCCCGCCGATCCGACCTTCGACGAGCTCGCCCAGGTCGCGGCTGACGGCGGAGAAGTACCGCTCGCGATGCTGCTCGACCTGACACTCCCGGTGTCCATCGAGCTCGGGCGCACCACGATGACCGTGCAGGAAGTCCTCCGCCTCGGCCGGGGCTCCGTCGTCCAACTGGACCGGCTCGCCGGTGAACCGATCGACATCTACGTCGGCGATCGGCGGTTCGCCGAAGGGGAAGTCGTCGTGCTCGGCGAGCACTTCGGCATTCGCATCACGCGGATCGTATCCCGCCAGCCTATCGGCGAGAGCGCGGCGTGACCTTCAGCGCGTTCGTCGGCATTGCCCTCACGCTCGCGATCGTCCTGGGACTGCTCGCCATCACGTTGCGCGTCGTGCGGCGTGTGGCGATCGGACCGGCCATGGCCCGCGCCGGCCTCCACATGGAGGTCCTCCGACGCATTCCGCTCGGCCCCCGACAGGGGATCGCGGTCGTGCGCATTGGCACGCAGACGGTAGCAGTGTCGGTGGGCGACGGCGGCGTGCGTCAGTTGCTCGTGCTCGACCCCGAAGACCTCGAGGCGGTGACCACCGCGCCTCTGGTCACGGCTGGGCCGCGCGATTTCCGCGCGTTGCTTCGCGACGGGATGCGGACGGCAGGCGTGCCCATCGGTGCCCTTCTCCTTGCCATCGGGCTGGCGACCGGGCCGTTCGCCGCGCATGCCCAGCAGCCGCAGCGACAGCCTAACGCCGGTCCACTTGTCATCCCGCGAGGGGTACCGAGCTCTGTGGCCCCGCAAGCAACCGCGCCGGCTCCGAACGCCGCTCGGACGGCCGGCGTCGCGAGCGTGCCCGGCGCACAATCGCCGCGCACGACCAACCCAGCCGCGGTGAGCGGCGTCGCCGCGACGGAAGCGGTCCTGAACCGCGCCGCTCCGCAGCTCGAGCTCACGGTCGGCGGCGACAAGGAGGACGGCGGCCTTCGGTTGAGCGGCGCGGTCGGCGTCGTCGTGATGATGGGACTCCTGACGCTCCTGCCGACGCTTCTCCTCATGATGACGAGCTTCACGCGCATCCTCATCGTTCTCCATTTCCTGAAGCAGGCACTCGGCACACAGAGCGCCCCGCCCGCGCACCTCGTGTCCGCGCTCGCCCTCCTGCTCACCGGCTTCGTGATGGGCCCGACGCTGAGTGAAGCGAACCGGACCGCCATCACGCCGTGGCTCAACGGTGAGATCGAGCAGGCCGCGATGATGTCGGCCGCGGTCGTTCCGTTTCGCGGATTCATGCTGCGCCAGACGCGCGATCGGGACATCGAAGCATTCGTCGAGATGAGCGAGGCCGAGCCGCCGAAGTCCGTGGAGGAGATTCCGACCGTCGTGCTCATGTCGGCGTTCGTGACGAGCGAGCTGCGCACGGCCTTCCAGCTCGGCTTCGCGTTGTTTCTGCCGTTCATCATCATCGACATCGTCGTCAGCGCGGTGCTCATGAGCATGGGCATGTTCATGCTCCCGCCGGCGATGATCTCGCTGCCATTCAAGCTACTGCTGTTCGTGTTGGTCGATGGTTGGTCGTTGGTGATTCAGGGTTTGGTCGCGGGGTTCAAGTAACAGCTATCAGCTATCAGCTATCAGCTATCAGCTATCAGCTATCAGCTATCAGCTATCAGCTCGATTCCCGATTCCCGATTCCCGATTCCCGATTCCCGATTCCCGATTCCCGATTCCCGATGTCCCACGCTCTCGTCACCGACCTCGCTCGTAACGCGCTCATGGTCGCGCTGCTCGTCGCCGCGCCCATGCTGCTCGTTGCCATCGCGGTCGGGCTCATTGTGAGCGTGTTCCAGACCGTCACGCAGATCCAGGAGCAGACGCTCTCCTTCGTGCCGAAGCTCGTCGCGGTCGCGGTCGTCTTTCTCGTCGCGTTGCCGTGGATGATGCAGCTCATGGTACAGTACACCACGCAGCTGCTGCGCAGTCTGCCGAATCTGATCTCGTGACGACTGCGCCCGCCTTCGACCTCTTCGCGCCCGGGGCCGCCGCGACCCTCGTGCTCTTCGGCGCGCGCGTGGGCGGACTCGTGCTCGTCGCTCCGGTGTTCTCCGCGCGTACACTGCCCGTGACGCTCCGAACAGCAGTTGTCGTGGTGCTGACCGTGTTGCTGCAGCCGGTCGCGATGACGTATCTGACCGGACCGGCGGAGCTCACGCCGGTTGCCCTCCTGTCGGAGACGCTTGTCGGATTCGCGATCGGTCTCGGTGCCGCGATCTTCGTCGGCGCCGCGGAAGCCGCGGGTGAGTTCCTCGCCATCCAGATCGGGCTTTCCGGCGCGGCCATTGTCGACCCGCTCACGCAGACCCAGGGACCAGCGCTCGGCCAGTTCCTCAACTTCTTCACCGTCGCGCTGCTGCTCGCGTTCAACGCGCACCTCATCATGCTCGACGCGCTCGCGGCGAGCCTGCGGCACGTGCCCGTCGGCGGCGCCATCGACATGAAGGCCGGAGCGGCGTCGCTCGTCTCGCTTGGCTCGACGCTATTCGCGCTCGGACTTCGCTTCGCCGCCCCCGTTGTCGCGCTCGTGCTCATCGCGAACGTGGCGCTCGCGGTCCTGAGCCGAGCGGCCCCCCAGCTGAACATCCTCTCGCTCGCGTTCCCCGTTCAGATCGGCCTGGGGCTTTTCTCCCTCGGCGCCGCGTTACCGATGATCGCCCTCTGGTTCAACGGCTGGAGCGTGGCGTACGACGGCGTGCTCACTCGTCTCTTCGACAGCTTTGCCGTGGGAGGGGCCCGCTGATATGGCCGCCGGCGACCAGGAGCGCACCGAACAAGCAACACCGAAACGGCGAGACGACGCGCGCAACGAGGGGCAGATCCCACGGAGCCAGGAGCTCACGATGGCGATGGTGCTCCTCGGCAGCGCGCTGCTCATCACGATGGCCGGACCGATGCTGGCGCGTCGAGTGCTCGCTGTATTCGGTCTCGGGCTCGCCTCGCTCGGCGCCGCGCCACTCGATCCCAACGCGTCGGTTGTCCTCCTGCGTGGCATGGGATGGAGGACGCTCGGCACCATTGCGATCTGGGGTGCGGCGCTCGCCGGGATTGCCCTGCTCATCGGCGGTATTCAGGCGCGGGGAATCTTCACCAGCAAACCGCTCGAGCCGAAGCTCGAACGTCTGAACCCCGGCAAGAACGCGAAGCGCATCGCGGGCGTGCAGTCATGGGCCGAGCTCGTGAAGTCGCTCTGCAAGCTGCTCATCGTCGCTCTTGCCGTGCGCGGTGCAATGGTCGCGGCCTGGCCAGCGACGATGGCACTCGCCGACCAGGGTCCCGCGAGCTTCCTGCACGTCGTGAAGACCTACTCGGTCAAGCTCCTCATCACGTCGGGGCTCTGCTACCTCGGACTCGCGCTCTTCGACTACCTCTGGCAGGTGTGGCAACACGAGCGCCAGTTGCGCATGAGCCGCGAGGAGATCAAGCAGGAAATGCGGCAGTCCGAGGGCGACCCGCTCGTGAAGCAGCGCATGCGCAGCATGGGGCGTGCGCTCGCCCGCCGGCAGATGTTCCGTGAGGTGCCGACGGCCGACGTCGTCATCACGAACCCGACGCACCTCGCCGTCGCGCTCAAGTACGACCCGCTCGTGGCACCCGCGCCGATCGTGATCGCCATGGGGCAGCGCAAGGTCGCCGAACGCATCAAGGCGATCGCGAAAGAAGCGGGTGTGCCAATGATCGAGAACAAACCGATCGCCCGCGCGCTCGTCGCCAGGGCGCGTGTGGGATCGATGATCCCGCATGAGCTCTATCTCGCGGTGGCGGAGATCCTCGCCTTCGTGATTCGCCGGCGCATTCTCCGCGGCGGCGCCGGACTGCGTGAGGTGCTCGCATGAGCACGGCCGTCGCACCACGTCCGGCCGCCGCGCCAGCCGCGGGCCCAGCACGCCGAAGCGCGGAGACGGGGCTGGCTATTGCCGTCGTCTTCGTCATTGCGCTGCTGATCCTGCCGCTGCCCGGACCGCTGCTCGACCTGTTCCTCGCAACGAGCATCGGCCTGTCGCTCGTCGTGCTTCTGACGGCCATGCAGACGGCGGACGCGCTCGAGTTCAGCTCGTTCCCCGCGCTGCTCCTGCTGCTGACGCTTTTCAGGCTCGCACTCAACGTGAGCAGTACTCGCCTCATCCTCACTCACGGCGAGGCAGGCCAGGTCATTCACGCGTTCGGCGAGTTCGTCATCGGCGGCAACTACGCCGTGGGACTCGTGATCTTCCTGATCCTCATCGGGATCAACTTCATCGTGATCACGAAGGGGGCGGGCCGCGTGGCCGAAGTCGCGGCGAGGTTCACCCTCGACGCGATGCCGGGCAAGCAGATGGCCATCGACGCCGACCTCTCCGCCGGCCTGATCGATGAGAACGAGGCACGCCGCCGCCGCGAGGAGATCGCTCGTCAGGCGGACTTCTACGGCGCGATGGACGGCTCGTCGAAGTTCGTGAAGGGGGATGCGATCGCCGCGCTGCTCATTACTGCCGTCAACATCATCGGCGGGATGTTCGTGGGCGTGGTGCAGAAAGGAATGTCGGCGAGCGAAGCGGCGAGCCACTTCACGGTACTGACGGTCGGGGAAGGGCTCGTCGCGCAGATCCCCGCGCTCATCGTCAGCACCGCCGCGGGCATCATGGTCACGCGAGCGTCAGGGGGCGCGCGCATGGGTGTGCAGCTCGCGGCACAGCTCGCGGCTTACCCTCGCGCGATCTGGGTCAGCGCGGCGGTGATCGCGACGTTCGGCGTGGTCCCGGGGCTGCCGAAGATCCCCTTCCTCGCGCTCGCGGGCCTGATGGCGATGCTGGCGCGCGCGGCCGAGAAGGCCGAACACACACGCCAGGCACAGGTGCGGGCCGACCAGGTCGCCGCCAAGGAGCCGGAGAAGACGCAGGATCCAATGCATGACCTTCTTCAGATCGATCCGATCGAGCTCGAGGTTGGTTATGCGCTCATCCCGCTCGTGGATGACAAGCAGGGTGGCGATCTACTCGAGCGGATCCAGCTCCTTCGTAAGCAAGCCGCGCTCGAGGTCGGCATTCTCGTTCCACCGATTCGCCTGCGCGACGACATCCGCCTTCCCGCGAACGACTACGTCATCAAGCTGCGAGGCTCCGAGGTCGCTCGCGCCGAGGTGATGCCCCGGTTCCTGCTCGCGCTCGACACGGGAAGCGCAATGCGCGCCGTGGAAGGAATCGAGACGACGGATCCCGCGTTCGGGCTCACGGCCCGCTGGATCGCCGCCACACGTCGCGTCGAAGCGGAATCCTACGGCTATGTCGTCGTCGAGCCGTCCACGGTGATCGCGACGCATCTCATGGAAGCACTCAAGGCCAACGCGGCGGAGCTGCTCGGCAGGCAGGACGTGCAGGAGATGATCGAGACGCTCAAGAAGTCGCACCCGGCGCTCGTCGAGGAAATCATCCCGGCGAAGATCTCGCTCGGTGTGCTCCACCGCGTGCTGCAGCGACTTCTGCGCGAGCGGGTCCCGATCCGCGATCTCGTCACGATCCTCGAGGCGCTTGGCGACTCGGCCGATCAGACGAAGGACCCCGAGCTTCTCACCGAGCATGTTCGGCGCGCGATGACCAATGCCATCGCTCGTCTCTATGCGAGCGAGGATGGATCCATTCGCGGCGTCACCATCGGTCCGCGGCTCGAGGCGGCGCTCATGGGCCTCTTCAGCCCACGCTCGGCGAACGCCGGCACACAGCTGTTGAACCCGGACACGCTCGCGTCACTGCTTCGCGAGCTCAACGCGATCGCCACGACCCATTCGACCGAGGGGCGCTCCGCGCCGCTCATCACGCCGCCGAGCCTGCGCGTCGGCATTCGCAAGCTCGTCGAGCCGGTGATGCCGAACCTGCCCGTCGTGTCGCTCGCCGAGCTGCCGGCGGCCATCAAGCTCAACTCCGTTGCAACCTGGGAGCTGACCCATGCGGTTTGAGTCCTTTCGCGGCACCGACCTCCGTCGTGTGTTCGAGGAGGCTCGTCAGGCACTCGGCGACGACGCCGTGATCGTACGCAGTCACTTGTCGCGCGACGGCGGGCACATGCGTGCCGAAGTCATCGCTGCGCGCGCGGCCGACATCGAGCGCCTGCGCGGCCAGCTTTCGCCCGAGCCGCCATACCTGCCGCGCGAGATCGGCGGACGCGGGCGATTTGGCCCGCACATCATTGCGCTCGTGGGCCCTACAGGCGCCGGCAAGACGACCACGGCGGCGAAGCTCGCGCTGCACCCCGAGGCGTTCGGGGAACGCCACGTCGGCCTCGTCACGCTGGACACGTTTCGCGTCGGCGCCATCGAGCAGATGCAGGCGCTCGCCGACATCGCGAGCATCAAGCTCGAGGTCGTCTATGACGAGCGCGAGGTCGTCGGCGCGCTGAAGCGGCTCGATGAATGCGAGGTCGTGATCGTCGATACGCCTGGGCGCGGACCTCGCGCGAAGGAGGATGCCGCGCGCTGGCAGGCGCTACTCAAGCCACTCGCGCCCGACGAGGTTCATCTCGTCGTCCCCGCCACTATGCGCACCGACGTCGCCATCGGGTTGCGGTCGGCCTATGCGGCCGTTGCCCCGACACACGTCATCATCTCGAAGGCCGATGAGGCGCCCGAAGACGGCGGCCTCGCGGCACTCGCTGCGGCGCTCGACTTGCCGGCACGCTGGATGACCGACGGGCAGGCCATTCCCGACGATCTTCACTCCGCCCGCCGGATCCTGTCGATGCTCGGTGTGACCGTTCGTACCGAACGGATGGCAGCCGCGTGAGCGCTCAGCTCGCCGCCGTTAGGCAGTTCATGGCCCTGCGGGGCCGGGCCGCCGCCCCCGCGCCGGGTGCGCCACCCGTCGTCGTCGTCGGCGCCGGTAAGGGTGGCGTGGGGACGTCTACCGTCGCGACGCTGCTCGCTTCGTCGATGAGCGAGGAACAGAACGTCCTCCTCGTCGAAACCGGGCATCAGCTCGGCGTCGTGCACCACATGCTTGGCGTCGAGCCGCGCCATACGCTGGACGACCTGCGCGCGGGTCGTGCCGAGCCCGAAGCGCTGCTGGTTCCCGTCGCCGAGCGACTCACCCTGCTCTCCGCGCATTCGCCGCCGACCGCTGAGCTGCTGAGTCCCGCCGAGCGAAAGCTCCTGTTCCGGCGGACGGCGACGCTGTACGAGCGGTACCAGCTCGTCATCGTGGACGCGGGCGCGACGGTCGATTCGATCGTGACCGCGTGCGGTGATGGCGCCACGCGCTTTCTCGCGGTAGCGGCACCCGATCGGATCGCCGTCGTGTCGACGTATGCGCTGATCAAGCTGTTGCATCTGCGCTGCCCGGGAATCGCCGTCGAGGTCGTGGCAAATCGCTGCGACGATGATGTCGCGTCGCGAACGATGGGCATGCTGACGGCAGCCGGCGAACAATTCCTGGCGCGTACCGTGGCGCTCGCCGGCTGCGTGCCTGACGACCCGAACTTCACGGACGCGCTCGCAGGTGGCATTGGCGCCGTTGACGCAGCCGCCGGCTCGCCCGCCGCCGATGCGTTGCGACGCATTGGACAGCGAATCGCGCCACCCGACCTAACGCTTTCGCGCGCGACCTCTGGCGCAAGCCTCGCTCGCCGCTCCACCAACTCTCGCGTATGAGCCTTACTCCTGCCGACTCCAAGTCGAAGTGGCAGGCCCTCGCCAACGGCGACGCCGCCGCTCGTGAAGCGCTACTGACGGAGCATCTCAGCCTCGTCCACCACGTCGCGCGGCAGTTGTCGCGAACGCTCGCGGCACCGGCCGAGTTCGATGAGCTCGTGAGCTGTGGGACCATTGGGCTGATGAGCGCGCTCGACGCGTTCGACCCATCACGCGGCCTCGCGTTCAGCACGTTCGCCGTGCCACGCATCCGCGGCGCGATCCTGGACGAGCTGCGGCGTCAGGATCACGTGCCTCGCTCGATCCGACGCAAGACCCGCGAGATCGCTGCCGCTCGCGAGACGCTGACTCGCCGCTTCGGCCGCCCCGCTACCGACAAGGAGGTCGCCGAGCAACTGAGGCTCGACCTCGACACGCTGTGGCGGTGGCAGGCGGAAACCGAGGGCGCCGTGCACGTTCCGCTGGAGCAGACCACCACCGACGCCGACGGGAACACGCACCGCGTCCTCGAGCCGTTGCTTCCCGAACCCGAGTCCGACGTCAACGATGAGCTCTCACGTCAACAGGAGTACGAGATCCTGCGCAACTCGCTGGCGACGCTCAAGGATCAGGAACGAATCGTCCTCACGCTCTACTACTTCGAGGAGCTCAAGCTCCACGAGATCGCAGACGTCCTCGAGCTCACCGAATCGCGCGTGTCACAGATCCGCGCGAAGGCGCTCGGAAAACTCCGGGTCGAGCTCGCGGACTTTCGCCGGAGGGTGGCATGACCGTTGGCGCCATTATCGATCGAGGCGTGGCGCTCGCGACCGACGCCGCAAGCGCGATCGGGGCGACGATCTCCCAGGCCGCGCACGCCGCCTACGACGCCGTGTCGCGCATCCCACCACAGCACCAGGGCGTCGCGGCCCTCGTTGCCGCCGCGAGCATTACGGTGACGCTCGTCACTCTGTACTTCTGGCCTCGCGAGGCCGAGGTGCCGACGCGCGAGACGATGGACGCCGCGGCCGTGAGGCGTCTCGCACGGCAGGGCTCGAGCACCGCCGACATCGCGCGCCGAACGGGGCTATCGCACGACGCGGTCGCCACCATCGTCCGTGCCGGTACCCTCACGCGGAGCAACGCGATCATCCCGGCCCGGAAGACTCGTCCGACAGCGGCACGATCTGCCGGTTGGCTGAGACTAGCCGGACTACGTAAGTGATTGCCACCTAACGATGTATACGAGGGCACGTCGGTTGCCTAACGTTGTCACGGACGTGGTCTTTCCGAGCGGAGCGCCGAAGGCGCCCAGTCGAGGAATCGCGTCCCTCCCGGTAGAGGGCGCTCTGTCGGGACGACGGCGATTCCTCGCCTACGGCTCGGAATGACCACTGCACCGATTCCCGACTCCAGATTCCAGATTCCCGACGATGCCTGACGGAATAGCCGCCGCGGCCAGCGCGCTTCGTTACTACGAGCGCCGCCAGGAGATCGTGGCGAACAACCTCGCCAACGCGAACACCACCGGCTTCAAGGCCGAGCGCGTCTTCGCGCGCCTGATCGAGGACTCGCACCCTGTGCCCGACACCGCGACCGACCTTCGCCGCGGGACGTTCAGCGAGACCGGTGGCGCGCTCGACCTCGCGACCGACAGCGACGGGTTCTTCGTTGTCTCGACCCCGCAGGGCGAACGGTTCTCCCGCGGTGGGTCCTTCCAGCTCTCTCCCGACGGTACGCTCATCGATGCCGCGGGGAACGCAATGCTGGGCGAGAAGGGCCCGATTCGACTCGGTCCCGGCATGGTGACCATCGACCGGGATGGTCTCGTGGCAGTGGACGGCGAGGCGGTCGATCGCCTGCGAATGGAGACCGTCGCCGCCGGCACGAACATGGAGCACGACGCCGGCACGCTGTTCGTGCCTGACGCCTCCCGCAAGCCGCTCGCCCTCGGCGAACGCGCCGTGAAGCAGGGGTTCGTCGAGGACAGCAACGTGAACACCGTCTCGACGATGGTGGACATGATCTCCGTCCAACGCGCCTACGCCAATGCGGCGAAGGCACTGACGACGCTGGACGGCATCCGCGCCACGATCTCGAACGATTTGGGCAAGGTGTAACCAGCTATCAGCTATCAGCTATCAGCTCGATTCCCGATTCCCGATTCCCGACAATGGACCCAGCACTCCGCACCGCCGCCACCGGCATGATGGCGCAGCAGACCCGCAGCGAAGTCATCGCCAACAACCTGGCGAACGTGAACACGACCGCGTTCAAGCGGAGCCGCGCGCACTTCGAGGACCTCCTCTACCAGACCGTGCAGGCCGCAACCGTCGTCGGCGCGCCGGACGCGAACTCCCTTCCGGCCATTCAGGTCGGGCGCGGAACGCGACTCGCCGGCGTCCAGCGGATCCACCAGCAGGGCCCCATCGAGCCGACCGAACGACCACTCGACGTCGCCATCGAGGGCGAGGGGTTCTACCAGGTCCAGTTGCCTAACGGCCAGGTGGGATACACACGAGATGGCAGCTTCGGCGTGTCGGACACCGGAACGCTCGTCACGTCCGAAGGGTACACGCTGATCCCCGGCATCAAGGTCCCCGACGACGCGACCAATATCGCCATCTCGGCGACGGGCGTCGTCACCGCGACACGCGGCGCCGACAACGCCCCCGAGGAGATCGGGCGGATCGAGCTCGCCCGCTTCATGAATCCGGCCGGCCTCCTCGCCATGGGAGAGAACATCTACGTCGAGACCCCGGCGTCCGGCGCCGCGGTCGTCGGCTACCCATCCGAGGACGGCATGGGACGACTTCTCCAGGGCCACCTCGAGGGCAGCAACGTCGAGATCGTCCAGGAGATGGTCGAGATGATCACTGCCATGCGCGCGTACGAGATCAACTCGAAGGCGATCAAGAACGCTGAAGAGATGATGGCCATCGCGAACGGGATGATCCGCTAAGTGTCTCGCATCGGGGTGTCCGCGCTCGTCCTGGTCGCGGCTGCGTCGCCGGTCGGCGCGCAAGCCGGCGTGCCGGCGGTGGCAGCACCGCCGTCAGGCGTCACACGCACAGTGCCCGTTGCGGCGCGTGCGCTGCCGCGAGGCGCGTCGCTCACGCCAGGCGATTATCGGATCGCGTCCGTCGTCGTTCGCTCGTCGCTCGGGAGCGCGCCGATGGCCGATTCCGGATGGGTGACTCGCCGCCCTGTCGCGGCCGGCGAGCCGCTCGTCGAACCCGCGGTCGGCCCACCCGCTCTCGTCACCGCTGGACAGCCGGTCACCTACGTCGTCGAGCGCCGCGACATTCGCCTCTCCATTCGCGGCACAGCCGCCACGTCGGGATCCCTCGGCCAGCGTGTGTGGGTCCGCATGGATTCCGCCCGACGGCTGCGTGGCGTCGTCACCGCTCCCGGCACCGTCCGCGCCGAACCCACCTCCAGCCGATGACACGAACTCTCATCGTTCTCGTGCTTTCCGCTGCCGTCGTCACTCCGCTGCGCGGTCAGGCACCGGCCGGGTCGGCGACGCCGCTCGGCCCTTCCGCAATGCCACCTGCCGACTCTACGCCGGCGCGTCGGCCACCTCGCTCCTGGACGTCGGACCGGCGCGACTTCGCCGTGGGCGACATCATCACCGTCCTCGTCGACGAACGCACGGCGGCCTCCGCGAACAAGGTGAACACGGCCACCGATCAGAAGCGCCGGAAGCTCGGCGCCGACGCCAACCTGCCCGCCCCCGCGGCCGGCAAGCGCATCTCCATCGAGAGCAGCAACGACGGCGAGTCGCGTCAGCGCGGCGAGGCAAGTCGGGCCAACCACTTCGTCGGCGAGATCAGCGTCAAGGTCATCGCGATCAGCGAAGAAGGGACGCTCCAGGTCAAAGGGTCCAAGACCGTCGACGTGGACAAGAACAAGCAGGTCATGACGCTCACCGGATGGCTCCGGCCGCAGGACGTGACGAGCACTGACTACGCGGCCTCATCGCGAATCGCGGACGCGCAGATCGTCTACCAGGCCCAGGGATCCCTCGGCAAGCCGCGCAGCGGAATCCTCACACGCGTACTGGGGGCGATCTGGCCATGATTCGCCGGTTCACGTTTGGTCCGTGGCTCGTGACCATGCTGGCGATGGTCGCCGGCAGCGCGACGTTAGGCACCGGCAGACTCGAGGCACAAACGCGCATCCGCGACCTCGTGATCGAAGAGCAAGCGGTGCCCGTCCGGCTCATGGGCTATGGTCTCGTCGTCGGGTTGGACAACACCGGCGACAACAGCCACGGAGGACGGTCATCGCAGCAAACCGTCCAATCCGTCGTGAACCTGCTTCGCCGGTTCGACGTTTCGGTCCCCGCCGAGCTCCTTCGCACGCGCAACGTAGCCGCGGTCCTCGTGACCGCAGAGGTGTCGCCCTATTTGCGTGCCGGCGGGAAGTTCGAGATTCACGTGTCGTCCGTCGGCGACGCGCGCTCGCTGCGCGGCGGAGTCCTGTGGACCACGCCGCTTGTCGCGGAGGCAGGCGGAACGCCCGTCGCGACTGCCCAGGGTCAGCTGCTCGTCAACGACTATGGCGCCGGCCGTCGTCGTCCGTACCTCGTGGAAACGAGCGGACGGGTGCCGGACGGCGGTCTCATCGAAGGGGATCTGCCCCGCCCCGACTTCACCGCCGCATCGCGGCTACTCCTTCGCGAACCGGACATCGGCACCGCAACCCGCATCGCCGCTGCCATCGACACATCGCTCGGTGCCGGTACCGCAAAGGTCGAAGACCCAGGCGCGATCGCGCTCACGCTCGGGGAAGGAGATGCGGCCACGCAACTGGCGAGGATCCGCGAACTGAGTGTGACGCCCAGCATAGCGGCTCGCATCGTCATCGATGCGCATAGCGGATCCGTCGTCGCCGGTGGCGAGCTTCCGGTCGGCGCGGCTGTCGTCAGTGTGGGCGCCGTCACACTCTCGATTGGCGGCGCACCTGCCGATACTCTGACCGGGAACACCGACGGCCGCGTGCGGCTGGCGTCCGGGACGTCCGTGCAGCAGCTCATGACCGCGCTGCACGCCGTCCAGACGCCACCCTCGCAGGTCGCTATGATCTTCGAGGCGCTGCGACGCGCCGGCTCGATCTCGGCCGAGGTGGTGACACGATGAGACGCATAACGACTGGCGGCACGGCCGCGAACGCGATGACGGGCGACGAGCAACGTCTCCGCGCGGTGGCCAAGCAGCTCGAGGGCGTGTTCGTGCAGCAGCTCTTCAAGGCAATGCGTGAGACCATCCCGCGGGACGGCCTCGCGAATGGCGGAGCCGGAGAGGAGATCTTCACCGCCCTTATGGATGAACGAATGGCCAGCCACGTCCCGAACCAGTGGGATCGCGGCATCGGCGAATCCCTTTATAGACAGCTGCGGACGGCACTATCGCCCGCGAACCCGGCGCCGGCATCGCCCGGCACCGATGACAAGAGGACCTCGTGATGCACCCGGTCGCTCCGCCTCGCCCCGTCCCGCCCGCGGCTCCGGCGAATCCAAACGAGCCGCTCGCCGTTCCGCCGCACCTCGCGGTCGCGCGCGATCGTATGATCGACGCCCTCGGATCGGAACGGCGATTGATCGACGAGCTCATTGCGCTCATGCGTCGCCAGCGCGCGGCCGTCGGCGCCGACGATCTGCAGGGCGTCGAGGAGACGGTGTACGCCGTGCAGCGCGTGCTGTGCACGCTCGGCGAAGCACGCAAGCGTCGTCGCGCACTCAATACCCGCCTCGGGCGCGGCGAGGACCTGGCGCTTCGCGAGCTCGAGGACGCGCTCGGACCATCGTTTACGCCGCACCTGCGCGAGGCGCGTGAGGCGCTGCAGGCGGCCGCGCAGACCCTTTCCGGCGAAGTGGCGGTGAATCGCCGTCTCCTTCGCGAAGCGCTCACTGCGAGCGACGAGTACGTCCGGGCGCTGCTCGGTTCCGGGGGCCCGCAGCCGCTTTACACCGGCGCTGCCCCGGGAGAGAAACCGGCGGCAGCGCGCATTCTCGACCGGCAGGCTTGAGTGTCTACCTTCGGGAGCATACTCAGCATCGCGCGAACCGCGATCGCCGCGCATCAGGCGGCGGTCACGGTCGTCTCGCAGAACATCGCGAACGCCGAGACCGAGGGGTACTCGCGCCAGCGCGCGGAACTCGTTCCATCGCTGCCGCAGCGGTTGGAATTCGGCTCGATCGGCACCGGCGTCCAGGTACAGAACGTCGTGCGGCTTCGCAACACACTCCTCGACGCGAGCTACCGGCGCGAAGCGGCAAGCGCCGAGGGCTTCGGTCTCCGCCGCGATGTGCTGAGTCAGGTCGAGGCGATTTTCGGTGAACCGACCGATCAGGCACTCGCCGGCGCCCTCGACGCGTTCTGGTCATCGTGGTCCGATCTCGCGAACAGCCCGGGATCACCAGGCGCGCAGGCTGTCGTCAGGCAGCGGGGAGCAGAGGTCGCGAGTACGCTGAATCGCTTTGCAAACCGCCTGGCCGAGCTCGAGGCCAACACGCGCACGCAGCTGGCGACGTCGGTGGACGAGGTGAACCGCCTGGCGTCGCAGCTCGCCGACCTCAATAGCCAGATCACGACCGCCGAAGTAGGCGGCAAACAAGCGCCCGATCTTCGCGACACCCGCGACCGAATCGCCGACCAGCTCGCCAGGCTCACGGGCGGTCGCCTGATGCCGCAGAGCAACGGGACGCTCGCGTTCGTCATCGGCGGAACCTCGATCGTCGACGGCGCGAACGCGCGGCCGCTCGAGCTTCGCGCGGGATCGCCCATATCGTTAGGTCTCGTGGGGGCGACTGATCCGCTCCGCCAGGTCGACGGCACCGTCGGCACCGCGCTGACCCTGCTCGCGAGCGACATCCCCAACGTCCGCGCGAGACTCGATACGTTCGCGCGCGGGCTCGTCAACGGCGTGAACTTCATCCATCAGAGCGGGTGGACGGCGGCAGGTGACGCCCTCGGTGGCGCGAACTGGGACCCACTCGTGCCGCCCACCGGGTCGCGGATCGATTTTTTCAATCCTGGCCAGACGACCGCAGGAACGATCTCGCTCTCGGCAGAAGTGACCGCGAATGCCGCGGTGATCGCGTCGGGGTCCACACAGAACGCGCCCGGCGACAACACGCTGGCGCTCGCAATGGGCGCGCTTCGTGACGGCGCGGGCATCGCCGCCCTTCAGACGGCGATGGGCGCGGCTGCCTTCGCGGCGCAGGTCGGGCTTGCAGGCGGCGCGACTTTCAACGATTCGTTCCGTGACACCGTCACCAGCCTCGGCATGGACGTGCGGGCCGCCGAGAACTCGGCCGACGTGTTCGGCGCACTCGCCAGCCAGGCCGAGACCCGTCGATCGAGCGTCAATGGCGTGTCGGTCGACGAGGAGCTCACGCTGTTGATTCGACATCAGCAGGCCTACCAGGCGGCGTCACGGTTGGTGCGCACCGCCGACGAGCTCGCGCAATCGCTCCTCGAGATGGTGTAGCGGAGCGTCCGAATGCTGATTCTGAGCCGCCGAGTCGGTGACGCCATTCTGATCGAAGGCGGCATCCGGATCGTCATTATCGCCTGCGACCGGAAAGGCGTCCGCATTGGTGTCGAAGCGCCACCCGAAGTGAGCATCCTCCGCGAGGAGATCGTGACGCAGATCGCCTCGGAGAACAAACGGGCGAACGCCACGCCGGATGTGCGCGACCTGCTCGGCATCGGGAACCGGAAACCGGGAACGGGGCGGGTGCCCGGCGAAGCCGGGCGGGGGGAACCGTAACAGCGTTCTCGCTCAGTTTTTAGCGCGCGCTGGTCGATACTCCTAACGGCGGACGATTGGGCACCGCGTTCACGGGACCCATCGATTCCCCATTCCCGATTCCCGATTCCCGACGCAAGTGTTCACGATCGTAGGCCTCGTCGTCGTCATAGGCAGCGTGCTGCTCGGCTACACCATGCACCATGGCAAGCTCGGCGTGCTGTGGCAGGTGACCGAGTTCATCATCATCGGCGGCGCCGGGTTGGGCGCAATGATCATCTCCAACCCGCCGAGCATCCTGTCGAAGACGTTCAAGGCCATGCTCGGCCTCCTCAAGCCCAACCCGTTCACGAAAGCAGCCTACGCGGAGCTGCTTCAGCTCCTGTACGACGTCTTTCAGACCGCTCGAAAGGACGGACTCATCGCGCTCGAAGCACACATCGAGAACCCCAAGGAGAGCGCGCTCTTCAAGAAGTACCCCGGCTTCTGCCACCATCAGAACGCCCTGGCCTTTCTCTGCGACACGCTGAAGGTGCTGCTCACAGGTGCGGTCGAGGACCATCACCTGTCGGAGATTCTGGACCTCGACCTCGAGCGACATCACGAGGAAGAAGGACAGGTTCCGCAAGCGCTCACTCGCGTCGCGGACGCGATGCCGGGCTTCGGGATCGTCGCCGCGGTGCTTGGCGTCGTGATCACCATGGGCTCGATCGGCGGAGCCGCATCGGAGATCGGTGAGAAGGTTGCCGCGGCGCTCGTCGGGACGTTCCTCGGCATTCTCCTGTCGTACGGCATCGTCGGCCCACTCGCCACGGCCATCGAGGGACGCATGCGCGCCGAAGCCGCGTACATGTCGTGCATCCGCACCGCCCTGCTCTCCTTCGCCCGCGGCGACGCTCCCATGACATGCGTGGAGTTCTCGCGGCGGAACATCGAGCCGAACGACCGCCCGTCGTTCGCGGAGCTCGAGGGGCTCACTCGGCGCAAGGCGGCCTGACGTGGCGAAGCCCGGCACCAAGATCATCATCGTCAAGAAGAAGGTCAAAGGACACGGGGGCCACCACGGCGGCTCGTGGAAGGTGGCCTACGCCGACTTCGTCACGGCGATGATGGCGTTCTTCATGGTCATGTGGATCCTCGGGATGGATCAGCAGCTCAGGCAGGCCATCGAGGGCTATTTCTCCAATCCCGTCGGCTACAAGAAAGGGTATTCGGGCGGGGCGACGCCCATCTCATCGGGCAGCTCGCCGGCGAGCGTGAAGACGAATGCGATCGCGCTCGCGAGCCGGGACTACCAGCGTCGCCGGTTCGACGAGGTGTCGCAGGGCATTCGCCAGAAGCTCGACAGCGTCGCGCAGGTGGGCACGTTGAGGGCGAAGGTCGAGGTGATCGTGACTGACGCCGGCTTACGCATCGAGCTCATCGAGAGCGAGAGCGGCGAGACGTTCTTCCCGTTAGGCTCCGCTCGCCTGAAGCCCGACGGGCAGGTCGCCCTGCAGATCATCGGCGCGGAGCTCGCTCGCCTCGAGAACCCGATCCGCATCGAGGGACATACCGACGCCGCGCAGTACATGCCCGGCGCGGCGTACACGAACTGGGAGCTCTCGAACGACCGGGCGAATGCCGCACGACGTGTCCTCGAATCGGCAGCCATCCCGCTTCGACGCATCGTCGAGGTCACCGGATACGCCGACCGACAGTTGCGGCGTCCGGACAATCCGCGAGATCCGTCGAACCGACGGATCTCCCTCATGCTGCCGTTCGTTAGGCCACCGGGGCTGCCGCAGCCGCCCAGCGTGGGCGACTCACTCGTACCGGCACCGTCGGGTCAACCGGCGGTCAGCGAGAGCAGCCGGTCGCGTGTCCAGGCGAGCGACTGAACGTAGAGGGCACCCACCACCGCGGCATCGAGTCCCGCGGACGATGCCTGGCGCATCACGCTGCTCCATTCGCCCCGCTCGTACGCCTCGACTATCGAAAGCGGTGGTGCGTACGGGCCTGTGCGCTCCATCAGTGCGGAGCGCAGCGCCGGTGCGAGCGCGACAGCGTCGAGGAGATCCGCCATCGGTAGCCCCGAGATCGCGTCGAGCAGCGAGAAGAGCCCCACGAGAAAGCACGCGTTCGTGTCGCGTCCCCGTCCCGCCGGAATCGCGAGCAGCTCGCACAGCCGCGCCCGTTGCACGGCGAGGTGCAGCAACTCGCGATTCGCCGGCCCGCGTGCCGCCATCGACGACGCGAGCAGGAGCGCGAGCCACTTGCCCAGCTCCTCGCGGCCGCTGAGCTGGATGGCGTGTCGGATGGACTCGATGCCACGTCCCCCACGCGCCGCCGCATTCACCATCCGCAGGAGACGATAACTCAGCCCAACGTCGGTGCTGAACGCAGCCTCGGCGTCGGCGTCCGACGAACGTGCATCCCGCAGAACGGCCATCGCCTGAATGATCGCGAGCTCATCGCTCACGAGCGCCCGGTTCCGAACGACTTCCGGCCGAGCGTAGTAATACCCCTGAAAGAGCTCGTACCCGAGGCCCGCACACATCGCCCGCACCTCCGCCGTCTCGACACGCTCGGCGAGGAGTTGCACGTCGTACACTGCGAGATCCTGCGCGATCTCGTCGAGACGCGAGAGCGGCTGGTTCAGCACATCGACTTTCACGATCGTCGCCAGCTCGAGAAGTCGCCGGAAGTGCGCGCCACCCGAAAAGTCGTCAAGCGCCAGCGCATAGCCCGCGTTGACGAGCTGCGCGCACGCGGTTTCGACCTGATCGTCGGGCTCCACGTCCTCGAGCAGCTCGATGACGACGTGCTCCGGCGGCAGGAGCGTGTGCGCGCCACTCAGCAGCATCTCCCGCGTGAAGTTGACGTAGGCCCTCCGCCCCGCCGTGAGTCGATCGAGCCCGATGTGAAGGAACGAATGAACCACGACGTCGGCCGCCATCACGCTTCGGCGCACGCCGCGCGCCGACGTGTCGGTCGCGGCGCGGCGGTACAGGAGCTCGTAGCCAGCGACGTCTCCGGACGTTCCGAAGATCGGCTGGCGAGCAACGCAAACGTCGGTAACGGCTGCGGTATCGGTCGAGGTGGCTTGCGTCGAGAGGTTCACGTTCGCAGGACGGCCGGGACAGAGCCGCGTCACGCCCGCAGCCGACGCATCCACAGGCGTGACGCGAACTTGTCTCGGGTTGGCCGCGCCGGTAATCTTCCTGTCCTGCGCGTGAGTCGCGCTTGCGCTCGTAGCTCAGCTGGATAGAGCGTCGGCCTCCGGAGCCGAAGGTCACAGGTTCGAATCCTGTCGAGCGCGTGCGAGCGGGGCGAGGGGCCAAGGCCCCTCGCCCCGCTCGCTATTGGCTCGTCGGGCAGGAATCCTTGGCGGAGCTGCACATCCGCTTCGGGTCACGCCGACTGTAGGGCCGGCCCGTGTGCTTTGCTGATAGCTGATAGCCGATAGCTGATAGCTGTTTTCCGTCCGGCCTATCCCTTGCTCAGCCGGTCGGTATGCCCCGTCCCGTTCGCTGGGCCGACCTCGTTCCCGGCGCCGCTGTCCTCGCCGCCCTCGTCATCTCGACCGGCGCCACCCTCAAGTACGCCCAGATCGGACGCCTCCGCGGCGACACCGTCAGGTTGTACGCGGCATTCACCGCTGCGCGGAACGTCATGGGGGGAACCGAGGTATGGGTCAACGGCCGCAAGGTTGGCCGCGTCGAATCCGTTCGATTCGCGCCGCCCGAGACCGACACGACGCGCCGCGTCGTCCTCGAGCTGGAGATCCTGTCGAAGTACCGCGACCAGATCCGCGAGAACTCATCGGCACGACTCCGCACCGGTGCGCGCGTGATGGGTGCGAATGTGGTCTACATCACAGCCGGCACCACCGATGCGCCGATGCTCAGCGCCGGAGACACGATCCTCGGCAACTCTGGAGGCGACTTCCAGGCGCTCGCGAACGGCTTCGGCCGAGCAGCGGAACCGTTTCCTGAGATCGTGGCGAACGTGAAGGTGCTGTCCTCGTCGCTGTCGTCGGCACGCGGGACGATCGGTGCGCTCACGACCCTCGACGCGCCCAAGCGCGTCGAGGCGCTCGTCGCGAACGCGTCGCGATTCTCCTCCCGCGCGACGAACGGCAACGGATCGCTCGGGATGCTGATGGGGCGCGGCGCAATCGTCGAGCGGGCAAGAGCCGCCACCGCACAGGCAGATTCGCTGCGCGCCCTTCTCGCGAGCGACCAGACCTCGTACGGGCGATTCCGCCGCGATTCCACGCTGGTGCACGCCGTCGCCGCTGTCCGCGATGAGCTCTCGATCACCCGCGCCCTACTTGCCACTCACGGCGGAACGCTGGGACGGTTTGGACAGGACTCGATCATCGCCGTGCAAGCCGCCGAGCGTGAGCGGCTCATGTCCGCGCTCGTCACCGACATCAAGCGACGCCCGTTTCGCTACATCGCCTTCTGACTGTGGACGTGGTGTGTTCCGACGGCCGGTCACGCCGCGAGACCCGAGCTACTTGACCCGAAAAACCACCCCGAATAAGCTTGGCGCTCCTCGATTCGCGGTCTCCGCGCCGTACCTCCTACGGACTCGCGGTCGTCGAGCGTAGCGTCCCCTCCCCCTCGTTCCGTCCCCGCGCGTCGTTCGTCCCGCCGGATTCCCATCCCTCCCCACTCCCGCTCGGCCTGCGGCACGCCCATCGCGCCGCCACGGGTCGGTCCCCCGGATCCCGCCAGTGGATATCGCTGAACTGAAGCGCAAGTCCGTCGCCGAGCTGCAGGAGTTGGCCGAGGGACTCAACATCTCCAACACGTCGGGCCTCCGAAAGCAGGAACTCATCTTCCGCATCGAGCAGAACCTGCTCGACTCGGAAGCCGTGCTGCGCGGCGAGGGAGTGCTCGAGATCCTCCCGGAAGGCTACGGGTTCCTCCGCAGTCAGGACTGGAATTATCTCTACGGTCCCGACGACATCTACGTCTCACCATCGCAGATCAAGCGGTTCGACCTTCGTACCGGCGACGCCGTCGCGGGTCAGGTCAGACCGCCGAAGGAGTGGGAGCGGTACTTGGCCCTCCTGAAGGTCGAATCCATCAACGGCGACTCACCCGAGGTCGCAAAGCAGCGAGTCGCTTTCGATAACCTGCGTCCGCGCTACCCCGACGAGCGACTGCGACTCGAGGCGCCGAACGGCGACCTCAGCATGCGTGTCGTGGACCTGATTGCCCCGCTGGGGAAGGGTCAGCGCGGGCTCATCGTCGCGCCGCCACGCGCGGGGAAGACGATCCTGCTCCAGAAGATGGCGAATGCCATCGCCGCGAATCACCCCGAGGTCTCGCTCATCATCCTGCTGATCGACGAGCGGCCCGAAGAGGTGACCGACATGCTGCACAGCGTGGCGCGCGCCGAAGTGATCAGCTCCACCTTCGACGAGCCCGCAGACCGTCACGTGCAGGTCGCGGACATGGTCATCGAGAAGGCGAAGCGCCTCGTGGAGCACGGCAAGGACGTCGTGATCCTCCTGGACTCGATCACGCGCCTGGCTCGGGCGCATAACACCATCGCGCCGCACACCGGAAAAATCCTCTCCGGCGGCGTCGAGGCGACCGCGTTGCACAAACCAAAGCGGTTCTTCGGCTCGGCGCGGAACATCGAAGCGGGCGGGTCGCTGACGATCGTCGCCACCGCCCTCATCGAGACCGGGTCGCGTATGGACGAGGTCATTTTCGAGGAGTTCAAGGGCACCGGGAACATGGAGCTCGTGCTCGACCGTAAGATCGCCGACCGCCGCATCTTCCCCGCAATCGACATCAACAAGTCCGGGACCCGCAAGGAAGAGCTGCTACTCACGCAGGAGGAGATCAATCGGGTCTATCTCCTGCGTAATTTTCTGGGCGATATGCCGTCCGATGAGGCGATCGTCTTTCTCCTCAAGCAGCTCTCCCGCACGAAGAACAACAAGGAATTCTTCGTCTTGATGGCGCAGGGTGGGTAGGCGTTGCGTTTGCTTGCGATCGATTACGGAGACCGTCGCGTCGGTCTGGCCGTGAGTGACCCGTCGGGGACCATCGCGTCACCCGCCGGGTTCATCGAGCGCCGGCGAGCCAAGCGGCCGCCCATCGCCGAGATGATCCGGCGCGGCGTGGAGCTCGAGGTGGAGGGGTTCGTCGTGGGGCTTCCGCTCGACGAAAACGGCGAGGATACGCCGCGGGCTGTCGAAGCACGGCACGTCGCCGCCGAGCTCGAGAAACGGACCGGGCTCCCGGTGCGTCTCGTTGACGAGCGCTACACCACTGCCGCCGCGCTGCGCGCCATTCGTGAGATGGGCGGATCCACCCGAGGCCGGAAGGGCGATGTCGACGCCATGGCCGCAACATTCCTGTTGCAACATGCTCTCTCGCTGCGCTGATCTCGTTAGGCGCCGTGCCGCGTCCAGCCGGGCGTTCGTCGCGGCCGCGGCTCTCACCTCGGTCCTGGTCGCGGGGTGCGGCTCGTCGAACACGCGAAGCGTCCGGGTCATGGTACCGGCCGGATCCAGTTTCAGCGCCGCCGTCGATTCACTCGAGCGCGCCGGTGTCATCACGTCACCTCGGCTCTTCCGGTTCTACGCGTCAGCACGAGGGCGCGACCGTGAGCTCAAGGCCGGGACGTATCTGTTCGAGCCCGGCTCCTCCTGGAACGACGTGCTCGATGCCCTGACCCGCGGGAAGGGACTCGTCCATACGGTCACGATTCCCGAAGGCTTTTCACTCGCCAGTATCTCGCAAACGATGGGGCGGGTCCTCGCCGTTCCGCCCGAGTCGATTCTCGTCGCGGCCACCGACTCGGCACTGCGGCGTCGTCTCGACGTCCCCACGCCGACACTCGAGGGTTACCTCTTTCCGGATACGTACACGTTCGCCGCGGGGACGACGCCGCAGGAAGCGGTTCGAGCGCTCGTGTCACGGTTCGAGCGCGTCTGGAAGCCCGAATGGAATTCGCGCCTCCAGGAGCTCGCCATGTCACGACACGATATCCTGACGCTGGCGTCGATCATCGAGAAAGAAGCCCGCCTCGCCGAGGAGCGGCCAGTGATCTCGGGCGTGTACCACAACCGGCTGAGGATCGGGATGCTGTTGCAGGCGGACCCGACGGTGCAATACGCGCTGGGCAAGCACGTGGACCGCGTGTTGTACAAGGACCTCGAGATCGATTCGCGGTACAACACGTACAAGCACGCTGGGCTGCCCCCGGGCCCCATCGCGTCGCCGGGGGTGGCCAGTATCGAGGCGGCGCTCTTCCCGGCGAACGTCCCTTACCTGTACTTCGTTGCGCACCCCGACGGCCACCACGAGTTTCGCCGGACGTACGCGGAGCACACGGCCGCGCGCGACCAGATCCGTCGCGAGAATCCACCTCCGCCCAGCCGCCGCCGGTGAGAAGCGCCGGCCGAGCTGCGCGCTGAGCCTAACGCTGGGCCGCCGGCCTGCCTGACGAGAACGCTCACTTCACGATTCCCCTGTTCCCTGTTCCCTGTTCCCCTGTCGCTAGTCCCGATTTCCGACGCCCTGCGGCTGGTCGCGATCACGGATGACCTGCGGGACGGCACGCCGGGCCTCGTGGCCCGGGCGAAGGCAGCCGTGCGCGGCGGCGCGACGATGGTGCAGTTGCGGCTCGAGGACATCGACCCACGCGACCTCGTCGCCATCGCGCGAACGCTGGTCGAGGCGCTTCCCGTTCCGCTCGTCGTCAATGCCCGTGCGGACGTGGCGCTGGCGGCCGGTGCGGCGGGCGTGCACGTCGGCACCGACGATATTCCGGCCGCGGCACTCAGGCGTGTCGTGCCGGCGGGATTCATCATCGGTGCATCCGTTGGCACGGAGGACGAGGTGTCCAACGCCTCTGGCGCTGACTACGTGGGGATCGGGCCGGTGTTCGATGCTGCCTCCAGGCCCGAGGGAGCCGATGCGATCGGCGTCGCGGAGTTCGCGCGCCTGGCGCGCCTCATCGGCGTCCCCGCAATCGGCATTGGAGGTATCGACGAGGTGAACGCCCGGCAGCTGCGCGAGGCTGGTGCGAGCGGCGTGGCGGCGATCAGGGCGATCTTCGCCGCCCCCGACCCCGAGCGTGCGGCGCGGGCGTTGTCGTCCGCCATCGGAAGCTGAGCTTCGGTACGGGGATCTCTTCGCGATCGCGCGTCGGTGGGGCACGTCGAGGGCGCGGGCGGCGGTGATCCTCTTGGAGGACCTGCGTGGCTGCCTGGATCACTGGCGGTGAGAGAAAGAGGTCCACCAGGTTCGGGTCGAACTGCGTGCCACGCCCTGCCATGAGCGTCTCTGTCGCTTCCTCGAAGCTCCGCGCGTTCTGGTAGCGTCGCGTGAACGTCATCGCGTCGAACGAGTCCGCGATGGCGACGATGCGCGCGGCGATCGGGATGGCATTGGCGCGCAGCTTTCGCGGATACCCTTTACCGTCCCATCGTTCGTGGTGCGATAGCACACCATCCGCGAGGTCGGGATAAAACGCCGCGAGTGGAGCAAGCACCTCGGCACCGCGCTGCGGATGGGTCCGCACCGCCCGCAGCTCTTCCGTACTGAGCTTGCTGTTGTCGTGAATGATGTCGAACAACGCTTCGTCGATCTTCCCGATGTCGTGGAAGAGTGCGACTCGTTCGACGTTCCGTTGCTCGCTGGCATCGAGGTCAGCCGCGTCCGCGAGAATGAGCGCGTATCGTGCGACGCGTCTCACGTGTCCGCCCGTTTCGGCATCGTTCGCGTCGATGGCGCGCAGCAGCGTCTCGAGCACAGCGGCGGCGAGGCGCTCGGCGACGTTGCGTCGCTGCCGCTCGCGAAAGAGTAGCGCGCCGGCGGTCGCGCCGACCGCGAACTCGACTATGCCTCGATCCCACAGGTTTCGCATGGTGCGGGGACGAGAAAAAAGCGGGCCACCCGTTAGGGTGGCCCGCTTTCTTAGAGGTGCCGGCGACGGCCTACTCTCCCGCGACCTCTCGGTCGGAGTACCATCGGCGCTGTAGGGCTTAACGACCGTGTTCGGGATGGGAACGGGTGTGGCCCCTACGCTCTAGTCGCCAGCGAGTTCGATTGTCCTTTGTCTCAGTCGTCGGCTACCAGTCGCAGCCAATGACATGCGGCAGTGTCGCGAGGACGCTGCCGTGCGAGTACAGGCATCGACACATGGAGCATCGATCATGGCGACTGATAGCCAGCGGATCGATCGTCGACTGTGCGCTCGCGGCACAACGAAAAGAGAAGGAGTGAGGTAGTTCGTGGCCGCATCGCTTTCCGGGCGATGCGCTCATGCATTGCGTGCTCTGCGGTCGAGAATTTCTCCCAGTGTGACACTGGGGAGTAGTCAAGCCGCACGGGCGATTAGGACCGCTGCGCTCGGAGGTGGTTGCCCA
>DAINRQ010000040.1:20822-54264 GCA_036741775.1 Gemmatimonadaceae bacterium | reverse complement strand
ACCGCCGCGGATGACACCGTACTCATCGCGTTCACGTCCGGAACGACGGGGAACGCGAAGGGGACGATGCACTTCCATCGTGACGTGATGGCCATCTGCGATTGCTTTCCGCGCTCGGTGGCCAGTCTTTCTCCCGACGACATCTGCTGCGGTTCCCCCCCCTTCGCGTTCACGTTCGGTCTCGGCGGGCTCGTGCTCTTTCCCATGCGCGTGGGCGCGGCATCGCTCCTGCTCGAGCAGGCAGCGCCGCCACATCTCATCAAAGGGATTCACGAGTTCCGGCCAACGGTCTGCTGGACCTCGCCTACCGCATACCGCGCAATGCTGGGAATGCTCGCCCAGCACGACGTCTCCTCGCTGACAAAATGCGTTTCGGCCGGTGAGCACCTGCCGCGCGCGACGTTCGACGCATGGGAGCGCGCCACCGGGATCAAGATCATCGACGGCATCGGCGCCACCGAGATGCTCCACATCTTCATTTCGGCGAGCGGGGACGACATCCGCCCCGGATCGACCGGACGCGCGATTCCCGGGTACTCGGCGCGGTGTATCGATTTCACCGGCAACGAAGTGCCACGCGGTGAAATCGGGCGGCTGGCCGTGCGGGGCCCGACCGGGTGCCGCTACCTGGATGACCCCGACCGCCAGCGCGGGTATGTCGAGCACGGGTGGAACGTCACCGGCGACTCCTTCCGCCAGGACGAGGACGGCTACTTCTGGTACGAGGCGCGCACCGACGACATGATCATTACCGGCGGGCACAACGTGTCGGGCGCCGAAGTCGAGAACGTCCTGCTGGAGCATCCGGCGGTTCAGGAATGCGGGGTCGTGGCTGCGCCCGACGAGGAGCGGGGGAACGTCGTGAAAGCGTTCATCGTCGTCCGTCCCGGCTTCGAGGCCACACCCGAGCTCGCGCGCGAGCTGCAGGACTTCGTGAAGGGCGAGATCGCGCCCTACAAGTATCCGCGCCGGGTGGAGTTCGTGGAGAAGCTGCCGAGGACGGAAACCGGGAAGCTCCAGCGGTTCCGTCTTCGTGAGCAGGAGCGAGAACCAGGGGACCCGGGACCCGGAAACCGGGAATCGAGGCAACCCGCATGAGCGACCGACCCCGCGCAAACGATCCGCACCCGCGGGGCGGTTCTGGGCCCCCCGTTCCCGGTTCCCCGTTCCCGGGTCCCACCGTAGGCGGGGACCCGCCAGCTGGCCCGCCGCCGGCCGTCCCGGTCTCGCCGACCGGCTGGCCTCGCGGAGCCGGCTACTCCCACGGCATCGCGGCCGAGGGGCGCGCGATTTTCGTCGCCGGACAGATCGGCTGGGACCCCATCACGCAACACATCGTGCTCGGCGGGCTGGGCGCACAGGTACGGCAGGCCCTCACGAACATCGTGGCGGTGCTCGCCGCCGCCGGCGCCGAGCCGCGCCACCTCGTTAGGCTCACCTGGTTCATCACCGACCGGGACCGGTACCTGCGCGAGCGGGACGCCATCGGCGCGGCGTATCGGGACGTCATGGGACGCCACTATCCAGCGATGTCGGTGATGGTCGTCGCCGGCCTCCTGGAAGAGCGTGCCGAGGTGGAGATCGAGGCGACGGCGGTAGTTCCGGTAGCGCGCGGGGCACCGGACGCCTGACCCGAACCGAGCGGATCAGTTGTAATCCCCGGCGAGCGTTGGCGTGCCGCGTCATTCCGAACGAAGGTGCCGCAAGACGCCGCCGGTGCCCGCTGGGGAATCGCGCTCCTCCAGGTAGAGAAGCCCCTCTAACGGATTTCCAGCACGCGCCATAGCTTGGCCGGAAGGCGTCCCACCAGAGGCGGTCACACCCACGTGAGGTAGCCGAACATGGCCAGACCGGAAAATCAGCGAGCCGACAACGGGCGCGCCGTAGCACCCCTGACACCGCTCGCCACGAACGGCCCCGCCGACCTGCCCCCTAACGAGCCGGCACCCGAAAGCATCGACAAGGTGCGCGACATCCTCTTCGGCGGGCAGATGCGCGCTGTCGAGTCACGCCTCCAGGGGCTCGAGGAGCGTCTCATGCGCGAGCAGGCCGCCATGCGCTCCGACTTCACCAAACAACTCTCCGAGATCGACGCCAGCGCGAAGCGCGAGGTGGAAGCGCTCGCCGAGCGGCTCGCGGCCGAGCGGACCAAGCGCACCGACGAGCTCAAGACGCTGTCATCGGAGATGAAGGATCTCCTGCGGTCCCTGGAGAAGCGTCACGTGAAGCTCGAGGAGATCGCGACGCTCGCCGATGCCGAGATCCGCGACCACATCCTTCAGCAGTCCCGGGCGACGGCCGCCGAGATCGAGCGTCTGTCACGGCGCGTTACCGCGGACCTGAATCGCGAAGTGACGTCGCTCCGCACGGACAAGGCCGACGTGTCCGCCCTCGTCAACGTGTTCACCGACATGGCGGCGCGGCTCGGTGGTGACTCACGCCAGAGCGCGAAGGGCGGCCCTCGAGGCTAACGGGTGTCCAGCGACGGCGCGTCCGGCGCCGGGAGGGGCGACCGGAATAACGACGTGAGCGTTCGCGAGCTCTCCGAGCTTCGCGACCTCTTGTTCGGTAACGAGCGCCGGCAAATCGACGAGCTTCGCCGGCGCCTGGACACCAACGAGATCACGCCCGAGGAGCTCGCGGAGAAGCTGCCGCAGGCTATCGTGCAACGCGCGGCGCGCGACCGTCAGCTCGCGCTGGCGCTCGCACCCACCGTCGAGACCGCGATCAGCGAATCCGTGCGACGGAATCCGCACGAGATCGCGACGGCCATCTTCCCCGTCCTCGGCCCGTCGATTCGCAAGGCGATCGCCGAGACGATGGCCGGTCTCGTGAACACGATCAATCGCGCCATCGAGCACAGCTTTTCGCCGCGAGGCGTCCGATGGCGCATCGAGTCGTGGCGGACGGGCGTTCCGTTCGCCCAGATCGTGATGCGCCACGCCCTCGTGTATCGCGTGGAGCAGGTGTTCCTCGTGCACGCGAAGTCCGGGTTGCTTCTCGCCCACGTGCCGGAAGGGACGGGCGAAGACGCAGACCTGATCTCGGGGATGCTCACCGCCATCTCCGATTTCGTCAACGACTCGTTCGAGCCGAAGCAGACCGGTGAACTGCGTGCGTTCGCGGCCGGAGATCTGAGCGTCATCGTGGAGCCGGGCCCGCAGGCGTATCTCGCTGCGGTCGTGCGAGGCCAACCACCCGAGACGTTGCCGTACCGGCTGCAAACCACGCTCGAGACGATTCATCTGCAGTGGTCCAATCCACTCTGCGCGTTCGAGGGCGACGCGGCACCGTTCGCGACGACCCGCCCGCTCCTCGAAGACTGCATCGAGACCGTCCTCGCGACGGATCGGCCATCCGCGAAGAGCGGGTTCCGCCGGTTCGCGTGGGCGATTCCGGTTCTGTTGATCGCCGGCGCTCTCGTATGGTGGGCAACGAGTGGCGGGCGTCGCTGGAACGCCGCCGTCGCGCGGCTCGAGGCGGAACCGGGTATTACGGTCATCCGGAGCGAGCGCAGCGGCGGCAAGTGGAACGTCACCGGGATGCGCGATCCGTTGGCGGCAAGTCCATCAATTGTTCTGGCCGGAATGGGCGTGGACACGACCAATGTGGTTGGTCGGTGGGAACCGTACGTCTCCACGGAGCCGGCACTCGCACTCGAGCGCGCCCGACGATTGCTCGCGCCACCCGGCGGAGTGCAGCTCGAGCTCGTGGGTGATGCGATCGTGGCGCGCGGGCGTGCTCCCGAAGCGTGGATCGCACGTGCCTCGACGCTCGCGCCCGCACTCGCCGGCTTCAGCTCCGTGGACCTATCGGGGGTGGAGCCCGGACTGCCGGCGGATATGGATTCGCTCCGCGTCGCGATCGAAGGGGTGCGTGCGCTCTTCTCCGTGGGATCCAATGCCCTCGATTCTACAGCGCGCGGGGAGATCGCCGCGGCGGCGGAGCGTGTGAAGGCACTTCTCGCCGCGGCGGGCCGGCATCACTACGATGTGACACTTCAGGTCGTCGGCCGGACCGATCCGTCCGGCTCCGAAAGCGGGAACCTGGCGCTGAGCCGACGCCGTGCGGTCGCCGTCCGCGACTTTCTCGCATCGCTAGGCGTCTCGGCGACACTGCTGGAGCCGAACGCGAGCGGGAGCACGAACCCACTCCCCGCTTCCGGACCTATCGATCGCGCGCGCATCAATCGAAGCGTGACGTTCGCGGTGCGAGCGCGCCCATCACCCGGCGGAAACACCCCTCGAGGGGCGGAGCGTGTACGATGATACAGAAGAAGATCTGTATGGTCGGCGTGTATGGAACCGGGAAGACGAGTCTGGTACAGCGGTACGTACACTCGATCTTTTCCGCGAAGTACCACAGCACGGTCGGCGTGAAGATCGATCGCAAGCAGGTGGAGCTCGGCAGCACGGTGGTGAACCTGCTCCTCTGGGACGTCGAAGGTCGCACGGCCGACCAGGAGATCCCCGGGAGCTACCTCCGCGGCGCCCACGGGATGTTCTTCGTGGCGGACGGCACGCGCCGCGAAACGGTCGAGCAGCTCTTCGACCTCCGTGCCCAGGCACGGAACGCCGCCGGCGATGTTCCATCGATCGTGGCGTTGAACAAGGTCGACCTGAAAGATCAGTGGGTCGTCGGCTCGTCGGAGACGTCGCGGCTCATCACGGGCGGATTCCACGTGCTCAACACGAGCGCGAAGACTGGTGAGGGTGTCGAGGACTCTTTTCGCTGGCTCGCGAAAGCCACCACCGGCGCCCCACCACCGCCAACGGACCGACCACAGGTGCCCCATGCTCGCTGAGGCGCAGCCCCGGGTGCAGACGCACGTCGATATTGCCGGGCTCTCGCACGCCGGCAAGGTTCGGAGCGCGAACGAGGATCATTTCGCGATCATGACGATGCGGAAAACCGTCGACCTCGAGGCGACGAACCTCCAGGATCGGACGCTCCTCGACCGAGTGCGGCGGCCCACCTCGCACATTCTCGTTGTGGCCGACGGCGTCGGTGGCGCGGCCGGCGGGCAGATCGCGAGCGGCGTCGCCGTACGTGCGGTGATCGAGTACCTCGCTGAGGCGATCGGCTGCGCGCACGACTTCGACGTCGATCGAGAGCAGACGTTCCTGGAGCACCTATCGCACGGCGTCGAGCGCGGACACGAGCGACTCAGGGAGATGTTTCAGGTCCAGGGCGGTCCCGCGACCACGCTCACGATGGTGACGTTGGTCTGGCCGCGCGCGTACGTCGTGCACGTCGGCGACAGCCGCGGCTACTACCTGCGCGGCGGGAAGCTCCGCCAGTTCACGCGTGACCAGACGATGGGCGACTACCTCGTGGACATCGGCGCGGTCACCGAGCAGCACGCGGAGAAGGCAGGGCTGTACAACGTGCTGTCGAGCGCGGTCGGTGCAGACCTCGTGCCCACGGTCGGCGTCGTCGATCTCGCCGACGGCGACGCGTTGCTGCTGTGCACGGACGGCCTCACGAAGCACGTCCCCGACGATCAGATCGCGTCGATCCTCGCGAGTGGGCCGGCCCAGTCGGTGGCGCAGGCGCTCGTCGACGCCGCGCTGGAAGGCGGGGGCACCGACAACGTCACTGTCGTAGTCGCGAAGGCGGAGTAGTCATCCCGAGCCGTCAGACGAGGGATGACTACCTGAGGTATTTTCGCACGAACTCTTCCATCTTCGCGAGGTCGAGCGACGCATCCTTGCAAGGCCCGTTGGGCAACTGCATGGTGAGCCCGAGCACCGGCAACCGGCCCGCGACATCGTGGAGACCGCTGATCATGTCACGCTCGCACGCGACCGCCACGACCGCCCTCGGCCGCCGTTCACGAATCGCCTGACGCGCGTATGCGCCGCGCGTCGCGACGAACGTCGCGACGTCGTACCGCCGGGCGATGTCCATCACACCGTCGAGCGCCGCGCGCGAGAGACACCGCGGAATGAGAATGAGGAGCTCGTTGGCCCGCACGCGCCATTCACGCGCCCAGGCGAGGCGGTTGTAGACCGCAACCGCGGCGTTGTCGGTCCAGTCGCGCTGTACGCCGAAGAGCTCACCCACGCGTGACGAGAGCCGCAGCGTTTTGAGCAGCAACCCGCGTTCGGCGAACCGACTGGGCAACAGGGCCCGGTCGGTCGCATACGAGAGCCCGATGAGCGCGAGCCAGAGGGCCCCGGCCGCCATGAGCACGGCATCCGCGAGATAGAGCGCGCGAGGAAGCCAGGGCGCGAGCTGTGCGAGGCGCGGCGCGAGAAGGTAGACCACCACCGCGCCGACGACAGCGATGCCGACGATGCCGATTGCGGTGAACAGGAAATACTTCGCGGCGTTGGTTCGAAAGTCGCCGGCGTTCGCAAGCGGCTTCCCGTCCCATTCATCCCACTCGTGCCCGAGTCGGCGATCGGTCTCGATCTTGACGAGCACCCCGGTGTGGCGCGGCGACGCCGGCATCGGAGAGGGCGGAGGCGATGGCGGCGAATCGGCGTTGGGCATTGTGGAGAGATGACGACCGCTGGTCGTGGCTGTCAACGACTGGAGCACGGGATACGGCCAACGAAGCTACTCGGTCGCGAACGCTTGTGCGCGGCCAACCGGAAAGACATCCTCCGCACGATGCGCACCGCGGCCCGCCTTCATGTCCATCGAACGACCCGCTGACGAGTTTCGCGGGGTCTACCGAAACGACCTCGCGGCCCGCGCGGTGTACGCCGAAGCCGCTGGCATCGGTCGCGTCATTCCGCAGGCGGTGGCGGTACCCGCCGATGTCAACGACGTCGTGGCGCTGGTGCGATGGGCTCGGTCGAAGCGCATGCCCCTCGTGCCTCGCGGGTCGGGCAGCAGCATGCCCGGCGGCGCGATCGGCCCCGGAGTCGTGGTGGACCTGAGCCGGCTCGATGCCATCGGCACACCGGATCGTGTCACGAAGCGAATCGCCGTGGGTCCAGGTGCCATCAGGAATCGGGTGAACGACGCCGCGCGAACGGTCGGCCTTCGCTTCCCAGTGGACCCATCGAGCGGCGCATTCTGCTCCATCGGCGGGATGCTGTCGGTGAACGCCGCCGGGGCGCGCACGCTGCGCTACGGAGCAACGCGCGCATGGGTGAGTGCGCTCGACTGCGTGTTCGCCGACGGCTCGCGCGGCGTGGTACGTCGCCGGCACGATCCACCCGCATTGCCGGTCGTCGACAGGTTCCTCGCCGATGTCGCACCCGACATTCGCGCCGCACCCGTGCGGCGCGAAGACGCCGCGCTGCGGAAGAACGCGTCCGGCTATGGACTCGCTCAGTATGCCGCGTCCGGCGAGCTCGTGGACTTGCTCGTGGGCAGCGAGGGGACGCTGGCGATCATCGTCGGGGCGGAGCTCGCGCTCGCGGACCTGCCTGCGGCGACGGCAAGTCTCCTCGCCGCGTACAGCTCCCTCGATGATGCGGTCGAAGGAACGAGCGAAGCGCGAGACGCCGGCGCGAGCGCGTGCGAGCTCCTGGACCGCACCTTCCTCGACGTCGCCGCGCGCGCGGGCCCGCTGCCCATCCCAGCCGGCACAGAGGCGGTACTTCTCATCGAGCTCGAGGGTGAGAGCGGCGAGGATGTCACGACGCGCGCACACACACTTTCTGCCGCGGCTCGACGCCGAGGCGCCACACGCGTTGAGCTCGGGCTCCGGCCTGACGAAGAGGAGCGGCTGTGGGAGCTGCGGCACGCGGCGAGCCCGATCCTCTCACGACTCGACCCCTCCCTCAAGTCCATGCAGTTCATCGAGGACGGCGTCGTGCCCCCGGGATCTCTCGCCGACTACGTGCGCGGCGTGCGAGCCATCCTCGCGGCGCACGACGTGCCGGGCGTCATCTTCGGCCACGCCGGCGACGCCCACGTTCACGTCAACCCGCTCGTCGACGTGCGCCGAGCCGACTGGCGTGATCGGGTGATCGGCATCCTCTCCGACGTCGTCGACCTGACCGCACGACTCGGTGGCTCCCTCGCCGGGGAGCACGGCGATGGCAGTCTGCGCGCTCCGCTGCTGCATCGCACCATGACCGCGCACGAGCTCGAGCTCGCGCGCCGCGTGAAGCACGCGTTCGATCCGGACGGGCTCCTGAATCCAGGCGTGAAGGTTCCGCTGCCCGACCAGGAACCGATCGGCGACGTCAAGTACGACCCTATGCTTCCGCCCCTTCCGCCCGCGGCCGCACGGGTGCTCGCGCACGTCGAGCGGGAGCGCGCCTACGGGCATTCGCGACTCGAGATGCTGGAGCGAGAGGAACGAAGTGGGTAGTTTGCGCGCGCGAGTCGCACAATGCGCGAGTCGTTGGTCCATAGTCGCGAGTCGTTAGCTGACTGCAGGCTGCGCCGACTCCCGATTCCCGATTCCCGATTCCCGATTCCCGACATTGATATACACAGAGCCCCGCCTGGCCATCCTGGCCCGCCCCGCGTTCGCCGAACCGGCACACCTCCCCGTGAACTGGATGGGCGACAGCACCGACGGCGAGCGGCTCGCCGAGTTCGCCGGCCGGTTGTGTTACATGAGCCAGCGCAATCCGGCGAACCGCACGACGCGCGACTACCTCGAGAACATCAAGCGGCAGGGGCACGGGAGCGTCCTCGAGCACGCGAATTACTCGATGCTGATCGAGGGGGTGAGTCGGTCACTGACGCACGAGTTAGTGCGGCACCGCGCCGGTTGGGCGTACAGCCAGCTGAGTCAGCGGTACGTGGACGAGTCGGTCGCCGACTTCGTGATCCCGCCGGCGATCATCGGTGACGAGGCGCTCGAGGCCGCGTGGAGAACGCAGGTCGAGAGCGCACAGCGAAGCTACGTCAGCCTCGTGGAAGAGCTCATGCAACGCTACGGCTGGGTCGCCGACAAGGTGCATCGCCGGAAGATGGCGCGCGAAGCCGCGCGCGCCGTGCTCCCGAACGCGACTGAAACGAAGATCGTGGCGACGGGGAACATCCGGGCGTGGCGGACAATGCTGGAGCTCCGCTCGAGCGAGGGAGCGGAGCTGGAGATCCGCCGCTTCGCGGTCTCGGCGTTACGCGTGATGCAGACGGAAGCGCCGGCGATGTTCTCGGACTTCGAGATCTACACGGCCGACGACCGGCGAGAGGCAGCGCGTCTCGGCTACCACAAGATCTGACGGACCGACGAGAACTACGCTTCGTCCGGATTGGCAAGCTGCCTAACCATCCCGGAGAACCTCGGCATGTCGCTGCCGAGGGCGGCGAAGAATTCCTGGTCGGCGCGCTCGACGAGATGGATGAGCTGGCGCGCGAGGCGGCGACCGGCCGCGGTTGGACGCAACGCGTAGGCGCGCGAGTCCGATGGATGGTCGGCGCGACGCACGAGCTTCTTCTTCTCGAGCGTTCGAACGATCTGCGAGGTGGTCATGGCGTCCGTGCGCGCGTGGCGTGCGAGCATGACCTGCGTCACCGGCTCGTCCTGCTCGGCGAGGGACGTGATGCTCGCGAGGAGCATGACCTGGAGGTGCGAGAGCCCGGCGTCGCGGAGCGCGCGCCGTTGGCCGCGCTGCCACCGATTGACGGCTTGCCAGAGGAGGACGCCGGGGCTGGCGGCGGGCGAGGCGAACTGTGGCGGGAGGCGTTTCGGCATGCCGGAAAATATATACAGCGTGCTTATGATATGTGTACTTAACACCTTGCTGGACGCGAAGATCGACAAAAAGACATTGCGCGAAAAAATCGCGGTTCTTATCATTCGCCGTCGCCGCCATGTGTGGCATCGCTCTTGCCCGTTCGCGCGCGTGACGGCGAGCACATCACGACGCGACCCGCGAGAAGCAGAACGAGAGTCGCCCGAGCACCTCGCGATGCAAGAAGTCAGAAGCGTCGACAACGACGCCCGCGACCGCACCAGCTCGACCAGCGCTAATTCCCGGAGTGTGGATGCCGCGAATCGGATTCGCGTACAACCAGAAGCCCGAGTCGCCCGCGATCGTTCGTCCAGAGGACGAGACGCCACGCGGCGACGAAGAGCCTCCCAGTAGGCGCCGGGACGCCATCGCGTCCCGGAACTCCGACTCACCGGCGTCGTCCGAGCGCACAAGCTCGGCTACCGTCGGGGAAGGCTTCGCCACCCCCACTCTCTCCCCCCACTCCCCACACGCCGACGACGAGTTCGCCGAGTGGGATAGCGCTGAGACGATCGACGCCGTCGCTGCCGCTCTCGCCACCCTGGGCGATGTCATTCGGCTCGAAGCCGACGACGACTTCCCGCGAAAACTTCGCGACGCGCGCCCCGACATCGTCTTCAACATCGCGGAGGGCCTCCGCGGCGTGAACCGCGAAGCCCACGTCCCCGCGATCTGCGAGTTCTACGGCATCCCGTACTCCGCGAGCGATCCCTTCACGCTCTCGCTCTGCCTGGACAAGGCGCGGACCAAGGAGATGCTCGCATATCACGGCGTGCGGACGGCGGCGTTCACCGTCGTTCGTCGGGAATCCGGAATCGGGAATCGGGAATCGAACGGCTCCCGCAGTTCCCGATTCCCGATTCCCGATTCCCGATTCCCTGTCTTTGTTAAGCCTGTCCACGAAGGATCGTCCAAGGGGATAACAGAAGCGAATTACTGTCGAACGCAGGACGAGCTTCACGCGCAGGTCGAGTTCCTCCTCGAGCGGTATCAGCAGCCCGTACTCATCGAGGAGTATCTCCCCGGCGCGGAGTTCACCTGCGCCGTGCTCGGCAACGGCGGTGCGGCGCGCGTGCTCCCCATCGTCGGCATGAACTTCGAAGCGCTCCCCGCAGGCGCGCTTCCCGTCTATGGCTTCGAGGCGAAGTGGATCTGGGACCGCCCCGAAAAGCCACTCGAGATGTTCGAATGTCCCGCGCGGATCGATGAGGAGTTGCGGAACGCGATCGAAGCGGTCGCGCTCCGCGCCTACCGCGTGCTTGGCTGTCGCGACTGGTCGCGGATCGACGTCCGACTGGATGCGACGGGCAAGCCCAACGTGGTCGAGGTCAATCCCCTTCCCGGGATTCTCCCCAACCCCGCGGACAATTCCTGCTTTCCCAAGGCGGCACGGGCCGCCGGCATGAGCTTCGACGAGCTCATTCAGGCGTGTCTTCTTCACGCCGCGGAACGGCAGGGTGTTGAGCTGGGCGTCGCGATGGCCGCTGCATCGGTCGCGTCGGCGTCTCGGTGAGTCGAATCACGAATCTCGCGTGGAGCCTCGCATGAAAGTCGCCGTTCTCTTCGATGGCATCTCGGCGCTCGGCAAGTCGCCCGACCTCGCTATCCTCGAGACAGCCGAAGCCGTGGAGCACGTTCTCGTCGCCGACGGGCATGAGCCGATCCGCATCCCCGTGAACCCCGACGGTCGATGGGTCGAGCGCGTTCGGCGCGCAAAACCAGGCCTCGCCTTCAACCTGTGCGAAGGCATCGACGGCAACGCGACCCTCGAGTCATCCGTCATCGCCGCGCTCGAACTGCTCGGCATTCCGTATACCGGCAGTGGTAGCTGGACCACGTCGGCGTGTCTCCGGAAGAACGTCGTGAACACGCTGCTCGATGCAGCGCGACTTCCGGTGCCGCGGTGGGGACTCGCGCGTGCCGGCGAGCCCGCGCCGATCGTCGGCTTCCCCGCCATCTGCAAGCCGGCCGCGGAAGACGCGTCGCTGGGCGTGGAGCAGCGGTCCGTGGTTCGGAGCACGCGCGCGCTGGTCGCCCGCCTCGCGGAGATGCACGAGGAATGGGACGAGATCGTCGTTCAGCGCTTCATCGCCGGCCGCGAAGTGAACGTCGGGATCGTCGGCGACACCGTGCTCCCAATCGCGGAGATCGATTTCTCCGCGATGCCCAGTCGGTACTGGCGCATCGTCTCCTATCGCTCCAAGTGGCAGACCGGGAGTGACGAGGACATGGGCTCGGTGCCGCGTTGTCCCGCCGACCTTCCCCCCGAGCTCACGAGCGAGCTCCGGCGGATCGCGCTCGCCGCATGGCGCGTCGTCGGCGGCACCGGCTACGGTCGCGTCGACCTGCGCATCGATGACGAGATGCGTCCGTGGATCCTCGAGGTGAACGCGAATCCCGATTTCGCTCCCGACGCCGGCCTCGCTCGCATGGCGCGAGCTTCCGGGCTGGATTACCCGGCGCTCGTGCGGCTCGTCTGCGAGCAAGCGTTCGCGCAGCCGAGGTCGTCGTCCGAAAACCGATGGGCGCGGAAGCAGCGGTTGTCGGGAGTCGAGGCGGCCGGGTGAGCGAACCTCCCCAAGTCGTCGTCGGCCCGATCCCCGCGAGCGCCCGCGCTCGCGTCGCCGAGATCCTCCGCAGTACGGAGAACTTTCGCGAGGACGAAGTGGAGGTCGCGCTGGAGCTGTTCGACGAGTCGCTGAGCGGCGACGATTACGCGTTCGTGGGAGTGTTCGCACTGACGAGCGACTCACGACTCGTAACTGATGACTCAGCTGATGGCCGATGGCTGATGGCTGATGGCTGCAGGCGAAGCCTTGCAGGCTTCGCCTGCTACGGTCCTACACCGGCTACCGATCGCACCTACGATCTCTACTGGATCGCCGTCGATCGTGCCGCACAGGGGACCGGATGTGGTTCACTGCTTCTCGCCGAGGTAGAACGCAGCCTGGAAGCGCTGCACGCTCGGATGTTGGTCGTCGAAACATCGTCCCGATCCGATTACACCGCGACGCGAGCGTTCTACGTGCGGCGCGGCTACGTCGAGGCGGCTCGCGTTCGCGCGTTCTATGCGCCCGCCGACGATCGGATCATCCTCACCAAACGGTTAGCAGGTAGCCCTCGAGAGGGCTGGGGAGCGGTTGCATGAGCGAGTGGCAGAAGATCCTCAAGGATGACGCCGTCGCGACGCTGGAGAAGCTGGCTGAGAAGTTCGGGCACGACGTCATCGACGTCGAAGCGCTGAAGCCGGCGTTCGAGAACTTCCAGATGCGCATCACGCCATCGGCGCTCGATCAGATCAAGAGCGTCGGCGACCCGATGTGGAATCAGTACGTCCCGACGGTGCAGGAGCTCGACATCGTGGACGGCGTCATCGACTCACTCGACGAAGACGCCGACTCGCCGGTGCCGAACATCACGCACCGGTATCCCGATCGCGTGCTCTTTCTCGTGAGCCCGGTGTGCGCGAGCTACTGTCGCTTCTGCACGCGGCGCCGGAAGGTCGGTGACCCGGAGAAGATCCCGCTCAACCAGTACGAGTCGGCGTTCGAGTACATCCGCCAGCATCCGGAGATCCGCGACGTCATACTGTCGGGCGGCGACCCGATGATGCTGAGCGATCGACGGCTCGAGTACCTCTTCGAGAATCTCCGCGCGATCCCGCACGTCGAGATCATCCGCATCGGGAGCCGCATCACCTCGCACCTGCCGGAGCGTATCACGCCGGAGTTCTGCGAGATGGTGCAGAAGTACCACCCGGTGTTCATGAACACGCACTTCAATCATCCCGACGAGCTCACGCCGCGCGTGCGCCAGGCGCTCGACATGCTCGCGAAGGCCGGCATCCCGCTCGGCTGCCAGACCGTGCTCCTTCGCGGCGTGAACGACGACCCGAAGGTGATGATGAAGCTCATGCACGAACTGCTGAAGGCGCGCGTTCGCCCGTACTACATTTACATGGCCGATCAGGTCGCGGGCGGGGAGCACTTCCGCACGACGGTGCAGAAGGGGTTGGAGATCATCAAGGCGCTTCGCGGCTGGACCTCCGGCCTCGCGGTGCCACACTTCGTGATCGACTCGCCGGGCGGCGGCGGCAAGGTCCCGCTGCTCCCGGAGTACGTCGAGGAGATCACGGAGGACTCGGTGACGTTCCGCAACTATGCCGGCGAGCGGTACGTGTACAAGCAGCCGAAGCAGGGTGGCGGGTGCGGGAGCGAGCCGGTGGACGTGCCGGATATCGTGCCGATCGCGGTCGGACAGTCGACGTCGAAACGGAAGGCGCGCTCGGCGAAGAGCGGGAAAGTCCCTCGGCGGCGTCGCTCGGCGGCAGGATAGCTGCTTCCGCGACCAGGCTTCTCGGTCTGGACGCTGGACAAGACAATGAACTGCAGAGGGCGCGGAGGGCGCAGAGGTCTACCGGGGTAGACCTCTGCGCCCTCCGCGCCTCTGCGGTTCGCTTTCCTCGACCCGACTCGAGCGACGAAGGTCGGACTGGGGCGGCTGGTGGCGACCATGACTCGGCCGAGGTTAGGCATCACGACGACCAGGCGGCGGATCGAGCAGGCTCGGCCGCGCTGTTTACGAGGAGTCTTCGCGTGAGGCGGTGTATTTCGCCGTGCCCACACATACGTTTCGCGCCAGGCGGTTTTGACGCCAGGAATCGCCGGCCGTCCTTCATTGTCAGCGCGCACGTACTCATCCAATGGCTCTTCGCTCTCCGCTTCGCCGACCGCACGTTGCGCGAATCCTTCCTCGGTCGCGTCCAGCCTGGGCGACGCTCGCGTTCCGCATCTGCGCGCTTGGCGCGTTCGTCGGTGGTGCAGCAGCGTGCGGTGACGACGCGCCAACGGCCCCGCGCTCGACCGTCGAGTCGGTAGAAGTCATCCCCGCCACGGCGTGGATCGAGGTCGGCAAGAGCCTCCCACTCGAGTTCCTTCCGCGAGACGCCACGGGAGAGCCGGTGGTCGATGCGATCCCGACGTGGGAGTCGTCGGCGAACGCGCGCGCCACGGTTTCGTCGTCCGGCGTGGTGAGCGGCGTCGCTGCCGGTGCAGCGCGCATCACGGCGTCGCTCGCTGGGCTCGACGCGGTCTCCGACATCGAGGTCGTGTCGCCAGTGCAGCCGGTCGCGAGCTGGGGTGTGGATATCGAAGGCCTCACCGAGGTATCACTGCTCGCCGTGTGGGCCGCGAGTCCGACGTCGGTGTTCGCCGGCGGACAAAACGGCATCATCCTGCGCTGGACCGGCGGCGACTGGACCGCCATGCCGACGCCGACGGAAGAGACGATCGTCGGGTTGTGGGGATCGAGCGAGACGAACGTCTTCGCGGTGGGCTCCGGTGGGGTGATCCTCCGGTACGACGGATCGGCCTGGACCCGGATGGAAAGCGGAACGAGCGCGACGTTGCTCGAGGTCTGGGGGCTCGACGAGCAGAACGTGTATGCGACGGGAGCGTCCGGCGCGATGTTGCATTTTGACGGCACGCGGTGGACGCCGATGACGAATACGGCCGGCCCCACGGAGATCTGGGGGATCTGGGGGTGGTCACCGTCGAACCTCGTGGCCACGGGCCAGAACGGCGTCATTCTGCAGTACGACGGCACGGCGTGGGCGGCGATGACGAGCCCGGTCAACGGCGCGCTGTTCGGGGTCTGGGGGAGCGCGCCTAACGATGTGTACGTGGTCGGCACGACCGGCACGCTGTTGCATTTCGACGGAACCGCGTGGGAGGTGGTGCCGAGTCCGACGCGGAAGCATCTGTTCGCCGTGTGGGGGACATCGCCGAACGACATCTACGCCGTCGGCAACACGGGCGAGGTGCTGCACTACGACGGGGCGACGTGGAGCTCGGTCGCGGCCGTGTCGTCGCGACAGAACCTGCGCGCCGTCTGGGGCGCCGGAGGCCAGCTGTTCGTCGCGGGCTGGTCAGGCACCGTGGCGCGCGCCGCTGCGGGGAGCTGGGCGACGCTCGTGACTGCGCCGACGCTCTTCGCCGCCTGGGGGATGGCAGGCGGGCCGTTCTACGCTGTTGGCCTCGGCGGGCTGATACTCGAGCGGCGGGACTCCGAGTGGAGCGCCATGCTGGTGCCACCCGCGAACGACCTGTACGGGATCAGTGGCAGCGGACCGACGAATATCTACGCGGTCGGCGATACGGGTACCATCCTGCGCTACGACGGAACCCGCTGGTCATCGCTGCCGAGCCCACGCCCGCTGTTGCTGCGATCGGCATGGACGGCCGACGCGGGCCTCACGATCATCGTCGGCGAGGGCGGCACCATCCTCGTTGCCAGCGGCGAAACCGTTGCACCCGTCACGAGTCCGACGTCGCACTTCCTGCGGGCGGTCTGGGGGAGCAGCGCCAACAACGTCTTCGCCGTCGGGGACGAGGGTTCGATCGTCTACTTCGACGGGTCCACGTGGCGCATGCTGGAAAGCGGCGTCGCGGTCCTTCTGCGGTCCGTCTGGGGAAGTGGCCCGAAGAACGTGTTCGCGGTGGGCGAGGGCGGCACGATCGTTCGCTACGACGGCACGCGATGGTACCGGATGCAGAGCCCGACAACGAAAGCACTCCGGGCGGTGTGGGGGACAGGACCGACGGACGTCTACGCGTCGGGTGAGGATGGCGTGCTGCTTCGCTTCGACGGGTCCACGTGGTCGGCGCTGGACTCGCACACGACGCAGGTGCTGCTCGGCCTCTGGGGCGACGGACTCGGAAACGTCTACTCGGTGGGGACGACGGCGACCATTGTGCAGGGGAAGAGATAGGTATCAGCTAACAGCTATCAGCTATCAGCAAAACGAGAACCCTCGGGATGCTCCTCTACTTCAGAGTGGCATCCCGAGGGTTCATGCTTTGCTCATAGCTGATAGCTGATGGCTGTTAGCTTCTTCCTACACTTCCGCTAATTCCCCTTCCTTGATCTTCGCCGACTCCTCGATCACGCGCTGCGCCGCGTCGCCCGGCATCGTCTCGTAGCCGTGGAAGCGGCGGACGAACGTGCCTCGGCCGTGCGTCATCGAGTGCAGGTCCGTCGCGTAGAGGTGCATCTCCGCTTGCGGGACCACGGCGCGAACGCGCGTGCCGCGCCCGTCGCCGACGGAGTCGGTGCCGAGGATGCTTCCGCGGCGGCTCGAGATGTCGCCCATCACGTCGCCGAGGTACTGGTCGGGCGTCGTGATCTCGACCTCGTCCAGCGGCTCGAGCAGCACCGGGCGGCACTTCGGCGCCACGGTCTTGAAGCCCTGAATGCCGGCCATCTTGAACGACATTTCGTTCGAGTCCACCGAGTGATATGAGCCGTCGAACAGCTCCACGGCGAAATCGACCATCGGGTAGCCAGCCAGCACGCCGCGCGCGGACGCTTCCTGAATGCCCTTGTCCACCGCGGGAATGAACTTGCTCGGGATCGAGCCTCCAACGATCTCGTCGATGAACTCATAGCCCTTGCCCCGCGGCGTCGGTCGCATGCGGATCCAGCAGTCGCCGAACTGGCCCCGTCCGCCCGATTGTTTCTTGTGGCGCCCCTGCCCTTCCGCTTTCGCCGTGATCGTCTCCCGGTAGGCGATGCGCGGCCGGAGCAGCTCAGCCGAGACGCCGTACTTCCGGCGCAACTTCGACATCGCGACCTCGAGGTGCCGCTCGCCCATCCCGCTGATCACCGTCTCGTGCGTCTCGGGCACGTAGCGCGTCTCGAACGTCGGATCCTCGTCGTGCAGGCGGTGGAGCCCCTGCTGCAGCTTCTCCTCGTCGTGTCTCGCGGTTGCTCGCACGGCGAACGTGACGATTGGCTCCGGGAAGTCGATCTGCGGGAGTCGAACCGGGTGGTCCTTCGTGGACAGCGTGTCGTTCGTGTGTGTGTTGCGCAACTTCGCGACGCACCCGATGTCACCCGCGTGGAGGATGGGAACCTCGACGCGCTCTTTGCCCTGGGCGATGCTGAGGTGTCCAACCTTCTCCGCCCCGTCGCGCGTGGCGTTATAGACCTCCTGCCCGTTGCCGACCGTGCCGGAGAAAATCCGGAAGAAGGTCACCTCACCGATGTGCGGCTCGGAAGTCGTCTTGAACACGTGCGCGGTGAACGACGCGTCGTCCACCGCGTGGATCTCTACGGTCTTGTCGCCCTCGGCGCCCTTGAACGCGTGGATCTCCTCCATCTCGTACGCCGACGGCATGAGTTGCACGATTTCCGTGAGCAGCGCGGAAATCCCATACGTCTTCTCCGACGATACGACGAAGAGCGGGAACAGGTCGCCGCGCTTCATCGCTTCCTTCATCCCGTGAATTGCTTCGTCGCGGCCGATCTCGACGCCCTCGAGATAGCGCTCGAGCAGCGTGTCATCGGTGGCGGAAATCGCCTCGATCAGTTCCTGGTAATACCGGTCGTAGGTTTCCTGGGCGTCAGGGGGAATGTCGACCTCTTCGTACTCACCGGTCTTCGTGCCCGGCTTGTAGATGTACGCGCACTTCGCAAAGAGATTCATGATCCCGCGGAACTCCGGCCCGGTGCCGATGGGCACCTCGACCGGAATGACTTTCGACGTGAGCCGCTGCTTGATCTGCTGGTAGATCTCGTCGAAGTTCGCGTTCTCCTTGTCCATCATCGAGACGACGAAGAGCACCGGGTCCGCGCGCGTGACGGCTTCGCGGAACATCTTCTCGGTCCCGACTTCGACGCCCGCCGTGGCGCTGACGACGACGAGGGCGCCGTCAGCCGCGGCCAGGCCGGCGATCGCATCACCCTGGAAATCGAGGTATCCCGGCGTGTCGATGAGATTGATCTTCGTATCCATCCACTCGGCGTAGGCGCACCCGAGGTTGATGGAGAAGCCACGGTCGATCTCTTCGGCGGTGTGGTCCGTGAGCGCCGTGCCGTCCTTCACGGACCCGTGGCGTTTGCTGGAGCCTGAAACGAAGGCGAGCGCGTCGACCAGGGTGGTCTTCCCGCTCGCCCCGTGGCCGACGACGGCCACGTTCCGGATGTCTGCGCTGCGATACTCCCGCATTGCTCGTATCCTCGACTGCTCGGGTGATCCTCAGGGGTGTTCGAAGTGCCCTAGGTGAGCAACGCCACGCGTGGCGCTTCGCGGAGCCAGGTGCGGAGCACCTCGTCCGCGGTGTCTGTGATGGCGAAGCTCACCGGAACGGCGATGGCTCGCGCGGTCTGGCGCGAGTCGCTGATGCAGGTGAAGACGACCGCCGCATCAACGGTGCCGGTGGCGTGCGAGGCGTTCCAGAGTCGCCCAGCGTCGTCCGCGAAGACGCGAGCGCCGCCCGGCGATGGGCGGCGTGCTTGTTGGGTGGAGCGCCCGTGCATGGTCTCGATTTCCGTGGTTTTCGTGGATTTGGCGCTCGCGTCGGGGTTCGTCAAGGCCCGACCCTCAGCTGGCCGCTGGAGGCTGCTGGCTGCTCCGCAGGGCTGCGGGCCGCTGACACCCGCTAGTCGCTTGGGGCTGGCAGCCCGGCCGGCGGCGCGCCCACGTGTAAGCGGCGTACCCGCGGGGAGAGGCCGGACCCTGCCCGCGAGCCGCTCTCCCCGCCGATATGCGCTCATACGGGGTTGCGAAGCGTGGCTGCCAGCCACCAGCCCCAAGCTGCTTCCGGCAGCCCCCAGCCCGCAGCAGCGGCCAGCAGCCCCAGCGGCCAGCAAAAAAAAGACGGGCCGGCTGCGGAATGCAGCCGGCCCGTCGACTACTCTGACAAGATCTGAGTCGTCCGTTCAGTCTCCGTCGCTATCGAAGGTGACTCCGTCGAGCTCCCGGAAGCTCTCGAGCATTCCGTCGAGCTGAATCGCGCCTGGCAGCGACATCGCAACCAGTGGCGTGAGCGAGAACGTGATCGCGCGGCGAGCGCCTTCGGGCCAATCGGGCATCGTGAGCCCGGCGACCAGACGCCGAATGGTTTGTCCGCACTCGCCGAGCAGTTGCCGCGCCGTGTCGACGAGCGTCTCGAGCGGAATCTCGAGATCGCGGGTGAGCAATTGGCCTGAGCTCATGTCTCGCCAAGCCGAGTCCCCGACCGCGCCACGTTCCGGCCAGACGCCGAGGTGGCGAATCGTGTCCGAACGCTCGTTGGGCAACCGCCGGGACTCTACGGCGGCTGCGAGCGCCAGTGCGAGCGACTCGGGACTCGGGACCCCATAGAGGGTCACCACGTCACGCGGCGGCCGCTCCGAGTTCAGCGGCGCCGGTACCGAGTTCACGTGCGCGAGCACTGTCGAGTGTTCGGGGTTGTCCTCGAGCATTACGAGGATGTCCATAACCCCTCCCTGTGAGTGAAGCTCCGCGGTACCCAGCTCGCGTCGAGCACCTTCACCTGCCACCCGGTTCGAGCCCGGAGCGCCGATCAGCCGTTACGGCGGCCGCATAACGGTAGACCCCGCACGCGCTCCTCACGACACATACTAGTGGTACGTCCGCGAGGTTCCCACGGATTCCGAATCGACTCCCGGGACAAACCGCTGCAACGACGTCGCGCGAGCGGCCAGCGTACCACAACGAGCTCGCGCTATTCGATGCGACTGTGTGGGCGGGCAAGTCGCATACCCACTACCAACGACAGTGCGAGAAGCGCGCAGATGAATACGCGCTGCGCCGTTCCGAGCACGATCTCCGCGCTCAACACGAGAATGGAGGGCACAACGTAGACGGAGGCGGCCCAGCCGATCGCCGCGAATGCGATCGCCGCGCCGAGCAGACGAAGGCCTCGTAGCGGCGCGGCGACAAAAGTGAAGCACACACCCAACAGAATGATCGCGATCGTCACGAGGACGAGGCCGACAACGGCCGCCGCACTCGAACTCGCATCCGTTTCGCCGAAGGTCGCGAGCAGTGCGCGACCCGCGGTCGAGAATGGTCGCAGCGCGAGCCCGTGGCGAAGACCGAGGCCGATGACTGCACCAATCGTCGCCGCGGCCGCAACGGTTCCGACGCGGATTCCCGTACCAAGTCTGGAAGAGGGCATCGCGCGAAAGGAAACCGCCCCTCGCGAGGCGCTCAAGGGCACCGCCGTCCCGGCCGGAAACCTGGCGTAATGCGGCGGCCGCCTTGCTGGCGCGGCACCTAACCATAATGTTCACGCATGGCTACTACCGAGCGTCCAACCGCGACCGTTCTCGTCGTTGAGGATCGCCGTGAAGTGCTCGATGTGCTCCAGCGCACACTTTCCGACAACGGCTATTCGGTTCTGACGGCCGATGACGGCGAAAGTGGGCTGCAGATGGCACTGGACCATCGGCCAGATCTCGTCATCCTCGACATCGGTCTCCCGAAGCGCAGCGGGCTGCACGTGGCCCGCGAGCTTCGCAACCGTGCGTTCACTGCGCCAGTGCTCATGCTCACCGCGCGCGACACCGTCTCCGACAAGGTCACGGGATTAGACGCCGGCGCCGATGACTATCTCGCGAAGCCCTTCGACTACGACGAGCTGCTCGCGCGAGTGAAAGCACTCCTGCGCCGCGCGTCGATTCGTGCCGGCGAGACGATAATGCGCGTCGGCGACCTGTCGATCGATCCGATCTCTCGCGAGGTCACGCGTGCCGGCCGCAAGGTCGCCCTCACACAGAAGGAGTATGCCCTGCTCGAGTACCTCATGCGCCACGCAGGGATCCCGGTGACGCGCGAGCAGATCTCCGAGCAGGTGTGGAAGCAGCCCTTCGACCCGACCACGAACATCGTGGACGTCTACATCAATTACCTGCGCAAGAAGCTGGAGAGCGAAGGGGCCACGCCGCTCGTCCACACGGTCCGCGGCGTCGGGTACGTGCTGCGGGAAGCGGACGGCGCACGGTCCTCATAGAGCACCCATCGTTCGGGCGTGGTGACGGCGCCGACCAGGGTGCCTGAAACCCTATTTGCGCTGTCCCCTGCCCGTGTCGCCCGTCGCCGCGCTGTCCGCGCGCGCCGACGCGCGCTGCATCCAGTCCGGCATCTCACGCCACGCGGAGGGATCGACGTCCTTCCCGTGCAGGTAGAGTCCGTAGTGGAGATGCGGGCCGGTGGCGAGCCCGGTCGCACCTACGCGACCGATGCGCTGGCCTGCGCGGACCATGTCGCCCTTCTCGACTACCGCCGTGTCGAGGTGGAAGTACGCAGACACTGCTCCCTGGCCGTGATCGATGAGCACCGTGCGCCCCGAGAGGATGTACTCTCCGACATCAGCGACCATCCCGGCCGCGGGTGCGCTGACACTCGCGCCGCGACGCGCGGGGACGTCAATGCCCGCGTGCCGCCACGACGGCGCCCCTGACAGCGGGGCGTCACTGGTGTCCGCCGCGAACGCCCCGCGTGTCCCTGCCTGGCTGTCGAGCGCGATAGTGCGCGTCGAGTCGGTTGCGCGATAGTAGTAGCGCTCCACGCCATATCCGGTGCTTCGTCCGCCCGCGACGGGGACACGCCATCGCCCACTCCACCGGCGATCGCTCGACTGCACCGACGCGACTCCGCGAATCGCACGCGCGTCGCGCGCGATCTCACGCGTGTTCGCCGCGCGCTGGTACAGGCTGTCCGTCAGAAAGATCAGCTCTCGCCCGAACTCGTGGTCCGCGACGGCGATCTGCCGCGTGATGCGCCCACCCGGTCGGTCGATCGTGAGTGTGAACGTCCCTGCTTCCTCGTCAGCCGGAAGCGGAACTGTCACGACCACACCGCTATCAGCGCGGTAACACGGGATCGGAGCGCTCTTCCACGTGCATCGCGGCGATGGAGTCGCAATGCCTTCGGCGAGGGCGAACACAACGCCGCCGCGGCGCGGGCTCGTCGGATGCAGTCGAACCACACCGGTGTCATCCGCAGCGGTCATGGGGACGCTATCGCCGGCGAAACCGGCACTATCTCCCGGAAGCGCTGGCGTCGCCAGTGACGAGTCCGTCACTACGGTCCCGCTCGCGCTCTCCGGAACCATTCGCCCGGATGCACCGGTATCCTGTTGCTTGGACGTCGTGTCGCTCTCCACCACCTCACACGCGGCGAGTGCAGACACCATCGTGATGCAGGAAACGAGGCCACCGACTCGACGCCCGATTGTGGTTCGGCTCATCGACGATCTCACCGAATGCGATCGATTCCTGTTCGAATGCGAGGCCATCGCGACTCCCTCCCCGGCTGCGTGCGGACGTCGGGCACCTCCCGCGCCTGCGGCCGAGGTGGGCAAGGAGAAGGCCATTCCTTCGTTAACGACGAGCCTTGCCGAGCCGTCTCCCGATCGTGGCACGAGACCCTCTGCCAGGCTTGAGTGTGAACCGAGTCACCACTTCCTCGGCGGTCATGCGATCACGATCTGTTGCCATCGCGTTGCGCGGCATTCTCGCGATTGGTGCGCTGTCACTCGCGAGTTGCGCATCCCCCGCGGCGGCTTCGCAAGAGGTCGCCAGCCAGCGTACCGCTTCCTCGCGCGAGCTCAGCGCTGAGGAGCAGGTGATTCACGCTCTGAATCGGCTGGCGTTCGGGGCGCGTCCGGGCGACGTCGATCGCGTCCGCGCGGTGGGAGTGGACCGATGGATCGCGACGCAGCTCGCGCCGGACCGGATCCAGGACCGTGAGATAGATCAGTTCCTCTCGCGCTACGGGACGCTGGGAAAGAGCTCGGCCGAGCTCTACCGGGAATATCCTCCGGCGGCCGTCGTACGCGCGGCCGCGCGGCGCGATTCTCTCGACCGAAGCGGCCGAATGACCATGGCTGATACGCTGGCACTGCTTCAGCAGGCACGCCGCTCGAACCTGTTCCTGGCGGAGCTGACGTCATCGCGCGTGGCGCGGGCGGTCATGAGCGAACGGCAGTTGCAGGAAGTCATGGTCGACTTCTGGGAGAATCATTTCACCGTGTTCGCGGGGAAGGGACAGACGCGATGGTACCTGACGGCGTACGATCGCGACGTGATTCGTCCGCACGCGCTGGGGACGTTCCGCGAGTTGTTAGGCGCCGTCGCGAAGAGTCCGGCGATGTTGTTCTACCTCGACAACGTGCAGAGCGTTGCCGATAGCGGGCGCAGGACGCTCCGTACGGCGCGCTCGAACGGCGCCCGGGACCGGCGCTCCGGGAACGGCGGGGGCATCGTTCGGCCGCGGGGAGGAGCGCGACCACGCGCGGGGCGGCCTGGCGTCCGACTCGAGGGGCGAGGACGGCGCAGTGGCGCGGACTCGATCGACGAATCTCGGGCGCGCACTCCCGCCGCGACCGCGACGGCCGCGCAGCGTCGCGGGCGCGGGCTCAACGAGAACTACGCCCGGGAGCTGATGGAGCTACACACCCTTGGTGTCGACGGCGGGTACACGCAGCAGGACGTGGTGGAAGTCGCGCGGGCACTCACCGGGTGGAGCGTTCGGCCTCCGCGGCAGCTCCTCGTGGCGGCACCGGATGCCCGCGTGCGGCGAGCGGCGGAGCGCCTCCCCGACACCGAGGCGGCAGGGACGTTCGTCTTTCGCCCGGACGTTCACGATGCGGAGCCGAAAGTCGTCCTCGGACACAGACTCGAGGGCGGGCGCGGCATCGAGGACGGTGAGGACGTGCTCGACATCCTCGCGCGTCATCCGTCCACGGCGCGCTTCATTGCGCACAAGCTCGCCGTCCGCTTCGTGAGCGACGAGCCACCGCCGGACCTGGTGGACCGCGCCGCCGCGACGTTCCGACGAACGAGCGGCGACATCCGGGAGGTCGTGCGGACGATCGTCACGTCGCCGGAGTTCTTCTCGCGGGCGGCATTCCGTGCGAAGGTGAAATCGCCGTTCGAGCTCGTGGTCAGCACGATGCGGGCGCTCGGCTCGCCGGCCGATCCGACACCACGCTCGGCGCAGTTCGTCGCGCGACTGGGCCAGCCGATCTTCGGCCACCAGGCGCCTAACGGGTGGCCCGAGACCGCGGCGCCCTGGATGAACACGGGTGCCATCCTCGACCGCATCAACTTCGGGATGGCGGCCGCAGCGAACCGTGTTCCAGGGACGTCCTTGAATCGTTGGCCCGAGGCCGCACGACTCGGCGCTCTGTCCCGCGCGGAACAGGTCGAGGGCGTCATCGCCTCCCTCCTCGGTGGGCAGGTATCGCGAGAGACGCGGGAGATCCTCACGAGCGGCGTCAATCCGATGGTCGCGCACGCTGGGGCCGACTCGTCGGCCTCCCGGATGCTCGACGCGGACGCCACGCCGAGTGACGATTCGGCAATGGCCGGCGATGCCGGGAATCGACGCCGGATGGCGAGTCGAGGGTTCGGACCCGTGCCCGAGATGTCGGGGTTGGCCCAGGTGGTCGGACTCGCGTTAGGCTCGCCCGAATTTCAACGACGGTAGAGGCCCGCACGGGTCTGTTGCCGTTCACGCTCACTCGTTCGGACTCGGTCCGCCTGCATATGCAACGACGCGTCTTCGTGAAGTCCGGTGCTCTCGCGCTCGTGACCATGGGGCTGAGCCCGCGCTTTCTGCGGCGCACGGCGCTCGGGACGGAGCTGCCCGGGGCGACGAAGGGAAAGACGCTGATCTGCCTCTTCCAGCGCGGTGCCGCGGACGCGCTGAACGTCGTCGTTCCGCACGGCGACGCGTCGTACTACGCACTGCGCCCACGCATCGCGATCGCGCGCCCCAGCGTCAGAGCCGCGACAGGGCAGTCGGCGATCGACCTCGATGGATTCTTCGGCCTGCACCCCTCGCTCGCGCCGCTCGAGCCGCTGTGGGATCGCGGGCTGCTCGCGCCGATCCACGCCGTGGGGAGCCCGAGCACCACACGCTCCCACTTCGACGCCCAGGACTACATGGAGTCCGGTACGCCCGACGTGAAGAATACGCCGGACGGATGGCTCAACCGCTACCTCGCCACCAGGGGCACCTGCGAGGAGTGTGCGTCGCCGGCCACTCGCCCGTCGCCGTTCCAAGCGGTCGCGCTCACGACTCAGACTCCGCGCATCCTGCAGGGAGAGGCGCCGGCGGTCGCCATGACGAGCATCGACGCGTTCACCGTGCGCGCCGGCGGCACGTCAGCAGCCCAGCTGGAGGCGCTCTACCGCACGGGGACGAGCGATCTCGTTCATGCGGCCGGGTCGGAGATGTTCGAGGCGGTGAAGATGCTCCGCGCCGCGAACCCGCAGCGCTATCAGCCGGACCATGGCGCCGAGTACCCCCGCTCTCAGTTCGGGCAGCGCCTGAAGGAGATCGCGCAGTTGATCAAGGCGAACGTCGGGCTCGAGGTCGCGTTCGCGGATGTCGGCGGGTGGGACACGCACGTGAATCAGGGCGGTGCGACGGGCCAGCTCGCGAATCGACTGCACGATTTCGCGCGATCCATAGCAGCCCTCACGACCGACCTCGGCGACCGCATGGAGACCGTGGTGATCATGACGATGAGCGAGTTCGGCCGCATGGCGCGTGAAAACGGCACGGGCGGCACCGACCACGGTCACGCGGGCGCGATGTTCGTCATCGGCGGCTCGGTGCGAGGCGGTAAGGTCCACGGCACGTGGCCAGGCCTCGAGCGCGAGCAACTCTTCGAGGGACGCGACCTCGCCCTGACGACGGATTTCCGCGCGGTGTTTTCCGAAGTCGTCTCCGAGCACCTCGGTGCGACGAAGCTCGAACGGATATTCCCTGGGTACACGGCGCAGAGCTCGGTCGGCATTCTCTGAAGGGCCGAGACCGGCAAGAGACAGGATGAACGGGATTGAAAGGAGGCACAGCTCCCGGAGACAGTGGCGTCCCGGGCGGCCGTTTCCTCTTCCCTTGAGGCCGCTGGCGCGAGCGACTGTGCCGCCGTCCGAGTCATCTTCGTCATCCTGTCCATCCTGTGAATCCTGTCTCCTGCCGTTTCCCGGACGGGTCGCGATGGCGGCTCGCGCGATGAGGCTCGGAGAGAGGAACGGCAGAAAACAAAAGACAGGAGGTACAGGATTAACAGGATTACGAAGATGCCCTACGCGGCGGCACCGTAGCTCGCGCCAGCGGCCTGAAATGAACGGCGAATGTCGCGATGCCTCTCGGGGAGCCGACGGCTCGGAGCTAGAAGCGGAAGATCTTCTTCAGCGCGCGGCCGATGCGGTTCCCCAGCCCCTCGATGATGAATGGCTCGGCCTCCGGCAGCTCGAAGTGCTCGGCGCAGACCTCCGTAGGCTCGGAGCCGGGTTTGAACCACTCGCGCTGGGTGAGCGGGCACCAGTCGCCCGCGAGGTGTCCCGTTTCGGCGTCGATGACCCGGGCGACCATGCCTTGTGGCGGCGCCCATTCGGTGTCGGCGGAGCGGTCCGGCCAGCCTCGCCGATAGAAGTCGGCCCATGCGGGCGCGGCGAGGCGGCCACCGTTCGCGTCGTTGGAGATGCTCTGCGGTGTGTCGTAGCCGAACCAGAACCCGGCGACGAGCGACTTCGTGTAGCCCACGAACCAGACGTCGGCGCCGTTGTTCGTCGTTCCGGTCTTCCCTGCGACCGGCTGCGTGACGCCGTACGCGCGGACGGCCGTTGCGGTCCCGCGATCGACGACCGAACGCATCATCGAGGTCATCTGAAACGCGTCGCGCGGATCCATCACCTGGACCGCCGCGGGTTCCTGCGTCCACAGCACGCTTCCATCGGGTCGCTCGATGCGCCTAACGAGACGAGGCCGGACGCGCAGCCCGCCGTTCGCGAACGGCGCGTACGCGGTGACGAGCTCGAGCGGCGTCACTTCGAGCGCGCCGAGCGCGATGGCGGGCACCGGAGAGAGCGGGCTGATGATCCCGTTGCGGTGAGCGGTCGTGATCACGGCCTGCTCCCCGACGACGCGGCTGATGCGAACCGCGGCCGCGTTCGATGAGCGCATGAGGGCTCGCCGCATGGTGACGCGCCCGAGATACTCACCGCCGTAGTTCGCCGGGGTCCAGATGCGACCGTCCTGCTCGACTTCGACGGGCTCGTCGTCCACGAGGGACGCGGGGGTGAAGCCGGCGGCGAGCGCCGCCGCGTACACGAACGGCTTGAACGCCGAGCCGGGTTGACGGCGCGCGGCCAACGCGCGGTTGAACGACCCGCGCTCGTACTGGCGGCCGCCGACGAGTGCCCGCACGTCACCCGTGCGCGGATCGAGCGCGACCATGGCGCCTTCGATGCGGCCGGCGTTCCGGGCGCGCCATCGTGCTTCCTGCTGGATGGCGGCAGCCCGCGTGCGCACGGCGCGATCGGCCGCCCGCTGCGCGGTGAGATCGAGCGTCGTGTAGACGACGTAATCGGCCGACGTCTCCGGCTCGTCGAGCGCACGTCGCACCGAGTCGACGAGTGCGCGAACGGCATCGAGCGCGTACGAGTCGTCCGGCTGGGGCGGGCGCCATTCCTTGGCCGCCACGCGCAGCGACTCGGCGCGAGCCGCGACGAGACCAATCTCGTCCAGGTACCCTTCGCGACGCATGAGGCCGAGCACGAGGTCGCGCCTAACGAGCGCCCGCTTTCGGTTATTGCGCGGGGTGTACGCCGACGGCGCCTTGGGCAGCGCCGCGAGCATGGCGCCCTCGGCGATCGAGACATCCTCGACGCTCTTGCCGAACAGGTCGCGGCTCGCCGCCTCGACGCCGTACATCCCGTTGCCGAGGTAGATGACGTTCAGGTAGAGCGCGAGGATCTGGTCCTTCGTGAGGCTCTGCTCGATGAGACGCGACAGGCGAAGCTCCATGAGCTTGCGCCGCAACGTGCGCGAGCCGACGAAGTGCTCGGCGATGAACGTGTTCCGCGCCACCTGCATGGTGATGGTGCTGAACCCCTCACGGACGCCGAGCGCGCTGATGTTCCGGAAGCCGGCGCGAGCGAGCCCGCGCCAATCCAGCCCGTTGTGGTCGTAGAACCGGCGATCCTCCGTCGCGAGGAAGGCCTCGCGGACGTGGCGGGGCACCTTCTCGAGCGGGACGTTCACTCGGCGGATGACCGTCAGGCGCCCCATCAGGCGTCCCTGGCGGTCGAAGATCTTCCCGCCCTCGGGTGGGCGGAACGCGCGAATCTCGGCGGTCGTCGGACAGCCGTTGAAGCCGCAGGTCGCCAGCCAGACGTCGACGGCAACCACGCCGGCGATCGCGAGAGTGAGCGAGGTGAGCCACGGCCACTGCGCCCTGACCCAACGTCGAGCCGGATTGTTGGCATCGGGTCGCGCGCGGTGCAGTAGCACGCGCCAGCGTTCCCGCACGAAGGACGAAAGTGACAATAGTCTAGACCGCGTGACGTCAGTCATATGACACCCCGCGTATTCTGCAAAGTTTCGACCGGAATCGGCCCCACTCGGGTGTCAGGGATTCGCCAGTGCCGCGCGCTGTTGCGGACAGTTAGCGTTGTCGTCCTAGGTCGACCCCCCACCGTTGCTCGCCTCGCTACAACTGACTCGATGTTGCCCCGATTCACAGTCCTCGGTTGCCTCGCGGCGTCGGTCGCCAGTGCTACCGTCGCCTGCGCTCGCGCGGATTCCCAATCCACCAGCGCGATGGCCGGCGAGTTGTCGTCGGCCGCGAGCGTGCCGACGTCCGGACCCAACGGCTCCCTAACGTCCACCGTCAGCGATACCGGGCGCGTTGCTCCGGGCGCGGCGGCGGCGACGGCACTGAGCGCCGGCCGTCGTGATCTCCCCGCGAACGAGCTCGGTCGGATCCCGGTCCTCGAGTACCATCTCATCGGCGAGAAGAACGCGACGTACGAGCGGACTCACCAGGGGTTGCGGGACGACCTCGAAACGCTGTACCGCCGCGGGTATCGGCCGATCTCGATCGCCGAAATGATCGACAGAAAGATCGATCTCCCGGCGGGACAGTCGCCGGTCGTGCTGGTGTTCGATGACGCATCGCCGTCGCAATTCCGGTACATCGAGCGAAACGGCCAGCTCGAGATCGATCCCAATTCCGCCGTCGGGATTCTCATCGACTTCCACAAGAAACACCCCGAGTGGCGCAACAAGGCGGTGTTCTGCCTGCTGCCAACCGCGCAGGCTGGACGCGCGTTCTTCGGCGACAAGGGGATCGAGGGACAGAAGACCGAGTGGCGCTTCAAGAAGGTGAAGTTCCTCGCCGACCAGGGCTTCGAGTTGTGCAACCACACGCTCTACCATGCGAGGCTGGACCGCGCAGGTGACAGGGTGCAGGAGTTCATCGCGCGCGGGGACCTTGCGATCGACTCGGTGGTGCCGGGCTACAAGGTGCGTACGATGGCACTCCCGCTCGGCATGTGGCCGCAGAATCGGGAGCTCGCGAAGCGCGGCTCATGGCGCGATGCCAAGGGGCGGACGGTGACGTACTCGTACGACGCGATCCTCGAGGTCACCGGTGGGCCGGCACGCAGTCCGTTCGATCCGCAGTTCAATCAGCATTCGATTCCGCGCGTGATCGTCGTCGGCGATTCCGCCGTGACGCGAACTCTGAACTCGCTCGAGCGGCACGGCCAGCGGTACGTCTCGGACGGGAACCCGCGTACGGTCGCGAGGCCCCCGAAGACAACGGCGTTGCGGCCCTGAGGCACCGCGCCGTTGCTTGGTTCTAGAGTTTCCACGCCCTGAGCGACGTGAGTGCGGTGGTCAGGGCTTGCCGCTGTGCATCGGTAGTGGCGGTCCCGAGTAGTTGCTCATACATATCGATCGCGATGTCGAGGGCGTCGTAGTCGTGCTCGGCGCCGGCCAAAGATGCGGCATTGTCGGCCAGGGCCGCACGCGCGAGGTCATCCGACGGAAACCGCGTCACCACCTGCTGCCATCGCGCCACGCGCTGGCGCGGGTCCGATTCCGAGAGTGCCCAGAGGTGCCACGCGCCACGGTTCGTCGCGTCCGCAGCAATCGCCCGGTTTGCGAGCTCACCGACGACATCCGGTCCGCGCCCGGTGAGCCAGTAGGCATTCGCGAGTATCACGAGCGCGCGGGCGTTCGTCGGCTGCGCGGAGACGATTGCTTCGTAGATCGGCGCGGCGACTTCGGGAATGTCGCGAAACGACTCCGCCGCCACGACGAGCGCATCGGGGGTCGTGGAGCTGGCGATGGCGCGGAGACGCGTCTGCAGATGTGCCGGGTTCCCGTGGATCTGATATTCGTCCACCACCGCGGCGAGCTCGGCGCCCAGGTTCGACGTGGGTGAAAGCATGGGGCGAAAAGTACCGCTGCCAGGGCGGGCCGACAGGCTGCCCGCGTGAGACTGCGAGAGAAATGACCGAACGTGATACGGAATCGTTGACGCTCGCTTGCGTCGCAGATGAATCCGCGACGGCCGCCGTTCTTCATGAAGCGCTCGCGGGGCTCTTCCCGTACGCGACGGTTACCCGGGTGGACACGGGTGCGGAGCGGACGCTTCCACCGTCGATAGATTGTGCAGTCGTCGACGCGACGGTGCGCGGCGAAGTCGGGATCGATGTGCTCAGGCGCCTTCGGGCTCGCGGCTACACCGGGGCGGCAGTGCTCATGACCGATGGCATCCGCGCCGCGGCGGACCACTACGTCGCGAGCGCGCACCGCCTCGGTGCTCGGGCCTGCGCGTTCGACGCGGAGTTCTCGGCGTCACTTGGAGAAGCCGTCGTCGATGCGTTGCGGGCGACTGGCGAGGCGATGGAGGATTCCCCGTCGAGCCGGGCAATTCGTGCGCTACGTCACAATCAGCGGCTGCTCGCTGCAGGTGAGCTCGCCATGCGACTGCAACACTCGCTGAATAACCCGCTCGCCGCGCTCCTGGCGGAGGCACAGCTCCTGGAGCTCGAGGAGCTGGCCCCGGAGCACGAAGCGTCGGTCAAACGGATCATTGAGCTGACTCGGAGGGTAGTAGAGGTGGTACGAGGACTGGACGGCGTCGCTCGGGCATAGCATGTTCCGGGAGCCGTTAGTGCCTACAGTTCTTGCGCGAATCGCGTCAAGCTGCGATACTCGTAACGAGCACCGGCGCGACATGAAGGAGCGGCCGGTACCGCGGCGGGTGCACGCGGAAAGTCCCCGAAGGCTCGGGACTTGCGTCCGTGCAATCGCGCGCAGTGGAGGAAAGGTCGCCTGGTCGCGTGTGTAATCCGCGCTCGTTGGCGACAGCAGCGTTCGTGCGACGCTCGCACCACCCCGTCTCAGGCAGCAGTCCGAACCGCACTCACGTGCATCGTTCGTGGCCCGCATGGGCTCGCATGCCGTATCGTGCGACCTCTTGATTCACAGGAGCACCGCGTCGGAGCACCGGGAGTTCCCGGCGCCGCGTCGCGAGCAAACACCCCATAACGAAATCGTTGCATGACCGAACGCCGACGCCCTCACCGTCGCGGCCGAGGGCCGCGCCCGTATGGTCGCAATGCCGCCGAACAAGGCGAGCCAAATCCCTACCGCGACACGGGCACAGATGCTCCATCCGATGTGGGCGGTAACGACAACACCGATTCACCACCGCCGGCCATCGCGTCCGTCGCCACCGAGGACGCGCCAGCGCCACCACCGGTGACGGGCTCGGACACGCCCCCCGAGACGCGGGATGCCACCGAAAACCGGCCTGCCCCCAGCGGCGAACAGCCCGCGGAGCGGCCACAACAGCGCGAACAGCGTCACCGGCACCACCGAGATCATCGCGAGCCCCGCGGCGAGCGCGGTGAGCGCGGTGAGCGCGGCGACAATGGCGGCCGGCCGGCGCATCAGCAGTTCAATGGCAACGGCCGGCGAGGTCGCCGGAACCGAGGACGCGGGCGCCAACGCGACCAGCAGCAGCAGCAGCCGCCGACGCCGGTCATCGCGGACAGTGAGACGCTCGGCTGGTTCGACCCGTCGCGTGACGGCGGCTTCATTCGTCGCGCCGCCAACAGCTACCTCGCGGAACCCGGCGACGCGTACGTGGCGCCACATCTCGTGCGGCAGTATGGGCTCCGGCGCGGCGACACGATCGAGGCGAGTACAGGCCGCGATCACCGCGGTCGCCCGGCCGTCGTCGAGCTGCTCAAGCTCAACGATCAGGACCCTGCGACCGCGACGCGCCGACCGGATTTCGGCTCGCTGACGGCGACATACCCGGAGCGGAAGCTGCACCTCGAGACCGGGCGTCCGGCAAAGGGCGGCCCCGAGCTGACACGGCGGGCCATCGACCTGATCGCCCCGATCGGGTACGGCCAGCGCGCACTCATCGTCGCTCCGGCGCGTGCCGGTAAGACGATGCTCCTGCACGCCATCACCGAGGGGATTGCGATCAACCACCCGAACGCGACGCTGCTCATCCTTCTCGTGGACGAACGTCCCGAGGAAGTGAGCGAAGCGATTTCGTGGGGGGTCGGCGAGGTGATCGCGTCGAGCTTCGATCAGCCCGCGGACCGCCACGTCGAAGTGACGGAGATGACGCTCGAACACGCTCGGCGTCTCGTCGAGATGGGGAAAGACGTCGTGATCGTGCTCGACTCGCTCACCCGTATGGCGCGCGCGCACAATACCGCCGAGCGCGGCTCGGGCCGCACACTCTCGGGTGGGCTCGATTCGTCGGCGATGGCCAAGCCCAAGGCGTTCTTCGGCTCCGCACGCGCCGTCGCGGCGAAGGATGGCGGCGGCTCGCTCACGATCATTTCGACCGCGCTCGTGGAAACGGGATCGCGGATGGACGACGTGATCTTCGAGGAGTTCAAGGGAACGGGGAACTGCGAGATCAAGCTCGACCGCTCGCTTGCCGAGAAGCGCATCTTCCCGGCATTCGACATCGCGACGAGCGGCACGCGGCGCGAGGAGAAGCTCTACAAGCCGGAGCAGCTCGACGCGGTCTACACGCTGCGCCGCGGCCTGCAGCAGATGCCTCCGCAGGCGGCGATGGAGTGGATGATCAAGCGGATCGCCAACACGCCCAGCAACGACGCTCTCCTGGCCGGATTGTAGAGAAGCGCTGGTCGCT
>DAINRQ010000040.1:0-20722 GCA_036741775.1 Gemmatimonadaceae bacterium | reverse complement strand
GTTCCCGGTTCCCGGTTCCCTGATTCCTGTTCCCGGCCGTCCCGGCCCGCCCTTTGCTTGAGAGCGGGCTACAATGCGTGCCTCCCGATACGCTTCCGCGCTCGTCGCGGTCGCGATGCTGTCATTGGTCTGGAGCCGCGCGAGCGGCGCTCAGAGCTCGGGCGGGGAAGACCAGATGGAACGCCCCGAAGTGCGGTCTCTCGAGCTGCGCGGCGTCGCGTCCGTCGATCGAGACGAGCTACTGCAGAGCATCGCGACCTCGGAGTCGAGCTGTAAGAGCCTGCTCCTGTTCGCGTTCTGCCCGCTCTCGCATTCGGACCGGTTCTGGGACAAGGAGTACCTCGACCGGACGGAGTTGCGCCGCGACGTCCTGCGCGTTCGTGTCTTCTACTGGTTGCGAGGATTCCGCGAGGCGCAGGTCGACACGGTCGTCGAACGTCGCAACCGCGACGCGGTGAACGTCACGTTCCAGATCGACGAGGGACGGCCAACGCTGCTGCGCGATGTCCAGGTCGAGCAGGAGGACTCCGTCCTCGCGGACGATGAGATCAACGCGCTCCTCGAGATCGAGCGCGGCAAGCCGTTCAATCTCGTCGCGCTCGACTCGACGCTCGTCCGCATCCGCGGCGTCCTGCAAAATCGCGGGTATCCGAACGCTCGCACCGACACGGCCACGGCAACCGACTCGGTGGCGCGACTGGCCGACGTCCGCATCACGGTTCGTCCCGGACCTCTCACGCACGTCGGTGACATCCGCATCGCGGGGGACAGCCAGGTATCGGAACGGACGATACGGAACTCCCTCAGCTTCAAGAGCGGGGACCTCTTCGTTCGCCGCGAGTTGAGTGAGAGCCAGCGGCGCCTCTACGAGTCGGCGCTGTTTCAGCGCGCGTCGATCAGCGCGGCGCGATTCGGTGACAGCGCCATGATCGCCGGACTCGCGAGAGCGCGGGACAGTCTCCGCGAGTTCGGGACGCAGGCACAGCTCGACAGCTTGCGCGAGGTGTTCTTCGCGCGACTCGGCGACAGCGCCGTGCGCCACATCGATGTCGAGGTCGTCGAGGCGCCGCTCCGACTGGCGCGCGTGGGTGGTGGCTTCAACACGTTCGACTTCATCCAGGTCGACGGACGCTACACGCAGAACAATTTCTTCGGCGGCGCCAGGCGGCTCGACATGTCCGGAACCGTCGGAAATCTGTTCGCGAATCAGCTCAACGGATCGAACATCGGCGGAGTGATCGGATTTCAGGACATCACGGAGGATATCGTCGGCGAGGCCGATGACTTCCTGAAGCCGACGTATCAGGCGAGCGTCGACTTCACACAGCCGTGGTTGTTCTCGCCTCGCAACTCGGCGGGCGTCGGCGTCTTCGCCTACCGTCGTCAGGCCCCCGCGGTGTTCGTGGAGCGTGGCGAAGGCGCGAACATCTCCTTCACGCGCGAGGTCGCCGAGCGAGTACCGGTGAGTCTCGCCTACCGCTTCGAGCTCACCGGCATCCAGGCTGGTGACGTCTATTTCTGCGTGAACTACGGCGTGTGTGATCCGCAGACGATCGGCGCACTGCGTACTCGGCAGCGGCTATCGCCGCTCCAGCTCACGGGGTTCGTCAATCGGCGCAACGATCCGCTCATGCCGAGCCGCGGCTACACCGCCGAAGCGCGGCTCGAGCATGCGTCGGCGTTCACGGGCTCGGGCTTCCGGTACAACCGGGTGTACGTCGAGGGCGCGGCGTACCGGCCCATCGGTTCCCGGGCGGTGCTCGCAGGGCATGCGCGCGTCGGCTTCGTTCGCGCGCTCGCGAGTACGCGCGTCGCGACGCGCACCGGCGACGATCTGTCCGGTGACATCCTGCATCCGCGGACGCGTCTCTACGCCGGTGGCGCTCGGTCCGTCCGCGGCGTCGGCGAGAACCAACTGGGGCCGCGCGTGCTCACCCTGCCGCCGAGCAAGCTCGCTGTGATCTGCCCGGAGCTGAGCGGTGCGGCGATCGCGGAGTGCGACCTCTCGAGGACCGATACCGCGGGGAGTACACTCGCCGACCGGGATTTCACGCCACGACCGCTCGGGGGGCGGGCGTTGCTCGAGGGGAGCGTCGAGCTCCGGTTTCCGGTGTGGCGGAACATCTACGGCGCCGCGTTCGTTGACGGCGCGCTGCTCGGGCAGGGATCGCTCGAGTCTGCGGCGAAGGGCGCCGGTGCCGTGACGCCAGGGATTGGCGTCCGCTACCTCTCGGCGGTCGGCCCGATCCGCGTGGACATCGGACTCAACCCGACGCTGCCCGAAGAGCTATCGGTCATCACCCAGGTCGAGGGTCCGGAGGGCCTCCGCATCATTCAGCTTCGCGACACCTGGCGGTACAACCCGACCGGCGGTGCCTCCGGAATCACCGGGATCCTGCGCCGGATAACGCTTCATCTCTCGATCGGCGAGGCCTACTGACATGCGTCATCGTCTGCTCGTCATCGGGGCGGCCGCCGCCGTGCTGCTCGTGGCGGTCGTGCTGGTGGGACTCCTCCTGATCACCAACACCGACTACGGGCGAGAGCGCGTGCGCCGGTTCGCCGAGTCCGCGGTTCAGGGAGCGGCCAATCACGGCGTGGTGAAGCTCGGGCGCGTCAGCGGAAACCTGCTCCAGGGGTTCACGATCGCCGATGTGTCCATCCGCGACTCGAGCGGAACGCCCTTCATCGTCGCCGACTCGGCGAGCCTGACGTACGGTCTCCGGGCTCTGTTGCTCAAGCGTCTGGAGCTTGGCGACGTGCGCCTCGTGCGCCCGCTTGTGGTCCTCGACAAGCCGCCCGGCGACAGCGCGCTGTGGAATTACAAGGCGATCTTCAGGAGCGACACGCCGAAAGCGCTCCGCGACACGACGAAGGCGCGATTCGGTGACTGGATCGTGTTGCGTGACGTGACGCTGATCGACGGCCACCTGATCATCCGCTCCCCGTGGCGTCCGAGCAGAGACGACGCCGGTGCGGCGCGCGATTCCGCCATCGCCAGCGCGTTAGGCGGAGGCGAGCGCGTCGTGGTCGTCCGGCGCGACGACGGATTTCAGAAAGTCATCGAATTCCGCGAGCTGACCGGCGACATCCCCTATCTGCGTCTGGCGCATCCGGACACGAAGGTCCGCCGCCTCGAGATCGACTCGCTCGCCACGGTCGCGCTGCCGTTCCATCCGCCTGCGGCGGTGGTCCGGGACATGACCGGCGCCCTGGAGTTCACGGGCGACTCGATCTGGTTCAAGGACGTCCAGGTGGCGATGCCGGGATCCCGCGCGGGGGGCGACGGCCGATATAACTTCGACAACGACGACTTCGATCTCGTCCTGCGTGCCGATCCCGTCGCGCTCGCCGACGTCCGATGGCTCATGCCGCGGATTCCGGGTCGCGGTAGTGGAACGCTGGACTTCCGCCTCCGGGCGCGCGAGGACACGTCCACCTACATCGCGCAGGGCGCGAACATGCAGGTCGACTCGGCGCGCGTGGCCGGTGACTTCGCCATCTCGATCGTGGGCGACAGCCTCTGGTTCCACGACACCGACGTGCAGTTCGCGTCCGTGGACACGCGACTCATCGAGCAGATCATTCCCGACGTGAACATTCCGCGTCACGGCACGCTGAGCGGTCAGACGAAGCTCGACGGGCCGCCGGGGCTCATGCGAGTGGACGGCGACGTCGCGTTCGATGACGCGCGGTATGGGCGGAGCCATCTCGCAGCGGTCGGGCAGGTCGGCACGACCGGGCGTGGTGTTCGCTTCCGCGATCTCGACCTCAGACTCGACCCCGTCCAGGTTGGACTCGCGACTGTGTTCGCGAGCGATCTACCGATTGCGGGTACCGTGCGCGGAACCGCGCGATTGAACGGGGCCACCGACGATCGGCTCGACGTGCGCGCCGACTTGACGCATGACGATCACGGACTGCGCTCGCGGCTGGCCGGCACGGCGGGACTCCGGTTAGGCGATCGACCGTGGGTCGACGCGGACGTGCGCCTGCTGCCGTTGTCGCTCGCCGAGGTCGGAAAGTTCGCGCCGGCGGTGGGCTTACGCGGGATCGCGGCGGGACCGGTCCGCGCCACGGGAGACCTCGCCAACCTCCGGATCGACGCGCAACTGGCGCTCGTGGACGGCGGCCGGCTCGACGCACAGGGGACGCTCGATCTCGCCAGCGCCGAAAAGGGCTACGACATCGCGACGCGCATGCGCGTGTTCAACGCGAAGAGCGTGATCGGTCGCGCACCGGCCACGTCACTCACTGCGACGGCGTTCGCGCGCGGACGCGGCTTCGACCCCGCAACCATGCGTGCCGCATTCGGCGCGAACCTCGCCACGTCGACCATCGACACCGTGGCGATCGACTCCGCGCACGTGCGAGTCGCCATCGCCCAGGGGATGCTTCGCGTCGATTCCGCGGCGGTCAGCGGACCGCACACCAGCGTCGGCGCGCAGGGGACGTTCGGGCTCGCGGCGGGGCATCGCGGCGCGCTTCGCTATCGCGCCTCGGTCGACTCCCTTGCCGCGCTCAACCGCTTCTTCCCGGCCGTGGACACGGGCCTCGTCGCACCTCGGCCGCGCGGCTACACGCGGGCGCTGGCCCGCGCCCGCGCCGATTCCGCGGCGGTCGCCCGAGCAACGGAGATCGAACGTCTCGCCACGGGCGCGGCCGGTCCTCGGCTCGGGCCGGTGCCTCCGGTACCATCACCGGTCCGCCGAGATTCGACGGCCGGAGTCGTGCACGCGGCCGGCGTGATCCGGGGCGGCATCAACGACTTCGATGTGCGCGGCCGTGCCGCCGCGGAGGGCGTGGTGTTCAGGGGCAACACCCTGCGGCGTGCGCAGATGGAGTACGCGTGGCTCGGCGTCCGAACGCCGCGGGCGACGCTCGCCGCCGGCGCCTCACTCGACTCGTTGCGCGCGGCCGGGTTCGCGATGGACAGCGTCGAGATTCGTGGGTCGTTTCACGCCAGGGACGGGGAAGTGGCGATGGCGATCTATCAGGGGACTGGCGAAGAGTACAGCCTGGGCGGAGGCTTCACGCTACACCAGGATCACAACGAGGTACACATCACTGACCTCGCCCTGCGATTCGATAGCACGCGCTGGGTGGCGCCGCATCCCGCGGCAATCCGGTGGGGGTCGGGCGGCATCGTGATCGACCGCCTGGAGCTCAGGAATGGCACGGACGGTCGCGTGTTCGCCGACGGCACCATCCCGCCGGATCGGCCGGGCGGGCTCGACATCGTGGTGGAGAACTTCGAGGTGGCCGACGTCGCGGCCCTCATCCAGAGCGATGTCCAGTTGCGCGGCCTGATCACGACGACCGCGCGGATCGAGGGGACGACGCGCGCCCCGCACGTGCGTGCCGCGTTAGGCATCAGCAACTCCACGTACGGTGGTGCACGGGTCCCCGACCTGCGCGCGACCGCCAACTACACGGCCCCCTCGCTCACGCTGCACGTCGAGGCGGCGGATAGTGGCCGGCGCGTCGCCGTAGCCGACGGGACGATCGCGATGAACCTGGGCACGGGCACCGGGCCCCTTCTCCCCGACGCGCCGATCGAGATCGACGTGCGCTCGGATGGACTGCCGCTCGATCTGATCTCGAGATTCACGGATGTCGTGGAGGACGTCCGAGGCCGGACGTTCGGCGTCGTCACGGTACGCGGCACGACGAAGAATCCGCAAACCGCCGGCGCGCTCGCCCTCCTCGGTGGGTCTGTTCGCATCGTGCCGACCGGGATGCGGCTCGACAACCTCGTCGCATCGATCCGTCTGGCCGGCGACACGGTGGTCATCGATTCCATCGTCGGTCGCAGCGGGGGGCGCGTCTTCGCCCGCGGTGGTATCGGCATTCAGTCGTTGGCCGAGCCGTCGTTCGATCTGCGCCTCGATGCCGACAACGCGCGCGTGCTGGATAACGACCGCGGCGAGGTGCGGGCAGACGTCGATCTCGTAGTCAACGGACCGTTCGATCGGACGAATATCGAAGGGCGCGTGACCGTGCGGAACGGCGTCATCATCATTCCCGAGTCGGACAACAAGCGGGTGATCGCCGCGCACGACCCTGCGCTCTATCAGGTCGTGGATACCGCGCGCGTGGATGAACGGGCACAGGGGATCGAGCAGCAATCCCCGTTCATGGCCAACCTTCGTATGGACGTGGCCGTGGAAGTATCGCGAGATACGTGGGTGCGGACGACAGACGCGAACGTCGAGATCTTCACACCTCCCGATCGTGCGCTGTCCATTCAGATGGATCGCCGGCGCGGCCGCATCGTGCTCGATGGCGAAGTGGCGACCGACCGCGGCGAGTACGAGTTCCTGAGCAAGCGGTTCCAGATCCGTCGCGGGTCGGCGATGTTCGTCGGCGGGACGCAGCTCGACCCGACGCTGCAGATCACCGGTGAGTACGCGGTGCGGCTGGCGGCGAGCCAGGCGATCAACATCCGCGTGCTGATTGGCGGAACGCTGAGCAGTCCGCGGCTCGCGCTGGCCAGCGACGCGCAGCCGCCGCTCTCGCAGTCGGACCTCTTGAGCTATCTCGCATTCGGCCGTACCTCGAGCTCGCTCCTCCAGTTCGAGGGGTCATCGCTCGCTGGCGGTGGCGGCGGATCGACCAACATCGCCGGCGCGGGCGCTCAACTCGCGACACAGCAGTTGGCGGCCGTCGCGCTTGGCGTATTCGTGAGCGAGTTCGAGGGGGATTTGGCGCAAACGCTCGATGCGGCGTACGTGAACGTGACGCCGGCAGATCTCTACACCGAGCTCGCGCGCGGGGGAGAGCTGTCTGGATTCTTCAAGGGGACCGAGCTCGAGATCGGGAAGTACACCGACCCGAACACATTCGTGGCCTTGCAGGCGCGACTGAGCACGTTCGCGAGCAACCCTGACGATCGCGCGGTTCCCGGTATTCGCGTCCATCGCCGGTTGGGCAAGGGGTTCACGCTCGACGCGAGCTTTGCACCGCGCTACGTGCCGCAACCGTCTTCGCTCGAGCTCATCACGCCGAGGAACACGGGAGTATTCGGGACGTTCCTGGCGAGGGAGTGGAAGTTCTAGAACCGCGCTGGAGGCTGGCCGCTGAGGCTGCGAGCTGGGGCCATGAGTCGAGGTCGTGAACCGCGGTTACGAGCCGGTTACGAGCCGGTAGCGACCGCGTCGCTCTCGTTGCGAAACCTTGGGCCACGCTGGGTTGTCTCACCGGTGAGCCCATTTCACGATTTTGGAGACACTCATGCGTGCACTTCCGCGCCACATCCTCCCTGCCCTACTCATGCTCGCCGCCGGCGGCACCTCAGCGGGCGCGCAGGTACGGTCAGCGGATCGCTGGCTGGAGCAGTGCCGGCGCGATCGCGGCTCGGGCGATGAGCGTGAGCAGTACTGTGACGTTCGGGAACAGACGCTCCCCGCGCGAGCAAACCTTCGGGTGGATGGTCGCGACAACGGCGGGATCGAGGTAATCGGCTGGGACCGCAACGAGATCCTCGTCCGCTCGAAGATCCAGGCTCGAGCCGGCTCGGAGTCGGACGCCAAGGCACTGGCCGATCAGATCCGTATCGACGTCGGCGATGAGATTCGCGCGGATGGTCCGTCCACGCGCTGGCGCTCGGGGTGGTCGGTGAGCTACGAGATCTACGCACCGCGCCGGACCAACCTCGACCTGACGGCGAACAACGGTGGCATCTCGATCGCCCAAGTCGAGGGACGCATCGAGTTCGAGACGACGAATGGCGGTGTGTCGCTCGCGGGCGTCGCCGGTGACGTTCGTGGCTCGACGACGAACGGCGGCGTGGACGTCGAACTGACGGGCAATACGTGGCGGGGAGCGGGGCTCGATGTGCGGACCACGAACGGCGGGATCGACGTCGCCATCCCGGAGCGCTACTCGGCGCGGCTCGAAACGGGGACGGTCAACGGCGGGATGGACATCGGGTTCCCGGTCACGGTCCAGGGCCGGCTCAATCGGCGCCTAACGACACAGCTCGGAGACGGTGGCCCGCTCGTTCGTGTCACGACGACGAATGGCGGCGTGACGCTCCGGCGCGCCCGGTAACCGATCATCTCGCGAGGACTGTGACCACCGAGGGGACACGCGGGTTTGGCATTCTGGCACGCCCCAGTGATCGCCACAGTACAGTCAGGGAGCCGAATGTCTCGGACTCGTCGAATTCACGTCACGATTGCCGCCGCGCTCGTCGCGACCGCCTTCCTCGGTGGCTGCAAGCGAGAGCCCACGTCATCTCCGGCCGCCGCGCTGCTTGCGAGCGAGCCGTTCTTCATTCGCGGGGCGGTGAGCCACGTCGACCATCCGTGGGGTATCATCGTGGAAGGGGAGCCTGGTACCGACTACAAGACCGACAAGGCGTCCTTCCGTATCGGACCGGACACCGAGCTCATTCGTGCCGACGGGACCGCTGGCACGGCTGCCGACATCAAGGTCGGCACGAAGATCACCCTGTGGATTACCGGCCCAATTCGTGAATCGTACCCGGTCCAGGTCGATGCGCGGCGAGTCCTCATCGAGTAGGCGCGCCAACCACGTCGTGGCGGCTTCCCACCGCGACTTCAACTCGAGACGGCCCGTCGTTGACGGGCCGTTCGCGCGTCTGCACTCTCGCTCCCGAACATACGCACCATGGTTGTCTGCCACCGTTACCCGTGACGACGCGAATGCCCTGGCCCGAACGCCTCGAGACCGACCGGCTCGTACTGCGGCGCCCTGTCGCAGCCGATGCCTCGACGATCTTCACGGAGTACGCGCAGGATCCGGACGTCACCCGCTACCTCACGTGGCGTCCGCACTCGCGCATGGAAGAGACAGCGGCGTACCTCGCGCGGTGCCAGGCCGGATGGGACGCTGGCACCGAGCTGACGTGGGCCCTGACGGTTTCCGGAGAGGAGCGCCTCATCGGGATGATCGGGCTGCGCCCACGAACACACATGGCGGACATTGGCTACGTCCTGGCGCGGCGATACTGGGGCCGCGGGCTCATGCCCGAAGCCGCGACGGCCGTGGTCGAGTTGGCGTTAGGCCGACCGGCCATTCAACGGGTGTGGGCCGTGTGCGACGTGGAGAACCGCGCGTCCGCGCGCGTGCTCGAGAAGGTCGGCATGGAGTACGAGGGCGTGCTCCGGCGCTGGATCATCCATCCCAACGTCTCGGCGGAGCCGCGCGACGTCCATTGCTACGCGCGGCTCCGCGACACCGGGTCGGTTACTTCGACGCCGACATCGGGATCTCGACCTCGCTCATCCGCTGGACCTGACCGTTAGGCAGCGGGACTTCGCCGTAGACCATGTACGGTGACTTGTCCAGCAGGTACCAGGTGGCCATGAGCTGCTGGTCCGACTGCCGGCGCTCCTCGATCTTCCACGCGTCCATCTTCGTCCCCTCGACGGTGATGGGCGTCTGCCCGACCACCGTGAAGATTCGCATCTCGGATTTCGTCCAGGTGGGAGCCCACACCGGCGCCGTCATCACGCGCCCTTCCTTGAAGCCAACGGCGAGCGGCACGAGGTCGGATGCTCCGGCCATGAACCCGAGCTGGTCGAGCGTGACGTCGACCTGCTGTACGGTCGCGTCGCCGGGAAGCTGGCGAGTGCCCCGAACGCGATTGCCCTCGATCTTGAGTTGAGCCCTCGCGCCGTTGCTGCGCTCGGACACGTAACCCAGGATGCCGAGCGTCACCGCGTCGAACGTTTGGCGCAACTCCCACTGCACTGGCTGGCCATTCGCCGGAAACTGCGTTCCCTTCGTCACCCACCGGTGCACCGGGCGGCCAGCCGAATCGCCCACCGTGAGCTCGTTCGTCCATTCGGAGACGATGCGGCTCGTGTCGCTCCCGATGCGAACCCGAACGCGCGCCGCGTGTGGCTTGTATACCGTGCCATTCACCAGCTTCGAGCCAACCTCGAGGCGGATAGTATCGGACGCCTGCGGCGCTACTGGCGCTGGCATCACCGGGCATGGCATGCCGAGCAGCACGCACAACGTTGCGATCATGGTTGTCGTCCTCCTTGGGTATGGCCGCGCCCGTGCGCGACCGTGAGTGACACCGAGCGCTGGTATCGAGGTCCGAAACCCATCGCACCGCAGACCGGCCCGCCAGTGCCAATGTTCGCGTCGGCGCGAGTCCACTTTGGGCGTGATGGTATAATCCGGCCAGCCCACTCGTGCCTGTCGTGCTCGCCGCGCGTCTTCCGCTCGGTCACAGGGCGCGCTTTTCCCGGCAGGCCCGTACCGAGCCGGACGGCACTGCTGACGCTCTTCGCACGAAACCAGCCGCACACGTGATGATTCGCCCGAACACCACTGCTCGTAGTCGTCATCGCCGAGTCCGCCTGGCGCTTCAAGCGGTTCGGATGATAGTGGTCGCGGCATTTCCCCTGGCGACACTACCGGGGGCCGGCCGCACGCAGCCCCCTGTGGCGTTCACCAACGTGACGCTCATCGACGGTACGGACTCGGTACCGCGTCGCGACCAGACGGTCATCGTGCGCGGCAACCGGATCGTCAGCGTGTCGCCGGCCAGCACGGCCCGAGTCCCGGACGGCGCCCGCGTGATCGATGGCCGCGGGAAGTTCCTCGTGCCCGGGTTCTGGGACATGCACGTGCACACGGCCATCACCGGTGGTCGCGAGATGCTCGCCCTGTACGTCGCGAACGGCGTGACGGGGGTGCGCGACATGGCCGGCGAGTGGGAGGTGCTCGGGAGGTGGCGCGCGGATATCGCGGCCGGCAAGCTCGTCGGACCAAGGATGGTGTTGTCGGGTCCGTATCTCGAGGGCGGCGACGTCCCGATCCCGCACCTCCTCACGAGGGACACCGCGGAAGCCCGCGCCGGCGTCGATTCGCTCATCTCGCTCGGAGTGGACTTCATCAAGGTGCACTCGCAGCTCAATGCCGAGGCGTACTTCGCGATTGCTCGGCGTGCACGCGAGCGCGGCATTCCGTTCGCCGGACACGTGTCGCGTGCGGTGGGCTCGGCGGCGGCGTCCGACTCCGGGCAGATAAGCATCGAGCATCTGCTGGCCATTCCCGCGGAATGCACGCCAGCGGACTCGGTGGCGCTCATGCCGCGGTTCGCGGTCCAGTCCGCGCTCGGGCGCTGTTCGTCGGCGGACCTCCAGTCGCTGTACGCGAAATTCGTCCGCAACGGCACTTGGGTGACACCGACCTTCACGGCGCAGTACGAGGTGGCGGTGTGGCCGACGCGAGCGGTTCCGGGCGACTCGCTCGCGCACTATCTGCCCGACACGGTGAAGCGGTACGTCGCGCAGATCTTCCCGATGCCCGACAGCATCCCACCTAACGCCGACTCGGTCGGCCGCGCGATGTTCGAGAAGCGACTGCGGCAGGTGGCTGCGATGCGCAAGGCGGGCGTCGGGATCCTGACCGGCACGGATGCCCCGCTTCGCAACAGCCCGCCGGGGTTCGGGCTGCACGAAGAGTTCGCCCTCCTCGCGCGCGGCGGGATGACGCCGTTCGAGATTCTCCGCGCGGCAACGCTCGAGCCCGCACGGTTCCTCGGCGCCACGGATTCGCTGGGCACGATCGCGCCGGGCAAGTTGGCGGACCTCGTGCTCCTCGAGGCCGATCCCCTTCGCGATATTCACAATACGCGGCGGATCGCGGCGGTGATGGCCAACGGGCGTCTCTTCGCGGGAGCCGATCGCGCGCGCCTTCTTCGCGCGGCCGTCGACAAGCGCTGACCCGAGCATCTCGACGGCACGGGGTCGGCGAGGATCGGATAGCCTTTTCCTCGGCACCATCGGCTCGGATCGCAAGCAAATGTGTCACGTGTGCCGAGCTCCTACGGGAACGGATTAGGCAGGATGGCGGGATGTTGCAGGATGGACGGGAGGGCCCCTCGGCGCCGAGAGCTGCTCGCGCGACGAGCCTGAGCTAAGACGGAAACGGCTGGCCGGCACCACCTGGGAGCCGGTCCCCTTTCATTTTAGGCCGCTGGCGCGAGCGACCCTGCCGCCGCGCAGGGCATCTTCGTCATCCTGTTAATCCTGTCCATCCTGTCTTTTGCCGTTTGTCTTTTGCCGTTGTCTTTTGCCGTTTGTCTTTTGCCGTTTGCCGTTCCTCCCTCCGAGCGTCATCACGCGAGTCAGCATCGCGACCGATCTTGGAAATGACAGGGGGAGACAGGGTGGATAGGATGGACAGGATGACGAAGATGACTCGGACAGCGTCGCCATCGCTCGCGCCAGCGGCCTGAGAGCAGAGGGGAACGGCCGCCCGGGAGGCCACCGTCCCCGCCGGACCGTACTCGCGCGGGCTGGTTTCTGCGTCCGTTTCCGCGTCCGCCGCTGCCGCGTCCTCCGCGTCCGCCCGATGGCGCGTTGAGATGAAAGGATGCGTTAGGACTCTGACCCCCAAGCCAACCCGCCATTGGTTGGTGTTCTCCCTGCCGACCGACCGACTGGAGTCTCCCGCGCGCCCCCGGTAAGCTTGGCTACACGATCGACGCGTGTCTTCGCGCCGACGACGGCTGCCGGGCATCCGCTTCCAGCGTTTCTCTACGGAGCTTCAGATTTCGGTATGGTGCAATATTGGATTCGTGCCGCGGCGCTTGTCCTGACACTCGGCGCCTGCGGCGGACTCAATCGACCCGACGGGCTCCAGTCGGCGCACGTCGAGCGTCTATACTTCGGTCGAAACATCGGCGACACGGCGGTCGTGAGCGACTCGGCCTGGAACGGATTCGTCCGGACCGTGCTCACCCCCGCGTTTCCGGAAGGCGCGACGGTCTGGGATGCCGCCGGGCAGTGGCGAGCGCCTAACGGGGAGCTCGTGCGCGAGCAGAGCTTCGTCGTCGAGCTCGTTCACGTCGTCACGCCGGATTCCGAGGAGCGCGTGCAGCTTGTCATGGCTGACTACAAGCGTCGGTTCGCCCAGCAGTCGGTGCTCCGGCTCGTGACGACCGCGTGGGCGGCGTTCTGAGGCGTGTCGGCAGTCCAGTGATGAGCGATGCCCGGGTCCTTCACATCCGGATCAAGAAGAATGAGGACGGGTCGGCGGCGTTGACGTGCACCCGGGCCGATGGCTCCGTCACGTGGCAGAGGCAGGAGGGGGCGCACGGACGGTTCTTCCCGCGCCACGACCTCACGCATTTCGCCGTCGAGACGACGCTCGGCCATCGTCGCGGATTCTACGGACTCGTCGCGGAGGGGTGGGACATCACCGACTTCGGCACCCCGTGGCCGCGAGGCCCGATTCCCATCGACGCTGACCCGTCCGAGCTCATCGTAGGGTTCCTCGATGCCGAGCGCGCTGCCGGCGAGCGCGCCGCGGCGGGCGACTTCAACGACAGGATCGCGACGTACTACCGCGAGCACTTCCCCGGAACGCCCGCCCCAACGCTGACCGACGACGAACTCGCGCGCATCCGCCAGCTGCGTGCAGCGCTCTTCGCCGCGTGGGACGCGGTGCAGCCGGGGCGGGCGCTCGAGCTTACCTTTGATGGTGGCGCCGCTGCCCGTTAGGCGCCCTGCCCCGCACTCATGCCGCATTCCGCCCCCCCGTACGTCATGGACCTCGAATCGACCGTGGACGAAGCCGCGGTCGCCCTCGCGTCGCTGCCCGAGAGTGTCGTGACGTGGCGTCCGACTCCCACGGCGTGGTCCGCGAAGGAGATCATCGGCCACCTCATCGATTCGGCGACGAACAATCATCAGCGGTTCGTGCGCGCGGGGAGCCAGCCCCATCTCGTGTTCCTCGGCTACGCACAGGATGAATGGGTGAGGGTACAGGCCTACGACCGGGCGCCATGGCACGAGTTGCTGAGTCTGTGGCGCAGTTACAACCGCCACCTCGCGCGGGTCATGGCGGCGGTGCCCCAGGAGGTTCGCACGCGGCCGCACGCGCATCACAACCTCCACGAGATCGGATGGAAGTCGTTCTCCGCGGACGCGCCCGCGACACTCGACGACCTGATGGCGGACTACGTCGCACACCTCCAGCATCACCTCGCGCAGGTTCACGGTCGCGTGCGTGCCGCGAGCGGCGCGGCCATGCCCGTGCGCCCAGGCAGCTGAATGGCCGACGCCGACGGAGGCGCAGGCCGCGAAGCGCGCGATATCGACCGGTTGGAGATCGCCCTGCACGTCAGCAGCGACGAGCTCGACCCGGAGCGCATCACGCGCATGCTTGGCGTGGCTCCGACGTTCGCTGGCCGAAAAGGCGAGCAGATCGACCACCGCGGAGTGCCGATCACCCAGCCGCATGGGATCTGGTGCTATGCGTTGCCGGCGTCACCTGAATGGGAGTTGGGCGACGCCATCGACACGTTGCTCGAGCAGCTTCCCGCGGACCCGGCCCTCTGGGAGTCGATGGCTGGCTGGGCCGTGGTAAGCGTCGTCTGCGGACTCTACGTTCACGACGTCGGTCGGTCGGCGGCATTGCCGCCGGATACCCTCGCCCGCCTCGCCGAACGCCGTCTGACGCTCCGGCTGGACATCCACGGGCCCGCGCCGGAATAGGCCGAGCCTAACGCCTTTCATCCGAAAGGTCCGACCAATCCGCTTCGTGACCCATTCGGCCTGCATATGCGACGAAAGATTCATCTGGACATCGAGTGGTCCACGCGCCATCCTGCGGCCGGGATCGGCGGTTGATAGCTGGCGTCGAACAGCCACAAGGCGGGCGAATGGACAGAGTTCGATGTGGCACATGCGGCGGGGAGCACGACCTCAGCGAGATGGAGCCGAGTTACACGTACCCCGATGCGTATCTCGCGATCGCTCCCGAGGAACGAGATGACCGCGCAACCGTCGGCAATGACGACTGCCGGCTCCGCGGCGGCACGGAGACCGACCATCGCTACTTCCTTCGCGTACTCCTCCCCATCCCCGTCCGCGGCGAGACCGAGGCATGCGCCTGGGGGGTGTGGGCGGAAGTGAGCGAGGCCGCATTCACCCGCTCCCGCGAGCTGTGGGACGATCCCGACCAGGCATACGAGCCACCATTCCAGGCGACGCTCGCGAACGCGCTCAACTGCTACAGCGCCACCCTTGGGCTCCCCGGTGCCATCTCCCTGTCGGGACCCGACGTGATTCCCACCTTCGTGCTCGCCGGAGAGCTCGACCACCCACTCGCGCGCGAGCAACGTGATGGCGTGCACCCTGAGCGGGTGGTGGAGTGGTTGTTCGCGCATATGCATTGAGGATCAGCTGTCAGCTGTCAGCAGCTATCAGCTATCAGCAAGGCACACGGGCCGGCTCCACCGTGGCGCGTACAGGGCCGGTGCACGGCTGGCATCCAGGCGATTCGATACGGATCGGGCGGATGGAACGGATGGGGGTGGATCGCTTCTCGCGACGGGGAGTTGGTCTCGCAAGGGTCTGAGGGAGGAGGCAACGGCCTCCAGGGACAGTGGCGTCCCGAGCGGCCGTTGCCTCATCTCCCCGGTCATTGCGAGACCGCCTCTCCCTCGCGATAGACGATCCGCTCCCATCCGTTCCATCCGCACAATCCGTAACCCGCCTCGGGATGGCGGACGTACACCGGACGGCTACGCGCGAGCGTGGGGCGGGTCCGTGCACCTTGCTGATAGCCGATAGCTGATAGCTGACAACCAATGAACGCACACATCCGCAAGCTCGTCGATCATCTGAAATGGGCTGACGCGGCCACGCTTCGGTCACTGCGCGACGCCCCGAACCCGGGTGGACGCGCGCTCCAGCTCTACGCCCACATTGTTGGTGCCGAAGCCGTGTGGCTCGCCCGCATCGCCGAACGTTCACCTGATATCGCCGTCTGGCCGGCCCTGTCGCTCGAGGAAGCGGCAACGCTCGCGGAACACAACGCGCGTGAGCTCGAACGGCTCGCGGCTTCGCTTGGCCCGGATGACCTGGGCCGAGCGATTGCGTATCGCAACAGCGCCGGGAAGGCGTTTCGGTCGACCCTCGAGGACATCCTTCTGCACGTTTGCCTGCACGGCACTTACCATCGCGGGCAGATCGCGATGCTCATCCGCGATGGACAGGGAGATCCCGCGCCGACCGACTACATTGCGTTCGCTCGTGGCGCCCCTGCCGCGAGAACGACGCCGCCACCGCTGGCCGACCAGGCTCGCTGATCGCGAAGCCCGGTGGCGCACTCTGGCCGTCGTCAAGACTTGACCGCGACGTGCGGGACGGGCAGGCTAACGCCCCATGGGATCGAATGGCGCGGCTCGCTACGTGAAAGTCTGGATAGAGCTCTTGCCCGTCGACGAGGGCGGCCGGCGTACGCCCCTCGACCTGAGCTCCGAATGGCCAGTGGCCTACCGGCCGCAACTCCGCGTTCACGGCGGCGATGGTCGTCTGCTCGACGTCGAATTCGTTGCCGGTCCGTCGGACCCGGTGCATCCTGGCGCCGGGGCGCACGCCACCATCCGGCTCCCGCAGGACCTTCAGCACTCGTACGCCGAGCTCGTGAAGGACGCGGAGTTCGACGTGTGGGAAGGTCCGCGACTCATCGGGCGCGGGCGCGTAACGGCGCGCTGAGCTCCGACAGGAATCGCGTCACCGCCATCATGCTCTGAGGACATCGTGACTTCTCCGACACCGATCCGCGAATACCAGGTACGCGCCCGGTCGACCGACGTGTTCGGCCGCGTGATGTGCAGTGCCCGCGATCATCATTTCATCGTCGACGGCCCCGTGCAGAACGGGTGCCCGGGGGAGGAAGTCACGCCACCCGAGCTATTTCTGTCGGCGGTCGCATCGTGCGGCGTGGAGCTCGTGCACGTCATCGCGCGGGATCAGGGGGTACCACTCGAGCGAGTACATGTCACGATCGACGGGACGGTGGACCGCGGCAATCAACCGCGCACCGACGTCACGGTGTTCAACTCCGTGCGGCTCCGGTTCACCCTCGGCGGGACGGACGCGTCGCAGGCCGCCGCGCTCGTCGAGGGATTCAAGCGGCGGTGACCGCTCTACGGCACGGTCGCGGTCGCGATCGCCGACGTGAAGGTCGAGTACTCCGTGGAGCCCTAACGATGCGCGCTCGTCGAGAGCGGTGACGACCGCGGTCGCGCTTCGTGTCGCGCGGTACGCCGAGGTCGCCTACGCGGTCATCGCCGTGATCCTCGCGTTCGGGCTGCCCTGGCCACCGCGCGGCCAGGGAATCGTGCTCTTCTCACACTGGATGGGCACCGCCCTGCTCGCGGCAGCCATCGCACTCCGGCTCCGGAAACCCAACCGCCAGTCGTGGTACGTCGCCGCGTTGCTGAGCGGGTACGTCCTCTTCAATGCCGCTGTCGCCATCCTGCGTCTCGCTGGCGCGCGGGCCGACAACCTCGGGCAGCCGACGGCTCTCGCTCTGACCGTCGGTGCAACGCTCTGGGTGACTCAGGCGGTCGTCGCGGTCTGTCTGTACCATGCGCGTGAGCTGCGCACGATGACCAACCCGGCGCGCGGGCGCTGAGCCGGTGCGCGTCACACGACGAGCGCGCGATGCATGACTACGCGGTCGCTTTCCTTGGCTTCGGCAACGTCGGCCAGGCGCTCTACCGTCTGCTCGAGTCGCGCCGAGCGGACATGGGGGCGCGCTTTCACGTCTCGTGGCGCGCGACCGGCGTCGCGAGCCGCAAGATCGGCTGGTGGGCGAACGCGGATGGACTCGCGGTCGAGTCGCCGCGGACGACCGGCATCCAGTGCTACGACGTTGGGGACTGGCTGCTGACCGCGCGGCCGGACGTCGTGTTCGAGTCGACCCCGCTGGACCCGGTCGCGGGACAGCCGGCGCTCGACTACCTGAGCGAGGTGTTACGCACCGGCATCCACGCGGTATCGGCGAACAAGGGGCCGCTGGTGTATGGGTATCGGCGCCTAACGGCGCTCGCCGAATCGCACGGGCGCCTCTACCGGTTCGAGTCGGCGGTCATGGACGGCGCGCCGGTCTTCTCGCTCGTGAATCGCTGCCTTCCGCTCGCGGGGTTGCGTGGCGTCCGCGGCGTGTTCACGTCGACGGCCACCATGGTGCTCGAAGCGATGGAGCGTGGCGCGACGCTGGACGAGGGCATTCGCGAGGCGCAGGCCCTGGGCGTGGCGGAGGCAGATCCGGCGTACGATGTGGATGGTTGGGATTCGGCGGTCAAGCTGTGCGCCGTGGCGAACGTGCTCCTGGACAGGCCGTTGCTCCCGCCTGATGTGCGGCGCACGGGGATCCGGTCTCTCGAGCCGATGGCGGTGCGCGCGGCCAGAGATGATGGCCGCCCCTTTCGGCTCGTCGGTCGGGTGGAGCTGGCGGGCGACGGCGTCTCCGCGGAGGTCCGGCCGCTACAGATCGCCGCCGATGACCCGCTCGCCGTGACTGGCACGACGCTCGTGATGCACTACGATGCAGATATCTTCCCGGGTGGGCTCACCGTGACGTCGCACGCACCGGATCTCGAGACGACCGCGTTCGGAATGTTCTCTGACCTCCTCGAGGTCATCGGCGTGACGTGAGGGCGCGTCGCAACGCAACCGGACGCCCCTGCGTTCGAACGATGATATTCGAATCTGACCCCAATTAGGCCGAATGGAAAAGGTTTCTCTCGCTGAGAAGTTTGCGGCGTTCTCGGAGCACTGGTCGCCGAAGATCGTTGCCGAATTGAACGGTCAACACGTGAAGCTCGTGAAGTTCGTCGGCGACTTCGTGTGGCATCATCACGAACACGAAGACGAGATGTTCCTCGTGCATCGCGGGCGATTTCGTATGGAGCTTCGCGATCGAACGGTCGAGCTCGGCCCCGGCGACTTCATCGTCATTCCGCGCGGGGTCGAGCATCGCCCGGTCGCGGATGAGGAGGTCGAGGTGGTGCTGTTCGAGCCGGCCGGGACGCTGAACACGGGAAACGTTCGCGAGGCTCGCACGGTGGCGGCGCCGGATCGTCTGTGACGGTGCGTTAGGCATCGCGGCCTGACCGGTTGGCGAGCTCGAGCGTCGCCCCAACCACGGACTCGCTCTGGAGCCACGCTGGCCCCATCTCTAGATTGACAGCATAGAACCGGCAGCGGTATCGCCGGGTTCAGCCCCGACGCTCGCGACGGGGCCATCCGATCGCTCCGACAGCTTCACGGCTCTGGTGACGCTGGCGGTCTTGTCGTATGCCACCGGTAGTACCGACTCGATGCCGCTGACCCAACTCGTCGGCGCGGCCGCGTTGTCGCTGCTCGGCACCGCCGACAGCACCCGTGTCGCGCGTGATACCTCTGCCGCGCTCACGCGAGCTGCCGCTGTCGTCGCGGCGGCGCCTGTCGTCGCTGACAGCATCGTCGTCGACAAGTCGGACCGCCAGCTGACCCTGTACCACCGCGGCTCGCGCGTACGCACCTACTTCGTGGCGCTCGGGCAGCAGCCGGTCGGCGATAAGATTCGACGCGGTGACATGCGCACGCCCGAAGGGCTGTTCCGGATCGAAGCACGGAACCCGCGCAGTCGTTACCATTTAGCGCTGCGGATCTCCTACCCCGACGCGGCTCACGCCGCGCGGGCGCGGGCGCTCGGCGTCTCGCCGGGCGGCGACATCATGATTCACGGTCTCCCGAAGCGGCAGGCATGGGTTGGCGCCTCGCATCGCGACTTCGACTGGACCGAGGGATGCATCGCCGTCACGAACGCCGAGATCGAGGAGATCTGGCAGGCAGTTCCCGTCGGCACTCCAATCCACATCAAGCCGTAGCCGCGGACCGCTTCGCCGGCGCGGCAGCGACCTGAGCGAGGCAACTTCACGGTGAAGGCCCAACTGATCGAGTCCGAGGACGAGCACCACTGGGTGCTCCTCGATCATCGCGTGACACAGCTCGTGATCGATCGCGCGTCGATCCGTATTCAGACCTGGTCCCTCGACGGTAGCGCCGACATCCGGCTCGGCGCCCCGTTCGTCTCGCAGCTCCCCAACGGCACGACGCGCACGATCGACCCGCGCGACACCGAGCGACTGGCCCCGTGCCTCGCGCTCGTGGGCCTCGGGGTGCGGAGCGTCACGGTGTCGCGCGCCGGGACACTCACGCTCGCCTTCTCCGACGGCTCCTCGATCACCGCTCCACCTGACTCGCGCCAGAGCGCGTGGGACGTTCAGGGGGGCGGCGTGCTCGAGGGAATGGCCTACGCCGGTGAGCCTGGTGTCGAGTTGTGGTAACGATTGCTCGCACTCCGTAGTCGTCCGACCCTCAACCCAGAACCCGCACGTGACCGTACAGATCCTGTCCGACGAGATCGCCCGGTACCTCGACAGCCTCGTATCGGAGCGTCCGTCAGAGCTGCAGGAAATGGAGAGCGTCGCCACCGCGACGAACTTCCCGATCATCGGCCCGGCATCGGGACAACTTTGCTATCTCATCGCGCGCATCATCGGCGCACGGCGCGTGTTCGAGCTGGGGTCCGGGTACGGGTACTCGACCGCATGGTTCGCGCGGGCGGTGCGCGAGAACGGCGGCGGCGAAGTCCACCATGTGGTGTGGGACAACGACCTGTCCACGCGGGCGCGCACGCACCTCGACCGCCTGGGGTATTCGGACCTCGTGCGCTTCCACGTCGGCGAGGCGGTCGAGACGCTTCGGCACACGGGCGGTCCGTTCGACCTGATCTTCAACGACATCAACAAGCGCGACTACCCCGCGTCGATCGACGTCATTCAGCCCAAGCTCCGTACCGGCGGCGTTCTCATCATCGACAATCTGCTCTGGAGCGGTCGCATTCTCGACCCCACCGACCAGACGCCCGACACCGAAGGCGTGCG
>DAINRQ010000039.1:45892-54346 GCA_036741775.1 Gemmatimonadaceae bacterium | reverse complement strand
GTACTACGCCACCACGCGAAAGCTCGTCCTCCAGGGCGCGGACGGCGTCGTGTTCGTCGCGGACAGCCAGCGCCGGCAGATCGACGAGAACGTGGAAAGCATGCAGGACCTGCACGAGAACCTCGCGGAGCAGGGAATTGACGCCCGCAGCGTTCCCCTCGTCATCCAGTACAACAAGCAGGACTTGCCGCCCGAATTGATCATGGACGTCGGGGAGCTCGACGACGCCCTCAATTTTCGGGGTGTGCCGTATCACGCCGCCGATGCCCTCCGGGGCACCGGCGTTTTCGAGACGCTCAGAAGCATCTCCGAGCTCGTGCTGCGGCGGCTGAGTGGTAGCACAATGGCGACGGCGGCTGCGGGACGATGATCTGAACGATGGGTGTAGGACCATGAGCGTGCTCCTCGACGGGCGATTTCGGTTCGACAACTACGTCGTAGGTGCGTCGAACCGCCTGGCGGTCGCCGCGGGCCGCGCCGTTGCCGAATCGCCCGGCACGACCTACAACCCGCTCTTCATCTACAGCCAGTCCGGCCTCGGCAAGACGCACCTCATCGGCGCGATCGGGTTTGCCGCGAAGCAGCTCCAGCCCGACCTCGTGGTCGAGTACGTGCCGCTGGATGACTTCGTGGACCAGTTGCACCTCGCCGTCTCCTCCGGTCAGGCGGACGCATTCAAGCAGCGGTACCAGCGCGTCGACCTCTTGCTGATCGACGACGTCCAGTTCCTGACCGGCCGCCGCGAGACGCAGAGCGAGATGCTGCGCATCTTCAACTCGCTGCAGTCGAGCAGCCGCCAGATCGTCATGGCGAGCGACCGGCCGCCGGCCGAGATCGCCGACGTCGACGAACGGCTCGTGACGCGTCTCGCCGGTGGGCTGATCGTGGACATCGGGCTGCCGGAGTACGAGACCCGCGTCGCCATTCTCCGCAACAAATGCGCGGAACGCGAGCTGACGTTCGCAGCCGGCGTGCTCGAGGAGCTCGCCCGGATGCCCTGCGGCAGTGTTCGCGAGCTGCAGGGGGCGCTGAACCGCCTCGCGGCACATGAAGCGTTAGGCGAGCGCGCGCTGACGCCGGGAAACGTGCGGGCGGTCGTGGCCGCCGGGCGGATGACGCCGGAGTTCGGGCGGCCGACGGCGCCGACGTCGACCGACGAGTTCGCGGGGTTCCTGTCCGACATCGCCGTCGCGGTGGCGCAGCACGTCGAGGGGTGGCGTGTGCGGCTCGGCGAGCGCATTGCACACTGGCAGCGCGCCGGGTACTGCACGACGATGCTCGACCGCGCACTCGCGCTGTCGGAGGAAGTGGATGTCGACGCGCTCGACACCGCGTTTGCGACGGGGGCCGCGCGACTGGAGCAACTCGAGGCGCAGGCCGTCCTGCTCGACCCGCGGCTCGCCGGGCTCGACGTGTTCCGCGATCCCGAGCGTATTGCCGATGCCGAGGCGCGCGTCGAACAGGCGATCGCCGCACACGACCCGCCCCCCGCCCCATGGCCGGCGTTCACGCTCGAGACCCTGATCGGCGGCAAGTCGAATCAGCTCGCCACGCGGGCGGTCGCCAGCGTGCTCGAGTCGCCCGGGTCCCAGTACAACCCGCTCTTCGTCCATGGTGGACCCGGGGTGGGGAAGACCCATCTCGTTCACGCCGTCGGCAACGCGCTCCGTCGCACGGCGACCCTCGCCGGGCCGGTGGCGTGCGTGAGCGGCTCGCAGTTCGTCGATGAGCTCATCGCCGCCCTGCAGGAAGGGACTGTGGATCGATGGCGTGCGCGGTATCGTGCCGCGGGGGCGCTGATCGTGGATGACGTCCACGCGCTCGCCGGTAAGGAGCGATCGCAGGAGGAGCTGTTCCACCTGTTCAACGCGCTTCACAGCGCGGGCCGCCAGGTCGTGCTCGCGAGCGACCGGCCGCCGTCGGAGATCGGTGAGCTCGAGGCGCGCTTGCGGTCGCGCTTCAACGGCGGTCTCGTCGTCGCCATTCAGCCGCCTGACCGCACGCTGCGCGAGGCGTTGTACGCGCGCGCGCTCATGGACCGCGCGCCCGACGCGGAACAAGGCGTCGCCGCGTTGCTCGCCGAGCTTCCGGTTTCGGGCGCCACCGAAGTCGAGGCGGTCGTGGACCGCGTGATCCACGCGGCTCGTACGGCGGGCGGAAACGTGACGCTCTCGCTGGTCCGTCGCGAGCTCAACTCCGGCGGCGCGGCAACCCCAACGTCCGTTCCCGCAGTCGCCGACAGGTCGTTCCTCGATCCTGAGAAGATGGTCCTCGAGTGGTCCGAGCTCGAGGGACGCATCATCGAGGAGCTGCGCTAATGGCGATCAAGGGAAGCCTCAAGGAGGCCAGTCTCCCCGACGTCCTGCAGCTGCTCTCGATGGGAAAGAAGAGCGGGTGCCTCAGCGTCACGCACCGGCAGAGCTTCGGCTACATCTATTTCGACAAAGGGCGCATCTGCTACGCGTCCATCGTGAATCGCCGTGATCGGCTTGGTGACATTCTCGTGAAGAATGGGCTGATCACGCAGGCGCAGCTCGACGAAGCCGTCCACGACCAGAACACGCAGCGTGACAAGCGGCTCGGCGAGATCCTCGTGGAGCGAAAGTTCATCGCTCGTGAAGAGCTGCATCGCTACATCAAGTTGCAGATCGAGGAAGCCGTCTTCTACCTGTTCACGTGGAACCAGGGGACCTTCAACTTCGAGGCCGACGTCGAGCCTGACGAGCAGGATTTCCTCGTGTCGATCAATCCCGAGTCGCTCCTGCTGGAGGGGGCGCGCCGGGTGGATGAGTGGAGCCTCATCGAGAAGAAGATTCCGAGCTTCGACATCGTGTTCGAGCTCGATCGCGCGCGGCTCAAGGAGAGCGGCGCGGAGCTGACGGTGGAGCAGGAGACCCTCGTCGGTCTCATCGACGGCCGGCGCGACGTCACCGGGCTCGTGGATGAATCGGGGCTCGGTGAATTTGACGTCGGCAAGGCGCTGTACGGCCTTTCGACCGCCGGTTTCCTGCATCGCGTTGGGCGCACGAAGCCTGTCGAGGCGGCGAGCTCGGAGGCACGCGTTGCCGAACATCGGAACCTGGGCGTCGCGTTCTACAAGGCGGGAATGTTCGACGAGGCGGTGCGCGAGTTCCGACGCGTGAACGAGCTGCGCCCGGGAGACGATCTCGCCACGTTCTACGCGGGGCTGGTCCTGCTGCGCCAGGGGCGCTGGCAGGATGCGGCGACAGTGTTTCACCAGATGGTGTCGCGCCGGATTACGAGCGCGGCCGTCTACCACAACCTGGCGTACGCGCTCGAGCGGCTGGGAAGGTTCGATGAAGCGGCCGACGTGCTCGCACAGGCGGTCCGCGGCGGCGCGAATGATCCGCGCACCAGGCTGTCCGACGGCGTCCTGGCGCTTCGCCGCGGCGACGTCATCGAAGCGGACGTGGCGTTCGCCGAAGCGGAGGCGTTGTGGGACAAGCGGCCGAAGCCCGCCGCGTGGTATCACTACGCGGCGCTCGCCGCCGCACTGGGGAACGACATCGACCGCGCCATTGAGCTGTTGTCCGATGGCGTGGCCGCACACCCCCACTCGGCGGTATTGCTCAACAACCTCGGTGTCGCGCTCGAGCGCCGGGGACGACTCGCCGAGGCCGCGTCGGCGTTCGAGCGGGGCGCGCTCGAGGACGCGACCGTGCCGCAGCTCCACAAGAACCTCGGTGACGGCTATTATCGGTCAGGGCGATACGACGACGCGCTCGAATCGTACACGCGTGCCGTGAAGCACCGGCCGAACCTTGGCGCGGACGTCTACCTCAAGCTCGGCAACCTTCGCTATCGGAAGCAGGAACGGGAGGAGGCGAATCGGTGTTGGAAGCGCGCGCTCGAGCTCGAGCCCACGAACGCGATCGCGCGAACCAACCTCGAGACGTCGAGGCAGGCTGAATGATGGTGGCGGACGTCGACGAGGCCGGCTTCGCGGCGCTGACGGAGAAGATCGCGCGGGAGCGCGCGTTCGGCTGCGCGAATTACAAGGAGAAATGTCTCCGCCGCCGGATCGCCGTGCGGATGCGCGCCCGTGGCGTACACCGGTTCGCCGATTATGCCGCGCTTCTCGACCGCGACGCCGTGGAGTACGAGCGGCTCCTCGATACGCTCACGATCAATGTCACGAAGCTGTTCCGGAACTGGTCGACGTTCGATGCGCTGAGCCGGACCGCGATCCCGATACTCTGGGACGGGTCTATGCGTCCCATCCGTGGGTGGAGCGCGGGATGCTCGTCGGGTGAGGAACCGTATTCACTCGCGATCCTGTTCCACCGGTACGCGGCGGAGCGCGGGCAGGTGGCCGACGCATCCCGCGTGCAGATTCTCGCGTCGGATATCGACCGGGCCAGTCTCGACGCCGCGCGGCGGGGGCACTACACCGACGGCGCGTTCGCCGATACACCCGACGAGCTCAGGCGCCGATACTTCTCCGTACGGCCGCCGTACGAGGTCGCACCGGAGATCCGGCCGCTCGTGACGTTCGAGCGCCGGGACCTGATCGTGGACCCGCCGCCGAGTGGCATGCACCTCATTGCCTGTCGCAACGTGCTCATCTACTTCGACCGCGCGACCCAGGAATCGCTGTTCAAGCGCTTCTACGATGCGCTCGCACCGGGCGGCTTCCTGGTCCTTGGCAAGGTCGAGACACTGCTCGGCCCGACCCGATCCCTGTTCTCCGCGGTCGACCCGCGGGAGCGCATCTTCCGCCGCCGGTGACCGAGCGTAACGTGACTCCGCAGAATCTGACCGAACCCAAAGTCCAGGAGATTCGGGTCAAGGTCGCCGACTTCGCGGTGGCAAACGGGAACACGGTCATCTCGACGATCGGTCTCGGGTCGTGCGTGGCCATCATGCTCTACGACGGCTCGTCGCGCATTGGTGGGCTGGCGCACATTCTCCTCCCGAGCGAAGGACTGTCGCTCGACACGGAGAACCGGGCGAAATTCCCGTCGACGGCCATTCCCATGCTCGTCGAGGAGATGCGGAAGCGGGGTGCATGGGGACGGCCAATGGCGAAGATCGTCGGCGGCGCCAGCATGTTCGCGTCACTACTGCCCTCGGGCGGCATCAACATGGGCGAGCGGAACGTCGAGGCGACGAAGCGCGTGCTTCGGCTCGCGGAGATACCGCTCGTCGCCTCGGACACGGGCGGGGAGCACGGGCGCAGCGTCTACTTCCATGTGAGCGACGGCCGCGTGGTGGTGAAGTCGCTCAAGATGGGGGAGCGTGTCCTCTAGCCAACGCACTGTCCTGGTGGTGGACGACAGTGCGTTCATGCGGCGGCTGGTAAGTGAGATGCTCGCGACGAGCGGCGAGTTCCGCGTCGTGGGCACGGCGCGAAACGGGATCGACGCACTCAAGCAGATCCACGCGCTCGATCCGGACATCGTCACGCTCGACATCGAGATGCCGGAGCTCGACGGGCTCCAGGCGCTCGGCTACATCATGAGCGAGACGCCGCGGCCGGTCGTGATGTTGAGCGCGCTGGACTCGCCGAACGGGGGCGAGCTCACGATTCGTGCGTTGGAGCTCGGCGCGGTGGATTTTGTCCACAAGCCTACCGGTCCCGCGCGTGAGACGCTCGATCTGCTTGGCGGGCGGCTTCTGCATGCGCTCAGGGCGGCCGCGTGTGTGAACCTTCGCGGCGTCCCGATGCTCGCTCGGCCGTCGCTCGTCGCGCGGTCGAGCCGCGAGCGTGATTCGGCATCGGCGACCCACGCCGTGGCCATCGCGGCGTCGACGGGTGGACCGCGCGCGCTCGCCGAGGTGATTCCGCGGTTGCCGAGTGCCCTCGGCGCGGCCGTGTTGGTGGTGCAGCACATGCCCGCGGGTTTCACGACGAGCCTGGCGCAGCGTCTCGACGCCATGAGTCCTCTCGCTGTGAGCGAAGCGCGTCATGGTGAGCGGATCGAGCACGGTCGCGTCTACGTGGCGCCCGGGGGCATGCACATGCGCGTGAGCGAGGCCGGCGGTGCGCCGGTGATCGCGCTCGATCAGTCGGCGCCGATCTGGGGCGTCCGTCCGTCCGCGGACCCGCTCTTCCGATCGGCGGCACAGTGGTTCGGCCCTTCGCTGGTTGGGGTGGTGCTTACGGGGATGGGGCGCGACGGGGCAGAGGGATTGCGCGTAATCCGCGACCGCGGCGGCTACGCGATGGTGCAGAACCGAGAGACGTCGATCGTGTTCGGGATGCCGCAGGCGGCGCTAGCCACCGCGGGGGCGGATCGCACGCTGCCGCTCGATGACATCGCCGCGGAGATCGTCGCGGCCGTAGCGAGGACGAGAATTCGAGTTGCTTGAGCCGGGGACGGCCGTCTGCCGTTCCGTGTGACGTAATGTGTTTGCTACGTGTCTGTTAAGTAATGCGTCGCCTTCGTCGTAAGACCCCTCACGAGCCCGTCCGGGCGGTTCCGTCTCCCGCGGAGCGCGGCGCTGCCGCGCTCCCCGCGCCGGGGCGCGAACGACTGCGGACGCCGCGATCGCTCGCCATTGCGCTGAACGAGGGGAGACCACGACCGAGAGCGATCGACGCCGACCTGCCCGCCTTCGAGGAGCCGTCCGCACCGGCATCGCCCGTCGTGCCGTTCCGCGAACGCGTCGAGAGCCGAGCCGGGCACGCGGAGCTGCTCGTCTTTCGCGTCGGCGGCGAGCTGTTCGCGACAGAGCTCCGGGCCGTCGAGGAGGCTGTCGAAGGTGCGACGGCGCGACCGATTCCCGACACGCCACCCGCCATGCTCGGCATCTTCGCGTTGCGCGATCGCACCCTGCCCATGTACGCGCTCGGGCGCGTCCTCGAGGTTCCCGGGGCCGGGCCTGCCGAGATGACGCTCGTGTTGCGGCCATCCTCGATGCGCATCGCGCTCGCCGTCGACGCCGTGGACGATGTGTTCGAGGCCGCGCTCGACGCGGTGCGTCCGGCGCCCGCCCAGGAGGGAGACGGCACGGTCCTCGGCGTGGTGTGGCGTGGCGCAGAGCTCATCACGCTCCTCGACGCTGACCTGGTGGTCGCCGCGTGCATGGCTGCCGCGCCGCCGGATTCCCTGTGAGACGACGACACGCATGACCGCCACCGGCGTGCACACGCAGATCGTGACCTTTCGGCTCGGTGACGAGCTCTTCGCCGCCGACATCTTCTCGGTGGAGCGGGTACTGCGCTACACGGCCCCGACGCCGGTGCCTAACGTGCCGGCCTGGATCGAGGGCGTGATCGACTATCAGGGACGTGTGGTGCCGGTCGTGAACCTGCGCCGCCGGTTCGAGCTGCCCGACGCCGCCGTGCCATCCGATGGGCGCATCCTCGTCCTCACCGTGCACGACGAGTGGGTCGCGGCGACTGTCGACGGCGTACTCGATGTGAGCGCGCTCGATGCCGGCCGCGTCGCGCCGCCCCCGGCACTGTTCCGTGGGCTGGCGGCGAGCTTCGTCCGCGGGATCGTCCGGAGAGGCGAGCGGCTGGTCGTCTTCCTCGATGTGGCGAAGCTGTTCTCCACCGATGAGCGCATCGTGCTGGAGCGGCCGGCGGACGAGCCAGCGCGGAATGGCTGACGCATCGCACAACGGCGTGCGGGGGCGGTACGAACTGCTGGCGGCGCGTCTCGACGAGGCTGACACCTCGACGGATCGCGCGGCGCTCAAGGCCGAGATCATCGAGCTGTTCCGCGCGCTCGAGCGCGAGATCGGCGAGCTGACGGCGCTCAAGGAAGACGTCAAGAAGCTCGCGGAACGCTGGAAGTCCCTCGGCAGCGCGGCCGACCCTGCCGCCCCCCAACCCGCCGCGCAGCCGTCCGCGCCGGTCCGCTCGGACCACATTGGCGCGTCGACGTTCATCGAGAAGGGGTGGTCGCGCATCTCCGTCGGAGACTACCCTGCGGCGGAGACGGCGCTCACGAAGGCGCTCGAGCTGTCGCCTAACGACATCCAGGCGACGTCACTGCTCGGCTGGGCGCAGATGCACCAGGAGAAGTACGACGACGCCCTGATGAACTTCCAGCGGGTCCTGATGAAGGAGCCCGCGAACTCGCTCGCACGGATCAACGTCGGCTACATCTGCCTGAAGAAGCGGATCTTCGGTGAGGCGATCGAGCATCTCTCGAAGGCGATCCGTCTCGACAACGACCCGAAGGCAACGTTGTACGCGCATTACTACCTCGGCCTCGTCTACCTCGAGCGCGAGATGTACGAGGACGCCCAGACGTTCTTCCGGAAGAGCCTCGCGCTCGGCCCGAACCTGCTCGAGGCCTCCTACGAGCTCGGGCGGGCGCATTGGCTCGCGCGCGAGCACGACGCTGCCTGCGAGGCTTGGCGTGCCGGTGCCGCGGCGAACAAGTTCAATCCATGGGGAAAGCGCTGTGCCGAGGTGTTGGCTCGTGTAGAGGCTGGTCAAGAGCCAGACTGACCGGGAACCGGGAACCGGGCACCGGG
>DAINRQ010000039.1:0-45792 GCA_036741775.1 Gemmatimonadaceae bacterium | reverse complement strand
TCTATGCTGGCTCGTCGGCGCGCTACTCGCGTCGGCCGTCTCGCTAGGCGCGCAGGCCGTCAAGCTCGACAGCACTCGCTTCACAGTCGTCGCCGAGGCGCGTGATGAGCAGCTGGCGCGATCGCTCCTCGCCGCTGCGGTTGCCAACGACACCTTTCCCGGACTCGCGCGCCCACGAGCGCGCGTCGTGATCGCGGTCGCGCCAGACCGGCGCACGTTCCGCGAGTGGATCGGGCCGACGGTCCCGGAGTGGGGGGCCGCGGTCGCATTTCCGGAATCCAACCGGATCGTCATGCAGGGGCGGTCCGCCGGGTCGGAGGCCGGAAATCCCATCGAGGTGCTGCGCCACGAGCTCGCGCATCTCGCGCTCTACGAGGCGCTCGGCGACCTGCCTCCTCGCTGGTTCGACGAAGGCTACGCGAGCTACGCGGCGAACGAGGTGGGACGTGACGCGGTGCTCGGCGCGAACCTCGCGCTGCTGTTCCGCGGGATGCCGCCGCTCGATTCGCTCGATCAGGGGTTCCAGGGCGGCTCATTGCGGGCGGAAGGCAGTTACGCGCTCGCCTACCGCGCGGTCGCCGAGCTCGCGGCGCTCGACCGCGAACGAGGCCTAACGCTGTTCTTCCGATACTGGAAGGAGACCGGCCGCTTCGATCGCGCCGTGCGTGATGCGTTCGGCATCACCCAGGCGCGATTCGAGGAGATCTGGCAGCGGCGCACGCGGCGGCGCTACGGGGGGCTCGCGCTCTTCGCCGATCTATCCGTCGCCGCCGCTGTGACGCTCTTCCTGGTACTGCCGTTCTACGTGGTTCGGCGCCGGCGCGATCGACTGCGCATGGCCGCCCTGATTCGTGCGGACGAGGAGGCCGAGCGACGCGAGGCGGCGAGCGCTATCGAGGCGCTGCTCCGAAGCATCCCTGCGCCCGGGGGGGAAGCAGGGGAATTGCCACCCGAACCGCCCGGTCCGCCGCGTCCGCCCAGCTCGCCCGACGACGATCGCAAGCCGGGCTCGCCTCCGCCTGCTGAGCCGCCGCCACGTGGTTCGTCCCCCGGCTCCGGTTGACCGGTGTCGTCGAGCGGTACCAGCAGCGTACGGTTCGGTCAGTCACGAGCTAACTCTTGACGTGACGCTTGCTTGACATGATTTCGGACGTCTCGTAAACTCCACGAACCATTATGGCCCAATCCAAACCGACTCCGCGGTCGCGGCCGCTGGTCCTCTGGGGGATCGCTGCCGCGACGCTTCTTGCTGGCTACATCGATCTGGCTCGCGGCGGCGAGACGCTCGCGCCAATCCTCCTCGTGATCGGCTATTGCGTGCTCGTCCCGCTCGCCATTCTGAAATAGCTTGCGTCACCCATCGCCCTGCCAGCGTTTGCGCGACGCGCTGGCAGAGCGATTGCGTTTTTCAAGACGTATGCAGTGCTGGCTGGTGGAGAGGCGCTCGGCCGCAAGCGGGCGAATAGCTCAGTTGGTTAGAGCGCCTGCCTTACACGCAGGAAGTCGGGGGTTCGAGTCCCTCTTCGCCCATTCGAAGTTCCCGCGGTGGACCCTGTGATCCGGGTGGGGGGTACCATGTTCAACGTTATGTCGGAGGAAACGACAGTGAAGGCACGGCAACGCCACGCGCGAACGTTGGTCGCGTTGTTCGTAGGGTCAGTGGCCAGTGGTGCGTTCGCGACGTTGAATGCCCAACAGCAGACGTTGCAACGTGGCCAGACGCCCGGCCCCAGATTCATGGTGCCGACTTTCCGGAGTACTGAGCGCGGACTCGGGCTTCAGGCCGCGGAAGCTATCCGCGAGCGCATGGGGCAGGACTTCCAGCTACGGCACCTCTGGATCGTCCCCAAGACCGACATCATGACGACGCTTCAGAACTCGGGGTATTCCACCACCGAGGCGCTGAGCTCCAACGACGCTCGCGCGCTCGCGCAATTGCTGCGCGCGGAGGAATACGTCGAGGGGACCGTCGAGAAGACGCCCGCGGGATTTCGCGTTACGGCGAACATGATGCTCATCAGGCCGGAAGGCATGGTGCAGCCGCTTCCACCCATCGAGGTCTCCAAGCTCTCGGATGCGGCAAAGGCGGTCTCCAATGCCGTCGAAGCGGCCCGCAAGCAGGTCGAGCCGGCCAAGAAATGCATCGACGCCTATCGCGCGAAGAATTTCCCTGCCGCGATCGCCGAGGCACGCAAAGGGATCGCCGCGTACCCGAACGCCGTGATGCCGCGCGTTTGCATCGCCGAGGTCTACAACGAGCAGAAGCTCGGGGCGGACTCGATGATCGCGATCAGCGAGCAGATCCTGAACATCCATAAGGACAACAAGCGTGCGCTCGCCTTCGCGGCTGACGCGTACGCCGAAGTGAAAAACGAGGACAAGCAGATCGAGGCACTCACTCGCCTCATCTCGCTCGACCCGAACAACACGCGTCTGCAGACGCAAGTCGTCGAAATCCTCGCCGGCAGCGGGAAGGCGGCGCTCGCACTGCCGATCGTCGACGAGGCGGTGAAGAACAATCCGGGCGATCCCTCGCTCGTGAAGCTGCAGTGGCTCGTGCACTTCGCGGCCCGGGACATCAAGGGCGCCCTGACGGTCGGTGAGGAGATGGTGAAGCTCGACACGGCGTCTGCCGACACGAACTTCTTCATCCGCCAGGCCGCCGGCTACGCAGCGGACAGCCAGTTCCAGAAGGCGGCCGAGACGCTCGCGAAGGGCCGCGCGAAGTTCCCGAACAACATGTCCATCGCCTCGACGTACGTGCAGCTGCTCATTCAGACGGGGCAGACGGCACAGGCGATCGAGGAAGGAAAGCGGTTGCTCGCGACGAACCCGAAGATTCCGGGCATCTGGTTGCCGATCGCGCGGGCCCAGGCCGATGCGGGTGCACCGCCCGATACGGTGCTCGCGTCGTTGCGCAGCGCGCTCGCAGCGGGCGATAGCGCCAGTCTCGTCGCTACCTACGCGACCGGTGTCGGACAGGCCGAGCAGAAGAAAGCCGCCGCGGCCAAGGACATCGAAGGGTTCCGCCGCGCGCTCAGCCTGCTCCAGTTCAGCGACTCGGTGAACAAGACGCCCGCCGCGGCGTTCCTGTTAGGCGCCACGCACCTTCAAAAGGGGCAGGCCTTGCTCGAGCAGGCGCGGAACACGAAGAGCTGCGACATGGCGAAGGAAGCCACGCAGGACTTCACCGAAGCGCAGATCTACATTCCGCGCGGCGCGGCCGAGTTCCGTGATCAGGCGGGCCAGCTCATGTCGGCGCTGCAGCAGCTGTCGCCCTACGGCGATCAGATGGTCAAGGCGCTCTGTAGAGGAAGGTAGAGAGCTTCGCAGGCCCAATGAGTCCAACCACCGAACGCCCGCCGTCGACAGTCCTGACGGCGGGCGTTCAGTCATCCGGACAGTTCGAACGGCACTTCGCGCTCCACCGAGCGACGATGGCCTGGCAGCCGCGGAAGGTGAATGAGCAGGTCCCTCGGACTCGCCGAGTAGGAGGCCTGGCGCAGCTCGGTGGACTCGCCATCGACGTTCACCGTCATCAACTCGCGCGATCGGATCCGAAACCACGGCACTTGCAGGTACCGCACGCCCGGGCTCTCGAGATGCTCGCCGCGCTTCACGCGCAGCACGAGCTTCGCGAACTCGCCACGCGTCATCGCCTCGATGATGCACACGTCGAGCAGCCCATCGCGAACGCTCGCCTTCGGCGTCACGAGCGATCCTCCGCCGGTCGCGCGCGCGTTGCCCACCGCGAACAGCAGGAACTCGGTGTCGAGCCGGAATTCGGGGGCCTCGAACACGGCACGGCGCGGCTCGAGTCCCGCGAGCTTTCGGAGGCCGGAGATGAAATACGCGACGGGTCCGAGCGAGGCCTTCGCATCCGCTGGCGTCTCTGCGGTAGCTTCGGCTCCCACCCCACCCGAGGATACGTTCAGGAACCGCCGCCCATTCATCGTGGCCGTGTCGATCATGACGGGACGCCGCTTGAGAATGATGTCCATGGCGGCGTTGGGGTCATCGGGAATACCGACCTGGCGCGCGAAGTCGTTCGCCGTGCCCGCGGGGATGATGCCGAGCGCAACGCGCGTTCCCTCGAGCCCGTTCAACACGTCGTTGACGGTGCCATCGCCGCCGCACGCGATCACCGTGTCCACGCCCGCCGCGATCGCCTCACGCGCGAACATCGCACCGTCATCCGGCTCCCACGTGATGCGCGGTCGTACGACGTGCCCTTTCGCGCGAACCCACTCCACGAGGTGCCGAAGCCCCGGAAAGTCGGCGCGTGCTCCGTGAATCACGAGCGCGATGTGCCGTCGTCGTCTCCCCTGTGCCCCGCGCCGTGCAGGAGTCGTCCGCCGTTCGGCAACACGCATCCGAGGACGCCTCCTTCGGTCATTCATCGCGACTTGATGGGAACATTACCATTGACGGTGAACGACCGATCCCGGTCGCTCGACCCTCCTCGGTCACACCGAATCGGGAACCATGACTGTCCGCGGGATCCAGGCAATGCGAAAAGCCGGCCACGGCCGTTGGCGCTCTGGGCAGCGCCTGAGCGGCTGAATGGGGGTCGCAGCGATGTCCGCGCCTGACACGGTCGGTGGCCACTGGGACAGCGCGTACCACGCGCCGGTCCTGGCCGCCGAGGTCGTGGAGCGTCTGGCTGGTGCGCGCTCCGTGCTCGACGGGACACTCGGGGGCGGCGGGCACTCGCACGCGCTGCTGGAGACGGGCGCGAACGTGACGGCGGTCGACCGCGATCCTCAGGCGATCGCCGCGGCGCGGCGCCGCCTCGCGGAGTACGAACAGGCCGGCCGCTTCCGGACTGTCCTCGGCAACTATGCGGATCTGGACGCGATCCCCGAGCTCGACGGCGTTCGGTTCGATGGCATCCTGCTCGACCTTGGCGTCTCCTCGCACCAGCTCGACGACCCGGCTCGCGGATTCTCGTTTCGCGAAGGTGTCCCACTGGACATGCGAATGGGCGCCGATGCGGATCGTGATGCGGCGACTCTCCTCGCGACGGCCGACGAGATAGAGCTCGCCGGCATCTTTCGAGAGTATGCCGACGAGCGGCGCGCGATGCGCCTCGCGCGAGAGATCGTGCGGCGGCGCTCGACGCGTCCCCTCACGATCAGCGATGATCTCGTTGGCGCGATCCGTGGTGCGCTCGGCCCGCGTACGGGGCCTGCCGACTTCGCGCGCCTCTTTCAGGCAGTGCGCATCGCCGTGAACGACGAGATCGGGGGGCTCGAGCGGGCGCTGGACCGCCTTCGCGAGCGCCTGGAGCCTGGTGGGACGTTCGCGGTGATCGCCTACCACTCCGGCGAGGATCGTGTCGTGAAGAACGCGTTTCGCGACTGGAGCACGGACTGCATCTGCCCAGCGCGCCAGCCGGTGTGTACTTGCCGCGGCACGGCGCTCGGCACGTTGCTCACGCGCCGGCCGGTGATGGCGTCGGAGGGCGAAGCCGCCCGAAACCCACGCTCGCGCAGCGCGCGGCTCAGAGCATGGCGAAGCGCGCTGTAGGCGGCAGTGTGAGGCGGCGCCGGGGTCGTTCGGTGGTCGCCCTCACACTTCTTGGTTTCGTCCTCGTGGCAACGAGCGTCATCTGGAGGCGAACGTTCGCTTTGTCCCAGACCCGGCAGGTACAGGCGCTCGAGCGCCAGCGGTCCGACCTCGTGGCGCGTCGCGCCCAGCTCCAGCGGGAAATTCGGGACGCCGCCAGCCGGGAACGCCTCGCCCCAGTCGTGGGTCAGCGGCTCAAGATGCGAATGCCGAGTGACAGTCAAGTGATCGTGATCGAACGGAGAGATGCTGCGAAATAGTCGGATCGCGATCGTGCATCTCGTGCTCGCCGTATTCGCGGCGGCCATCGTCGCGCGCGCCGCTCAGGTCCAGGTGTGGCAGGGGGACGCGTGGCAAAAGAGAGCGACGCGCCAGCATGTGGCGGCGTCCGACCTCCCCGCACCCCGGGGGCTCATGCTCGATGCCTCTGGCGTGCCGCTCGCCGAGAGTCGCGAGCTCGTTCAGATCAGCATCGCACCAACCGAGGTACGAGATCGCCGCAAGCTCTCTCGAGAGCTCAAGCGGGTCGGTGTCGACGCGGGGTGGCTCGCGCGGCTCGCGGATCCGAAGCGCAAATGGGTCCAGCTGCCCGGCACGTTCGTCCCGGCGGACGTCGAGACGGTGCTCGGCATGCGCGGCGTGTACGCCACGCCGATGGGCCAACGCGCGTACGCCGCGACGGGTGGCGTCGGACGGATCGTCGGATTCGCGGACTCCAAGGGCAACGGCATCGAAGGGCTCGAGCTCACGCTCGACAGCCTCCTTCGGGGCACCGTGGGAAAGGCGTCGTACGTGCGCGATGCACGCGGTCGGCGGTTCGAGTCGCCTCATGAGGTGCGGGCAGAGCCGCAGCCGGGTCATACGGTCGTTCTCACGATCAACAGCACGCTCCAGCAGATCGCCGATCAGGCGCTCGGTGACGCGGTCTCGAAGATGGGGGCCGACGGCGGGGACATCGTCGTCCTCGATCCCAACACGGGCGAGATTCGCGCAATGGCGGCGCGCCGTCGCGACCCACGTTCACGAGCCGCGACCGCCATCATCGAACCGTATCAGCCGGGGTCCACGCTCAAGCCGTTCATTGCCGCCGCAGTGCTCGCGCGTGGCAAGGCGCGCGTACACGAGATGATCGAGACGTACAACGGCGTGTACCGAACGCACGGTCGCACGATCCACGACGTGCACGGCGAGCCGCGCATGACGCTCGCCGACGTGATTCGCGAGTCGAGCAACGTTGGCATCGTGCGGTTCGCGGAGCGGCTCTCGGAGCGCGAGCAATACGAGACGCTGCGAGATTTCGGGTTCGGAACGCCCACTGGCATTCCGTATCCGAACGAATCGCCGGGCGTCCTTCGCCCGCCGCGATTTTGGTCGAAGCAATCGGCGGCCTCGCTCGCCATGGGCTACGAGCTGTCTGTGACACCCCTGCAGCTGGCTCTCGCCTATGGTTCGATCGCGAACGGAGGGGAGCTGCTCGAGCCGTCGCTGGTGAAGGAGATTCGCGACCTCGAGGGCAATGTCGTTTATCAGAACTCGCGACGCGTCGTGCGACGCGTCCTCACCCCGGAAGGATCCGCGCAGCTCCGCCGCCTGTTGACGGGTGTCGTGGACAGTGGAACCGCGACCGACGCGGAACTGACGACGTTTGCGGTGGGCGGAAAGAGCGGCACCGTACGCGGTATGTCGCGCGGCCGGTACGTCGCCGGCTCCTACACCGCATCGTTCGTCGGTCTCTTCCCGGCGGACGAGCCGCGGTACGTCATTCTCGTGAAGCTCGACAACCCAAGCGGCGCCTACTACGGCGGCAAGACGGCGGCGCCGGTGTCGAAGGTCGTTCTGGAGGCAGCCATCGCCGCGCGCGATGCCGCGATCGACCGCAGCGCGCTCACCCACCGCCGCACGGAGCCCGTGTTCGCGTCGCGCGACAGTGGTCCCGCATCGCGCGCGGCTGCGCCACGCCCCATCACAGTGGCGACGGGAACGGTCGCCGAGGTGAGCGGCGACTCGGCGCGCGATCCGGGCGAGCAGGTGAGCGTTCCCTTCGTGGTGACCTTGTCGGAGCGCCAGCGGGCGCCCATCGCGCCGATTCGCGTGCGTCCCATCCCGGACGTTCGCGGGCTTCCGCTTCGGCGAGCGGTGCGGATGCTCCACGAGCAGGGGTTCCGCGTGCAGCTCGCTGCCGGGTCACCTGGAACGACAGTACCCGAGGCGGGGACGCCGCTCCGCACGGGTTCCATCGTTCGACTCTACCGGGGCCAATGACGGGCTTTGCCTCGGCGGCGGTGCGCGACGTGCTTGCCCGCGCCGGTCTGCTCGTCGAAGTGCGCGGTGTCGTTCCCGAGATCCTCACTGACATTACGGATGACAGCCGGCGTGTCGAGCGCGGTTCGCTCTTCGTGGCGGTGCGCGGCACGGCGCGCGACGGACACGACTTCCTGACGAGTGTCGCCGATCGCGCGGGGGCAGCGATCGTCGAGGACGCGACGCGCACGGCATTACCCGCCTTCGTCGTGCGTGACGCGCGACGAGCTGCGCCACTGGCTGCCGCCGCCGCGTATGGCAGCCCCGGCTCGCAGCTTCGCCTGGTCGGCGTCACCGGCACGAATGGCAAGACGACGACGGTGGGGATGTTGCGGCATCTGCTCGACGGTCTGGCGGACGGACGCGCAGCGTCCATCGGGACGCTCGGCGTTCTGGTTGGGAGCGAAGGTGTCGGACAGGTCGGCGGCGGTGGGCTCACGACTCCTGGCCCCATCGAGCTGCAGCGCGTGTTGCGCGCGCTCGTCGACAGCGGCGTCAGCACGGTGGCCATGGAAGTGTCGTCGCACAGCCTGCACCAGCGGCGCGTGGACGGACTGACGTTCGAGGTGGCCGTGTTCACGAACGTCACGCGCGATCACCTCGACTATCATGGCACGATGGAGGCGTACGTCGCGGCGAAGGCCGCGCTCGTCGACTACCTCGCTCCGAGTGGCACGGCCGTCATCAACGCGGACGACGACGCGTGGCGCGACCTGCGGGACGCGTCTCGTCAGGTGCGCTTCTCGCTCGCTGGCCGCGATGCCGACGTCAGCGCGACGGGCGTGCAGTACACGCCTCGCGGGAGCGAATGGACGCTACATGCCGGGGACGTCGCCGCGCTGGTGCGCCTTCCCCTTGTGGGCGACTTCAACGTGGCGAACGCGCTCGGCGCGGCGGCGGCAGCGTGGGCCCTTGGCCTCCCGGTGACCGATATCGCCGCGCGATTGTCGACGTTGCCGCAGGTGCCCGGACGCCTCGAGCGCATTCATCAACGGCCCACCGTCCTTCGCGACTACGCGCACACGCCGGACGCGCTCGAGCGCGCCCTCATGGCGGTCCGTCCATTCGCGCAGCAACGACTGATCGTCCTGTTCGGCTGCGGTGGCGACCGCGATCGCGGGAAACGCCCACAGATGGGCGCGATCGCCGAGCGCCTCGCGGATCATGTCATTGTCACGAGCGACAATCCGCGGACCGAAGATCCGGATCGCATCATCGACGACATCGAGGCTGGCATGCACGGTGAGAATCACGAGCGCATCACCGATCGCCACGATGCGATTGCGCGTGCGCTCACCATCGCCGCCCCTGACGACGTCGTGGTGCTCGCCGGAAAGGGGCACGAGACCTATCAGATCCGCGGGACCATCGCCTACCCGTTCGACGAGCGCGAGATCGTTCGTAACCTCGCCGCCGAATCACCCATTCGCCTCCCGTTCGCGTGACCCACGCCGCTGCTGGAGCTCCAACGCGCCAGGCCGAGCTCGCGCTACCAATGTTCTGGAACCTCGATCGGGTGGCTGACGCGCTCGAGGACGTGGCGATCACGCCGGCGCCACGCGGCTCCCGGGCGATCGCGTCGGTGAGCACCGACACGCGCACGGTGACGCCGGGCGCGCTCTTCGTGGCGCTCCGCGGCGAGCGGTTCGACGCGCACGAGTTCGTCGCCGACGCGGTCGCGAGAGGCGCGGCGGCCGTCGTCGTCGCCGATCCTACCGTGGCCGCGTCGCTCGGCGTTCCCGTGTTCGTGGTGACCGACACGACAGCAGCGTTAGGCAGGCTCGGTCGCTATCGCCGGCGCGCGTGGGGGAAACCCGTCATTGCCGTCGCCGGCTCCAACGGCAAGACGAGCACGAAGGAGTTGACCTCGGCGGCGCTGGGCTCGCGACTGAGCGTGTACGCTACCCGCGGGAACCTGAACAACCATGTTGGCGTGCCGCTCACGCTGCTCGGCCTTCCCGACGATGCCGATGTCGCGGTGGTGGAGATCGGGACGAACCACCCCGGCGAAGTCGCGACGTTGCGTGCGCTGGTGGAACCCGACGTCGCAATCGTGACGTCGATCGGTGAGGAGCACCTGGAGGGATTCGGTGACCTCGAGGGTGTCCTGCGCGAGGAGAGCTCCGTGTTCGTCGACGTCCCCGTGGCGATCGTGCCCGCCGGCCAGCCCGAGGTCGGCGATGCCGCGCGTGGACTCGCCGCGTCCACGGTCGCCGCCGGATTGCATGCCGGGGACGTGAAGCCCGATGGCTGGGAAGTCGCCCCCGATGGTGTCGGGGTACTGCGGTTCGGCGATACGGAGGTCCGGCCTCCGCTTCGCGGCGAGCATAACCTGCGCAACGCGATGCTCGCAATCGCCGCGGCGCGCGTGCTCGGCGTCTCGCTCGCCGACGCGACTGCCGGGATCGCGAAGACCCCCGTGCTCCCGATGCGCAGCGCCTGGATGAATATCGGCGCCTTCACGGTCATTCACGACGCGTACAACGCGAACCCGGCCTCTGCGCGGGAGGCGCTCCGCATGCTGGCGTCGCTGGACACGCCGCGCCAGCGCGTCGCCATCCTCGGTTCGATGCTCGAGCTCGGACCCGCAGGGCCAGCGCTGCATGACGAGATCGCGCGGTTGGCGATTGCGGGTCCCGCGCAGGTCGTTGCCGGCATCGGTGAGTTCGAACGGGCGCTGACGTCGGCGGCGCCGGGCCATGACCGCGTGGTGGTGGCCCCCGATGTGCCCGAGCTCTGGTCGCGCCTCTCTCCACGACTCGCTCGCGACGCGGTGATCCTGTTGAAAGGCTCTCGCGGAATGCGACTGGAGCGATTGATTCCGCTACTGGAAGGCGTCAGCCACCAGCCACCAGCTACCAGCTAGAGCGCCAGCGTTGCTCTACTACATCTTCCTGCAGCTTACCGACTACGTCTCGGCGTTCCGTATCGTCCGGTACATCTCGTTCCGCGCGGCCGCGGCCGCGGTGACCGCGCTGCTGGTGGCGTTCATCGTGGGCCCCATCATCGTGCGGGCGCTGCGCAAGCTGCAGATGCACCAGGTCGTGCGAGAGGGGACGCCCGATTCCCATCAGTCCAAGTCCCTGACGCCGACGATGGGTGGCCTCATCATCCTCGTGGCGACGATCGTTCCGACGCTGCTCTGGGTGCGCCTGGACAATCGTTATGTGCTCTGCGCGCTGGCCGTGATGGTGTGGATGGGGGCCATCGGGTTTCTCGACGACTACCTGAAGTTCAAGCAGAAGCGGGAAGGGAGGAAGAACGAAGGGCTCGTGGAGCGCTACAAGCTCGCGGGGCAGGTCACCGCGGGGCTCGCGCTCGGTCTCTACCTCTGGCTCCAGCCGCTGTCGACGCTTCCGGGCGCGTCCACCACGCTTCCGTTCTACAAGTGGATGCTCATCGTCCCCGCGGTCGGGTGGCTCGCGTGGCTGTACGTCGTGTTCGTGACGTTCATTCTCACGGGCGTGAGCAACGCGGTGAATCTGACCGATGGCCTCGACGGCCTCGCCGCGGGGCTGTCCGCGATCGCGGCAGTGACCTTCGCGGTCTTCGCGTACGTCATGGGCCGTGTCGACACGAGCGCGTATCTGAACATCTTCTACCTGCGAAATGCCGGTGAGCTGACGATCTTCTGCTCAGCGATCTTCGGTGCGTGCGTGGGCTTCCTCTGGTACAACTGTCATCCCGCCCAGGTCTTCATGGGCGACACGGGCTCGCTCTCACTCGGCGGCGCGCTCGGTGCGGTGGCGATTCTGCTGAAGTCGGAGTTCCTGTTGCTGATCGTCGGCGGGGTGTTCGCGGCCGAAACAATGTCGGTGATCCTGCAGCGCACCGTGTTCAAGTATCGGAGACATCGCCACGGCCTGGAGTACGCGAAGGCGAATCGCCTCTTCAAGCGGGCGCCGCTGCACCACCATTTCGAGCTCAAGGGCTGGCACGAGGTACAGGTCGTGACGCGCTTCTGGATCCTCGGCATTCTCTGCGCGTTCTTCGCGCTCACGACGCTCAAGCTGCGGTGATTCCGGACATCTGGCGTATTGGCGAGATCGCCGTCATCGGCCTCGGGAAGAGTGGAACTGCCGTGTCCACGCTCCTCGCGCGCGAGGGGGCGCGCGTGTACGCGTCCGACGCCGGCAGCAGCGCGTCGATCGATAACAGCGCGGCCCTGCTCCGGCCGCTCGGCGTCGCGGTGGACGCGGGGCGGCACGACCTCGACCGCATTGCGCGCGCGACGCTCGTGGTGGCGAGTCCGGGCGTGCCGCCGAACGCGCCGGCGCTCGAACGGGCTCGGGCCGCGGGCCTCCCGATCATCGGCGAGATCGAGGTCGCGCTCCATGCCATTCCGGGGCTGCGCTACATCGCCATCACCGGCACGAACGGCAAGTCGACGGTAACGGCGATGGCCGCGCACCTGCTCCGGGGTCTCGGACTGGATGGCGTCGCGGCCGGGAACATCGGGATGCCACTCGCTGAAGTCGCGCTGCGCGATCGGCGCCCCGACTGGGTGGCGCTCGAGGTCTCGTCTTTCCAGCTCCACGACACGCCCAGCATCAATCCGGCCGTCGGTGTCGTCACGAACCTCAGCGCCGACCATCTGGACCGTTATGCGAGTGTCGAGGAGTACTTCGCGGACAAGGCGATACTCTTCCGAAACGCGCATGATCGATCCAAGTGGGTCCTGAATGGCGACGACGACGCGGTAATGCAGCTCGCGGAGCGTCGTCCGATAACGCCACCACGCGGCGCGCGTCGCGTCGCGGCCCCCGCCGGTGAGGAGTCATCCGACGCGTCGGCCGCCGCGCCCCGCACGCCGCTGCGCGGCGACACGTATCTCGTCTCGCTCACGAGCCGAGATGCGGGCGCGTGGTACGATCGCGAGCTCGATCAGCTCGTCGTGCTCGGCAAACCAGTGCTGGCACGCGCCCAGCTTCCGCTCATCGGCGACCACAACGTGGCCAACGCCCTGTTCGCTTCGCTCGCGGTGATGGTGGCTGACCCCGCGCACGAGAGTCCCGACGCGAGAGCGCGGGTGGCCGAGGCGCTGCGCTCGTTTCGCGGATTGCCACACCGTCTCGAGCTGGCCGGCGAATACGACGGTGTGCGGTGGATCAACGACTCGAAAGCGACGAACGTCAGCTCCACGCTCGTCGCGCTGCGAGGCATGAAGCAACCGACGGTGTTGCTGCTCGGTGGGCGTCACAAAGGCGAGCCATACACGGCGCTCGCTGACGAGCTCCGTCGAACGGTGAAGGCCGTCATTGCGTATGGGGAGTCCGCGCCTATGATCGTTGCGGACATCGGGAATGTCGTGCCGACGGAGCAGATGGGGCGGTCATTCGAGGACGTCATCGAGCGGGCGCGGGAGCTCGCTGAACCCGGCGATGTGGTCCTGCTGTCGCCCGCATGCTCGAGCTACGACATGTTCAAGAACTACGAGGAGCGCGGCACCATGTTCAAGCGACTGGCAGGCGCGTTGGAGGACGAGAAGTCATGAGCGTTGCCGTTGCGCAGACGCGCGAGCGATGGAGGATGGGCGTTGAAGCGCGCGCGCTGGTGTTGCTCACCGCCGTGCTGTTGGCGTTCGGGCTGGCGGTGCTCTACAGCGCCAGCGCCATCGTAGCGCTGCAAGACGACAAGAGCAGCACGCATTACCTCGTGCGTCAATTGACCGGGCTCGCCGTAGGTGCGGTCGCGTTCGCCGTAGCCGCCAAGATGGACGCGGAGCGGTGGAACAGGTGGGCCTGGCCACTCATGATCGGCACGATGGTCTTGTTGCTGGTGGTCGTCCTGCCGTTCACCACATCCATCGCGCCCCGCATCAATGGCTCCCGGCGGTTTCTGTTCGGCTCGTCCATTCAGCCGTCCGAAATCGGAAAGCTGGCGGTGATCGTGTGGACGTCGATGCTGATCGTCAAGAAGGGTGACCAGCTCCGTCGCCTAACGAAGGGGTTGCTTCCGTTCCTCGTGGTGGTTGGCGTGCTGGACGCGCTCGTGATCCTCGAGCCCGACCTGTCGGTCGCGATCATGTACACGCTCATCATGGGGATCATCCTCTTCGCCGGGGGCGTGCGGATCGGTCACTTCGTGGTGCTCGGCATCGTCGGGATCCCGGTGCTGTGGCACGAGATGGAGCGACTGCAGTACGTGCTGCTGCGGATGGTCACGTTCCTCGACCCCGGGAGCGCGCCGCCCGACTCCAAGTACCAGCTCTGGCAGTCGCTGATCGCGGTGGGCTCTGGCGGGGTTCTTGGACGCGGGTTCGGCGAAGGCCGGCAGCAGATGGGGTTCCTCCCTTTCGGGTACAACGATTTCATTGCGAGCAACGTCGGGGAGGAGTGGGGGTTTGTCGGCATTCTGTTCCTCACCGTCGCGTTCGCGGGTTACGCCTGGCTCGGCTTCCGAATCGCTCGCTCGGCGCGATCGCCGTTCCTGCAACTCGTCGCCATTGGCCTGACCGTGACGGTCGTGATCACCGCGTACCTGCACATCGGGGTGGTGGTTGGGCTACTCCCGACAACGGGGCTCACGCTCCCGTTCATCTCGTACGGGCGATCCAACCTCGTGCTTTCGTTGTTCATGACCGGTTTGCTCGTGAACATCGGTAGCACGAAGGAGCGGGTGCATGGCGCGGCGGCGACGGATCCGCTCGCGGCACCGGCCTGGTGAGAGTCTTCGTCACGGGCGGCGGCACAGGCGGTCACCTCTACCCGGCGCTCGCCATTGCGCGCGCACTCGTCCGCCTGCAGCCCTCGCTGCGCCCGGTCTTCATTGGCGCCCGGCGAGGAATCGAGCGGGACGTCCTGCCGACCACGGAGTTCCCGCACGAGCTTCTCGACCTGCACCCGCTCTACCGTTCGAAACCATGGAATAACTGGCGAACGGCGCGTGGGCTCCTGAGTGCGTGGCGACGGATCGGTCGACTGTCAGCCGAATCACCGCCGCGCCTGGTGGTCGGTACAGGGGGATACGCGGCCGGCGCAACCATGATGTATGCGGCGCGCCATGGCGTGCCGTTGTTCATCCAGGAGCAGAACAGCTTCCCGGGGCGAACCGTCCGCCTCTTCAGCAGGTTTGCGCGCGAGATCTACCTCGGCTTTCCCGAGGGCGGCGCGCTGTTGCCGTCTTCGGCGCGTCGTCGCGCGGTGTACACCGGAAACCCCATCACGCCCCCGCCCGACCCAAGACCGAGTCGCACCGCGGCTCGGGACGTTTGGGGGCTCGCCCATACAGGCACGGTCGTTCTCGTGTTCGGTGGAAGCCAGGGCTCCGCCGCGCTCAACGCCATTATTGATGGTTGGGTGGCGCGCGGCCTCCCTCCCCAAGTGCAGCTCATCTGGGCAACGGGGAAGGCGAACTTCGAAGCGCACGTCACGCGAGAATCCGAGCGTGTGCGCGTGCGACCGTACCTGAGCCCGATCGCCGAAGCGTATGCAGCCGCGGACATGGCGATCACGCGCGCGGGGGCGATGACGACCGCCGAGCTGGTCGCGTGGGGCATTCCACCGGTGCTCGTCCCGTTGCCGACGGCGGCGGCCGACCACCAGACGGTGAACGCAAAAGCGCTCGCCGCGGCGGGAGCGGCGCGATGGGTTCGGCAGAGCGAGCTCACCGTCGACCGGTTGGACGCGCTCGTGCGCGAGCTCATTGGGACGCCCGGTGCCCTGGATGCCATTGCTGCTGCGGGCAGAGAAAGAGCTAGACCTGACGCTGCCGATGACATTGCCCGCAGGATACTTGACAGCGTCGATCTCAACCAGGTTCACGGCCCGAGGCGCTCTTGAGCGCCCGCATAGCCCGGTCTATATTCCGCCGCCGCTCATGACTCTCCTCGATCCCGCCGACCGTCGCCCCGTTCACTTCGTCGGAGTCGCCGGCGCCGGTATGAGCGCACTCGCGGAGTTGTTCGTGCGCCGCGGCAACGTAGTCACAGGGTGCGACGCGACCGGGGATCCAACGGGCGATCTCGCCAGGCTCGGGATCGCCGTCGCGACCGGGCATGACCCGTCGCACGTCGATGGCGCTCGCGCGGTCGTCGTCTCGTCGGCGCTCCCGAAGAATCACCCTGAGCTCGTTCGCGCCCGTGAGCTCGGCCTCCCGGTCATCCGGCGCGCCGAGGCTCTCGGGGAAGCGGTAAGTGGCGGCGATCTCGTGGCGATCGCGGGCACACATGGAAAGACGACGACCACGGTCATGACCACCGAATCGCTGGCGGCAGCGGGCCGCGAGCCAACCGGGGTGGTGGGCGGGCGCGTGGGCACGTGGGGCGGCAACCTGCGGTATGGCTCCGATCGGTTGTTCGTCGTCGAGGCCGACGAGTACGACCGGTCCTTCCTCGCGCTCACGCCGACGGTCGCCGTCATCACGAACGTCGAGGCCGACCACCTCGACATCTACGCCGACCTCGACGACATCCGCACCACCTTCGAACGGTTTGCCTCGCCGGCGCGAGCGATCGTCCTCTGCGCCGACGATAGCGTTGCCAACACGCTTGCCACGCCGAACTCCGCGGAGGTGATTCGCTACGGCCAACATTCGCCCGACGCCCGACTTCTGGCAGTCGACGTCCGAATGGAGGGGGGCGGCTCGCTCTTCGAGGTCGAGTACGATGACGAGATGCTGGGCGAGGTCGAGCTCGCAGTGCCCGGCATGCACAACGTGTCGAACGCGCTCGCGGCCATCGGAAGTGGGCTCGCGCTCGGGGTCTCGCTCGAGGCAATGGCACCGGGACTCGCCGCGTTTCGCGGGGTGGAACGTCGATTTCAGCGGCTCGGGACAGCCCGCGGTGTGGAGGTCGTCGACGACTACGCGCACCATCCCACGGAAATTCGCGCCACGCTCGCGGCGGCGCGCACGGCGTTTCCGGGGCGGCGCATCATTGCCGCGTTCCAGCCGCACCTCTTTTCACGAACGCGCGACTTCGCCCGGGAATTCGGCCAAGCGCTCGCGGCAGCCGATTCGGTGTTCATCGCGGACATCTATCCGGCACGGGAGCAACCGATCCCTGGCGTGACGGCACAGCTCATTGTCGATTCAGCGCGCGAGGCAGGAGGCGACGTCACATGGCAAGGCGCGCGCACGGCGCTTTCCGACGAACTGGCGCGTGCCGTTCGCGACGGTGACGTCGTCCTCACGATCGGTGCAGGCGACATCACGAAAACCGGGCCGGAGTTACTGCGCGCGCTCGGCGACGGCGCCTAGGCGATCGATGCGTCGCGCGAGGTGAATCGGGATGAGTCCCCTCTCCGACGTCGCGCGTACACGATGGCGACGGGCGCTCGTCGTCGTGGCGGGAGTCGCCGTCCTGACGAGCCCGTGGTGGGGACGCTTCGTCGCATCTCGGCTGTCTTACTTCCGGGTGCGGCGCGTGGAGATTGTGGGGGTGCGCTACCTCGCCCCGAGCGAAATTCTCTCGCGCTTGCGGGTGGACACGACGCGGTCGGTGTGGGATGACCCCAGACCGCTCGAGGAGCGTGTCGCGATGCATCCGCAGGTGAGCGAAGTGTCGATCAGCCGAAAGCTGCCCGGCACGCTGGTGGTCAATGTGGTCGAGAACCTACCCGTCGCGCTCGTATCGACCGAGCGCGGATTTCTCGCCTTCGATGACCGCGGACGTCAATTGCCACTCGACCCGAGCCGTGTTGCGGTGGATCTTCCCATCGCCGCGCGGCGCGATACGGCACTATTCGGGCTGCTGGCCCGAATGCGGGCCGAGCGCCCCGAGGTGTTCGCGCGGGTGAGTGAAGTGCGCCGCGTGGGGGCTCGAGAGGTGGTGTTGTTCTTCGAGGCGTTGCCGGTTCGTGCGATGCTGGACGTGACGCCGGACCGTTTGGCCGAGATATTTCCCGTTGAAGCTGATCTGGCCAAGCGACAGGCTCGCGTCGCGGAGCTCGATCTTCGATTTCGAGACCAGGTGATCGCCAGACTCCAATGAACGTCGAACGACTCGTAGCCGGACTGGACATCGGATCCGCCAAGACCACGGCCATCATTGCCGAGGTGGTGGGGGACCTGCCGCGGAACCCGTCCATCCGCATTCTCGGCGTCGGTCAGGCGCGCACTACCGGGCTGCGGCGCGGCGTGGTGTCGGACATCGAAGAGACCACCCGCTCGATTCAGAAGGCGATGACCGACGCGGAGCGCATGGCGGGTGCGCAGATCGCGGAGGTCTACGCGGGGATCGCCGGCGAGCACGTGCAGGCGATGACGAGCAAGGGCATCGTCGCCATCAACGGCGACGAGATCACGAAGCCCGACGTCGACCGGGCGAACGCGGTCGCGCGCGCGCAGGCCATCCCGCAGGACCGCGAGCTGTTGCATGCGATTCCGCAGGAATACACCGTCGACAAGAACCAAGGCATCCGCGATCCGATCGGGATGATCGGGACGCGGCTCGAGACCGAGATGTACCTGGTGACGATCGGCAGCTCCCCGGCCATGAACCTCCGCAAGGCTGTCGAAAAGGCCGGGTACAAGGTGCGTGAGCTCGTGCTCGAACCGCTCGCGAGCGCGCTGAGTGTGCTCACCGAGGACGAGAAGGAGCTCGGCGTCGCGCTCGTGGAGATGGGCGCGGGCACGACCGACATCGCGGTCTTTCACGAAGCGAAGATCCGCCACCTCGGCACGGTGAACTTCGGCGGGAACAACGTCACGAACGACATCGTGCACGGCCTCGGCGTGACACAGGCGGACGCCGAGCGACTCAAGGAGCGTTACGGCTGCGCCTATGAGCCAATGGTGGACCCGTCGGAGGTGATCCAGCTTCCGAGCACGGTCGCGCAGGGCGACCGGCAGATTCCGCGTGAGCTGCTCGCACACATCATCCACCAGCGCATGGACGAGATCTTCGATCTCGTACAGCGCGACATCGCGGGTGCGGGCTACGCGGGGAAGCTGAGTGCCGGGATGGTGCTGACCGGTGGCGCAGCGGCCATGCAGGGTTCAGTGGAGCTCGCGAGCGACGTGTTCGGGACGGGTGTTCGGATCGGTGTGCCGTCCGAGAACATTGGTGGGCTCACGGACTCGGTCGAGGCGCCACGTTTTGCGACGGTAACGGGCTTGGCGCAGTACGCGGCCCATCGATTCGCGCTGAGCGGCGCGGGTGCGGGCGGAAAACGTCTTGCGCTGAACGCACCGGGGGTCGATCGGCTCGCGCAGCGGGTAAAGACGTGGTTGCAGGATTTCTTCTGAGCGGGGGAGCGACGGGCAGACGCGATCGATGCGTTCATGGATGTTGGTCGTGCAGTAGGCTCGGTTCATTCTCTTGTAGCGACTCGCCCGGGACAGATCCGTAAGGCACACCGAGCGCCCTCAATTAGTCACTTCTCACGTCGAACCAGATGAGACGCGCATCTGACGCCACCATCCGTATCGTGATGGTGGCGTCGATGCATCAGTAGCGTTCGCATCGCACAACACTCACATGTGCGATGCGAGAGGAACGCGCGCTTCGGGCCGTCTCACCTTGAGCAGGCCGCCGTCATCTCTTCGGTCGTTAGTCGTTCGATGCGACTTCGGTTGCCATCGCGTTTCGCTCGCGAATGTCATAAAGCTTCCGCGTCGAAACGCACTGTGGAAAACGCGATACAAAAACGATGTAATCTTTCGCACTGTGGCTCGTCATGCCCGTAGCCATGACTGCAAATCTCGTTATATTGGACCCGCACTTCTCGCCGTTTCGCTGCCGACAGCGTGCTGCGCAGCTCCCCGGTACAACGCTTCAGCGTCGCAGTGCATCCAGTGGTTCCCCCCGGTGATCTGACGTCCATCCTTGCCGTAGTGGAGCATCGCTCGCAATGATCTTCGAGTTCGAGGAGAGCGCAACACAGGGCGCCCGCATGAAAGTCGTGGGCGTCGGCGGTGGCGGCGGAAACGCGGTCAACCGCATGATCGAGGAGCGCCTGGAGGGCGTCGAGTTCATCTCGGTCAACACCGACGCGCAGGCGCTACTCAGTTCGAAGTCGGACGTCAAGATACAGATCGGCAAGAAGCTCACGCGCGGCCTTGGCGCTGGGGCGCGTCCCGAGATCGGCCGACAGGCGATCGAAGAGAATCGCGATGAAGTCGGACGATGCCTGACGAATGCCGACCTCGTGTTCATCACGTGCGGCATGGGCGGTGGGACCGGCACTGGTGCGGCGCCCGTGATCGCCGAGCTCGCGAAGGAAGCCGGCGCGCTCACGGTTGGCATCGTCACGCGGCCGTTCCTCTTCGAGGGACGCAAGCGGATGCGCCAGGCCGAGGCGGGCATTGGCGAGATGCGCAAGCACGTGGACACGATGATCTGCGTGCCCAACGAGCGCCTCCTCGCCGTCGTCGGCAAGGGCATTCCGTTCCAGGACGCGCTCAAGAAAGCGGACGAGGTGTTGCTGCACGCCACGCAAGGCATCTCATCGCTCATCAGCGTGACCGGACTCGTGAACGTGGACTTCGCCGACGTGCGCACCGTGATGTCCAACGGTGGCTCTGCACTCATGGGCACCGGCATTGGCCGCGGTGACAATCGCGCCATGGAAGCGGCGCAGCAGGCGATCTCGAGCCCACTGCTCGACAACGTGTCCATCGCCGGCGCGATGGGCGTGCTCGTGAACATCACCGGTGGCGCGGACCTAACGCTGGGCGAAGTGCATCAGATCAACGAGATCATCCACGACGCCGTTGGCGACGACGCCGAGATCATCTTCGGCGCCGTGCACGAGCCGGCCATGCAGGGCGAGATTCGCGTCACCGTCATTGCCACCGGATTCGACAAGGCAGTGACCGGCACCATGCCCGTCGTGGAACCCATGATGGCCAAGAGCGCCCCGGTCATCCCACTTCACGCACAGCGTACACCAACGCAACCGCGAATCAATACGGTTGCGCCCCGCCCGACGGTGACCGCCACCGACATCGCCGCGCGTCGTCAGGCACCCGCGCCCCAGCCGATCGACCGGGGCGCCGATCAGGATCTCAGTGACATGGAGATCCCGACGTTCATTCGGAGACAGATGGATTGAGCACACCGGGCTCGTCGGACGCGAACCCGAATATGGCGCGCGCGCGGAGCATGCTCCGCGCGCGCGCCGCCACGTACGGGATCGTCCTCACGCTCGGCGCCGCGGCCGTTGCGTTCACGCCGCCGTTCCCCGACGCTCCCACTCATCCAGCCGTCGTCGCGGACGCTCCGCGGCCGCCAGCCTGGCGGTTGCGCCACGATACCCTCGGCCGTGGAGAGACGCTCAGCACCCTTCTCAGGCGAGCCGGGCTGCGTGCCCAGGATGCCGCGAACGTCCTTCGCTCCGCGACGACGCTCGATCACCGGCGAGCCCCGACCGGCCTCGCGCTGACGGTCCGAACGCTCGAATCCGACAGCGTGCCGTCGGAAGTCGTCTTTCAGGTTGCGATCGATCGCATTCTCACGGTCCGCCGCTCCGACAGCGGCTGGGTGAGTACCGAGGAACAGCTGCCGTGGGTCACGGACACGGTGGCGGTGAGTGGCAAGATCACGTCGACGCTTTACGACGCACTCGACGCGGCCCAGGCGGACTTGCCCAGCGGCTCGCGCGCCGAGCTCGCGTGGCTCCTCGCGGACATCTACGAGTATCGCGTGGACATGAGCCGCGATCTGCAGCCGAACGACGGCTTTCGCGCGCTGGTCGAGCGCCGACGCGGCCCGCAGGGCGCGGTTCGGCTCGGCTCCGTGCTCGCGGCCTCGTTCACGCTGAACGGCTCCGAGCTGCAGGCCATCCGGCATCAGGGCGCCGGTCAGCGCGTCGGCTACTACGACCAGGATGGTAAGTCCATGCGCGCGGCGTTTCTCCGGGCGCCACTGCAGTTCCGGCGCATCTCGAGCGTCTTCGGGATGCGCAAGCACCCGATCCTCGGCGTATGGCGGAAGCACGCCGGTACCGACTACGCGGCGTCGCAGGGAACGCCCGTGCGATCCGTCGGCGATGGCGTCGTCATCTTCGCGGGGCGCAAGGGCGGGTACGGCAACGCGATCGAGGTGCGACATCGCAACGGGTTCGTCAGCCGCTACGGACACCTCCGCGGCTTCGCGAAATCGGTGCGTCGTGGGACCCGCGTCGGGATCGGCCAGACGATTGGCTATGTGGGGATGACCGGACTCGCGACGGCCCCGCATCTCCACTTCGAGGTGCTCGTGGGTGGCGTGCAGCGCAACCCACGCGTGGCGCTCGCCATGAAGGGTGGCGAACCACTCCCCGCCGCCGAGCGAGCCGACTTCGCCCGCGCGCGCGGTGTGCTCATCGCGCTCCTCGATCAGGCGGCCGGTCCGGTCCGCCTCGCCGCGCGCCAGTAGGCACCGCTCGCTCCAGACCGCTTCACGCCGGTCGCGGCGATAGATTTTCCGCATGACGATCTGGCTGGTTGCCGTGGCGGGCGGGGTACTCCTCGCCCTCCTTTCGTATCAATGGCGGGGTGCATCGGCCGGGAAGACGCTTTCGGTCGCCGTGCTTCGCGCGCTCGCGTTCACGCTGCTCATCGCGCTCCTGCTCGATGCGGCCGCCGGACGGCCTCGGCCAGTCGCGCCGCTCGTAGCGCTGGACGTCTCGCAGAGTTGGTTGCGCGGGGGTGATACCACGGCGTGGAATACCGCGCGGCGCCAGGCGCGCGCCGCGACGCGCGACAGCCTGCTCCTGCTCGGCGACTCGGTGCGTACGGGCGATGCACCGGGTCGGCCGGACGATGCGGCGTCACGCCTACAGCCGCTCATCGAGCGTGCGCTGTCCACGGGTCGGCCGCTGCGCCTCTTCACGGATGGCGAGGTCGACGACCCCGAGGCGTTGTCATCGGTACCGACCGGCTCGCAGGTCGTGGTGATCGACGCGGGCGCGGCCAGTGACGTGGCCGTGAGCGACATCCAGTCGCCGCGCGCGGTCATCGGCAACGACACGGCCGAGTTTCGTATCGAGGTTACCGCCGGCCGGTCTGGTGCGGCCGCGGGCGCGGTGGCGCTTCACATCGGCGAGCAGCGCATGACGTCGATACCGCTCGAACCGCTCGGTCCGTTCGCGGACCGCACGGTCACGGCACGCGCGCGCGTGCCTAACGTTGCCGGGGCGAGTCTCGTTCGTGCGATCGTGGCCGCGGCTGGCGACGCTGAGCCACGCAACGACACGTTGACGACGGTGCTCGAGGTATCCCCGGCCGCCGGCGCCGTGCTGGTGTCGACGTCGCCCGACCTCGATTCGCGCGAGGCCCTCGCGCTGCTTCGTGGGGCGCTCGCGCTCCCCACGCGTGGGTTCTATCGCGTCGCGCCGGGCGTGTGGCGGCAGGACGGTTCCCTCGGTCCGGCGAACGAGGGGGAGATTCGTGCGATCGTCCGCGACGCGCCGCTCGTGGTGCTTCACGGAGACACCGCGGTATTCGGCCCGCCCCGCGGCGCGACGAAGGGCGCGCTTGCGCTCTTCTCCCCCCCAGCGGAGGGAAGTGCCGACTGGTATCCAACGGGCGCACCGGCGTCTCCTGTCTCGGCGGCGCTCTCGGCGGCGGCGTGGGACAGCCTTCCCCCACTCGATGTCGCGGATGATGTGCCTGCAGGCGACTGGGTAGCACTCGAAACGCGGCGCGGCCGGCGGCTCGAGCGACGCAACGCCATTGTGGGGCGAGAGAATCCGCGTCGCACGGTCATTGTGGGCGCGTCCGGCTTCTGGCGCTGGAAGGTGCGCGGCGGCGTTGGCGCGGACGCATTCGGTGCGCTCTGGGGCGGCCTCTTCGACTGGTTGTCCGGCGGGCGGACGGACGCGCGCGCTGCCGTGAGTGCAGACGCCGTCGTCCACGCCGGCGACCCCGTGCGTTGGCGCCGCGGTTCGGGGGATGACTCTGTCGTCACGGTGGTGCTTTCGCAACGTGGCGCACCGGCGCGCGCAGATTCGGTGACGCTCAGTTTCACGGGCGGTGAGAATATTGCCGAGAGCCGACCGCTGTCGCCCGGCGTGTACGATGTGCAGGCGCCAGGAGGCACCTCCGTGATCGCCGTGAACCCGTCGCGGGAACTCTACCCTCGGCGCGGCATTGCGTCGGGTGCGGTGGGTCGCGGCGGATCGCTGTCCGACGCGCCGCGGCTCCGCTCGTTCGGCTGGGTCTACGCGGTCGTGATTCTGGCGTTGTGCGCGGAGTGGTTCCTGAGGCGACGGCTCGGCCTTAGGTAAGACTGACAACTGAAAACGCTGGTAGCTGGTAGCTGGAACTGGTTGCTGCAGAGTGAACTGCCTTCAGGGACGGTGGCGTCTCGAGCGGCCGCATACCCTGCAGCAACCAGTTCCAGCTACCAGCTACCGGTGCGGTTCCCAACTCCGCCTCAGACGGCAACTACGTTTCCCTCATGGCCAGAATAGCTCAACGCGCCGGCGACGTCCCCAAGCGGTCGCTCTGGCAGCGAATCAAGGATATCGCGCTCACCGACGTCGGGGTGATTGCGCGCGGTGGCGTCAAGGAAGGATCCCTCGAGCAGCTCGAGGAGCTTCTGCTCGAAGCGGACTTCGGTGTGCCCACGACCATGCGTCTCATCGAGGAGGTGGAGCGGCTCGCGCAGCGCGGGCAGATACGCACGGAGGACGAGTTCCACGAAGCACTTCGGCAGGGCGTGGAAGCGGCGCTGCGCGCCGGATACAGCGATCCGACGCTCTTCGTCCCGGCAGACAAGCCCATGATCATCCTCGTGATCGGCGTGAATGGGGCGGGGAAGACCACGTTCATCGGCAAGCTCGCCGCGCGGTTGCGTGCGGAGAAGAAGCGAGTCATCGTGGCGGCCGGAGACACGTTCCGCGCCGGCGCGATCGACCAGCTGCGTCTGTGGGCCGAACGTACGGGGGCCGAGTTCGTGGGCGGCAAAGCTGGCGGGGATGCCGCCGCGGTGGCGTTCGACGCCATCGATGCCGCGCACAATCGCGACGCCGATGTCGTCATCGTCGATACGGCCGGCCGGCTGCACACGAGCGACAACCTGATGGACGAGCTCAAGAAGATCGCGCGCGTCATCAAGAAGCGCCGCGCCGACGCGCCACACGAGACGCTGCTCGTGCTCGATGGCACCATCGGCCAGAACGCCGTACAGCAGGCCAAGACGTTTTCGGCGGCCGTGCCCGTGAGCGGTCTCGTGGTCACGAAGGTCGATGGTACCGCGCGTGGCGGCATCGTCGTCGCGGTTCACGAAGCTATCGACGTGCCCGTGAAGTTCATTGGCGTGGGAGAGAAGGTATCGGACCTCCAACCGTTCGACGCGCGGAGCTTCTCCGCACAGCTGCTCGAGTGATGACCACTCGCGGGGCGTCGCGTCGTGGTTAGGCAGCCGACTTCCGCCGAACGCCCCGCGGCGCTTGCCGCCAGGTCGGTCGTCACGCTCGCCACGCCGGCGAAGTTCCTCAAGGGCGTCGGTCCCGTTCGCGCCGAGGCGCTGAAGCGGCTCGGCGTGTTCACGGCGGGGGACCTTCTCTTCCACATCCCGCATCGGTACGAAGACGCGAGCACGATCTCCACGATCGCGTCGCTCGAGACAGGCATGGACGCGACCGTCATCGGGCGCGTGATCTCGAAAGGCGTGATCCCGACGCGAAAGGGACTCAGGATCTTTCAGGCCGTCGTGAAGGATGCCACCGGGGTGATCGAGGTGTCCTGGCCGGGGCAGCCCTTTCTCGATCGCTCGATCTCGAAGGGCGACGTCCTGCTCCTTACCGGTACCGTGCGCTTCTTCCACGGCCGCCAGCTTCAGCCGCGCGAGTACGTCAACCTCGGCGACGACAGCGAGGGGACCGAGAGCGGACGCGTGCTCGCGGTATATCCGGCCACCGAAGGGCTCTCCTTCAAGGTCATTCGTGGGTTGATCGATGGGCACCTCGATGGCCTGCTCGGTCTCGTCGAGGAGTATCTGCCGCCGTCCGTCCTCGACGTGGCGCGCGTACCGGCGCTCGCGGATGCGCTTCGCATGGTCCACCGCCCCCGGACGCTCGCTGAAGCAATGGAAGGTCGCGCTCGACTCGCGTTCGAGGAGTTGTTCTTCGTCCACCTGTTGCGGCGGCGCGCGCACGTGCTCGCGCGCGAGAAGCGCGAGGGCATTGCCTTCGAGAATCGTCGCGACCTCACGTCGCGACTCAAGCAATCGCTTCCATTCCCGCTCACGGGAGCCCAGACGCGGGCGGTCCGTGAGATCGTGATGGACATGGTGAGCCCGCATCGGATGCACCGCCTGCTGCAAGGCGATGTGGGAAGCGGGAAGACGATCGTGGCCGTGTTCGCGTCGCTCCTGACGATCGAGAACGGCTATCAGGCGGCCCTCATGGCGCCCACGGAGCTGTTGGCGGAGCAGCACGCGGCGACCGTCGCGCGGTTGCTCGCGCCGTTAGGCATCACGCCCGTCCTCGTGACCGGGAGCATGGGTGCGCGGGAGCGGCGTGAGGCCGACGCCCGCTTGCGTTCGGGCGAGCCAATGCTCGTCATCGGGACCCACGCGCTCGTCCAGGAGCGAACCACGTTCAGCCGGCTCGGACTCGTGATCGTGGACGAGCAGCATCGGTTCGGTGTCGAACAGCGGAAGGCACTCGGGGCAAAGGGAGATCGTCCCGATATCCTGCTCCTCAGCGCGACGCCGATACCGCGATCGCTCGCGCTCACGCTCTACGGCGATCTCGATGTGAGCGTGCTCGACGAGCGGCCGCCGGGTCGGCTCCCCGTCACCACCGCGCTCCGTCCCGAGTCGGCTCGCGAGCGCGTGCTGCAGTTCATCGACCGGGAGATCGCGAAAGGTCGCCAGGCGTACGTGGTCTACCCGGTGATCGACGAGTCGGAGAAGACCGACATGAAGGCGGCGACGACCATGTACGCGGAGCTTGCGGGGGGCGTGTTCGCGTCCCGGCGCGTCGCGCTCCTGCACGGGCGCATTCCCGCCGAGGAGCGCGACGCGATCATGCGCCGCTTTCGGGACGGCGAGATCGACGTGCTCGTCGCGACCACGGTGATCGAGGTCGGCATCGACGTGTCGAACGCGACCGTGATGCTGGTGGAGCATCCGGAGCGCTTCGGGCTCTCGCAGCTCCACCAGCTTCGCGGTCGTGTGGGCCGAGGTGGCGAGGCCTCGTACTGCGTCTTGTTAGGCGACGTGAGCCCCGAAGCGGCGGAGCGCTTGTCGGTGTTCGTCGGCACCGAGGACGGCTTCGAGATCGCGCGCGCCGACCTGCGGCTGCGCGGCATGGGCGACCTGTTCGGCGAGCGGCAGAGCGGGGTGGCGACATTCCGCGTGGCGGATCCCATCCGCGACGAGCAACTGAGCGAGGCGGCGCACGCCGCGGCGTCGGCGGTGCTGGCCGAGGACCCGGAGCTCGATCGTTCGGATCACCAGCCGATGCGCCGCGTGTTAGGCGAGCGGTACGAGCGCAGCCTGGAGCTGTTCAGGGTAGGATAAGCTATCAGCTATCAGCTATCAGCTATCGGCTATCAGCAAAGCGAGAACCCTCGGGACGCCATTCCTGGCACGCGAAGCGTCCTGAGGCAGTAAGCTGATGGCTGATGGCTGATGGCTGCGACCGTAGGCGCGGCTTCGCCGTCGCCTACGGTCGCGGCGACCCCAGCCTCCGCTTGATGCGTTCGAGCTCCGCCTGCGTTTTCTGGAGCTCGTCGCGCAGTCGCTGCAGTTCCTCATTCTGGGTCCGCTCGCGCTGTTCCGCGGTCGCGCGCGCAGTCGCATGAGCGGCACGCAATGAGTCCGAGATCGCGAGGAGACCGAGTAGCACCGAGGCTTCCGTCCGTCGGGCCGCGAATGGCGTGGCCAGGTACGTCTCGAGGGCCGAGCGCGCCGTGGCGGGCGAGAACGCGGGATTCCGCGGGTCCGTCTGGAGCAGGGCGCGCCAGAATGCGCTCTCGTCGGCTGCCGTCGTTCCCACTTCGCTCTGCTCGAACGCGGCGAGGATGCTGTCAGCGACGTCGAAGCGACGCGATTCGACCGCGCTGAGAACCGCGGCGAGCGTGCGCGGCCAGGGCGGTTCCGGCGGAAGCTCCGGCGCCGGCACTTCGACGACCGGCGGAGGCGGTGCAGGCTTCGCGCAGCCGGTCGCCACCGCGACCAGCAACAGCAGCGCGCGCGCGTTCACGACGCCGTCCGCTCCGCCGCGCGCGACTCTTCGAGCGCGTGGTGGCGGCCACCGCTTGCCCGAACTGGCATGACGATCGAGAAGGTCGTCCCCTCACCCACCGTGCTTTCCACGCTGATCGATCCACCGTGCGCGTTCACAATCGTCCTCGCGATCGCGAGGCCGAGCCCCGTTCCCTTGGTCGCCGCCGCCGCCTGATTGTCCGCCTGAAAGAACTTGTCGAAGATATGCGGAACGTTCTCCTGTGGGATGCCTGCGCCTGTATCGCGGACGCGGAGCTGGAGAGCGTCGTCGGCGGAACAGACCGATAACTCGACCGTCCCGCCGCGGTCGGTGAACTTGAAGGCGTTCGACAACAGATTGCCGAGCACTTCGCTCATGCGGTCCTCGTCCCACACGACCTGCTCGGGCAGGCGAGACCCACGCTCGACGTGAAAACGGATCCCTCGCTGGATAGCGAGGACGCGGAACGTCGACTCCAGCTCCGCGAGAAACGGGCCGAGCCGCATCGGACGAATCTCGAGCTTGCCGCCCCCCGCCTCGAACCGGCTCACGTCGAGCAGCTGCCGGACGAGTCGCGAGAGTGCCTGGGCCTGCGACGCCAGCGTCAGGCAGATCTCGCGCTGTTTCGGCGTCAGATCTCCATACACGTTCTCCTGCAGCAACTGCAGGTACCCGATGATGACGTTGATCGGCGTCTTGAGCTCGTGCGACGCGACCGATACGAATTCCGCTTTCAGCTGGTCGAGCTGCTTGAGCTGTCCGACCATCGCATGAAAGCTCTCCGCCAGGCGCCCGAACTCGTCGTGGCGCATCGGCTCGATGGTGAGCCGGTAACTGAAATCACCCTCGGCTACGGTGTGCATCCCGCGCTCGAGGTCGCGAATCGGCCGGCTGATCGTCGTCGTGAGCCAGATCGCGATGAGCGCGGCGATGACGACCGCCACCGCGAATGCCGTCGTCGTGAGCTGTTGCGCCCGCGCTGCCTCCGCGCGCGCGGACTCGACCTTCGTGGCGGTGCGCGCCTGTAGCGTCGCGACAGTGGTGTTCGCGATCGAGTCGATGCGCAGCATGACCGGACGGAGCACCGTCGACAGGCTGTCGGCTCGCACGCTCTCACCGCGTCGAACCGCACGCGCTTCGGCGTCGATGCCGGCGGCAATGCGATCGAGCGTAGTACTGACGTCGCGTTGCGCACTCTCGAGGTCGAAGGTGACGAGCGAATCCGACAACGCGCGGATGGAGCGCAGCGCCGAATCCACGCGGACCTCGGGCCGGTGCAATGACGTGGAGTCGGGCGCGTACACCATCTGGAGCTCGGCCTGCCGCAGCTCGTCGCCCGCAGCGCGGATGCGCGCGACCAGCAGCGTCGCGTTGAGATCCTGCTCCTGAACACCGCGCACCGCTGACTGCATGCGGTTGAGCGAGTTGTACGCGATGAACAGGGGCGCCACGAGAATGGCGGCCATGGTCACGAGCGCGAGCGCGAGGCGCGAGCGAAGCGTCACGCCAGTCCGCTCCTCAGCGCACCCACGCGCGCGCGGCGAAGCACTGCGGGTCGAGTGGCGAAGGTCATCACCGGAAAGGTACTGCACCCGCGGCGTGCCGTTGATCCAGCATCCAGGCTCTCATAGCTTTCGCGCCCACGAGCCCCCGAACCCCGATCCCGTGACCGTTCCGACTTCGCGCATCGTCGACCTGCACACACATGCCGGCGCCACCGCCACCGTACGTGGGTGGGTGACGCACCTTCGCTCGTCAGGGAAGGTCGCCTTCATCGTCATGCGTGATGGATCCGGCACGCTTCAGGCCGTCGTCGTGAAGTCCGCCGTGGCCTCGGAAGTCTGGGAGCGCTTCGCGCAACTCACGCAAGAAACCTCGATCGCAATCACCGGGGAAGTGCGAGTCGACGCTCGTGCGCCCGGCGGGCTGGAGATCGCGGTCGCCAACCTGGTCGTCATCGGGCCAAGCCCGATCGACTACCCGATTCAGCCCAAGGAGCACGGCGTCGATTTCCTGATGGACCATCGACACCTGTGGCTCCGGAGTCCGCGGCAGCAGGCGATCCTCCGCGTCAGGCACGAGGTGGAGCAAGCGATCCAGGACTTCTTCTACGACCGTGGGTTCGTTCGCGTCGATACGCCCATCCTCACGGCCGCCATCGGCGAGCGAAGTGGTCTGTTCTCCACCGAGTATTTCGACGAAGGCACGGCATACCTCGCACAGACCGGTCAGCTCTACGGTGAGGCCGCCGCGGCGGCGCTCGGAAAGATCTACACGTTCGGCCCGACGTTCCGCGCCGAGAAATCGAAGACGAGACGCCACCTCACCGAGTTCTGGATGATCGAGCCCGAGGTCGCGTGGTACGACTCGAACGACAACATGCGGCTGCAGGAAGACTTCGTGTCGTTCCTCGTGCGGCGCTGCCTCGACCGCCGCAAGCAGGAGCTCAAGGAGCTCGAGCGCGACACGGCGCCGCTGGAGCGGGTCACCCCACCATTCCCGCGGCTCGACTATGGCGACGCAGTCACGCTCCTCCAGAAGAAGGGAAGCGCGATCAAGTGGGGTGAAGACCTCGGGGCCGAGGATGAGTCGCTCATCGTGGAGGACTACGATCGCCCGGTGTTCGTGGTGAACTACCCCAAGGAAGCGAAGGCCTTCTACATGAAGGAGAACCCGGCGGACCCGCGCACCGTGTTGTGTAATGACTGCCTCGCGCCCGAGGGGTACGGCGAGATCATCGGCGGGTCACAGCGCGAGGACGATCACGACAGGCTCCTCCATCGCATCAAGGAGGAAGGGCTGCCGGTCGAGGCGTACGACTGGTATCTCGACCTCCGGAAGTACGGGACATTCGTCCACTCCGGCTTCGGCCTCGGCCTGGAGCGCACCGTCGCGTGGATTTGCGGCACTCCCCATATCAGGGAGACGTCCCCCTTCCCCAGGTTGATGAACCGTCTACGCCCGTAATCGGGGTCAGATTCGAAAATCATCGTTTGATTGCGGCCGGCAAGCGTCATCGCGCCATCGAGCGGACGCGGACGACGCGGCAGGAGCGAACGCGGATGACACCGGGAACGCCTCACGCGCCTCGGGTGCGGCGTGGCGGGCCGGTCGGAACGACGATGACGCGGAAAGGCCGAAACGGCCGGATGACGGCTCCGCACCGACGCTGCGTCGCGCGAGGTCGTAGCCTCCGGCATCCAGAACGGAGGGGCAGACGGATGAGGGGATTAGGGGGATGCTGGGGATCGCTCCCATCCGGGACGCGCCCTCGCGCCGGGCCGTGATTGGGGGGGAACCGCTCTTGGGGGCGAGTGCCGTCCCTGGGAGTTCCCCCAATTCACGCCCCGGCGCGAGGAGCTGTGAGTCACTTGAGGATGTCACCCTCATCCCTCATCCGTTCCCCTCTTCTGGATGCCTAACCTGGCGTGAGACCCGTCGCCTCATCCGGCCGTTTCGGCCCTTTCCGCGTCATCGTCGTTCCGACCGGCCCTCGCGCGGCCCGACTGGAAGGGGGCGAGGTGTCCTCCAGCCCTTCCCGCGTCCGCCCTGCCGCGTCGTCCGCGCCCAGCCCGATGGCGCGATGACGCCGCAGCACGGGGAGCGGACCGCCGCGCCAGACAATCACACACCCGACTCACGCGCCTTGATCTCGTCCCAGATGCCGTCCAGATCCTCGAGGCTCGCTTCACCAACCACGAGCCCGCGTTCCGCAGCAAGCCGCTCCACCTCCGAAAATCGTCGCGCGAACTTCGCGTTCGCGCGATCCAGCGCGAGCGAGGCGTGTACGCCCGCCTTGCGGCAGAGGTTGACCACCGCGAACAGGAGATCGCCGAGCTCGGCTTCCAGCGCCGCGTGACGCTCGTCGTGCACCGGCGCACCCTGGGCCGTCCGCTCGATCGGGTGGTCGCGCAGTTGCGACCGAACCTCGCCCAGTTCCTCCTCGACCTTCGCCGCCGGCCCGTCGACATCCGGCCAGTCGAAGCCGACACCCGCCGCGCGGTCCTGGAGACGATGCGCGCGGTGCAACGATGGCAGGTTCGGCGGCAGCCCTTCTTCGATCGAGGCGCGCTTCCGCGCCTTCATCTGCTCCCAGGGCTGTCGCTCGCCCCCCTCATACAGGTGCGGGTGCCGGCGACGCATCTTCGTGATCAGCCCCGTCGCCACATCTCCGATGTCGAAGGCACCGCGCTGCTCGGCAACCACGGAGTGAAAGAGGACCTGGAGCAGGACGTCACCGAGCTCCTCGCGCATCTTCTGGTCATCGCCTTCGCGAATGGCCTCGTCGAGCTCGTGGGCTTCCTCGATCAGGTAGGGGCGGAGGGAGTCGTGCGTCTGGGTCGCATCCCACTCGCAGCGCGCTCTGAGGTCGCGCATGAGAGCGAGCGTATCTTCAAGCGTTGGTTTGTCTTGCATAGCCTCCTCGGGTCGGGTATCATACCCGCTCCGCGAATGTCACGTCAACCAACGCCCGCCCACACGCGCGCCTGGGTCGAAATCGACCTCGGCGCGTTGCGACGCAATGGAGCCGCGCTCGCGGCTCGCGCCGGTGTTCCCTTGCTGGCCGTCATCAAGGCGGACGGGTATGGCCTCGGTGCTACGCGCGTTGCCCAGGCGCTCGAGCCGCTCGAGCCGTGGGGGTTCGGCGTGGCGACGGTGAGCGAGGGCATCGAGCTGCGCGAGGCGGGAGTCGCGCGGCCGATTCTGATCCTCTCGCCGATCCTGATCGACGACCACGCGGCCGCGCGCGAAGCGCACCTCCGCCCCTCGCTCGGCGACGCGGACGCGATCACCCGCTGGCGATCCGTTGCCGGCGCCCCGTGGCATCTCTCGATCGACACGGGGATGAGCCGCGCAGGCGCTCCTTGGACGACGGTTGCATCGCTACGCGACGCTCTGACCGCTGCGCCGCCAGAGGGAGCCTACACGCACTTCCACTCGGCGGATCTCGACGACGGGTCGGTTGTCGAGCAGCTGCGCCGGTTTCGGTGTGCCCTCGACGCGATGCCGGCGCGGCCGCGGTACCTGCACGCCGAAAACAGTCCGGCGCTGGAGCGCGGTGGCGCGTCGCCGTGGGATCTCGCGCGGCCCGGCGTTTTTCTTTACGGCTCGGGTGGTGGAGAAGGGGCGACGCTCGTCCCCGAGCCTGTGGCGCATCTGCGCGCGCGCGTGCTCGAGATTCGCACGGTTCCTGACGGCGACACGGTGAGCTACGGTGCGACGTGGCGCGCGCGCGGCGACCGGCGCATCGCCACACTCGGCATCGGTTACGCGGATGGATACCGTCGCGCGTTCAGCAATCGGGGCGTGGCGCTCGTGCGAGGCCGTCGGGTTCCCATCGCGGGGATCGTCACGATGGACATGGTGATGCTCGACGTCACCGATGTCCGGTGCGAGGTAGGTGACGTGGCCACGCTCATCGGACGTGACGGCGATGAGGTGCTGACCATCGACGAGGTTGCGCACACCGCCCAGGTATTGAGCTACGAGATCCTGGTGGGGCTCAAGCTGCGTGTGCCTCGGGTGTACGTTGCCTAACGCGTCCAACCGCCGAGCTGCCATCATCGTGCTCGACGGCGTCGGTGCCGGTGAAGCGCCGGACGCCCCCGCTTACGGTGACGCCGGGAGCGACACGCTCGGTAACACCGCCCGCGCCGTCGGCGGGTTCGACCTGCCGGCGCTCGAGTCACTGGGACTCGGGAGAATGAAGGAGATCGAGGGGCTCGATGCCGCGGCGCCGGTGTCGGGTGCGTGGGGCACCATGGTGCCGCGCTCCGCCGGAAAGGACAGTACCACGGGACACTGGGAGATCGCGGGCCTCCATCTCGCCCATCCGTTCCCGACGTACCCCCTGGGCTTCCCCGGCGACGTGATCGACGCGTTCTCGCGCCGGACCGGTCGGCCTGTGATCGCGAACGTAGTGGCGAGCGGAACGGCCGTCATCGACGAGTACGGCGCCGAACACATGCGGACCGGTGCGTGGATCGTGTACACGTCCGCCGACTCGGTCTTCCAGATCGCGGCGCACGAACGCGTCATCCCTCTCGCGGAGCTGTACGCCGCGTGTGACGTCGCGCGCGCACTCCTGGTTGAGCCTCACAACGTTTCACGGGTGATAGCGCGGCCGTTCGAGGGCGAGCCGGGCGCGTTTCACAGGGTGTCGGCGCACCGGCGGGATGTCTCCATCGAGCCCCCGGGAGAGACGCTCCTCGACGCGCTCGCGGTGGCGGGTGTGCCGCGTGCCGGGGTGGGGAAGGTCGATGACCTGTTCGCCGGACGTTCGATTACGTCCACGCACACGTCGAGCAACGCCGCGGGGATCGAGGCAACGCTCGAATGGCTGCGGTCGCCCGCCGGTGGGTTCCTGTTAGCCAACCTAGTAGATTTCGACCAGCTTTTTGGGCACCGAAACGACGCTGCGGGGTTCTATGGAGCGCTGCGGGAGTTCGACCGGGCTCTGCCGTCCATGATTTCTGCCCTGCGCGAGGACGATCTGCTCTTCATCACTGCCGACCACGGGAACGATCCGACGACGCCGTCCACGGACCATGCCCGCGAGTGTGTGCCGTTGCTCGCGGCGGGCCCCCGCGTGCGTCCTGCGGATCTGGGGCAGCGGTCGACGTTCTCCGACCTCGGGGCAACTGTCGCCGAATGGTTCGGGCTCTCGTTCCGCGGCCACGGCGCGTCGTTTCTTGGGCGCCTGGTAACGAAATGACGCGTCCCGCCCGGGCGGGCGCGCCTGTGAACGAACCGCTCCGTGAGACGCTGCGCCAGGCGGCGTCTTCGGCCATGGAGCGGGCGTATGCACCGTACTCGGATTTCCGCGTCGGTGCCGCGCTTGCCGGGCCCGACGGGACCGTGTTCGTGGGGTGCAACGTCGAGAACGCGGCGTACCCGGCAGGGATTTGCGCCGAGCGGGCCGCACTGTCCGCTGCCGTCGCTGGTGGCGTCAGGAATTTCGAGATGCTGGTGATCGTCAGCGAAGCCGACGATCCTACGCCGCCGTGCGGCATGTGCCGTCAGGCGTTCGTCGAGTTCGCCCCGGCACTGTCGATCGCGAGCTTCACGCTCGAGGGGCGTGCGGCAGAGTGGACGCTCGCGATGTTGCTCCCTCATCCATTCACCCCCGCGGCGTTGACTCATCACCACCACCAATGAAGCTCGGACGCATCGTGGGAACTGTCGTGTCGACGCGAAAGGACCCATCGCTCCAGTCGCTCAAGTTGCTGGTGGTCGAGAACCTCACCACCGATCTCGGGCGCGAGGGCGGGTACGTCGTAGCGGTGGACAGCGTCGGCGCGGGGTTGGGCGAAGTCATTCTCTATGCGACGGGCAGTTCTGCCCGCCTTACAGCCACGACGAAAGACCGGCCAGTCGACGCCGTGATCATGGCAATCGTGGACAGCTTTGACGTCGAAGGACGGAGTGTACGGCTTGCGTAATCGGTTGTGGGGAATCGCACTACTCGTGGCTGCCACCGGGACACTCGTGGCGTGCGGGGAGGATCTCGATGGGCTCGCGGCGTGTCCCGCGCTCTGCCCCGAGCAGAACATCGTGTCCAAGGACACGCTGCTCGAGGCGTTCATTGCAGTGGACAGCACCATCACGGGCTACCCGGTGCTCGGCACCGAGGAGTTTCTGCTCGTCGCGTCGCGGGGCGACACGCTCGACGCCCGCGCGGTCATCCGCTTCGACACGTTGACGCAACAGTTCACGCGGGGCGGGGAGGACAGCACGATCTACGCAGTCGACAGTTCCGCGCTCCTGTTGCTGCTCGACACGGCCGGAACCCGCGCGACCGCACCAGTGACCGTCGAGGTGTACGACGTGGACACGACGGCCACCGACACGTCCACGGCCGCGGTGCTCGCGCTCTTCCGCCCCGAGAGGATCATCGGCGGAAAGACCTACGAGGTCGATGAGCTCACGGACACGTTGCGCGTCCCGCTCGAGAACGAGAAGGTGCTCGCGAAGCTGACCGGGCCGGATCCCAAACGGCTCCGCGTCGGCTTGCGCGTTCAGAGCTCGGCGTCGGCGCAGATCCGCGTGGTTGCCCGCGAAGCGGGGGCGACGAATCAGCTGGTTTACGATCCGTCCCCGGACACGCTCGTGGCGCCGCTCGCGAACGCGCCAGGGTCGACTACGCCGGTGGATAATCCGGTCATTCGGGTCGACATGACGGATTACCAGCTCGTCGCCAAAGCGACGGCGACGCCAGCGGGGTCGCTGCTCGGCGTTGGCGGCTTGCCGGCTCAGCGGTCGTTCTTGCGGTTCGACGTTCCGGCGCGGCTGATCGACTCGGCGACGATCGTGCGCGCGACGCTCGTGTTGACGCAGGTGCCTAACACCTCCGTGGACGCCGACGATTCGTTGACCATCTACCCGCAGGTGGTCCGTGCCGCCGTCGAGCTCACCGACGTCGGACGCGCCGCCGGGATTCTCAACCCGCCCTTCGACATCGACTCCATCCGGGTCGTCCCGTCGAGCGGCGGCCAGCGGTCGTTCGAGATGGTGGGCGCACTCCGGAACTGGAAGGCCTTCGGTCCGACAACCATCCAGCGCGCGATCGTATTGCGTTCCTCGGCCGAAGGAGCGTCGGCGCCGTCGGTGCTGTTCTACTCGAGCGAGGCGCCGCCGGAGCTCAGACCGCGTCTCAGGCTCACGTACGTGAACGAAGTAGGGTTCGGTATCCCGTGACGTCACGAATGGTGATGGTCCGATTCGCGGCGGCTGGCATCGCGCTCGCGGCTCTCTCCACGGCCGCGCACGCGCAAGGGACACTCGGCGCCCAGGGGTTCGGCTACCCGCCGGGTCAGCTCAGCGTGTACTCCCGCGCCAGCGGCGGCGCGATGGCCGAGGACGATGCGCTGTCGCCGATCAATCCGGCGGCCATCGCGTTCCTGCAGCGCGGAGGCCTGTACTTGCAGTCCGAACAGGAAAACCGGTCGCTCGACGCCGATGGACGTTCTGGTGGCACGCGATCGTACCGGTTCCCCTTGTTCTCCGCTGCGCTGCCGGTCGCCGCACGTGCGATGGTCGCGGTGTCGTTCTCCACATTGCTCGATCGCACCTGGGGGACGACGACGCGCGGTGTGGCGCAGTTCGGTGACGAGACGGTGGACTACTCGGAGCAGTTTCGCGCCGAGGGTGCCCTCAACGACGTGCGTATCGCGGGCTCGTGGGCGCTTCGCCCAGATCTCGTGGTGGGTGTTGGGGTGCATCTCTTTCCTGGCGAGAACCGACTGTCGATCTCGCGGGTGTTCGATGACTCGCTGAGCTTCGCCCCGCTCCGCGATTCGTCCAACGTGAACTACTTCGGCACCGGGTATTCGGCCGGCGTTCTGTGGCGCCCCAATCGCGCATTCAGCGTTGGTGCGTCGGGCCGGATCGGCAGCACGCTCAAACTGCGCGAGGGTGACACGCTTCGCACTCGGGCCGATATTCCGTCGCGGTTCGGTGTCGGGGTGCACTACGACGTCTTCCCCGGCACGACGGTCGCGCTCCGCGCCGACCGCACACTGTGGTCGAACATGGCGGGCCTTGGCACCGAGCGTTCGACACCAGAGGATTCGTGGGATTTTGGCCTGGGGCTCGATGCGGTCGGCCCGCGTGTCATTGGCACCGAGCTGGCGCTGCGCGGCGGCGTTCGCCGCCGCACGTTGCCGTTCCGGGCGGGAGGGGAGTTGGTGCGAGAGACGGCATTCACGTTGGGCACGGGTACACCGTTCGCGGGCGGGCGCGCCAGCGTCGACCTGTTCCTCGAGCGCGCGGCGCGCTCGGCGGGCGACGTGGACGCGAAAGAGCGCTCATGGACGTTTGGCCTGGGGCTGACCGTCAGACCCTGAGATGACGCCGCCGGTCCGCCCCGACGCGCCGCTCATTCTGATTGCGGACGACGTCCCGGCCAACGTCGAGCTGCTCATTGACCAGCTCCATACGCTCGGGTACCGAACCGTGTCGGCGGAGGACGGCCCGTCGGCGCTCGCGGCGTGCTTCACGCACCGGCCGGAGCTCGTGATCCTCGACGTGTCCATGCCGGCGGGCGACCTCGGTGTGGACGACCGGTCCACCGGCTTCGAGGTCTGTCGCCGGATCAAGCGCGATGCGCGGTCCGCGCGCATCCCGGTCATTTTCGTGACCGCGCTGAACGACACGACCGATCGCGTGAAGGCCATCGAGGCCGGCGGCGACGATTTCCTCACGAAGCCGCACAACCGTATGGTGCTCGGCGCACGCGTGCGGAGCCTCCTCAAGCTCAAGGCCGCGACCGACGCCCTCGAGGACAGCTACCGCAAGCTGCGCGAGCTCGAGAAGGTGCGCGACGATCTCATGAAGATGATCGTGCACGATCTCAAGACGCCCCTCACCTCGATCATTGCGACGCTCGAGATGCTCGCGGACGGCGATCTCGGTCCGGTGAACGTGAGTCAGCAAGGGGCGCTGCGCGACACGGAGAACAAGGCGCAGGAGCTCCTTCGGCTCATCGAGGATCTCCTCGAGGTCGCGCGCATCGAGGAGACGAACATCGCGCTGGATCTGGAGGAGCTGCAGCCGGGAACGATCGTGAACGAGATCATGCACGATTGGGCGTTGCGGCTCCAACAGGAGCGCGCGGTCACGAGCGTCGAAGTCGCCGCCGATACGCCGTCGTTTCAGGCCGACCGCGCGCTGCTCAAGCGCGTCTTCGGTAACCTGATTCAGAACTCGCTCGTGCACTCGTCGCGAGCGGTCGAGCTGCGTGTCTACGCGCGCACGGACCCGCGCGGCGTCCTGTTCACGGTCGCCGACAACGGGCCCGGCATCCCGCCGCAATACCACGAGGTGATCTTCCACAAGTTCGAGAGCGTGAAGACGCCTAACGTGCCGCGCGTGCGCAGCTCCGGCCTCGGGCTCACGTTCTGCCGTCTCGTCGTCGAGGCGCACGGCGGCCGCATCTGGGTCCAGAGCAGCGAAGGGGCCGGGAGCGCGTTTCACATCCTCCTCCCAGTGCGCCCGCCGGCCGCGAACGTTGCGCGAGCGAGTGCTGGCGCCGGCGCTGTCACGTGAACCCCAGCGGGGAGGGGCGCGCCCGGCCAGAGGCGTGTCCCGACGAGCGTCCACGGCGACGCGTCTACCTTCGCACCTTCGGGTGTCGCGCGAATCAGTACGATACCGAGATCGTTCGCGCGCTGATCGAGTCGGGCGGTGGTGAGATCGTCGCGACGCCGGACGAGGCCGACGTGGCCGTGTTCAACAGCTGCGCGGTGACAGCGGCTGCGGAGGCCGAGCTGCGCCAGAGTGTCCGTGGCGCGGCGCGGCGCCGTCCGTCGCTCCGCACCGTGGTCATGGGTTGCGCCGCGGCGCGTGACACGGGGACGATCGCGGCACTTCCGTCGGTCCGTGCGGTGATCGCGGGCGCAGACCTCCCGGGCGTGGCGATGGCGCTCGGGCTGCCCGCGTCGGCACCGGTGCCTAACGTTCAGACGGGTACGCGTGCGTTGCTTCGGATCCAGGACGGATGCGACGAGCACTGTACGTTCTGTGCGACGACGCTCGCGCGCGGCGGCGCTCGCTCACGCGACGTGTCGGCGCTCGTCGATGAGGCGGCTCGACTGGCCGAGCACCATCCGGAGATCGTGGTGACCGGAATCCACATCGGCCACTACGGCGTGGACACGGGCGATCCGCGGGACTCGCTGTCGCATCTCGTTGCGCGCCTCGTCCGCGAGGTGCCCGGCGTTCGCTTCCGTCTGAGCTCGCTCGAAGCGACCGAGGTGGATGACCAGCTCCTCGAGTTATTTGGTGAGCGCGGCCGACTCGTGCCCCACCTTCACGCGCCGTTGCAGTCGGGCTCGGACCGCGTGCTGAAGCGCATGGGGCGGCACTGGTACACCGCGGCGTCGTACGCCGGCGCCGTCGAGCGACTCGCATCTCGCGTGAGCGGCTTCGCTCTCGGCGCCGACGTCATTGCCGGGTTTCCCGGTGAGTCCGACGAAGATCACGGGGCGACGCTGGCGCTCGTGCGGGCGCTGCCGTTCACCTACCTCCACGTCTTCCCGTACTCGCCTCGCGCGGGCACGGCGGCAGAACGCCTCGCCGGAAGCGTTCCTCCTGCCGTCGCAGGTCAGCGTGCTCGGGAGCTCCGCGCGTTGGGAGAACGGGCTGACGCCGAGCACCGCGCGCGCCGGCTGGGTCAGACGTGTGACCTCGTGGTCATGGGCGGAGCCCCGAGGCGGGAGGGGCTCACGGAGGACTACCTGAACGTAGACGTGGACCCGTCCATTCCGCGGGGGACACGGTGGCGCGCGACGCTTGCCGGCGACCCCGCGCGATTGCTCGGCGTTCCGCTCGAGCCCATCATTCGAGCATGACCGATCCGCGTCCCACCGTCTACATCGAGACCTACGGCTGCCAGATGAACGTGAGCGATTCCGAGCTCATGCTCGGGCGGCTCACCGACAGCGGCTACCAGGCCGTGGACTCGCCCGATGGGGCCGACGTCATCCTGCTGAACACGTGCGCCATTCGCGATCACGCCGAGCAGCGGGTCATCGGGCGCCTCGGGGAGCTCAAGCGCAACATGAAGCCCGACTCGATCATGGGCGTCACCGGGTGCATGGCGCAGCGCCTCGGACCGCAGCTCCTCGAGAAGGCGAAGCACGTCAGCCTCGTCGTCGGGCCGGACGGGTATCGTGCGCTGCCGGCGCTGGTGGAAGGCGCGCGCCGAGGCGAGCGCGCGATCGCGACGACGTTCGACCTCGAAGAGCACTACGAGGACTTCACACCGCGACGCTTCGACAAGGTCAAGGCATGGATCCCCGTCCAGCGGGGCTGCGACTATCGGTGCACCTACTGCATCGTTCCCACGACGCGGGGGTCGGAACGCAGCCGCCGTCTCGAGGATGTGGTGCGCGAGGTGGAGCAGGTGGTGGCGGAGGGGATGACAGAAGTCGTGCTGCTTGGCCAAACAGTGAACTCGTATCACGACGGCACCCGCGACTTCGCGGACCTGCTGCGCGCGGTGGGGTCGGTGCCCGGCGTTCGACGGGTCCGATTCACGAGCCCGCACCCTAACGACTTCTCGCCCGACGTCATCGAGGCGATGGCCGAAGTGGACGCGGTGTGCGAGCACGTGCACCTGCCCATGCAGTCCGGTTCCAGCGCGGTGCTGAAACGCATGCTGCGCCGATACACGCGCGAGGGCTATCTGGAATGCGTGAGCCGGCTCCGACAGGCCATTCCAGGACTCGCGCTCACGACGGACGTCATCGTCGGCTTTCCCGGGGAGACAGACACGGATTTCGAGGAAACGCTGGACGTGGTGCGGGAGGTGGGGTTCGACGACGCGTTCACCTTCAAGTTCTCGCCGCGGGACGGCACCCCGGCGACGCGGCTTCCGGTCGAAATGACCGTCCCGGACGAGGTGGCGACTGCGCGTCTCGCGCGTCTCATCGATACAGTCCGGCGTGGCTCCAGGGAGCGGAACCTCAAGCTCCTCGGGGCCAGGCGGGAAGTGCTCGTTGAGAAAGGCGCCCGGCGCGGGGAGTTGCTCCAGGCCCGCACGCGCGACTTCAAGACAGTGCTTCTGCCGGGCGACGAATCGATGATCGGTCGCTACTTCACCGTCGAGCTCACCGGGACCACGGGCTCGACCTTTACTGGTGCGGTATGTCACAATCGCGAGCGCGCACCGCTGCCGATGGCCGGATGAAAAACGCTCTCGAGGAGCTCGTGCTCGAGGTGTACCGGCAGCTCAAGGAGCGTCACCCCGAGTTTTGCGCCTGTGCGCGTTGTCACGATGACGTGACCGCGCAGGCATTGAATAAAGCTAGACCGCGTTACATCGGCGGCTCGCCGATCGGCGCCGCCGTCACGCGCGTCTCGCTTGCCAGCGATCAGGCGAAGGCCGAAATCGCCGTGCTCGTGTTCGACGCGATGCGTCGCGTTCAACTGAATCCGCGCCACGGCCCCGAGGACTACGTCCCGCTGGGAGGTGACGCGTAGGGGGGCACAGGTGCCGCTCGTTGCCGTCGCGTTCCTCGCTCATGCCGCCGGACTCCTTCTCGGGTTCGGCGGCGTTTTGTTTCCTGGTGTTGCGGCGGCGGTGCTTTTCGTTGCCGCTGGCGGCGTGCGGCGCGACAGCCGGCTCGCGGCTATGGGACTGCTCCTGGGTGGCGGCGTCCTTCGGGCGACAGCCAGCGCGAGCGACGACGCCGAGTGCGCGCGTCGGGCCGTGGCTCCTGCGCCGGATACGACGGTCCTCGTGGTGTTCCGCGCGGTCGTCGAAGCCGATGCGCGGCCGGGCGTCCGCGTCCGCGCGACCATCCGCGACGGCGGCTGTGAGCGGCGGGCGAGCATACTCGTGGCCCGCGGCGAAGCTACCGCCGGAGCGACCGTCGCCGTGCGCGGGGCACCGTCGTGGGCCAGGCCGCTCATCGTGCTGCAGCACGCGACGGTTGCACAGCTCGAGCCGCCGGGGCTCGCGCGCCGGTGGCGAGAGCGGGCGGGTCGCGCGATCGACCGGACGTTTCGGGCGGATGCGCCGCTCGCGCGGGCGCTCCTCATTGCCGACACGCGCACGCTCGACGCCGGCGTTCGGTCCCGCTACGCCGATGCGGGGATCGTCCACTTGCTATCGGTGTCCGGGCTTCACGTCGCGATCATTGCCGGCGCCGCCGAGCTGCTGCTATGTGCCGCGCGTGCATCGCGAAATCGATCGGCGTGGCTCGCGCTCGCGCTGACCGCGGTGTACGTCATCGTGATCGGAGCGCCCGCGCCTGCAGTGCGAGCGGCCGTGATGCTCGGCACGACAGCGGTGGCGCGCCTAACGCAGCGACCCACCTCGCCGTGGGCCTCGCTTGCGCTCGGCGCGTGGGGGCCGTTGGAGAACCCGCGCATCATCCTGGACCTCGGCTATCAGCTCAGCGTGGCCGGCATCGCGGCGCTCATCGCCGCCGGCGCGCTCTCGCGCCGGGTCCTGACCGATCGCGTCGTGGGATGGCGGCGCGTCATCGCACGCGACCTCATTGCGTCTACACTGGCGTCGGTCGTCACGCTGCCGCTCATCGCGTGGACGTTCGGTCGCGTGAGCCTCGTCGCCCCGTTCGCGAATCTCGCCGCGGGGCCGGTCTTCACCGTGCTTCAGCCCACGCTGTTCCTCGCGTTACTGCTGTCCCCCCTGGCCGGAGCCGCATCCGTCGCGGCGGACGCCGCCCACGTGATGTTACGGGCCGTGGACATCGTCGCGGGCATCGCGACGACGATTCCATTCGCCGCGGTGCCAGTGGCGCCATCGCTCTGGACCGCGGCGCTCCTCGGTGCCTTCTCGGTTTCCATAGTCGTTGCGTGCTCGAGCCGGCCGCGGAGTGCATGGGAATCGCGCGGCCTCCTGGGCGGCGCCGTCGCTTCGGCGTTGATGGCGGTCGGCGTGCAGCTCTCGTCAGGCGGAGGCGTCGCTGAGCTGCACGTCATCGACGTGGGGCAGGGTGACGCCGTCGCGCTCCGGACGCCCCGAGGGCAGTGGGTGCTCTTCGATGCGGGCCGCAGCTGGTCAGGCGGTGACGCGGGTCGCAACACCATCGTACCGTACCTGCGTCGGCGAGGCGGTGCGCTTCGCGCGTTCGTGCTGTCACACCCGCACAGCGACCACGTGGGCGGAGGCGCGTCGGTCCTGAGCGCGTTGCGCCCGGCTGATTACTGGGACGGCGCATACGTCGCCGGAAGCGTTCCCTACCGCGTCTCGCTGGCGGAGGCCGCTCGAGTCGGGACCGCGTGGCGGCGCGTCCGTCCGGGCGATCGCCTCGACGTCGATGGCGTGCGCGTGCAGTTTCTCGCGCCGGATTCTGCCTGGACGGCGAACCTCGGTGACGCGAACGAGGCGAGCGCGGTCGCGCTGATCCAGTACGGAGCCGTACGATTCCTGCTGACCGGAGACGCCGAGGCCAATGAGGAGCGGTGGATGGTGGAGCGGTATGGCGTGGAGCTGCGGGCCGACGTACTCAAGGTCGCACACCACGGCAGTGCCACGAGCAGTACGCCAGATTTCCTGGACGCGGTGCGCCCACGGGTCGCCCTCGTATCGGTGGGGGCCGCAAATTCCTACGGGCACCCGAGTCCCGAAGTCATCAGATCACTCCTGGAGCGGGGCGCGCAGGTATTGCGAACCGATCAACTGGGCAGCGTCGTGGTGCGCACGAACGGACGGTCGCTGACGGTCACAGGCGCGGGAGAGCAATGGGCCCGGTAACTCGCTTCGTCGAGGTGCTGTTCGGGCGGGCTGTCGAGCTTCCGCGACAGCTCGTCGACCAGTACCCCGAGCTCGGGACCGCTCGCTACCGTATTGGCGGGCTGCCGCTGCGCGTTGGAGGGTGGTCGCTTGGCGCCAGCACAGTGTCCGGCATAACGTTGTGGCGAACGATCTGGCTGCGGTCTACGGCCGAGATCGACGCGGAACTGCTCTTGCACGAGATTCGCCACGTTCAGCAGTTTCAGGCCAGCGTCGCCTTCCCAGTGCGCTATATCTGGGAATCGCTGGTGCGAGGGTACTACGCGAATCGATATGAGGTCGATGCCCGTTCGTACGCATCGACGCTCCTCGCTCGCCGCAGCGTTTCTCCCCAAACGCAGGACGTGTAGCCGTGGTCAAGCACACCGCCACCTCTGTCGTCACGATCGATCGGTTCATCATCGAACAGGAGCGCCTGCACCCGGAGGCGACGGGCGAGCTCTCCGGCATCCTGTACGACCTCGCGCTCGCCGCGAAGATGATCGCGAACAAGGTCCGGAGCGCTGGCCTCGCCGACATACTCGGATCCGCCGAGCAGGAGAACGTGCAGGGCGAGATTCAGCAGAAGCTCGACGTGTTCGCGAATGAAACGATCATTAAGGCGATGGACCATGGTGGTCGGCTCTGCGCGATGGCGTCAGAGGAAGAGCCGGACATCATCCAGATCCCCGAGCAGTTCAAGTGCGGCAAGTACGTGCTGCTCTTCGACCCGCTCGATGGCTCGTCGAACATCGACGTGAACGTCCCGGTCGGAACGATCTTTTCGGTCGTCCGCAAGATAACGCGCGGCACCCGCGGCGAGATGGAAGACCTGCTTCAGCCCGGGCGGCGTCAGGTGGCGGCGGGGTACGTGATCTACGGCTCGAGCACGATGCTCGTGTACACCACAGGGCAGGGCGCACACGGGTTCACGCTGGACCCATCGATCGGCGAGTTCCTGCTGTCGCACCCCGATATCCGGATCCCGGAACGCGGCCGGTATCTCTCGGTCAATGATTCCTACGAAAACGACTGGGAAGATTCGGTGAAGCAGCTGATGCGCCAGTACCGCGGGATCGGCGGCGGCCGCAAGCCGCTCAGTGTTCGCTACGTCGGATCGCTCGTCGCCGACTTCCATCGCAACCTGCTCGGCGGCGGTGTGTTCTGTTACCCTGGGAATCGTCGTTCACCGCACGGCAAGCTGCGGCTACTCTACGAGGCCAACCCACTCGCATTCGTGGTCGAGCAGGCTGGCGGCTCCGCGACGGATGGCCAGCAGCGCATCCTCGACATCAATCCGACGGAGCTTCACCAGCGCACACCGCTGTTCATCGGGAGCAAGGACGAGGTCGAGGTCGCGGCAACGACGCTGTCGGGCGAGCGCGCGCTCTCGGCGAGCCCCGCATAACGCGTTAGGGGTCAGAGTCCTGCGTTAGGGGTCAGAGTCCTAACGCATCGTTTCATCTCATCGCGCCATCGAGCGAACGCGGAGGACGCGGCAGCGGCGGACGCGGCAAGGGCCGCGGCGAGGGCCTTCGCACCTCCGCCGTTCGCTCTCCGCCGTTCGCTCTCCGCCGTTCGCTCTCCGCCGTTCGC
>DAINRQ010000038.1:19917-55005 GCA_036741775.1 Gemmatimonadaceae bacterium | reverse complement strand
ACGACGGTGCGCCGCGACACGACTGCTCGACGTAACGATTACGAATAGAGCAACGTACTCGCGTTAGGCGCGCGCAGGTGCCGGTCACCGCGCGAGGTCCGCCAGCAGCATCCTCGCTCGCCAACGATGCCGCGGGCCATCTGCATGCGGGATGCCACCGCTATCACATCCACCGTGACTAACTACTAGTCCGGCGGCTCGGGCAGACCATCGACGGTGAGGCCCGGAATCGTCGTGCCGCCCGCCGGGGTGCTCATCGTCACCTTCCCGCCCGGCGGCGCGCCGATGTCGTACTTGACCACCATCACGTCGCCGTTCGGGCGGGTCACCGTATAGGTGATGCTGTCGAGGACGTCCACGTGCTTGACGCTCCCGTCCTTCATGGGGATAGCGTGGCGGGTGCCCGTGGCGTGAATCGACACCTCGACATCCTCTCCGGTCGCGCGAAGCGCACGGAGCAGTGCCTCGATCCCCTTGTTCTGCGTGTCGAGGTTGAAGTCGGCCGGCGCGAGCATGAGCCCGGCGAACAGCTCATCACCGAATCCGGGACCAACCATGTGCGCGCGATGGTAGCCCGCGAGCATCTCGGCAAGACGTTTCCCCAGCCCGGGCGGATCGGTCTTGAGCTCGCCGATTTCCCGCGGCGTCAGCAGCTTCCGCTCCTGCCCCATGTCCGGCAGGTTGCGCGCAAGCGGTTCGCCGAGCGTCCCCGTGGCCGAGATGTCGAGGTCCATGACCTCCGTCGCCGAGAGGACCTCCGCGGGCTTCATTGACTTGAGTCCGCTGGCGTCGACGATCGCCTCGCGCACCTCGTCGGCATCGACCTTGGACGGCGCGGGATGGTCCGGCGTATGGATGTCCCAGAGGCTCTCGCCCTTCGAGCGGAGCACTTCGCTCCCGCGACCAATGTCCCGCTGCAGCTGTTCGAGCCGCAGCAACCCGTCGATCATGTCGCTCCCCGGCTCTGGCGGCGCAGCGAGAAGCGTGCGCAGGTGGTCCATCTCGGCCTGCAGCTTGGCCGACGGCCGCGTTGCCCGACCGGCTTGCTCCTGTGTGACCCCCGCGTCGAACGCATCGAGCACGAGCTTCCCCTCGTGCTGCAGCACCTTCAACAGTTTGCGCTGGCCGTCCACCGACAGAAGCTCCGGACGCTGACCAATCAGCCCGACAATCCGTTCCAGCGAGCCGATCCGCTGTTCGAGCCTGCCGACGCCGATACCGCCGTCAGGCATCGTCGGCGCGAATAGCGCGTGGATGGCGGCGCGGTCCGCGTTCGTCAGCCCGCCGGCCGCCTTGTCGAGCGCGGCCACCGCGGCATCGAGCCGAGTGGCCAGCTCGGGGTTGGCCGCCACCACCTTGGCCATTCCGGGCCGACCAGTCGTTAGGCTGGCGCTCGGAGTGGTGGGCGCGCCGGCCGCCGCACCCGACTTGCCCTTGGCTGTCGATGCTTTCGGCGTGCCCTTGCCTGACGAAGACTTGCCCGCCCCCTTGGCTGACGACGACTTGCTCGCGCCCGAGCCCGACGACGTTTTCGGCGCACTCGGAACCGTCGTGGGCGTCTCGGGCGTGACGGGAATCTCGACCGTCGGCTCGTCGTCGAACCCGTCGAGCTCACTCGCCGGCTCGTCCACCGGTTGCGTCGTGTCGGTCTTCGCCGTGTCGGCCTGCTTTACGCCCGCGAAGTCGTCCGGGATCGGCCCCAGGTCGCCACCGAACCGCTGCTTGTAGAAGTTGTGGTAGTCGTCGATCGTCGCGAATGCATGCACTTCGCGGGTGCCATCCGGCCGGGGGAAGTCGATCGAGTATGGCGTCGCGCTGGTCGGGTCATAGCCATACCGAGTCACGTCGGGACCGCGCTCGGTCGTGATGTGAATTTCCTGCACGACCGGCTTGCCGCTGGCCTGGGCCTGATAGACGGTCCACGCGAAGTCGCCGTCCGCGCCGGATGGCACCTGCGCCCAGCCCGGCGTCACACCCGACGCATCGACCGGGTGGCTGTGCACCACGAGGTCCCAGCGTCCCTTGCCTAACTTCTCGGGCGGGATCAGTCCCTCCCAGGCGCCATGGCCCGAGCGGATGTCGACGGAGGCCGGCGACCCTTGCACGACGATATGCTCGCCCGTCTCGGAGTTGCGCAGCAGCCCGGCCTCGATCTCCGGCTGGTTGCCGACGAAGTCCTCGAAGAACCGGCGGGACGCGACGGGGTCTGCTGCCAGCTCGTCAGGCAGCTGGCCGGCCATCGAGTCCTCCACCATCCACCGGTTGCGGGGGTCGTCGAGGTCGACGATGCCGTCCTCGCCCACGTGGGGCTGCCGCGCGTCGGGGCTGTCCGGGGTCGCGCCGGTTGGCGGGTTGTCGGTATCGAGCTTCGCGTCGGTGTCGCTGGGCGATTTTGGCGCATGCTCCGGTGCACCGGGAGGGAGCTCGCCTTCGGCGGCCTTCCTGGCTGCGACTGCCGGGTCGGCCACCGGCGGGACGTCGAGCTCCGGCATGTCCCCCTTCGGCGCATCGATGTCGGCCCCATGGCCGCGCGATGCGCCCGGGACATCGACGTCGACGTCCGGCCCGCGGGCATGCGAGCCGGCGCCGACGTCGATGTCCACGTCGAGCGACGGAGCGCCGGCCTTGACCTTCGGCCCCGTGACCATGCCGTACGCGCCGCCCGCGGCATCGAGCCCGGCCGAGAGCGCGGCGCCGGTGCCTAACGCCATCCCGCCGACCTTGAGCATCGCGCCGCCGGGGTTGCCGGACGCCCAGATCGCCTCATCCATGCCTGCCTCGAGCAAGGCGCTGGGGACTCCCTCCAATCCGTCGGCCAGCGCGCCGGCCGCGAACTGCAGCATGCCCGCCTGCTTGACCAGGGGACCCAGATACTTGGCGCCCAGTCCGGCCGCCGCGACGTCCACCACGCCGACCGCGACGTCGACGCCGGCCTCCTCCCACGAATAGGCCGCCCCGCGAAGGTCGGCGTTCATGTAGATCCCGGTGGCCGCGCTCGCCGCGGCGCCCCACATGGCGGCCACCGCGAACGGCGCGCCGGCGCCTAACGTCGCGACGGTGACGGCGATGCCCGCGATCGCCGCGCCGACCTGTACCGCGATGTCGGCATATGCGTCGATCTGTGCCCGGAACTGCTCCTGTGCCTCCACGGCGCCGGAGAAGTTCATGTCCATGCGGTGCTGCGCGTCGATGACGGCGGGGTCGTCGACGTTCCCGCCAGCCCTGGCGATGGCCTCGTCCAGGTTGCGCGCCGCGACCATGGCGTCTTCCATCTGCGCCAGGGTGTTCATCTGGTCCGACCCCGTCGCCAGCATCGAGCTGCCGATGGAGCCCGTCTCCTCGAACTTCTTTCGCTCCTCCAGGTAGCGTTCCATCTTCGCGAGCAGCTCCGCCCGCTTCGCGGGGTCCTTCTCGTTCCTCAGCTGGGTCGCGAATGTCGACGGGTCGCCCATCTCGAGGATGAGCTTCGTGTCGAGGTCTTCCCGGCCGGACAGGTCGCTCAGGATGTCGTCGTCGAAGTTTCGCGGCTTGTACCTCTCGTTGTAGGCGTCACGGATCTTCTGTATTTCCTCGGGGGTCTTCCCCGCGAGGGTCTTCTTGATCATGTCCTCGTCGGTGCCGGCACCCTCGACGGCGAAAAAGATCTCGTCCTCCGGCGAGAGCTTGCCGCCGCTCTCGATCAGCTTCTTGATCTCGTCCTCGCTGTTGCCCTGCGCGCGCATCGTGATCATGACGTCGAACGCGGCCTCGCCGCCGACCGCCATGGTGCCGTACTGGCCCTTCAGGTCCTGCATGTTCTGCTTGGCGCGCTTGGCGATGTCCTGATCGATATTCTTCTTGTTCGTCTCGTAGTCGGCCAGCGCCTTGTCGTACTGCGCCCTGTCGATGTCGCCCGACCGCAGCGCCTCCGCTGCCCTCGCCCGCTGTGACTCGAGGTCGAGCTTGGCCTCCGTCTCCGCCCGGGTGTGCTGGTTTCGGACGATGTCCTCGAGCCGGTCGTCGCTCGAGTACACGAGCGCTTCATCTTCTACCTTGGCCTTCGCGGCGTCGATGCGGGATGCGTTGCCCGAGTCGAGCGCATCGGCCAACGTGAGCTCTGCGCCCGATAGCTCGTCGGCGAACTCGCTCTTCAGGCTCTTCCCGTACTTCGCCGCATAGGCACCCGCGACCGCCTGGTTGCGCCGCGTGATCTCGGCGTTCATCTCGGCCACTGACAGGCCGCGCCGCTTCGCGTCGGCCTCGACTTCCTTGCGAATCTTCTCGTAGACCTGAGTGATCTTCTCCTCGTCGGTGCCGGCGCCCTCCATGGCGTCCTCGAGGTCGGCGGCATCGGCCTCCGCGATGTTGCCTCTGGCCAGCGCGAGCGCGTTATCGAGCTCGGCGTCCTCCATTTCATCCTTGAGCTCTGTCTCGAGCTCGACGCCGTGTCGCTCCTTGTAGAGCCGCTTGATCTCCTCGAGCTCGGCCGGCGTTTTCCCGCGCAGCGCCTCCTTGATCGCATCCTCGTCCGTTCCGGCGCCGGAGACGGCATCGGCAATGGTGGCCACCGCGATATCGGCCGTCTCGCCCTTCATCAGGGCGTCGGCCCGCTTCCACTCGGTGCCGTCGACGTCGTCATCGACGTCCTCGGCCATCGAGATGCCGAAGGTGGCCTGGTAGCACTTCTCGACCGCCGCCCGTTCGAACGGCCCACGGGCCGTGCCTAACGCGGCGAAGAGCTTGTCCTCCGACGTGCCCATGCCGGCGATCGAGCCCTTGACCTTGTTCGCGATGACCTTCGGCTGGAACTCCGGGTTGGTGGCGCGCGCCAGCACACCGAGCTGCTCCCAGTCCCAGTCACGGAGCACTTCTTCTCGGAGACTCTCGGTCAGCTCCCCACGACGCCGCCTGACGATGCGCAACATCGTCGACTCGGCGACGAAGCCGATGCTGTCGACCCCCTCCCCGCGCAGGTACTTCGCGGCGAGCACCTTCTGCTCGGCGTCGAGGCCCGCGAACGACGAGTTGAGCTCATCGTTGTTCTTGCTCAGCTGCGCCTTACGGAGCTGGGCGAGCACGTCGAGGTCGCCGGCCATCGCATCACGCGAGTCGGCTGCGCGCTGCCGTTCCCACGCCTCGTTGTTGGCGACCGCCTGCTTGCCCCAGTCGCGGATCATGTCGAACAGCTGCTCCCACCATGACCGCTCCCTGCCTTCCTGATGAGCGGCCCAGTCCCGCACGGTATTTCGCGCGCTCGACAGCTGCTCGTTCAGCGCGTCGACGAACCCCTTGTTCTCGGTGGTGGCCTCGCGAGTGAAGCGGCCTTTCTCGACGTCGACCTGTTGCGCGGCAGTGGTTGCCCAGTTCTTCGTGGGAAGCGATTCGACGGCGCCCTTGTCGGGGTCATCCTGAAAGTGGCGGCGGATCGCCGCGGCTTGGCGGTCAGCGGCGGAGCGAATCTCTCCCTTCTGCTTGCCGGCCGCTTCGTTCAGCTCACCGGTTCGCTTCTCGAGCGACGAGCGATACGACGCGAGCACCTCCGACCCGCTTCGCTCCAGCTTGCCCAGGAACTCGTCGCGCTTCGCCTCGATGGCTTCAGTGTCCGGCGGGCCGTCGACCGCCGACTCTTTCGCGGCGATCTCTTTCTCGACCGCCTGTTTCGCGCCCGAGATCTTCTTCTGCTCTTCGACGCCCTGCTGCTCGCGGGCCTCGACGCCCTTCTTTGCCGCACCCTTCGCCGCTTCGTCCTGCTCGGCCGCGAGCTTGGCTGCGGCTTCCTTCTGCTCGGCAATCTTCCCGGTGAGTTGCTCGGCCGAGATGCCGGCCGCGGTCGCGATCTGCTCGAGCTCCTTGCGCATCTCGCTTTCGACCGTGCTCGCCTTACCCTTGGCGAGCTCCTGCAGCGGCGGGCACTTGCCCTGGTCGAGCGGATCGGCAGCGGAGAGGGCGAGCGATTCCCCGCGACCCGGGATTGTCGTGATCGCGCGCGCGATGGCGTCGCCCAGTACCGCAGCCTGATCCGGCGACGGTGGTGTCAACGACGACGCCCCCTCGTCGACAACGGTCAGTGGCGGAGCCGGAGCAGTGCCCTTCGCGGCTCGCTCTTCGATCCCGGCGATGTGAGCCTGGACCTTCTCGAGCTGCTTCGTGAGCGAGACCCGCTCGGCCTTCGTGAGATCCTTGTTCGCGAGACGGTCTTCGAGGTCCTTGAGGACCTTCAGGTCGTTGGCCGGGACGAAGTCGCGCGGGTTGAGTCCCGGATATGCCGGCGGCGCACCGACGGGGCTGAATGTCGCGGGAGAGAGGCGCTTGTTCGACAGCGCCTGAACGTCCGCGACCGCCTTTTCGGCCTCCGAGGTATCGAGTTGCGATTGTTTTTCGGCCGCCTCGGGAAGTGGCTCCTGCGATTCCTTGGCTTCGCTCTCGTAATCGGGTTCGGTCGCCGCGCGCTCGTTCACGACACCGGTGGCCGTCTGCTCGATGGCGGTGGCGCCGGCCGCACCCTCGGGTAGCTCGGGCGCGGGGACCGCTTCCACTGCCGCCGACGTCGCCGCTGTCCACCGGTCGAGCGCGGCATCATTCAGCGACCCGGACTCGCTTCCGCCAGCGGCTGCCGCGCCGCCTCCGCCTCCCCCGCCGACGCTACCTACTCCGCCGCCTGCGCCACCGCTCCCGCGACCGCCTCGCCCTTGTCCCTTGCCGCCTTCGCGACCCGGCTGACCGGCTGTCGCAACACGACCGCCTGCGCCCTTGGCTTCCGCTCCATCGGGTTTCGCTTCGTCGCTCGCGTCTTTGCCTCCTTCCTTTTTCTTGACGCCATCGACCTGCTCGCGTTTCGCCTTGGCGTCCGCTTCGCTCGTCTCGACTTTGCCGTCGGCATCGATTGGCTCGACTTGTGGCTTCTCGGCGACGACATCCCTCTTGGCAAGAGCATCCTTCTCAGCAGCGACGTCGATCTCACCGACGGTGTCTTTAGCCTTTGACGGCTCGGCTGGCTTCTCGGCTTCCCTGGCTGCCGGCGGTGGGCTACTGATCTCCGCCACGCGTGCTTCGCCAGCGTGGGCCAATGGCTTTGGTGAGGCTCCGGCCGCGACGTACGGCGACGTTAGGCGGCTGGCGTCCGGGGGCGGCAATGCCTGGCTCGCGAGCGTGCTGGCGACACGAGGTGTCGGAGTGAGTGCGGATTCCTCCGAGGTCGTACCGGCGGCGTTTGATCCATCGTCAACCTTCGGTTTCACCTCCCGCGTTCTGGCCTGTGGCTCGATCTCCGTGCGCATCGTGGCGGGCGCCGAGCCGTGGCGGCCATTCGTGTCCTCGAGATCGGTCGTTGCCCGATCGCCGCGCCGACGGTCGAACTGATCTTCTCGCGGGAAGACATCGATGCTGGAGAAGCGGTGACCACGCGCCGTGTCCTCTACTTCTTTGTCCCGCGGCTCGACCTCGACTGCCGTCTGCGTAGCCGCCGGTGCGAACGACGAGCCGTCGCGGTCGTCGGACCGATCGTCGCGCGCGAAGACGTCGAGGCTGGAGTAGCTGTGTCCGCCCAGTGTCTCCTGGGCGTTTCCCCACGAGCTCTCGTCCACGACCGTGTCGAGCGTGCCATTCCGCTCGCCGGCGACCGCGACGCTCGCTGGCGCGGTCCACTGCTGTTCGCGCGCGCGCGGCCGCTTCTGTTGCCCTATCTCGCGATCGCTCATTCCGATCTCGGCGCGGCGTGCTCTGCGAGGTGGGAGCGTGAGCACATGGATGGGAACCCGCGCGCGGTGTGGGCGTAGTTCGACACCCGCATAGCGCCTGCGATTACGCTATCGGCTCGTTGCCATCGCGTTATGCGGATGGGTGTTTGGCCAGTATAGGGAACCGATGGCGCCCGTCAACAACGGAAAGCCGCCACGATGCACCGCATTACGGTCACGGTGCGGACTAGCATCACCCCGCGGCGCTGCACCATAGTTGCGTGCCCAGACCTTTCCCGATCCGTCCCCACGGCATGTCAGCCGGGGCGGCGGCGGCTTCCAGCGCGGGCTCATCGCCGCGGAGCTGGGACTCACGATGGTCCTGCTGTTCGGCGCCGGGCTTCTGCTTCGCACCCTCGTTCGAATCGCGACCGTCGACCCGGGGTTCCACGCTCCAGGAGTTCTCGTCGTCGAGACATCCCTTCCGTTGTCGATCCTCGACGAGCGGGGGCCGTCCACCGGGTGTACGAGGACGCATTCGCCCGCATGCCGACTGACCCTGCTGCACCGCGCGTGGCGTTAGGTTCGCATCCCCGCGGGACGCGACGCCCGAGCTCGTCTGCTGGTCGCTCCAGTGCAGAGGACGCGAATGAGCCGCGGCTTGGGTAACGGCATAGCGCCCGCGACGGCGGCGGGCTACTATGGCGATGCCTACGCACTCTGTTTGGTGAGATCACCCTGACGCTGTATCGATGGCCGATCCCATCGTGCTCACCGACACGCTGCACGTGCGCGATCGCGATGGCGGGCGCGTGCTGCCGCTCGACCCCGATGGCGGCCGGACGCGCGTCGTGTGGCGCGGTTCCGCCGCGGTCCCCGTCTTCGCGATCGAGGACTCTCGCGACACCATCTGGGAGCATCTCGACGTCGTCTGCGAGACGCCCTGCGAGGCCGTCTGGATCTCGGAACGCACGCGGACCGGCCCAGGCACCATTCCACCCACGATGCACCAGTTCCGCGACATCCGCGTGTTCGGCAACGGAGCGGCGCGTCGCGGCTTCTGGGCTCGCCCCACGATCGACGAGAACAACGAGCACATGCGGTTCGACTGCTGTTCGTTCTATGGCTGCGAAACCGGATGGGAGTTCCAGGGCCAGCAATCGAAGGAACATCTCCTCGTGCACTGCCGGTTCGAGTCCGGCAAGGTCGCGGTTCGCGCGGACAGCTCGTTCCAGTGGATCGGCGGCACATGCGCCGTGTGTGAGTGCGGCGTCTTTCTCGCGCGTGCCGGCGACCCCGTCGTGATCCGAGGCGTCGGGTTCGAGGCGTGCGGATGCGTGCTCGTGACCGACGGCCCGACGACCGCGAGCCAGCCGGTGACGCTCGACGGGGTGCGCTTCGAGGCCGACCAGCTCGCCCAGGATGGCGACGCGGTGCGGCTCAAGCACGCGGGCCCGCTCGTCATCACGGGTTCGCGGTTCGGCGGGGGCAACCAGCGGGTCCCGCGGATCGGGCTCGTGGGCGTCGGCGAGCAGACGGCGGTCATTCTCGGCAACACGTTCGGCGCCTTCGGCGCGCACCGCGTCTGCCCGCTCCGCGCGCAGAACCCACCCGAGGCGCGCGCCCACTGGGGCCGGAACTTCTACACCCGGGACGAAGGCGAGGCGCGGAACAGCGAGTCGCGAACGACGTGGGCGTCGAGATTCTACCGCTGACGCCCGCGGCTCGTTACGACGCGTTCATGTCGTACAGTCACGCGGCCGACGGCAAGCTCGCGCCGGCCCTGCAGTCCGCGCTGCACCGCTTCGCGAGGCCGTGGAACCGGCTGCGGGCGCTGCGGATCTTCCGCGACAAGACGAACCTCGCCGTCAATCCCACCCTGTGGTCGAGTATACAGGCCGCGCTCGATGAGTCGGCGCACTTCATCCTGCTCGCGTCGCGCGAGGCCGCCGCCTCGCCGTGGGTGGCGCGCGAAGTCGAGTACTGGCTCGATCGTCACCCACCCGAGCGCATGCTCATTGTGCTCACCGATGGAACCATCGCGTGGGATTCCGCGTCAGGCTCGCTGGACGTGCAGCACACCGACGCACTGCCGCCGCCACTCGTGCAAGCACTGTCGCACGAGCCGCTGTACCTCGACCTGCGGTGGGCGCGGGACGATGTGACACTGTCGTTGAGCCACCCGGGCTTCCGCGATGCGGTCGCGCAGCTCGCCGCCCCGCTTCACGGACGGTCCAAGGATGAATTGGTGGGCGACGACGTCCGACACTACCGCCGCGCTCGACGGCTTGCGTGGTCGGCGGCGTCCGGACTCGCGGTGCTCGCGATACTCGCGACGCTCGCCGCGATCGCCGCCGTGCAACAGCGGGACACCGCGCGAGCGCAGCGCGCGGAGGCGGTGCGGCAGAGCCGAGTGGCGCTTGGACGGCAGCTCGCCGCACAGTCTGTCGCCATGATGTTGCAGTCACCCGACCAGGTCACGCTCGCGGCGCTGCTCGCAGTGGAGGCGACTGCGCAGCACCCGTCATTCGAGGGCAATCAAGCGCTGCGCACTGCCCTCGCCCTGCTGCCGCGCACACTGAGCACGCACGCCGACTCATCCCCGGGGAGCAACCGCGTGCGCGTCATCGCGTTCAGCCCCGACGGTCGCTACGTCGCCGCCGGACGCGACAACGGCACTGCCGATGTCGTCCATCTCGGGAGCGGCAAGCCGTCAGCGGATCTGCCTCACGAGGAAAACCCAGGGGCGATCATCGAGACCCCCGGCGGCGGTATCAAATGGAAGGCACCGGGCGTGGAGGCGGAGGTTACTGCGGTCGCATTCAGCCGCGACGGACGTCTCGTCGCAACGGCCGCGAACAACGGCAGCGCCCGCGTTTGGGACGCCGCGACCGGACGTGAGCTGTCGCGGATGGCCCACGACAGCGGCGTGAGCACCGTCGCGTTCGACAGCCTCGCGACCCACCTCGCGACTGGCAGCAAGGATGGGAGCCTGCGACTCTGGGATGCGACCAACGGACGTGCGGTCGCGAGGTGGCAGGGCGAGCAGGAGGTCCGCCAGGTGGCGTTCGCGCCGGGCGGGCGCACGCTCGCCGGTATCAGCACCGACGGCCGTGTCATCCTCGTGGACGTGCCAACGTGGCGGGTGCGGCGCACGTGGTATGCTGGCGTTGCGGGCCTCGGTCTCGACTTCAGCCTGGACGGCAAGGCGCTCGCGATCGCCGGCGGTAATTCTGCGTCGGTCTGGGACGTGAACACGGGAAGCCGACTCCACGCGGTCGCGCACGCCGCATCGCCTAACGACGCTCGGGCCCCCGGCCGGTGGGTGGACGCGGTCGCGCTCAGCCCGGACGGCAAGTACCTGGCGTCCGCCGGCCGCGATGGCACCGCTCGGGTGTGGAGTCTCGCCAGCGGCCAGGAGGTGATTCGCTTGACACACGCGGCCCCCGTGAATGCAGTCACGTTCAGATCGGACGGGACCATGCTCGGCACGGCATCCTATGATGGCACGGCACGGCTGTGGGATGTACCCTCGGGTCGAGAGCAGCTGCGGGCGGTGCACCCGGGCGGCGCAGAAGTCGTGAGCTTCAGCCCCGACGGTCGTTACCTCGCCTCCGGCGGCGTGGACGGCTCGGTCCGCGTGTGGGAGCTGACGCGCGGAGATCGCGTCGCGCAGATGACACACCCATTCGAGGTGCGAGCAGTCGCCTTCAGCCGAGACGGAAAGCGGCTGGCAACCGGGACGCGCCAGGGGTTCGTCCGCGTGTGGTCGCAAGGCGGCGAGCCCTTGGCTCCCGCGGTAGACCTCCCCGTTGTCAGCGTCGACCGGTTGCAGTTCACCGAGGATGCCTCTCGCATCGCGGCAACGTGGTCGAGCTCTCTTTTCACGTTTGATGTCCGCGGCACGACGCCGGCCACGCGCTTGACGGACCACCGGAGCGCCGCCGATGCTCCGGCAATGAGCCCACGATTTCTCGCGGCGTGGAATCAGCAGGACAGCCGGCTGCACGTCTGGCGCACTGCCGGATTCACCGAGCTGCCGCCGGTCGAAGCCGACGACCTCTGGGAGCTCACCTTCGACGCGACCGGCCTCTACCTGGCAGGTAGGCGGCAGTTCTCATCCACGAGCCCGGCAGATGGGCGTGGCTCGGACGCGAACGAGCTCGTCGTCTGGGCACTCCCGGCGTTGAAGGAGCTCGGACGAGTTCCACTTCCCAAGTCCGCCACACGCATCAAACTCGGCCCGGGGGGCCGGCTGGTAGCAGTACCCATCTACGTGCCGGATACCGCGCAACGGTACACCGGTCAGCACTATGCCGACGTGATGGCGGTCGGCACCGGACGGCGGATCGCTCGAATTCCCGTGGACGACAACGCGGCGATCATCGGGTTCCATCCCGACGGTGCCCGACTCCTCACCTCCGCGGGCGATGCGGTTCGCGTCTGGGATATCACTACGGGCGCGCTCCGTGCGCAGCTCGATCACATCGACGATGTCACAGCCGTTCGGCTGAGTAGCGACCCTGACGTCGTCGCAACGGTGAGCCGCGGCAATGTGTTCGTGTGGAACATTGCGACGGGCGAGCTACTCAGTCAGCTCGTCGACGTTGGATACGTGCGCGCCATGCAGTTCAGCCCGGACGGCCGCTACGTGCTCACGGGCGGTGACGACGGGGCGGCCGTCCTCTGGCTCTGGAGGACAGAGGACCTGCGCCAGCGGGCGTGCGAGCGCCTCGACCGCAACCTCTCGCCCGATGAGTGGCGGCGGTTCCTTGGAACTGCGCCATACCGGAGAGCCTGCCCAAGCCTTCCTGGCACCTAACGCCGATCACGGCCGTTGTTCATCGCCCGTCGACGCCGGCCTCGTGCTCGGGCGTCGGGACCATCTGTGAGTGGTCGGGTAGCCGGAGGTTCGTGAGGATGGCCGGGAGGTCCGCGGGTCGATCCACCGTCGACAGCATCAGGCGGCCGAGCACCGTGTCCAGCGCGGTGGGGTTCGAGAGCGAGAGCGACACGAACCGCTGAATCAGCCAGCTCCGACGTTCCGGCGAAAGCTCGTCGGCAGCGAGGGCTTCCGCCGCGAACCGCGCTGCGAGAACCGGCACGAAATCGCGGTCGGGGATGTTGACTTCGGTCCCCTTCTCGAGAATCTCGTCGCTCGGGCCGTTTGGCCCCGGCCAGAGCCATTGATTCACTTCAACCAGCTGCTCGGGTCCGTAGTTGAACGCCGCCGAAATCTGGCGAAGGGTTCTGGCCGACTGGAAGGACTCCGGAATCGGCAGCGTTTGATACTCATGCGGACGGTGCTCGAACTCTTCGAGCACGCGATGAGCGGAGCAGAACTCCTCCGACAACGGATTCGCGAGAAAGCGGTCCACGATCTCCGCGAGATTCATCCCTGACATGTCCGACCACCGCGAGCGCATGGCGTTCACCATGGCCGTCGTTTGCAGGCAGAATTTCGGGTCCTGAATACGGTGTGACGCGGCCGTGGCAGACGTGAGCGCCGTTTCATCGAGTTGTCTGCGCCTGGCGCGCCCGGCTACCAGTCTGCTCTCGGCGAGCGTCAAGGCGGACAATGCACGGAAGGCGGCGAACCCCTTGGGGAGCTCGCGTGCGAGATCCAACAGTGCCGCAGCCTCCTTCTCCGCTCCGAGGGCGAACGCGAACACCTCCGCCAAGGCGCCGGCGCGGCGCTGGTAGTGAGACCAGGAATCCGTCCGCCCCTCGCGGGGCCGGAGGGCCGTGGTCTCGTCCATCAACTGTTGTCGTGCGCGCTCAACCTGTGTTCGCGCATGACCATCACCGCGGTGTGCGATCAGTGCGGGTATGGTGAGTGCCAGAAATTGCTCGAAATCCACGCCCACGCTGGCACTACGTAGCGCGGCTGTGGCGATGCGCTGGACCATCGCGCGGACCCATGAACCGTCCGGAAACTCCAGAATCGGTTGTAGCAGCGCCCACAGTGACCGATTGCGGTAGTACGTATAACCGTTCGCCGCGTGGATCTCGATGTATCGCTCGAGATACTGCGTGTTCGCCGCGGGATCGAGGCGCGCAAACGCGACGAGATCAGGCCCGTCGCGCTCGGCAATGTATCCCGCCGCGTCGTTCCCGGATGCGAGCTGACCAAGATCGAGCGGCTCCAGTCCTTCCACCATCTCGGCACCCCCGGCACGTTGGAGGATCGCTGAGATGTAGTCCAGACCGGGACCGCCACTGCTCGGCCGCAGATCGTCCGGGGTACCATCGGGCGCGCGACGGACCCACGCCAGCAAGCGTCGCAGTTGCGGCGCATCGCAGAGTTTCTCGGCTTCATCCGCGAGCACGCGAGCCTCGGCTGTGTTGTCTGCGGGCGCGAGCCACGCAATGAGGAGCCGGGCGAGCGTGTCCCAATGCCTATCCGCCTCCAACAGCGCGAGACGCTCCACCGCTTCCGTTAAACGGCCCGCAACGGCCGCGCCGAAGATTCGCACCGGGTCGCGCGACGCCGCCGCATACGACTTTTGCAGCACAGCGAGCGCCGCGATGAGTCCTGGAACTTCCGGCGCATCGCTCCCCGCGGCGCGGGCAATGGCCAGCGTCAGTTTGCGATTGAGTGCGGTCGGATCCCCGTGTTGTCGCTGGCGCCGACCGTATCGCTCGTCCGAAAGCAGCGCGACGAGCTGCCCGGCGCGTGCAACGACCAGCTGTGGATCGGCTAGCGACTCGGTGAGATGGAAAACGATTTGCTGGACAGGGTATCCGTCACGCAATCGCTGCGGATCCTTCCAGGCCTCGACGAGGCGCGAGTGTACGCTCGCGCGACCGGGCAAGACGCTCTCGAAGTAGCCGCGAATGTAGTCGTGCAGGCGAATCGACCGCCGGGGCAGGTTGAGCTCGACGAGCCCGAAATCGTGCAATCGCTGGGCGAGCTGTTGGACCTGCATGTCATTCACATTCCAGAGCGTGCCTACGACGCTGAATGGAATGTCTGTGTCCTCATGGAGGACGCCGAGCTCGAGACATCGCTGACGCTCGTCCTTCAGGAAGCCGAGGCTCACTTCGACGGTGTTCCGTATCGCATCGCTCCGAGCGACAGCGTTGCGGTCATCGAACGCCACCACACCGAGTTCCGTGTATTGCCGCAACGCCCAGTCGAACGCCGCATCGAAGGACTGGCCGAGCGCGAGCTGCTCACGTAGCGTGCGGTTGGCGAGCTGAAGGAGCAGCGGGACACGCTTCAGCCGCTCGGCGAGCAGGTGCACGCGCGATCCCCTGTCGTTTGGGACAGCTATGCCTGCGGTCAGGATTCGCTCGGCCTCCTCAGGCTCCGGGGCACCGATGTTGATTCGACGCGCATCCGTCGCGAGCGCCACGTTGAACACGCGCGTGGTAATCAGCCGCGAGCAGGATGCGGCACCATGCAGAAAGGGTTTGAGATCGCTCCCGCTCCACACGTCATCGATCACGACCAGGCATCGTTTGCCCTCGAGCCGTTTCGCGACCTCGAACATCGCATCTTCCTGATCCTTGAACCCCGGCCGTTCACCTGTCAGGGCGGCGTACATCCGCTCGAGCTCGGACGCGATCGATGGTTGCTCACCGAGCGTGACCCAGAGCACCCCGCCGTCGCACGCCATGAACACATCGGGGTCGTGGCACACGCTCAAGGCCAGTGTGGTCTTCCCGAAGCCGCCAGGGCCGTGCACGACCACGGTGTTTCCGCTCGGGTTCTTGTGATCGACATCGAGCACCGCGTCGACGATCCGTCGAAAATCGCCGGGACGTTGCACGAAGTTCCGGGGAAGATCGCCGGCCAGGAATGGCGCCCGTGTGGCCTGACATGGGCTCTGCAGGACGCCGACGAAGCGCTTCCAGTACTTGTCGAAGTCGTAGGTCTGCGTGTTTTGCATCCAGACCGGCAATGTACGGCGCAACGAATCCAGCTCGGCGTCAACCGCAGCGGAATCGAACGTCGGCTTGATCGGTACGATGCAGCGGCCGTTCTCGCGCGCGTATCGCCATTCCCTCTGTACCCACGACGAGCGCAGGGCCGCAGGAGTGAGTACCAGCACGAAGTACTCGGACGAATCGATACCCTTCCTGATTTGGTCTTCGAAGTCCCCCGCGTTCATCCGAATTCGATCTTGCCAGGGCGCGATGTCCGGCTCCTTCGACAGCCGATCCATCAAGTCTGTCGCGTAATGCTCGTCGGCACGCGCGTAGGAAATGAATACTGGCGTCGGAGACATGGGCGGGACACTCTGGTGTTTGAGAGGACGTGCTCGACAAATCGCGTGCGCCTCACTGTTTACGTACCGCGAGGCTGGTGCACGACTTTCTTTCCTCGGTACTCCTGAAGAAACCAGCCGGGCCCGTACGAGGAGAAGTGCGTGTCCGGGTCGACCCGCGCCTGCGCCGCGTCGATCCGAATGATCGTGTGTGGTGTCTGCATCTCCTCGAGCAACCTCCTCGTGGTAATCGTGAAGATGCTGACCTCCCTGTTGCTCGATTGAGTGGCGCTGTTTTTTCGCCGCCCTTCGAGTCTTGCGTTGTCTGGGCATTGCGCGGTCTGGGCCCTGCGTAGTTCGGGCCGTGCGCCGTTAACGCCGTGCGCAGTTCCCGGAGTCCTAGCGTTCCAGCGCGTCGAACGTGAGTCCGCTTGACGCCTCCCCCCTGCCGACCGAGGCCCGGTTGCCCGCCCACACGAACAACCGTCCGTCGTACCAGCGTGCCGCCTGGTAGCTTCGCCTAACGATAAGCCCTTCGCGCGGCACCTCCTCCTCGCGGATGAGCAGTCTCCCCGAAGGATCGCCGACTTCGAGGATCTGCGCCTGCGCCGAGACGACGTGCGGAACGCCGTCGAGGTCGAGGACCGCGCCGCGCGCCAGCCGCACCTCCGCACTCGTCTCGGAGACTCGTACTGGCAACAGCGGCACCCAGTGCCTGGGCACCGGCGTGGCCAGGCGGTACGCCGGCGTCTCCCGAGTCTCGTTAGATGTCGATGTCGGCTCGGGCACTGCCTGCACCGTCTCGCGGCCGACTTCCAGTGGGCTCTCGAGCCGCCGTTCAACCGCCCAGCCGAGGTTGGCCAGCTCATCGCGCATCAACATGACTTCCTCGAGCACCGGCCCCTCCATGGCGCGAATCGTTGGCGGCAGGAAGAAGAGATTGGTGATGGCCGCACCCGTGGCGTCGCCCGGCTCCACGGGCATGGACAGCGAGAACATGCTCCACCCGCTTCTCGACTGAATTGCGCGGTCGCCCGTCGGCCGATGCAGCGTCTGTACGCCGAACGTGTCCGTCACGACGAGCGAGCGGCACTCGGCCAGCGACCCGACCGGCAGATCGATCGGGATGACGTACCAGTCGTTGCCGTATCCCGTCAGGGTCTCCACCATCAGCAACTGCGGAAGGTCGGTCGCGCCGGGCTGTAGTGCCCCGAGATCGATGCGCGCGTCCTCCAGCTCCCAGAACCGCGGTGCGGGCATGCCATGGAACGTGACCGGCGCGGGAACGACGGTGCGAGTGACGATCTCGCCCGGTGGGTCCTCACCCGTACCCATGTTGATGTCGCCGTTGAGGTCGAACGAATACCAGTCGAGCGTGCCGTCGGCGTACTGCTTCGCCGTGAGAGTGCGCTCGCCGAACTGGTCGTCGCCAAGCCGAGTCGAGAGCGAGAACGTGTACTCCATCCGGTCCGGCTGCCACGTGTGGTCGCCCGGCGGTGGCTCGTAGAACAATCCGTCGGACCAGGAGACCCACGCGCGGTACGCGGCGCCGACTTCGGCCTTGTCGCCGGGGAGGATCTGGAGCGCCGCGTCGAGTCGAGGGTTCGCGGGATCACCGAGCTCGCGGCGGAGCCGCCGGCCATCCAGCGCACGCCCTGCAACGAGGTCCGCGAACGCGACGGTCTCGGGGTCGAGTCCGTTGCGTTGTTCGTCCGTCAGCGGCGGCACCGGATAGCTCGTGCGAAACGCCGCCTCGTAGTCGCCGGTGGTGGTCTGGAGTCGAAGCAGGCGAAGGAAGTGCTGGCCGGTCTCCACCGCCAAGCGCAGCCCATTCAGTGCGCTGTCGGTCGCTGACCGATGGAGAGGTTGCCGTTCGATCAGCGCCTCGAGCGGGATAGCGTCCGGATCGAACTTCGCTGCATTGAGCCGGGTGTTGATGGGGATCGGGCCGGCGTGGAACCTCGTCATGAGCTTCACACGTCCGCGCCACCGCGCGACGATCGGCGTGCCGGCGTCCTCTCCCTGGAACTCGCCGACCTGCCACTGTCTCGCGAGCAGCCACAGCGGATCGTGGACCCGCGCGGCGTATCCGATGTCGATGTCGGTCCCGGCCGTCCGCGGTTCGATCCGCGCCCAGGTGGTGATCGATGGCATGAGGGATTCTAGCCTATTACCGGGAGGCTTTGCCGCGCGAGAGTAGCCACTCTCTCGATAGAGGGAAGATCTGCGTTCTTCTGCGAAATCTGCGTAATCTGCGTTTTGGCTTCTTCCTCATCCTGGTAGAGGGGTCTGAATGGAATTGCGATTCCTCGCTTCGCTCGGAACGACATGCTGCCTCGGCTAGGAAGCCAGGGGGTTGAGATCCGTGGACACGGCGTCGCCATTCGCGTTGAACGCAAGGTAGGTCGCAGGCAGGTAGTGTCCGAGGTCGCCTAACGCGGCCGGATCCACGGCGCGAATGCGAAGCATGTCGAGGGTCTCGAGCAGCACGCGGTTGAGACCACCGACGGTCCACGGCTGACCCGCGACCGGAGGGACGGCGAGCAGAATCGCCTGAGGGGCGGACGCGTCGGGCGGGTCGTACTGAAACGCGATGCCCGTTGTCTCGTTCCGGCTCGGGACCAGCTCCGTCCACTCGTCGACGAGCAACCCGCATAGCTTTTCGCTAAAGCTGTCCGGCGCATCCTGCAGGACGAGCGAGGCAGCTCCGTCTACCAGCTCGCCGCCTTCGGGCACCTCGAGCCCCACCCATCGCTGACCAGCGACGTGCGGGATCTGCGCCAGCGAGAGCTCCAGGCGAATCGTACGGCCAAGTACCTCTGCCTCACGGAGCGGGCGGGCGAACCGCGCCAGCGGTTCACGCACCCGTTCCATCCGCTGCAGCCAGGTATACGCCGCGAGCGGGTCGTCCCCCGCGAGCGCCGGATCCGCGAGCGACTGCTGGACGTCAGAGGCGTTCGCGGCGACGAACCGTGGTAACGCGACGAAGCCCGACCCGAACACGGCGCGCAGCCGAGCGAGGAGATGGTCGCGGCGGGTCTCGTCGTTGCCGGACGGTTCGGGCGCTCGAGGGGCGGTCCGACGCGCGGTCTCGACGAGGACCGCGCGCGCTTGCGCGACCTCGCTGCCTAACGCCGGGATGGCCCCGGTGACTCCGAACGCCGCGATACGCATCAGCGCGTGCCCGACATCGGTGCCACCGGTGAGGGCCTCCGTCAGCGCATCGTGGGCAGCGGTTAGCGCCTGCTCGGCGGCGATCGTTCTCTCCTCGAGCTCCTCGAGGTCCAACCCTCTCACCGGTTCGGCGTGTGGTGGTAGCAGGTCGGCGCCGTCCATCGGGCGTGCCGCAGCCAGAAATCGGTGAGCGCGTGTCGCAAGCTCGACGAGGTCACCGAGTCCGCCAGCCGCTCGCGAGAGGTCTACGTGTCCCGACGTCACACCGGCTGCGTGCAGGAGGCGAGCGGTGATCTCGGGAGGCACTCCATCCGCTCCCTCCGTCGCCCACACGAAGTCGATTGGTGTGAGTCGGAGCGCGCTCAGCGAGACGACTCGCGGTTCCGGGTCGCCGTCCATTACCACTCGTGCGGTGATGCCCGTCGCGGGACCGAGCAGTCGTCCTGCCCACGCATCCAGCGCGGGGTCGGCCTGAGCGCGAGGCGAAGATGCGCGGTCCGCCCAACCGGGCGGATTTTCGGTCGCTTCCGCGGGCACGAGCATCGCCACACGATGCGTGAGCCCCGTTCCCGTGCGCGGGGTAGCGAGGAAGCCGAGGTCTGGCGGTGGCGCCTGACCACTGGAGATCGCGTCGAGCGAAGCGGCCGCGCGCGCGAAGTTGCCGCGCACGATCTGAAACGCACCCTCCGCATTGACGGCATCGGCGGCCGCATCGACGGCGACCTCCAGCGCATCGAGCACCTTCTTTGCCCGCGCGTGCAGCGCATGGGACGGCGGCAGCACCGCATTGGGCGTGTCCCGCCACTTCATCGCGAGCGTGAGCCCGTCAACGACGATTCGCCGGTCGGCGGCACCCGGCAGCGGTGCAACGGCACGGAAGTCATCGATGAGCGCGTCGAGTCCGGCTTCGTGCAGGTTCCGCTCGAAGGTATAGCCGAGGAGCGCGCCGATCGGCTGGCCCTGGCGCACGCCCTCGAACAGCTGCCTGGCGAGCCGCACGCGTCCGGACGTCAGCTCGATCGCATATGGCGAATCGCGCTCGCCGCCGTGCGAGAGATGCGCGTTGCGAAGCAGCGCGGCCGCGCTCGCCTGATTCAACGAGGGCGCGTGGACGAAGCCTGGATCGTTAGGCGCCGCCACCAGCGGGCCCGGCTCGTCAGGTGCCGTCACGGCAGGACCCGTCGCCGCCGGCCGGAGGTTCTCGACCCAGCCGTAGCCGCCGATACTGACCCCCGTGGGCGTCGCAGCGCGCATCTCGGCGAGCCTTCGACTGGCCAGCGACGTCACCCAGGCATCGAGTCGGTGCGACGCCGCGTCGAGCGTCGTTGCGAGATGTCGCTCGAGCGCGGGTACCGGTGTGGCCGCGAGAACCTGCAACGCGGCACGAAACTCTCCCAGCATCGGGTCTCTCGCAATCACAGCCCGAACCGTTCCCCCCGCCAGTGGCTGGGAGCGCACCCACGACCATGTCGGTGTCGGAGACGTGTTAGGCACGAGATCGACGAGCTCGGCGTCCCGTAGCAATGCCGGGTTGTTTCTGTCGAGCACTCGCGCACCGGCTTCGGCGTGCTCCCTGAGGAGAGCGTGACGCAGCAACGCATGCAGGACGGGCACCGGGTCGCTCGGGACCGGCGTGGCCACTGGCTCGGGATCCGTGACGGCCAGAAGCTCGGTGATGTATTCCGGCGTGCCGACGAGCGGCGTGGTGATCTCCCGCGCGACTCCCTCGTACGCCGCGCGGGCGAGGGCCGGGACCCCGATCCCGAGCCGGCTCGGCAACTGGCTGGTGAGCTGCACGAGCCGCTGCCAGAAGTTGACGGCATCGAGATCCTCGCCCAGAAACGCGCGCAGATGCTGAAGGAAGTGTTGGCCCATCAGCGCGCGCACGCGGTACGACGAGGACAGCGCCCCCGTCTGGAGCACGTCCACCAGGTCCGAGCTCGGTTCATCGGATCGCCCGACCCGCGACACGCTCGCCGAAGCCGGCCGAAAGACGGTGTCGCGCAACCGGACCAAGACGTCGCGGAGGCGAGTCGCCGCCGTATCGGCGATTGTCAAGCCGTCCAGTGACGTCACGGGAAGGACGCCATAAGGCTGGCGGCCGACGCGAAGTACCGGCAGCGGCCCGCCCGGCCGTACATGATCGAGGGCATGGGCACGCGCCCAATCCCGCGCAGCCAGCGTTAGGCCGGTACCGTCGAAGCCCACCATCTGGGCGAGGAAATACCCCCACGTCGCTGGCCACAGCGCAGTGGCCATCGCGCGAGCGACGACGTCGTCCTGTTCTGGAGCCGAGGCCAACCGCGAGAACGACGCGCTGCCGAGGGCTTTCGACGCAAGATCGGCGTAGCTTCCCTCGAGAGACTCGGCCGCTTCCCATTCGCGCTCGAAGCTCTTGTCGTGTTGCGGGTCGGGCTCCTGGTATGGCGTTCGCCCGGCGACGGTGTTGTTGGTCGCGGACGCGGGGGGCATGAACGCGAGACCATCGGTATAGCGATGTGCGTCGAGTTGCGCCGCGAACGCCGCGGACTGGTCACCTCGAGCAACGCCGGTGACGAGGAGTACGTCGACCGCGGGCGCAGGTAGCGTCAGACGCAGCGCCATTCCGACCTTTTCCGCGCGGTCGAAGTCGATCATCCAGCGCATGCCCTCGTCCACGGCAGGCTGCTCGTCGTTGATCATCACGTCCGCGTTCAGGTCGGGTCCGATCGCGAGATCGGGCTCGATGTCGCGTCCGCTGACCACGGCAACCGCAACGCCGCCAGCGTACGCCGTCGCGACCCATCGCTGGGGAAGAAGCCGCACCCTCGGCGTGCCGGTGGTCGTGGCTGGCGGCCCGAGGTCCGGGAAGCTCGGGACGCCCGAGGGACGCGACGCGAGGTTCGTTGGAGTCAGCGCTCTCGCCACCCAAGCCGCGCGCTCGGGCGCGAACCGACCGGCGAGCATGCGCCACCCTTCTCGTCGCTTCTCGTCGTCGCCCCACTGCACCTCCCAGAACCGCTGCCCCCAGAGCATCTCATCCGCGTCGAGTGCAGGGTCGTGCGAGTCGAGGTGCACCTTGTCCGGGTAGACCCGAACACGCAGCTCATTCCCGAAGAAGCGCGTCTCCAGCCGGACCGGCAGCAGCGCGAGCGGAAGCGTCGAGGAGCCGAGCTCCGTCGCCAGCTCGTTCGGGCCGCGCCCGCTGTTCGCGAGAATCGGCGCGAGATCCACCACCGGGATAGGCATCAGCTCAGCCCGAGCACCGTGGCGGGGATGGTGATGCGGACCGGCATCTGTCGCGTCTGGTGAGCAACGAGCGCCGCATTCGCGTTAGGCGGCGGCACGTGAGTGGCCGCGCCGTGATCCGTGTCCACCTCGACCCCGAACCGGGGCGCCGACGGGTGCTCCTGGATGACGATGGACCAGTCACCGATGTCGTCGGCGTCGATGTCGAAACCGAAGTAGCGCACGTCCGGGGCGAACCCACCGGTGAAGATCGGGTGTCGCTGTTCTGTCCCTTTCGTCACGTAGACGATTGCGTCAGGGTACCGGCGGAGCAGCTCGCTGCGCACGAGCATCACGAAGTTCTCGTCGGCCGAATCCTCGCCAAGAGGACGCCCACCCCACTGGTTGATGGGGTCGATGTCGGGGGGCCGACCAGGCGACGCGGAGCTGTCCCAGAACCGGGTGAAGTACGTGGCGGCGAGATCGGCCGGGAAGCCGCGCCACAACAACTCGCGTCCCATCTCGGCGTTCAGGCCGACCATGTACGCCTGAACGAATCGCGTGTTCGTTTGCAGCGGCACGACCGTGTTAGGCGGCACGAGATCCAGACCGGGCAGCACCAGCTCCTGTGCCACCTCGACGAGCGGCTCGACCATCGGTTGTGGAAACACCGGCGAAAGCCCGACCGGCGCGATCGCTGCTTCATTGTTCGTGGTGGCAGAGGCAACGTTGAAAACGGCTCGGGCGCGGAGCGCGAACGTCTCGGTCGGAGCCGTGCGCGCAACCGCCTCCGCGAACGCGACTGCGAGCTGACCGCTGCGCAGTGGGGGAACGGACTTGATCGGACGCTCTGGGATGAACCGCGCGAGGTGCTGGGCGGCGACCTCGCGAAACAGCGCCGCCGCCGCGGTATCCACCGGTCGCGGAGGCCGCGGTGGTCGCGGCGGCGGTGGTTCGGGCGGCTCCGGTGGCTCGGGTGGCTCGCCCGGACGCCGACGGATTGGTGGCGCCGGCCGGCGAATCGGCGGGCGCACCGGTTCGAGCTCCAGTTCCGGTGCGTTGACCGGCACCGGAGTGCCGAGCGGCACCAGCGCGAAGAACGGGCGCCTCGGTGCGCCCGCAACGGCGGCAGCCGTCCCCTCACTCCAGAACACGTTGCTGGTCACGCCCGTCGCCACACGTTCGAGCGTGACCGGCCCGGTGCTTGGCAGCACGATGCGACTGAGCCTCTGCTCAGGCTGAAGCTTCAGCAGCACGCGCGTCGTTCGCGGAAGGGGCGTCGGCGCCACGCGCTGCACCCGTCGGTTCACCGCGCCGCGCGGCCGGGCAACGCGACGCAGCGTCGTGGAGAATGCCGTGCGCGGTAGCCCGGTATCCACGATCAGCTCGGTCAGCGCGCCGTCGCGACGAAGCATCCGCGCTTGCGCCGGCGCGAGCACCTGGAGCCCGAGGCCGGGATCCATTCGTTTGATGTGGCGCGTGTGCAGACTCGACGCGATGCGCCACCCGAGTTGTGCCTGACGCAGCAGCTGATTGACCTTCTCGAGCTCGGCCGCCTGGTCCCACGCGGACGCCATCAGCGCCTCCTGATGCGCCTGCACGACACGCGTGCCGAGGTGCGCCACGGCGCGATTGGCAGGTGCCAGGTTGAGCTGCTCGAACCATCGATTCGCCGAGCCCTCCGCGAGTTGGACGAGCTTTGCCTGCGCAGCGCCGTATAGCGGCGGTGCGAGCAACGGGTCCTCGGTGGCAACGACGGTCGCCGGTGCGTTGAGTACGGGCCGCAATGCGTTCTCCCACACTGTCTGGAGAGTCGCGTTAGGCCAACCGCCCTCACTCGACCCGACCGGCTGGAGCGCGCCGGCCAGCGGGACCGTCGTGCCCGCTGGAATCTCGGCTGGCAGCCCACTCTCCCCCACGTCCACGCCTTGCACGCCCACCCCCGGCGGTAACGGGCGGGCGCGCAGCAGCATCGCGAGCGACTGGAAGTCGCCGCCGGCACCGGTCACGAACTGCCAGGAGTAGTACACGGGCAACTCGACGCTGCTCACGGGCAGCTTCCACGCCGGCTCCAGGCGACCCTCGTCCCCGGCCGTGATCTTCTGGCCGAGACCCGCCCTGCATCCTAACGCGAACGTGGGCACGACGCAGGCGAGATACTCGGTATCGGGCTCGAGGATGCGCGAGCAGAGGAGCCGCGAAACCGTGCGCTCCGGGTTGCCGGCAAGCTGACTCTCAATGGAGACGCCGGCTTCGGACGTGACCTGCGCGTGCGCCCAGGCCCAGCTGTCTTTCAGATCGGGCAGCTCGGCGGCAGGGTCTGCCGGACGACCGATGCGCAGCACCGGCAGTGGCCCCGACGCTGGCGGGTCCAGCCGGACGCCGTCCTGAAGCCTGACGACGACGAGACAGAGCCACGGACGAAGCCGCGACTGGGTATTCGCTCCCGCGGGCGTGAAGAGCCACGGCAGCGATGGTTCGTCGAGCTCGATGAGCGGGAAGTAGTTCGGCTCGAACGTGCGTGATCCGGGCGCGGGATCGGTGCGTACCACCTGGCGGCGGTCGAGTCCCGTGACGTAACCAGGCCCCATGACCGTAACCGGAACCGACGCCGGTGGCCGGTTGTTGATGGCGATGAACGCTTTCGTGCTGGAGAGCCCGGGCTGGTCCGCCGTGAACGTGTCGGGGTCGAGCAAGGCGGCCGCGGCACCCCGGCGCACCCACGGCAGGAAGACGAGATCGGCGTCGCTCATGAGCCAACCACCTCACTGCGCGGAACCAGCACGAACGAAGTGCGGTCGAGTGCTCGACCACGAGCTTCTGCCCACGTGAGCTTCGCGTCGGTCGGAGGAGGAGCCCCGACCTCCACGGCGGTCCACCCAGAGGGATTGACGCTCGGCGCGGCCGCACTAACCGGGGCCGCGAATCGCTTGTCCAGCGTACGCCGAACGCGCGACGCGCCCGAGGCGCTGAGCATCGTCATGACGAGAACAGTCGATCCATCCTGGTGGAACGGCTCGGGCTGCAGCACCGGATTGCCATCGGCGCCGATGACGATATCGGTGTAGTCGAACGGTGACGTCTTCCCAGGTCCAGCGGTATAGCCACCGTCCCCGAAGGTGACACCCGCGTCCATGGGCTCGAACGACGGCGCCGCGAGCTTGTCGTCGTCGCTCATGTCGAAAAACTGTCCGGGCGCAAACAGCTCTCGAATGCTGCTTCTCGTCTGCGACTGTGTGCCGATTGCCGTGGCGGTGACCGCGAAGCGACGATCGGTGCTCGGTGTCCCGGTGCCGACCCGGTCGATGTCGCGCGTGAGCCCCAACGGCACGACGGTCTGGCGCACCGTCAGGGCGCCGAGCGGGTGCAGCAGCACGCCGTCGGTGACCGGTTGCCTGAGCCCCACGAGCTGGCTTCCACCGTTAGGCAGTTGCGCCTGCCAGGCGCGTGGCTCGGAGAGCGCGGCGTGCAGCTCCGCAGTGACATCAATGAGGATGACGTCGTTCGGGACGCCACCGTCCGCGAGCGTCGCGTTGAACTTGACGGAGAAGTCGCACCACAGGATCTCGAACGTCGCCTTCCCCGAGGCGCGCAACGGGAGCGGGCCCTCGAGCGCCCCGGCAACAGTCACCTTGAACAGGTTGCTGCTGCCGCGCTTGAGCTGAACGCTCGCTCGGAACTCGGCGAGAAAGTGGAACGGCAACAGCTGGATCAGCACGTCGAACCCGATATTGCCCTGGATGCTGAAGCCGTACGCCGCGGCGTACAGCGACGCCTCGGCGCCGAACTGCACCGTGTTCGACGTGATCGCGAAATACGCTCGGCAGATCAGCTTGGGGTTGTCGCCGTTCGTGAGCGAGAGCTGCAGGCGGGCGACGCTCGGAAACCCTGCCGGCGCAACGAACTTCGGATGCAGTCCGCCGACCGCGAGCGCGAACCCCGGCGACCCCTTCCACCCCATCCGCATCGCCATCGCCCCGGAGATCACGAAGCGGCCGCAGAGCTTGGAGTCGTAGAGCACCGCGTCGAGTGCGAAGGTTCCCGCGTCGAAGTCGAGGATGCCGACCGCGTCCATGTTCAGCTTGAGGACGGCGTGGTCGGTACGCGGCAGGACGGCGCTCACCCGGCCGAGGATGATCAGCCGGTGCCGGTTGCCCCACTCATAGAGCAGCGCGAGCTCGAATCGCACCAACGTCGGCGAGGCCCAGCCGATCTTCGCGAGGAAGCCGAAGATGTGGCTCTTCCGCCGGATCGGAAACAACGTCTGTAGTGCCCGGAGGATCTCCGCCGTGTGATGCACCGGGTCCGCCGGGAAGAGCACGTTGCGCAACTGCCCCGTCGGCAACGCCGCGCGCATCGCTACCTCATCGAACGTACGGTGCACGGCGAGCAGCCCGCCGAATCCCTCGAGGAAGAATCCCATACCGATCGGGTATGGGTTCCCCAACTCGAAGGTGAGAATCGCGACGAGCGAATACCCCTTGGAGCCGTCGGGAAGCCGAGTCGCGACCAGGCAGATCGCCTGCATGGTGAGCCCGCCGCGGAACGCGAGCTCCATGGTGCCGAAGTAGATGCCCTGAGCGGGATCGTGCAGAATCGAGCCGCCGCCGGCCACGAGCCCCGTCTCGACGTGCACCGCGATGCCACGCGGGAACTTCGCACCGGCGCGCAGGTCGATGAGGCGGAGGTTTCGGTCCGCGCGTGGCTTCCCGTTGTCGACGGTAAACGAGAGCCCGAGCTGGTCCAGCCTGACATACACAGGACCGATCTGCGCGCTGAACGAGAGATCGAGCTCCAGCGTGGACTGCTTCATCTGCGCGGGAGGCACGTCCGCCGGCCAGCGCGTTAGGCGTACGCCCACCTCGTGGATCGTCACCGGGCCGAACGCGCGGCCCACCGGGATGGTGGCCGCGATGACCGGTGGCCCGACGTTCCCGCCACCACTCAGCGGCGGTGGAGTACCGGTCGCGCCAGCAGAGCCCTCGAGCACGAGCCCTCTGGACGACGAATAGCCGATCACGAGGTTGAACGGCATCCGGATGGGCGTGTTGCCAAGCAGCTCGGCGATGAAGCCGTCCCGGTCCGCCGAGTCGATCACCAGCGCCGCGTCCGACACCGTGGCGAGGACCTCTGCCGCCGCGGGCCTCAGCGAGAGCGTGAACGCGAGGCGCCCCACGTCGAGCCGACTGCCGATCGACGACGGGAACGAGAACGCCACCTGCGGTGGTGCCGGATTCTCGGGAGAAGGCTCCCGGGGGTGAGCGGTGTACCCGACGCTGAACTCGAAGTCTCCACCAGCGGGGCCCCGGACCTCGAAGCGGTCGGCCGCGATGAGCAGCGCGACGGCCGCATCCATCCGGGACTTGAACGAGAACGTCCACGTGTCACCCAGCGGCTGCTCGATGGCGGCGTTGCCCCCTAACGCGAGAAACAGCGCGGGACCACCCTCGACGGCGTGGACCGTTGCGGTCGTCAGGGTGACTCGGCCTGACGACGCTGGCTCGCTCGACGGGTTGATGCTATCGCCGCCGAAGGAGATCGACGTCATCCGTCCCGAGACGATGTCCGATCGCAGCGGGGGCTCCGACGAATCGACGTCGACACCGCGCCCGTCCCAGCCCGTCATCACGTCCTTCACGGACTTGATGTCGTCGTCGCGATCGAGCGCACCCAGCGTCACCGCGGCCGCACGCACCAGGAAGTCCATCGTCGGGGCGACGAATTCGGGGCGAGCGTCGTCGCCCGGGTCGAGCTGCTCGAGGGACCTGCCCGGCTGCCACAGGAACCCGAGGAGGGCCAGCAGCGACTCGCCGACGTTGACCAGGTTGTTGTTTCCCGGCCCGTACGTCGACGTGACCTCCTCCAGCGTCGAGACCGCCTGCATGAGGAGGAACAACCGGGGCATGCGCAGCCGGAAATAGTTGCTGGCCAAGAGCTCCAGCAGCGCGTGCCCGAGGTCCTCCGCTCCCGACTCGAAGCTGTCCGACCACGCCTCGACCTGCCCGATGATGGCGTCCAGCAGCACGGCAATGTCGGCGAGCGCACTGATGGCCGCCTCGGCCGACGGATGCGACGCATCCCGAAATGCCTTGACCGCGTCGAGTTTGTCCTCGGGCAACGGGGTAGGAGGCGGGACGTTCGACGGCTTGCCGCCGAGGTCGCGGATCACCGCGTCACGCGCCAGCGGGTCGCCGAGTGTGTCACCCACCCACTCCAGGAAGTCGATCATCTCCCCGGAGAGTTTCTGGAAGAAATCCTTGTCGTCCGTCACGTCACCCCCGCCGGGCGAACTTCGATCGCCTTCTGCCGCAGTCGCGCGGGTGGCTCCTCGTCCTCCGGCCCGAGCGGCGCTACCTGTACGAGGTACGGCTCCACCTTCGGATCCAACACCACGGGCTCGTCCGGATCGCTGAACGCCGTGAAGATCTCGTGAATCGCATCGAGCCGCCCGTCGGCGTGCGCTTCGAAGCGCACGCGTCCCACGTTGCCACGAAACAGGATCTGGCGGGCGTTCCGGAGCCGGCCGAGCGCGTGCTGGTGGCGGGCCGCGACCTTCTGATATCCCTCGAGAATCGTCGCCGGATCGGCGAGCTTCGCCTCCACGTCTGCGTCGAGCGCGAGCAGGCGGATCGGCTCCGGCCGTTTACTCTCGCGGCGCGTATCGAGCAGTGGCCTAACGCGCCACCGCCAGTCCGGCGGTTTCGCCGGGTTGAGCCGGCTGCTCTTGAGCGGGTCGAACGACTCCGGACGCTCGGGGTCGTTGAGATCGGGCCATCCCCACGTCGGCACTCGTACGGGAACCGAGGCGAGTCGCGAGCGCATGACCGGAAGCAGGTCCTCCTCGGTTGCACCGTCAGGCAGCAGCACCATGTCGTCGAGCGGCTGGTCCCAGCCGAGGCGCTCCGTGCCGAGGTTCAGCCGGATCAGTTGCTGGGCAAACCCGGCGGCGCGATCGACGAACGTGATGAACGCCGGCATGACGTTCTTGAAGCCGCTCGAGATGAACTGTGCGAACCGCGCCGGTCGCGTCGCGTTGCCTCGCCAGTAGCTCATCACGGTGCCTGACGAGTAATGCACGTCCCCCGAGAGCAGCACCACGCGGCCGTACGGCTCGAGCCTTTTCAGCAGGTGCTCGAACGTCTCGCCGTCGAACGCCCAAGCCTCGATCGCGTCGGGGTTGGTGCCCGTCATCTGCCTGAGGCCGGACGTACTGCTCGGGTCGAGCAGACTGGCGGTGCTCTTGGCCTGCACCGCGTCGAAAACTCGATAGGAGAGCGGTGCGACGATCTCGTCGAGCACGGGCGGCCCGATGACGGGCAGCGGCGCGACGACGATCAGGATCTCTCGACCGGCCGGCAGCGGAGGCAACGGCAGCTGATCCACCAGCGCATCAACCGACACGTTCCCGGGTGGTCCTGCCTGCGACGCGTAGCTCCGCCGAGTTCGGTTATCGAAGACGACCGCTCGATGCTTCGGCCCGTCGATCGAGAAGTGCCACTTGAGGCCGGGGTTCACCGAACTGAACCTGCCATCGGCCGTAGGCGTGAGCGGCTCGTTATGCGCGAGCAGCGCCGCGATCTGCTCGAACGCCTGCTGATCGGGCCCTTTCGTTAGGCCTGGTGGAAACAGCCGCTGAACGAGAGTCAGCAGCTGCGCCTTGGGGCCGCTCTCATAGGCGACCGGATCGTTCCCCCAGTCCTGGAACAGCGCGTACGCGATCATCCCGTTGCCAAGGATCGCCTGCCCGAGCTTTCTGCCGAGCACGCGGGTGCGCCAGACCGGGTTCAGGAAGAAATCGTCGGTGACGTCGTGGTCGTCGAACACCATGTACGTCGGCACGTTCGCGAGCGCGCGCTGCACCTTCGGGAGGTTCCGGTGAAATTCCTTGAGGATCGCGAACTGCCCGCGGAGAGACTTCTGCTGCTCGACCGCACTCTTGGGGGGATCCGGTTTTTTCCTCGGCACGACGTAGAGGTGGCCGGCCACGCGCTCCGGGAAGTGGATCGGGGGCATGACGATCGCGCCTTCGTCATCCGAGCCGTCCTTGAATGGTGGGAGCTCCTGATCCCAGCGGAACGGCTGCGCCTGCGCGGGAGCGCTCGCGTCGGAGGCGAACTTCGCCCCGGGGACGTTCGCCCCCCAGATCGCCGGGCTCCATACGCTGAGGTAGAGCGCCGCGAACTCACCGAGCGAGAGGATGTGGCTGTCGCCGTCCGAGCTCGTGAGCTGCGCGTCGTGCAGCGTGAGCTGCAGGCGGCGCCCTTCGGGAAAGTGAACCCGGTCAGCCGGTATGAAGGGATTCGCTGCGGTGACCGCGGGGTCTTCGTCGGCGTACCCCTCGAGGGGATTCGGATCTCGCGCCTTCGTCTCGTCCACGAGCGTCAGCACCTGGTCCAGCGGCAGGTGTTCGATCGGCTCGGGGAACTCCGCATCGCCTGTAGTGCCAATGAGTGGGACAGCGGTCTCCTCGACAACGAGCATATGCAGGCGCGTCACATCGTCGGCGTAGATCTGGTCGCCGCCCAGGAAGAGTTGATGTGGCCGGGCACGCGGGTCCTTGTAGCGATCGTCGCCGAAGATCAGGTCGTCGACCATCGCCATCGCATCCGGAGTTGGATGCCCTGGGCGACGACAGGAGCCGTACAACAGGTTGAGGTTCGTCAGCTCCGACGGCGGCGGTGCGAAGCTCGGCAGCAGTCCCGGCTCGAACCCGAGCGGAATTCTGGCGAAGCCGTCGAAGAACCCCTCCTCGAGCATGTGCAGCGTGTCGAGCGTATGCTGCGTGCCTGACGAGTCCGTGATCTCCAGGTCGTAGGAGTACAGCGAGTCGGGCTGGAACGAAACGCCGGCGGAATCGGGGAGCTTGACCGTCACGGCCAGCACGTGCAGCTGGGCGCCGACGCGCAACGTCGGGCTGAGCGGACTCTCGGCCAGCGGTGTCGGTCGTCCGCTCTCTGAGCGGCCCTCCCAGATTTTGAGTCGCACATCGCAGCGCTCACGGAGCGCTACCCACACCGACACGAGCGTCGGCTCGACGCGTCGCAGGATCGGCCCGGCAAGCAGCAGCGGAAGACTCATGCATCCCCTCACCCGAGACAGTCACTGGCTGCCGGGCACAGATATCAACGGACGGAATTCGGAGTGCTACCCTGCCCGGTCGCTAGCCCGCCACCTCCGCCGGATCGGCGTGGGCAATGAGCTGGACGATCATCTCCCGCTCGCCCGCGCCCGCGACGCGAAGGACACCGAAATAATCGGTGCCCGGTTTGAACGCAGTGCGGTCGAGCGAGAGGCGCACCGCCACGTCGCGTGTCTCGCCCGGCGCCAGAGCGAAGCGCGCCGGCGTTACCTCGCCGGCGGCTATCGTCTCCCCTGACGCGCGTGAGACGAACTCGGACAGGCTACACCGTATGTCCGCCCCGACGGCACGCGCGTTCTCCACCTCGATCTCGGCACCGACCACCGATCCGGACTCTCCGCGAAGGTCGACGATCAGCGCACTGTCCGGCGCCGCCGACGCTACGGGCTCGGGCCCGAGCACACGGTCGTAGAGCCCCTCGGCGAGACCAGCCGACGAGCGTTGCATGTCGCGCGCGAACTTCAGGCCGAGCTCGACGACGTCGCCGACGAAGCGCGGTGCGTGTACCGCCTGGTAGCGCCGACCGTGCTCGTTGATCGTCTCGACCGACAGCTCTCCCGACGCGATGCGCTCGGCCAGCCGTTGTTGCCGCGCGATGGCGCGCGAGCTCTGCTCGGCCCCATACCTGGCGAGCGCCTGAAACCAGTTCGTCACGTCGATGCTGGACGGGGACGGAGGCGGCGGAATCGGTCCGTCGGACGGCAACAACCCGTCGAGCATCATCTCACGATACTTCGCCTCGACATACAGCAGCCCCGCGAGCAGTCCGACGCTCGCCTCGACGAGCTCGCGCATCGACGACGCGGATTGCTCCTGGAAGTACAGGCGAAAGTCGTTCTGAACGCTTTCCGGCGTGAGCTCCCCGCTCGCGACGCGGACGAGGAGCTCGTTGTAGCGGCGGAGGACCCGGTCGTAGGAACGACCGGCATCTGCCGTCAGCTCGGTGTAGCGTCGTGCCCAGTCCTCGGGGCGCGACGACTCCCGCTCAGCCGCAGCAGTCACAGCCGCACGGAGTGCGATACGCGTCGCAGTCGTCAGGCAGCACCGCAATGGCCACGACGACAGGCCTCGTCAGGCATCCCTCGGCGCGAATCGTGGCATAGCCGACTTCACAGCGATCGACGCTCCCGAAGCGCTCGTCCACGGCGGCCGCGGTCGCAGTCGCCGCGCTGGCCTCGGTGCGTTCGGGCCGAGCCGCAGCGGGCGTTCCGGCCGCGGTAACTTCTGTGCTGTTGGCTGGCTCCAGAAGGCCCGTGGGCTGCATCGACTTGGTCCTGTCGTCGCAGCGGATCTGCACGAGCAGCGTCACCGTATGCTCGTCACAGGGGCGGAGCGTGAACTGTGTCTCCGAGAGCTGGGCGTTCCATCCGAGATCCCGACCGCCGGACGTCACGAACTTCTCGAGTTGCAGCGTGACGGGTCGGTCACGCCGCGTGTCGTTCTCGAACGTCAACGGGATCCGGCGGACCTCGCCGCATCGCGCGTGCACGAGGACGTCGGCGTCGCACACGCAGCACTCGCAGTGGCAGTCGCAGTCGTGCGAGTCGCCGCAGCCGCAGCCGCGCCGGTGTCCGCGTGTCCGCGTTCCGGACATGGGATCGCGGATCGTTCCCGCCCCGCCGGCCATGCCGCCGTAGTCGCGCATCATGCCCTGATACGCCGACGCGCCCTCGTTCATGAGCTGGGACAATCCCTCCTGGACGTTCGACACGTAGTCCGGGAGGTCCATCATGCGATATCGGCGCGACTCCTGGCAGTAGCCGAAGTACATGGCGGGACCGCGGGTCGATGACGGGCGGCTGAAGCGTTGCCTCGATGCTTGCATGGCGAATCCTCGCGTAAGGCGCCTCTAGTCCGGGACGATCGTGAACGTTAGGCTGTTGGTGGAGATCGCCGCGTAGCCGGTGTATCTCGAGCGCGCCTCGAGCTTCTCCGGCAGCGTGACGGTGATGTCGATCGCCTGGGTCTCGCCCGGCGCGAGTGTCGCGGCGGTGTTCTGCACTCTGATCGCGAGCGTCTCGTAGAGCTGCTTGTAGCGTTTCCCGAGCGCGGCGGCGAACTCGTCGAGATCCTTCATCGTGTCGCCGACGTCCGACAGCGCGCCGCGCAAGGCGCGGCAGTGCACGAGCTCCTCGTCGAGCACGACCGTTCCCAGACTGCGGATGTGCACGGGGACGTTGCCGACGTTCGTGAAGACGACCGTCTTCTTCACTTTCTCGCCGGGGCGATTCGTCAGCACGAGCTCGTTAGGCGCGATCTGCAAGGCGACGTCTTCCGTGACGTGGATGACGACGTTGCGCCGCTGCTCGTTGACCGTGAGCTCGGCCTGATACGTGCCCGGCGGAGTCCGAGGATCCAGCTCGAGCGCGACCGGCACCGGGCGCGACTGACCCGGACGCATAACGACGCGCCGCATGACGAGGCCTGATTCCGGCAGGGCCGCTATGTCCGCATGCTGCTTCGCGCGCCGGCCGGTCATCGTGCCGCCCCGGAACACGGCTTCGCGGACAGTCATCTTCTCCGCGGTCGGATTCTGCAGGCGAAACTCGCCGCGCACCGCACGTGGAGGCCCGGCGAGCACGAGCGGCTCCTCGGCGTCCACCAGGAAGGCCGGTTGACCCTGGCCCGACCCCGTCGGATGTCCCTCCGACTCTCCAGGTGGCGGGCCTTTCGGTTGTTCCTTCATGACGCCGCCTACTTGATGCGGATGCGAAGTCCCTGCGCTTTCGCGGCGGGCCGCTCGTCGCCCCGCGCACCGGACGGAGCAGACGGCGCGGCGTTCTGCTGCGCCGGCCACTCGACCGCCGGCCGCTTTGGCAGATCACGCATGATCGTGCGCGACTCGCCACCGAAGTTGAAGCCGAACAATTCGGCGCCGAACCACGTGAAGCCGACGTGAATGTTGAACGGTTGCGAGATCTCGCCCTGCGGAAGCTTCGTGGTCGTGGTCGAGCAGAGGTCCACCACGACGGGTTTGAGATCCACCGACAGCGCGCTGCGGCTGTCACTCGTCACGTCCGACTTGGTCGTAACATCCGACGTCGAGTCCGTACTCGACTTCGTGACGATCGGCTCCGGGATCCGCAGTTCCTGCTTGATCTCGACCGGATCGACGTGTGCGGTGACGCCGATACGGTCCAGTCCCCTAACGTCTACGGTGCTGTCGGAGTCGACGCTGATCGGCCCGTTGTTGACGTTCACCGTGCTGGTCGCCGAGCCACCTTTACCGCCGCCGGGCATGAACACCTCCGACATCTACTGCCTGCGAGAACTATCGAAGCGGAAACTGCGGATGTATATATCGCCCCACCTGACGACGGACACAAGCCGACATCGGGACGAGCGTCGCACGCTCGGCTCGTGTTGGCGGAGTTGCAATGGCTGAGTCGCGTGAGTTTTCCATCGCCGCCGATGAGACGTCGGCGGCGTTCGCTGAATGTCTGTTGCGGACCGCTGTTGCTTCGGCGGGTGCGCTTCACCGGTACGAGCAGCTCATCGGCTGCGTGGCGCGTCGTCAGGCGTCGCCCGCAACGCTCGAGGAGTCACTCGCGCGCTTCGCGGAACTGCATGCGGGTGAATCCGCCGCGCGTGTTTCGGCGGCAACCGCGCGACTCTTCGCCGAGCTTGCGTCGAGCGCGTTCCTCCCGCTCGCTGACGCCGACGACTCGGAGCCGCCCACTTGCACCGACACCACCGACAC
>DAINRQ010000038.1:0-19817 GCA_036741775.1 Gemmatimonadaceae bacterium | reverse complement strand
CGCTCGCTGACGCCGACGACTCGGAGCCGCCCACTTGCACCGACACCACCGACACGAGCGACGCCTTGGCTCGCCTCGCTGAGCGCGTCGCTGACCGCAACAGGCGAGCCGCCAGCGCGTACTACGCGCAGCTCGCCGCCGTCGCAACCGGCGAGACGACGGCCGATGCGTTCCGTCGCCTGGCGAGGAAAGACACTGCCCGCACGTTCGCCCAGGAGCTGAGTCGAGCCAGCCGCATCTGGTTCGCGTACCTCGGTGACCTCGACGAGGAGCGTGCCCGCTTCGCCGACCAGTACCTGATGGGTGCCCTGCGCGCGGTGAACCCCGTCGGCTTCGATGGCGACGTCGTCGAGCTCGCGGGTCCGGTCAACACGATGGTCTCGACCGTGGTCACGGTGGACAACACGCTCGCCGAGCCGACGGTCATCCGCTGCGGGGTCAGCGAAGTCCGACGCGCCGATGGCGTCGGTCCGGCGTTCGCGCCCGCACTGGTCGTCGCTCCCGAGGACGTCGTTCTCGAACGTGACGCCGAGGGCAGTGTCGAGCTCTCGCTCTGGCTCGACGATGCGATCTACGACCCCGGCACAGCGTACATCGGCGCCCTGCGGCTCGCTCGCGACGGCGCACCCCGGCGCGATGTTCCACTTCGCATAACGCCACGCATAACGCCGTCGTGAGGTTGTCATGAGCCCGAAGCGCACGGCGACGCGCGCTCCCGAGCCGATTGCCATCATCGGCATGCGCGGCCGCTTTCCCGGCGCGACCGACCTCGATCGCTTCTGGGAGAACCTCGCCAACGGTGTCGAGTCGATCGCGACGCTCAGCCAGGAAGACATGCGCGCCGCGGGCATCCCCGATCACATCTCGCGGCTGCCCGGGTACGTCAACGCGTCCCCCGTGCTCGAAAACGTCGACGAGTTCGACGCCGAGTTCTTCGGCTTCTCCGCGCGCGACGCCGCGCTCACCGATCCACAGCACCGTCTCTTTCTCGAGACGTGTTGGGAAGCGCTGGAAGACGCCGGCTACGATCCCGCGACTTACCCGGGCGAGATCGGGCTCTTCGGCGGCTGCGAGATGAGCACGTACCTCAACCAGATCTACCAGAACCCCGACGCGCTCCAGTACATCGACGGCATGCAGCTCATGGTCACGAACGACAAGGACCATCTCTGCACGCAAACGTCGTATCGGCTCAACCTGCGCGGACCGAGCATCGTGGTACAGACCACCTGCTCGACGTCGCTCGTCGCCGTGTCGCTCGCCTGCGAGAGCATTCACGCCGGTCGATGCCAGATGGCGCTCGCGGGGGGCGCGACGGTGCGCGTCCCGCAACGCGGCGGGTATTTCTACACCCCGGGATCGATCCTCTCGCCCGACGGTCACTGCCGCCCATTCGATGCGGCGGCACAAGGAACGATCGTCGGCAGCGGTGTCGGGGTCGTCGTTCTCAAGCGACTGAGTGCCGCCCTCCACGACCGCGACGCGATCCGCGCCGTCATTCTCGGAGTCGGTATCAACAACGACGGCAACGACAAGGTCGGCTACACGGCACCCAGCTTCCGCGGGCAGGCCGCCGCGATCCGGGCAGCGCACGCCATGGCCGGTGTGGCACCCGAGTCGATCGGGTACATCGAAGCACACGGGACCGGCACCATCCTCGGCGACCCCATCGAAGTCTCCGCGCTGACCGAGGCCTTCGCGACCGGCACCGAGCGCCGCGGATTCTGTGGCATCGGGTCGGCGAAGTCGAACTTCGGACACCTGTCGTGCGCCGCCGGCGTCACCGGGCTGATCAAGACGGTGCTCATGCTCGAGCGCGGCGCGATCCCGCCGACCGTCCACTACCGATCGCCCAATCCCGCCATCGACTTCGCGTCGAGCCCGTTCTTCGTGACGACGCGGCTACACCCGTGGGAACGAAACGGGACGCCGCGCCGCGCTGGCGTGAGCTCCTTCGGCGTCGGAGGCACGAACGCGCACGTGGTCGTGGAAGAAGCGCCCGCGCGTGTGGACCCTAACGAGCGCCGCTCGCATCAGCTGATCACCGTGTCCGCGCGCACGGAGACGGCGCTCGCGGCGACGTCGGCACGCCTCACCGAGCACCTTCGGTCGCACCCGGAAACGGACCTCGCCGACGCGGCGTACACGCTGCACGTGGGCCGCCACGCCTTCCGCGAGCGTCGTGTCGTGGTCGCGCGGAGCGATGATCGCGACACCGTGATCAACGCGCTGAACGCGCCAGCTCGCACGGGAACAGCGGCGGATCGCTCCGTTGTCTTCATGTTTCCGGGACAGGGCGCACAGTACCCGGGAATGGCGTACGGTCTGTACCGCAGCGAGCCGGTGGTTCGCCGGGCAATCGATCGGTGTGCGCGGATCCTCGAGCCCGAGGTCGGCGCAGACCTGCGGAAGCTGCTCTTCCCTTCACCGAAGAAGCGCACCGATGCCGCCGAGGTGCTTCGGGATACGAAGTGGGCGCAGCCGGCACTGTTCACGGTGGGATACGCGCTCGCGGAGCTGTGGCGATCGTGGGGGATCGAGCCGTCGGCAATGATCGGGCATAGCGTGGGTGAGTACGTTGCCGCCACGCTCGCCGGCGTCATGACCCTCGAGGACGCACTCCGCCTCATCGCGCGCCGCGGCCAGCTCATCTCCGCGCTGCCGCGCGGCTCGATGCTCGCCGTCATGGGCTCGGCCGACTCGCTCGAGCGCTACGCCGACGATGGCGTGTCGATCGCGGCGATCAACTCGCCCGGGTTTGCCGTACTGGCGGGGAACGACGCGGCAATCGATCGTGTTGAGGCCACACTCACCGCCGCATCCGTCCCGTCGCGACGGCTGCATACCTCGCATGCGTTCCACTCGGAGATGATGGATCCGATCCTCTCCGAGTTCGAGTCGCTCGTGGCCGGGATGCGGCTCTCGTCCCCTTCGATTCCGTTTGCGGCGACACTCACCGGCGACTGGGCCAACGGCGACGTCACGCAGCCGGAGTATTGGAGCCGGCAGATCCGGTCTACCGTGCGGTTCGCCGATGCCGTCCGCACCGTGACCGAGCAACGGTCGGACCCCGAACCGATCTTGCTCGAGGTGGGCCCCGGCAACACGCTCGCGACGTTCGCCGCCGACGCCGCGCGCGCCAACGGGAGCGCCGTCCCGTGCCTAACGTCTCTCCCGGGACCGAACGACCGGCGCCCGGAGGTCGAGCTCCTGCTGACGTCCCTGGGCACCCTGTGGGCGAACGGGGTCGCCGTTGACTGGGAAAAATTCCATCACAACGAACGCCGCAGGCGCGTTCCGCTCCCCACCTACCCGTTCGAGCGTCGCAGCTACTGGATCGGTGCGCGAGCCGGACACACGGTGGAACGGAAGAAGGCGCACCAGACCCGTGACACGTCCGACTGGTTCCACCGGCCGGTCTGGCGTGAGGTCGCGCCGGTCGCCCCCGCCCCCTCCATGGCCGATCAGCGCGTTCTCGTGTTCGATGAGGGCACCGGCCTCGGGGCGGCGGTGGCCGACCGCGTCCGTCAGGCTGGCGGGCAGGCCGTGATCGTGCGGCACGGGGGCGGAGTCGAGCGCGTCGACGCCAACAGTTACGTGCTCGACCCCTCTCAGCCAGACGGCTTCGGGCAACTCGCGTCGATGGTCTGCGCAGAGGAGCCGACGCTGTCCGGCGTGATCGATTGCTGGTCTGCGAGCCCACCGGCCGACTCCGATCTCGATACCGCGGCGGTCGTCACGTTGCTGGCCCCGATGCGCCTCGTGCACGCGCTCGGCGGACAGAAAACGGCGCACCCACTTCCATTCCTGCTCGTAGCGCGAGGCACCACGCGCGTGCTCGACGCCGACGCGATGGATCCGCCGCGGGCACTCGGGGCCGGCGCGGCGAAGGTGATCCCGCAGGAGCACCCGGGCGTTCACGTCGCCCACGTGGACGTTGACGGCGACGACCGCGTCGCCGCGAGCCTGGTCGATGAGCTGGCCGCGGGGGCGACCGAGCCTAACGTTGCACTTCGGGCCGGACGCCGCTTCGTCGAGACCTACGAGCCCGTGGTGCTATCCGAGATCGACCCGCCGCGACACCTCCCCGAGCAGCCCGTCGTGATGGTGACGGGCGGACTCGGGCACATGGGGATGCACCTGTCCGAGGGGCTGTTCAACCACCTCGACGCACGCCTCGTCCTCGTCGGGCGGACCACCGTGCCGGACCCCGAGGAGTGGGCAGCAGCGAGCGACGATCCATCGACGCCTGACGAGATGCGATCCCTGCTCCGCCGGCTCGCCGACATGCGCGCCGAGCGAGACGACGTCATGGTCGTGCGGGCGGACATGAACGATCCGCGCGCCGTCACCCATGCAGTCGATGCGGCCGTAGAGCGGTTCGGGCGAATCGACCTGCTGGTGCACGGCGCGGCGCGCATCGACGCGGGTGCCTTCGGCTCGGCGGCGGAGACTGGTCCGGAGGTCGTCAACGCGCAGTTCTCCCCCAAGCTTCGCGGACTGCTTCACATCATCGAGGCGTTTCGCGGGCGGGAGCCCCAGCGCTGGGTGCTGCACTCCTCGATCTCGACGGTGCTCGGCGGCCTCGGCCTCGCGGCATACTCCGCGGCCAACGCCGTACTCGACGCGATGGCCCTGGCCGGAGGCGACCGGTGGCTCAGCATCGATTGGGACTTGTGGGACAACGCGGCCGAGGCGCACATCGCGGGGATGCCGGAGCCCATTCTTCCACCCGAAGGTCTCGACGCACTGCTCCGCGCGCTCGGCGCGGATGTCGGACCGCGCGTGCTCGTCGCCGTCGGCGATTTCGCCGGCCGCCTCGAGGCGTGGACCCGGCTCGCCGACTCGGCGACGAAGCAGAGCGGTGTCGAGCGGCACCCGCGCCCCAACCTCTCGACGGCGTACGTCGAGCCGCGAACGCCCACCGAGCGTGAGCTCGCGGAGATCTGGGGGGCTCAGCTCGGCGTCGACAAGGTCGGGATCCACGATCGCTTCTTCGACCTCGGCGGTCACTCACTGCTCGCTGTGCAGGTCTCGTCCGAGATCCGCGACAAGTTCCAGATCGAGCTCCCGGTACTCAAACTGTTCCAGGCGCCGAGCGTCGGCGAGCTCGCGATCGTGATCGACCAGGCAAAAGCCGGAACGGGCGACCGGACGCCCGCAGGGCTGCAGCTTCAACAGCCGGCGGCAGAGGCGACCCCGATCCAGGGGGAAGCGCCCGAAGCTGCGGCCAAGCAGACGTACCGCGAGTTCTACGATGACGTGACGCGCCGCCTCGAGCAGTCCGGCGTCGCCGAGGCATCGTTCTTCCTCAATTATGGCTACCGGAGCCTGGGCCCCGGAGATGAATCTCGCTTCGAGGTACCGGACCGTGTCTTCAACGCGAACTCGGTGCGGCTCGCGTTCGAGGTGATCGGCGCGACGGACCTCCGATCGCGTCGCGTGCTGGACGTCGGCTGCGGGCGCGGTGGGACCGCGGCGCTCATCGCGGATCGGTTCGACACGCCGGTGTTAGGCGTGGACCTGTCGCCCGAAGCCATTGCCTTCTGCCGTCGCACGCACCAAAACCCGAACGTCCGATTCGAGGTCGGCGACGCCGAGCATCTGCCGTGCGAGAACGGCGCTTTCGATGTCGTGACGAACATCGAGTCGTCACACACCTACCCGAACCTCCGCGCGTTCTACACGGAGGTCGCACGCGTTCTGGCAAAGGGCGGCATGTTCCTCTACACCGACCTGCTGCCCGTCGGGCGCTGGCTCGAAGTCAGGGCGCTCCTCGGCCCACTCGGCCTGACGATCGAGGCGGATCGCGAGATCACGCCTAACGTGCTCGCCTCGTGCGACGAGGTCGCGGCCACGCGGGCGCAGGCGTTCGGCGGGAGCAACGCGGCCATCGATAACTTCCTCGCCGTTCCCGGGTCGCTGGTCTACGAGCAGATGCGCGCGGGAAGCTGGGAGTACCGTATCATTCGCGCTCGGCGGACGTGATCGGCGAGCCGCGCGGTGCGGTAGACGTGTACTTCTGCCAGACGCACGACCTCTCCGAGGCCCACGTCTCGGCGATGCTGTCCGTCCTGTCGCCGGATGAGCGAGATCGGCAGCAGCGATTCGCGTTCGCGGAGGACCGCCGCGACTACGTCGTCGCGCACGTCCTGCTCCGCACGGCCCTCGCCACGCGAACGGAGACAGCTCCGGACCGGCTCCGCTTCGACGCGACCCCGCATGGGAAGCCGTTTCTGCTGCCTCCGTCAGACGGGGGGCCAGTGCCGGCGTTCAGCATCACCCACGCGCGAGGCGTCGTCGCCTGCGCAGTGGGCGGGCGCGGCCGCATCGGCGTTGACGTCGAGTCGGTCGAGGCCTGCGCGCGCGCGGTGGACGTTGCGCGGCGCATGTTCTCGGACGTGGAGGCGGCGTCGCTCGATCGGCTGCCGGACCATGCGCGCGCCGCCCACGTGTGCGCGCTCTGGACGCTGAAGGAGGCCTACTCGAAGGCCATCGGTCTCGGACTCGCGCAGTCGCTCACGCACCCGTCGTTCGGCGTGTCCGAAACGCGAGTCGATTCCGTTGGCGCCGATGGTTGGCTCTTTGCGCTCGCGAGCGTTGGAGCCACGCACAAGCTGGCGGTCGCGGTTGACGCGGCTGTCGACGTCCGAGTCAGCTCGACCGACGCGGTCTCGCTCGCGGCGGGCGAGCTTCGACTGATGGAGTTCGCGGGTGCGGTGGTTCGCTCGCGGCCTGACAACGACGCGGTGAACCTTCGCGTCGGCGCCGACATCTGATCTGCGAACGGCCGTGCCGCTGCAACGGTGTCCCCGGAGTGTTACGCTACCTCTCGGCCTTCCGCCGCTCCATCTCCGCCTGCCCGCGGCGGATGGAGCACCACTCCTTGTGATCGGCCACGGGCATGCCGCATTCAACGCAAACCCGGACGCGCTGCGTGGGCTCCGGGGTCTTCGACGAGAAGAGGCGCTTCAGAAACGACATTCAGAGTCTCCAAGGGACATTGACCGTATGCTCTCGTACGGAACAAGGCGCGACCGGGTTACAGTTACCCCGCGAATCCGCCGACGGACCGGAGGCATTCATTAGATCCGCGGACCCGGCGAAAGGTTGGGAGGCCGAGGCCGGTTCTCTACGGGGTTTCTACAACCACTCCGGGTTCTGCGAGCTCAGGTGAGAGAGCGGCTGCGCACGCGACGGATTAGCTTCGAGGCATCGCGCCCGTGAGGAGAGAAAGATGAAGCGCCACTTGTTGATCACTTCGCTCATTGGCGTCGTCGGCGCCACCGACGTTTCGTCCCAGCAGCCCCCGGCCGAAATCGAGGTGGGCGCGGCGAAACTCGCGCTCGTGAACCTCCCGGCGAAAGGGAGTGCGAAGCTCACCGTCACCTCGCCCGCCTTCAAGCCCGGCGGGGACATCCCGTTCGAGAACACCCAGTACCGCGGCAACGTGTTCCCCGGGCTCTCCTGGACCGCCGGGCCGGCCGGGACCATGTCCTACGCGATCATCATGCAGGACACCGACGCGATGCGTGCCGGGATGCCGATTCTCCACTGGACGATGGTCAATATCCCCGCAACGATCACAAAGCTCGACGCCGGGATGACCGACGCGCCAGCCGGCGCGCAGCACGGGCCGAACATCCGCGGGCCGAATCACCCGTACATGGGGCCGCGCACCCCCGCGGGTCCGAAGCATCGGTATCACTTCCAGGTCTTCGCCCTCGACATCACGCTCCCCGACGAGGCGCGCGCGACATACGACGCAATGATCGCCGCGATGAAGGATCACGTGCTCGCGAGCGGGGAAGTCATCGGGCTCGGGCAGGTCGCACCGCCAGCCGGGCCGCCGGAGTGACGGCGCGTGGCTGAGACGCTTCTCGACGTTCGGCAGGAGCCGAAGCCTCGGGCGTACGAGCTGGTGCACACAGCCTTCCACCAGGTCATGGGCAACACCGACGATCCCGTGACGGCGATGGCGACGATGAGCGCGCTCCTGCATCACGGTTTCGGCTTCCTCTGGACGGGCTTCTATCGCGTCGTCTCGCCCGACCTACTGCGCGTCGGTCCCTATCAGGGCACGCTCGGCTGCCTCGAGATCCGGTTCGGGAGGGGCGTGTGCGGCACGGCGGCGGCGGAGCGGCGCACGGTGATCGTCCCCGATGTGCGCGAGTTCGCGGGCCACATCACCTGCGACGCTCGCTCGCTATCGGAAATCGTCGTGCCGGTGTTCGGCGCCGCGGGTGAGCTCGTCGCCGTACTCGACATCGACTCGGAGCGCGCGAACACATTCGACGCCGACGATCAGGCAGGGCTCGAGCGGCTCGTGTCCTGGTTCGCCGGCGCGCAGCACCGGCAAGAGGCGGCAGTTTCACCGGCGTGAATCTTCACGGCTCGCCTCATGGCATGAGCAGCGCCTTGATCGCGCGCCGCTCGTCCCTCGCCCGATAGCCCTCGGCGACCTGGTCGGGGGGCGACGTTACGTCGAACACGTCCCGGGGCGGTAGGGCCATCACTTAACGTTGTGTCTCGTTAGGTGCATCTGCTTGGGCTCGCTGTCGTGGGGACCTCGACAGAAAGTGCCTAACGTCCCGACTGGCGACCTCAGCTGGAAATGTTTGCGAATCCATACATTACATCCCATACTCTTTGGCGTTATCAACCTGCGGCACAGTAGCAGCGTTCGCCGAGGTTTCCTTGACGCCGACATTGTCGGCACGGAGGCACGAGATGCGGAACATGGCGAGATCCATAGCCGACTGGCTCACCGCTCTTGCACTGGTCTCGGTCCCCCTCGGATGCGCGCCAAAGGATTCCGACAAGTCGACCACCGACTCACCGGCCGCCGCCACCGCGGGCGGAGACGTCGCGAGAAACGCGAAGATACCCGTAACGAGTGCGTCCGACGAGGCACGATCCCTCTACGTCAAGGGGCGCGATCTCTCCGAACAGCTGAGGAACCAGGATGCGCGCCCGCTATTCGAACAAGCCGTCGCGAAGGACTCGACGTTCGCGTTGGCCCATTACAACCTGGCCCTCACCTCGCCGACGACGAAGGAGTTCTTGCAGCACTTGAGCCAGGCAGTCGCACTCTCGAACAAGGCCTCCGAGGGGGAGCAACTGCTGATCCGCTCGCTCGACGCGAACGCCAAGGCCGATCCGGCGACGTCGCTTCGGCTCGCGGAAGAGATTGTCGCGAAGTATCCGCAGGACGAGCGCGCTCACTTCAACCTCGGAAACGCCTACAATGGACGGCAGCAGTACGACAAGGCCGTAGCCGAGTACAAGAAGGCCATCGAGATCAACCCCAACTATTCCCCTGTCTATAACTCGTTGGGATACACGTACCGGTCGATGGATAACAATGCCGAGGCCGAGCAGGCGTTCAAGAAGTACATCGAGCTGGTGCCTAACGATCCGAATCCGTACGACTCGTACGCCGAGCTCTTGATGAAGATGGGCCGGTTCGACGAATCGATCGCCCAGTACCAAAAAGCCCTCGCGATAGACCCAGGCTTCGGGAACTCGCACATCGGGATCGCGTCGAACCTGATGCTCCAGGGCAAGCACGACGACGCAATCGCCGAGGCGCAGAAGCTGTATGCCGCCGCCCGGGATGACGGCGATCGTCGCACCGCCCAGTTCGCTCAAGTCGTGATCGACGCCGATCGAGGAAGAACCGCGCAGGCCTTGCAGCGGATGGAGCGGCTGTACGCACTCGGGGCGAAGAGCGGCGACACCGCAGCGATGGCCAATGACGCGAGCACGATTGGCGACATTCTACTCGACGCGGGACGGACAGCCGAGGCGCAAAAGCGCTATGCGCAGTCCCTCGCGCTCGTGACGGGATCAGGTTTTCCCGCCGAGGTGAAGGACGACGCAACGCTCGGCGACCATTACAACAAGGCACGCGTCGCCCTCGCGACGAACGATCTTGCGACGGCCAAGACGGAAGCCGACGCCTACATGAAGGGATCCGAGGCGAAACAGAACGACTTCAGGGTCCGGCAGGCTCACCAGCTCGTCGGAATGATCGCGCAAAAGGAAAAGAAATTCGACGAAGCAATCGCCCACTACGCCAAGGCGAACCAACAGGACCCGTACGTCACCTACATGACGGCGCTGGCATACCAGGGAAAGGGAGACGCAGCGAAGGCGAAGCAGCTTTCCGAGCGAGCGGCCAACGACAATTCCCTCCCGGCGTTGAACTCCGCGTTGGTCCGAGCGAAGGCGAGGAATATGGCGCAGTAGCCCCCGGCATCCCGGGGCGCGCATGTCATCGCATCTGCTCGAATATCGCTTGGTGCTTCGACAAAATCCGATCGGTCACCGCAGGATCTGCGTCGAGGCGCCATTCACCCCGGTCGTGAGTCCCTCCCAGCACGATCCCGTCTCGTCGAGGGAACATGTAGTAGTCGCCCTTGAGCATGATGTAGTCGACCTCGGGCTGGGGCAGTAGAATCGCCAGCTGGCCCTTGATCGGTGTGAGCTCCGCATCACCGAACAGGGCGCGAGCGCCCAGCCCCGCGCAATTGACGACGACCTTTTCCTCGAGCTGAAACAGGTCGCGCGGCTCCCTGAACTCGCGCACGTGAATCTTCCCGCCGCGCAGCAGGAAGTCGCGCATGATCGCGGGGAGGAAGATCGGCGGCTCGATCAGCATCGTCGTGAAGCGTGACACGTGCGACGCGGCGAACGGGTGCCGATCTCGCGGTAGCACCGCCGGGGCGAAGAAGAGGTCGCGGATTGGGCTGGCCTGCTGTTGCGCCGGCGGATTGTCGCGCAGGACGTAGTTCTCGATCCAGCGCACCCCATAGGTGTCGCCGACAAGATTCTGGAAATACCGGTTGGAGAGCCGCGCCGCCCGCTCCAATTGCTGGCGGAACGCCGGGGTGGCTGATTCGTCGTCGAACACCGTGTACGGCGACCACTGCGCGCCGGCGACGTTCGACGTCGTGTCGGGCGGCAACTCTTTCGCGTAGATGGTCGCTTCGAAGCCTCGGTCCTGGAGTAGCCGCGCCGTCGTCAGGCCCATCACGCCACACCCGATCACGGCCACACGACGCGGGCCCACGGCGGTCGCAAGGTCGACGGCGAGGGCCGATGAGCCCCACGACAGTGTGATGCCGCCACCGCCGTGACCGTAGTTGTGCACGATCGTGCGGTCGTCGGCGCGATCGGCCCGCACGACGAACCCCGACGGCCGAAATGGACGAAGCCCCGTGATCGTGCGGATCACGCGGTCGGCGGCCACGCGCACCCGCGCAAACCGTCCCGGCTGCGGAGCGGTACGAACGGCTTGCGCGCTGCGCCCGCAACTGGACACGAGAAGTGCCCCGCCACCGGCGACGAACGCCTGCTTCAGCACCTCCCGCCGGCCGACCCACCTTGTCGTCTCGTCCGTCATCGCTCATCTCATGTGTGGTGCAGTGCCCGCCAACGCCTTGAATCGAGGTTCCCATGACCCGCATGATAGACCGCCGTGAGTTCCTCGATCAGGCCGCGCGTCTCGCCGCGGGCGTGGCGCTCGCCTCCTGCGCTCGCCCTCGAACCACGATCGCGAGCGCCGAGCCCTGGTTCCAGATATCTCTCGCCGAGTGGTCCTTCCACAAGGCGATCTTCGCCCGGCAAATGGACCACCTCGACTTCGCGAGGGTCGCGAAGACGGACTACGGTATCAGCGCCGTGGAATACGTCAACCAGTTCTTCAAGGACAAGGCGAAGGACGAGACGTACCTCGCGGAGATGAAGCGTCGCTGCGCGGACCACGGCGTCGAGAGCCGGCTGATCATGATCGACGGCGAAGGTGCGCTAGGCGACGCCGACCCGGCCGCCCGAACGAAGGCCGTCGAGAACCATTACAAGTGGGTCGACGCCGCGAAGGTTCTGGGCTGCTTCGCCATCCGCGTGAACGCCGCGTCCACGGGCAGCTACGAGGAGCAGATGGAGCGGGCCGCCGATGGTCTCCGGCGCGTCACCGAATACGGTGCATCCAGCGGCATTGCGGTGATCGTCGAGAACCACGGTGGGCGCTCGTCGAATGGCCAGTGGCTCGCCGGTGTCATGAAGAAAGTGAACCTGCCGAACTGCGGCACGCTCCCCGATTTCGGCAACTTCGACATCGGGGGCGGGCAGCAGTACGACCGCTACAAGGGCGTCGCGGAACTCATGCCGTTCGCGAAGGCCGTGAGCGCGAAGTCCCACGACTTCGACAGTGCCGGCAACGAGACACACACCGACTACCGGCGAATGCTCGAGATCGTCAAGGACGCGGGGTACAGAAGCTTCGTCGGAATCGAATACGAGGGAAACACGTTAGGCGAGGCCGAAGGGGTGCGGGCGACGAAGGCGCTCCTCGAAAAGGTGCGAGCCGAGTTGAGCTGATGAGATCGTGGCTCGATCACTTCTCCCGCAGCGCCGCCATCACAATCGGCTTCGCCCAGGTGGGGACGTCCTCGAATGCGCACGTCTCCCGCACGGTCCCTTCCGCGACGTGCACGATCAGGCGGGGCTGTGGAACAGCACCGCGCGCCGGATCGCCCTCCGCACTGTTGTCGGAGACGCGGAGCTCCGTGAGCTTTGGCAGGAGCCGAATCAGGTTCAAACGACTGCGGTCGAACCGCTCGCGGATCTTCGATTCCGGGATGTCGTGGCCGCCCGCGGCTACACGGGCGCGAACCCGCGCGAGGTGGAGTTCCGGACTACCCAGGCCAACGAACCACACGCGAACCTCGATCCCCGCGTCGAGCGCCGCCTCGAGCAACCGCGGGATCGTGTGCCCGCCTAACGTCGTCTCGAAGGCGAAGTCCAACCGCTCCGCGATCGCGCGCTCCAGCAGGCGTTTGCCCTCGAGCAACGCGATGCTGTTGGCCTCCGGCAGGGAGATCCCTGGATTCGCCTCGAGGATTCGACGGGCGGCTTCATCAGGGTCGAAGTAGTCGGTGCCATTCCGCCGGAACATCGCCCCACCGACACTGCTCTTTCCAGCCCGGTTGACCCCGGCGAGGACGTAGATGCGTGGGCGGGGCTGCGCGGGCACCACGGGATATCGCGGGGACGATCACCGGTCGCGAGCGCGCGACTTCGCTGCTGCGACCGCGGCCTTGCCGAGCTCCCGTGGCGACGCGTTGAACGCGGCCTCCATCGCGGCGCGTGCCGCCGGGGATTGCATGCGCGTAATCAGGGCATCGAACTCCTCAGTCAACGTATCCAGCGCCGCCGCCTCGGCACCGACGAGGGCGTTGTAGCGATCGATGGACATCAGCACCGCGCGCGGAGCGTTGTGCCGCGTGATGACCACGACGGTGTCACGTAGGGCGCTGTCGAACACACGTCCGAACTCGTTCTGGGCCTCGGTTGCGGTGACCGTGATGGGCTGCGCCGAGCTTGGCTGCGGGGCCGTTCGAGGTCGTCGACTCATGCGTCCTCTGGAGTATTAGTGATAATAGCGAATATGGTAATTGCGCGACGACGCACAGCGACGACGCACGGTAGTTGACTCGCACGTTCGGGTCGCGCTCGCCTGCAGCAAGGGGCGCGAACCTACACGTCTTGATTATCTAGGCGTGCGCGCGTATCCTACGCCTAGATAATCAAGGCGTGTTAGTGACCGAACCAACCGAACTACTCCACGGCACCCTCGACGCCCTCATCCTCAAGACCCTCGCTTGGGGGCCGCGCCACGGGTACGCCATCGCGCAGTGGATCGAGAGCAATAGCGCAGACGCGCTGAGCATCGAGCAGGGGTCGCTCTACCCCGCGCTCTACCGGCTCGAGCGAAAGGGATGGATCGAGGCCGAGTGGGGGCTCTCCGACACCAAGCGCCAGGTGAAGGTCTATCGCCTCACCGACGCCGGACGCGAGCGGCTCGCCGTCGAGACGGCGCAGTGGACCCGGTTCGCCGAAGGCGTCGCGAGAATTCTGCTCGATCCCACCTGACGAACGAGCGACCCGTGCCCCGACTCGGACGTTTCGCCCGTGAACTTCGCGCCCGCCTCTGGAAGCCATCGGTCGAGGAGGAAGTGCGCCGCGAGCTCACGAATCACCTCGAGATGCTCGAGCAGGACCTCATCGCGCGTGGGCTCGATCCGGCAGCTGCCCGCGCGACCGCGCGCGCGCGTTTCGGCGACACCGAACGCATCGGTGCGGCATGTCGCGACATCGGCGAACAACGGGATCGCGACGTCCGCCGGTCGGAGTGGCTCAACGAGCTGCGTCACGACGTTCGGTACGCGCTCCGCCAGCTTCGCGCGAGCCCCCGGTTCACCGCGGTCGCTGTCCTCACGATCGCCATCGGACTCGGTGCCGTCACCACCATCTTCGGCATCGCGAACGCGGTGATGCTTCGCGCGCTCCCGTTCGCGGAGCCCGAGCGCCTCGTCATGGCCTGGGAGACCACGCCGCTCGGGGATGATTTCTCCGTTTCCGAGCCGAATTATCTCGATTGGCGCGCGAGATCGCGTCGGTTCTCGGACATCGGGGCGTTCAGCGCGCGCACGCCGAGCTTGCGCGGCCAATCGGGGCCGGAACGCCTCGTCGGGCTCGCGGCGACGCACTCGCTGTTCACGGTGCTCGGAGTCGCGCCCGCGTTAGGGCGCACGTTCGCGCAGGAGGAGGATACGCCCGGAGGCGACACGAGGGTCGCCGTCATCAGCCACGGCCTGTGGCAACGTCACTTCGGTGGCGACTCGAGCGTCGTCGGGCACTCACTGGAGCTCGACGGGATAGCGCATCGCGTTGTCGGTGTCATGCCCCGCGGGTTCGAGTATCCCGACCGCGTCGACGTATGGGTCCCACTGGTGCCAACCATACGGTATCACCGGGGCGATCGCCGGCTGCAGACGGTCGCGCGGCTCGCGGCCGGAGCGACGCACGAGCAGGCTGCGACGGAGCTGGCCGAAATCGTTCGGCAGCTGGTCGCCGAGCATCCGGCGACGAACACGGGGTGGGGATCGCGGATCCAGCCGCTCTCGGAGGCCTACGTCACTCCCCAGCTTCGTGCACGCCTCGCGACGCTACTGGCGACCGTGGGAGTCCTCCTCGTCATGGCGTGCGTGAATGTCGCCAGCCTGCTGCTGGCCAGGGCAAGTACGCGGGAGCGCGAGATCGCGGTGCGTGCGGCGTTAGGCGCCGGCCGTGGCCGCATTCTCCGGCAGCTCCTTGCCGAGGGCGGCGTCCTCGCCGCCCTCGGCGGGGTGCTCGGTGTCGCGGTGGCTGCCATGGGTATCCCGCTGGTCCGCGCCATCGGAGGCACAGCGATCCCGCGGCTCGACGAGATGACGCTCGACTGGAGAGTACTCGCGTTCGCGCTCGCCGCCTGTGTGACGACGGGCGTGGTGTTCGGGCTCGCGCCGGCGCTCAATCTCGTGCGCGCGGGAACGGCGGGAGGCAGCGGCGGCCTTCGTCTCCTTCAGAGCGGGACGCGGACCGTCGATGCCGGGCGCCTGCGAGGCATGCTGGTGGTGACCTCCGTTGCGCTCGCGATGTTGCTCCTCGTTTCCGCGGGGCTCGTTGGCGGCAGCTTCGTGAAGCTCATGCGGGTGGACCTCGGCTTTTCCCACGACCAGGTGCTCGCCGCGTCGGTCACGGTGCCCGTCAAGCGGTACCCCGCCGACCCGACGCCGGGCCGCTACACGGCTGATCAAGTCGTGGCGTTCTACGCGGGGCTCTCGCACCGCCTCGCGGGAACCGCAGGGGTGCGCGCCGTGGGAGCGGTCAACATTGCGCCGTTCAGCGGCGAGAACACGGCCATGGGCTTCGAGCCCGCCGGACAGACATCGGGACGTGACGGGGAGTATCGCAGCGCGAGCTGGCGGGTGGTGACGCCGGGCTACTTCGCCGCGTTGGAGATCCCGCTCGTACGCGGGCGCGTGTTCGACGACCGCGACCGGTATCCGACGCCTGACGTGATGGTGATCAACGAGACGATGGCGCGTCTTGGCTGGCCGACGACCGATCCGGTGGGACGCGAGGTCACGCTCAAGAGCGGGCGCACGATGACGGTCGTGGGGATCGTCGGGGACACGCGTCACCTGTTCGTGGACAGCGTGCCGGCGCCGACCATGTACTTCTCGCACGGCCAGTTCCCATGGCCGGCGATGTGGCTCACCGCGCGCACGTCGGGCGATCCGATGGCGATCGTCGCGGCAGTCCGTCGTGAGGTCGGAGCGCTCGATCCGAACGTTGCCGTTGCAGCCGTCCAGCCGCTGAGCCGTCTGGTCCGCGATGCCACCGCGGAACCTCGGCTCATCGTGCTGGTGATCGCGATCTTCGCATGGGCAGCGCTCGTCCTCGCGACGATTGGGCTGTACGGGGTCGTGTCGTACACCGTCTCGCGGCGGTCACGCGAGATCGGCGTGCGGATGGCACTCGGGGCGCCACCGCGAGGGATCGTCGCGGCCGTGTTGGGTCAGGGGATGCGGTTGGCCGCAACGGGTGTCGCGTTAGGCGGCATCGCGGCCTACGCGGCCGCGGGGGTCCTGCGCGCCATCCTCTTCGAGACGGAGCCGACGGATCCCGCGACGTTCATCGGCATTGGAGCGCTGTTGCTGGCGGTGGCGGCGCTTGCGAGCGCGTCCCCTGCGCGGCGAGCGTCCCGCGTGGACCCATTGGCGGCGTTGCGGAGCGACTAGCCCGCCGCTACAGGGTCAGCGGCCGACGTGGTCGCGAGTCGCCCCGCCGCCGGCGATCATCGCGTCGTTAGGCTCGCATCGACTCGTGCAGCGAGGAGCGCCGGCAAATTCGTGATGACGTTGAGCTGACGGCCTGGCGCTTGTGCTGGCGGTTGCCACAGCAACAGCCGGCCGTCCGGTGCAACGTCCCAGCCGGTTCCCCAGACGTCCCAGGTCGTGGCCAGCCCGTCGTGCCGGAAGAGGAGTCGCGGCTGAGCGCTTTCGACGGACGCGCCACGGGTGTCCACGTCAACGGCGAAGAGTCGTCGGCCGTCATGATAGAGAATGCGCCGACCATCCGGGGTCCAGCGCACCGCGGCCGACGCCCCCGGTACCACCTTCACGACACTCGCCGTCGAGTCCAATATTGCACGCGTGACGGAGAGCCCATCACGACCGGTGAACGCCACCCATTTCCCATCCGGCGAAAAGGCGCAGTCGCCTAGGTGGCCCGGTCCCAGGATCCTGGGGGGGGCGGCGTCGTCCACCCGGCGAAGCAGGGCCGCGAACATCTCGGATCCGGCGCCGCCGCCAAGCTCCGCTTCCGCGCAGCGAAGCGCGCCGTCAGGCGATTCGTCGAATTCGACCTCGACACGATATGGCGCGCGTACGGTCGACGGGCGGAGTGCGAGCGACCGGGCGTCGAGCTGAACGCCGCGGAAGCAGCAGGCGCGGCCAGGCGCCGTATCCGAAATGTGATAGCCGAGGAGGCGGTGCGCGTCGGCCGACCACGACGTGACGCCGAGCTCTCCGTCGACGCGCACGCGTTCTTCGACCCCACGCGTCAGATCGACGATTCGCGTCTCGGCGGTACTGTTCGGCAGGTGCTCGACGATCGCCAACTTGCGACCATCGCGCGATAGCCGGACCCAAGACAAATTCGACGGCCGGAGTGGTAGCGTGTCGCCTAACGTCCCCTGCTGATCCGACCAGACGAGTCTGCCCAGGCTGCCGTCGAGCCCTGGTACGTAGACGAGCGTCCCTTCGTCGCTCAGCGCAAACTGCGCCTCGCCAGGTCCGCCTTCGCTCCGAATGTCCGTCACCACCGGCGTCGGCTTTCCCGTCGCACGCCCCCGCTTCGGGTCGAACGGGACGGCCATGAGCGACGAACCAGACGCGTACACCAGATACCCGGTCGGCAGGTAATGCGGGCTGTGCCCGCGAAGTGCGCGGCCGAACACACCGCGATCCGCGTCGGAGGCGTCGCCGGCGGTGATCAGCCGGAGCTCGCCAGTCACCATCGAGACGGTCGCGAGGTCACCGAACGCCGTCGTGCCTAACAACTCCTTGTTGCCTGGAAGCACCTGCGTATGGACGACCGACACCGCACGGAAGTGCTCTCCGAGTGGCTCGAACCGGCCCCCAGTCGACGCTACCTTGCCGGGACCGATCGCGCTCTGGCTGACGAGCAATTCCGCATCGGAGAGCCAGAACAAACCAATGGGTGCTTCGAGCTGAGCCAGCCGGACGACGGCGCCACCGTTGACCGAGACCTTTCGCAGCTCCCCATCGGCAATGAAGGCCAGCCAGCGCCCATCCGGACTGAAGACGGGGAGTCGGGCGCGATCGGTACCATCGAGGGCGGTTGACGTGCCGGTTGCAGGGTGAACGAGGTAGAGCACCGTGGTCGACCCGCGCACGCCGACGTAGGCGATGTGTGCCGCATCCGGCGAGATCGATACCCCAAGCTGCCGGGCAGCGGATTCGTCGGTCGTGGGCGAAAAGCGCGCCGACTCGGGAAGCGGAACGGCCCAGTGCCTGACGGAAGCGACCGTGGCAGCCGGGCGCGCCGCCGGTGGCCAGACCGTGCGCCCCGCGAAGACACCGGCCGCGAAGGCGGCCAGAGCGATCGCCGCGATCGCCGCGGGCGAGTGACCGCCGGTGCGGCGCGCGACCGGCCGCACGATTGCGCGCGAATCCGGCTGGCCGAGCGCGGCCGCGAACTCGGCGGCGCTGCCCCAGCGATCGGCTGGAAGCTTCTCGAGCGCCCGATGTACCGCTGCCTCGACCGCCGGAGGAACGGATCTCCGGAGGGACGACAGCGGCCGAGGCTCTTCCGTGAACAGCTTGGCAAGAAGCGCGTGCGTCGTGGGCGCCGAGAACGGCGGCTCGCCCGCGAACATCTCGTAGCAGACGGCACCTAACGAGTAGATATCGCTGCGGCCATCCGGTGTGCGGTCCGCGCCGGCCTGCTCGGGACTCATGTACTGCGGCGTGCCGAGCGACAACCCGGTCTGCGTGAGGCGCGAGCCCCCCGCATTCGTGGCGGCGAGCGCGATGCCGAAGTCGGCCACGAGTGCGTGACCGTCCGTCAGCAGGATGTTCTCCGGCTTGATGTCCCGGTGGACGACGCCTTGCCGGTGCGCGTGTTCGAGCGCGTCGGCGACGGCGGTCGCAACCTTCACCGCTGTGTCAACGGCGAGCTGTCCTTCGCGAACCAGGCGATCGCGCAGCGATTCGCCCGCCACGTACGGCATGACGTAGTACACGACGCCGTCAACGGTTCCCGAGTCGAACAGCGGGAGGATGTTCGGGTGCTGGAGCGTCGCCGTTGTCCTGATCTCGGCGAGGAACCGCTCGTTTCCCAGTACCGCCGCGAGCTCCGGATGCAGGACCTTGAGCGCCACCTTGCGCTGGTGCCTCACATCCTCGGCCAGGTACACGGTCGCCATGCCTCCCGCGCCGAGCTCGCGCTCGATGCGGTATTTGTCGGCGACGGCCTGAGCAATGTGGGCGGATCCGGCGGGCGTCATTCCTGCGCTCCTCGGCGGTGAGTGCCTTCGTCGGCAGCACAATCATCCATATGTTTGCGTCAGGGCACAAGAACGACTCTGCGCGCCCGGCGACTCCATCGTCCGCCGGCCGCAGACCCGCCCATGGTCCGACTGATCGACGGAGTTCGGTCCGCCTGATCGACGGATATTGGTTCATCTTTCCGTCGCTCTCGTTTGCGCGCACTCCGATTGCGTTCCTGCGGTCGGGCGATTCGGCGCAACCAGACTACCCATCCCTGCCTGCAGATGCCCAGCAGACGCGACTTTCTGAAGACGTCAGCCGCAGTCGGCGGCTCGGTGCTCGTCGGCACCGTCGCCCCCGGCCTCGTCGGCGCCGCCGCGCCCGAGCGCGCACGCGCGCCCATGCGCATCC
>DAINRQ010000037.1:34203-55465 GCA_036741775.1 Gemmatimonadaceae bacterium | reverse complement strand
GGCTGCAAAAGTTGGATGAGTAAGGGGTCAGAGTCCTAACCCATCGTTTTCACGCGCTGCGTGAAAACGATGGGTTAGGACTCTGACCCCTTACGAAATGAAATGATGCGTTAGGACTCTGACCCCTAACGCGCTAACGCGGTTCGCGGAGGATGCCGAACGACTGCACCGTCAGCTCCCCCCCGCTGCGGCGGCCGACGATCCAGACCTTCGCGCCCGCCTTGCCCTGCAACCCCGCCGGAACGGAGGCGAGGCGGACCGTGTCGGTGGACGCGAGCGCGAGGCCGCCGTCGCGGCTCAGGAGTGTGCCCACCATCGGCCGCGCGCCGTCCACCGTGACGATGTCGTAACGCGAGACGGTGAATGCGTTATGCGGCGATGCCGCGAGCCCGCCCGAGACGGTGACGGTCGCGCCGCCGAGCCGCCGAAGCTCGAGCTCGAGCGGGCCCACGAGCGTTACCGGGCCGCGCCCCTCCACGCGAAGCGACGTCACCGGAGATTCCGCCACGCCGCCCGCGACGACCTCGCCGACCATCACGTCCTCGGCAGGAAGCGGCGTGGGCGTCGGGCGCGGGACGGCGCCGGGACCGCGAGGGCGAGTGGAGTCTGGAGGGGTTGGCGACACAGACGAAGGCGGTGCAGACGACGGTGCTGGCGAAGGCGGCTCGGCCGTTGGTGACGCCGCGGACCCCGGCGCCAGGGCCGCGACAGTCTCGGCAGCCATCGTGTCGTTCGCGCCCTTGCCGGACGATCCCGAACATGCGGTACTCGCGAGCACGAGCACCGTCGCGGCGACGCGGAAGCCCAGTATGGCCGCGTTCAATTCATCCTCACGGCCCACATGCGCATGACGGCCGGCAGTGCGGCGCCGGCCGAATCGCGGGCGCGAATGGCCACCGGCCCGCGGTTGCTGCCCGACACGATGAAGTACGCCGTCGATCCGCCGCGCACCGACACCTGGTCGCTGAACGCGCCGAAAGGCCGATCGCGCGGTTGGAGGCGAGCCGACTGTACGAGCCGGTTCTCGATCGCCACGAGGTTCCAGCTCGTGAACCGCAGCTTGGGATCGAGGTTCTGCACGCGATCGTCGACGTACAGCGCGGCGGCCCAGCGCGAGAGCAAGACGTCGATCGGCTGCCCAACCACGTTGGCGATCGTGGCGAACCCGGTGAACTCGTTATCGATCAACTTCTGATGGAGGCCTTTCTCGCCGCCAGGAAATGTCGGGCCGTACTGATCCGAGATCCATCGCAGGAGCGACCACGGCACGCCGTACACCTCACGCCCACTCAGACACGGGCCGTCGTTCCCCTGGGTCCGCGTGCCGAGCCAGCTGCACTGTTCCGGGGCCCCGACTTTCTTGGATGTCTGCGACTCGAAACCGTAGTACACCACCAGGTCGACGAACCCGTCGATGAACCAGTCCGTCGGTACGGTTTCCGGGTCATTGAATGCGACCTCGAAGCCGAGGTTCTGACCCGGCTGGAGCCCAGTAGCCGCGTACCCATTCGCTTCTTCGGCGAACGTCGCCTGGCCCTCGAGCTCCCAGACCGTTTGAAACGCCGTCGCCCCCGGAAAGGTGCCGCGGCGGCCAATCTGGATGATGTGGGCGAACTCGTGCGCGATGATGACCGGGGCATCCCGAAGCGCGTCCGCCGTGGTATACGCGGCACCGACCGTTCCGCTCGGGTCGGGCGCCTTGCCGTAGAAGACTTCGCCCTCGTTGCTCGACGGGCAGTCATCCTCGCTGGCGAAGTTCGCCGAGTACACGACGCCTAACAAGTTCGCGTGCTTGTTGATCTCCTTCGTGATCACGATCGCGATGCGCGAGTTCTCATCGAAGTCGGTCGGTTCGCCAAAATAGCTGACGTCCGTGGGATAGATCTGGTTGTCGAACTGGTTCCGCAGCGTCTCGTACTCGCCAGCCGACAGCCCTCCGGTCGGGTTTGCGTTGTCCTCCAGGAAAATCGCGCGCGTTCCGAGCGCCTTCACAGTCACGGCAATCGGAATGAAGTTCTGACACGTGTTCGCGTTCCGGTCGGGAACCCGGATGTTGAGGACGTCGCCGACTTTCGCCGTCCCCGGAATAGTGGGGACACGAGCCTGCGACGCGGCGACCGAGAGCGCTGCCTTGGCCCCGCCCCGCGCCGACCGTCGCGAGCGGATCCACGACTCGATCTGCGCGTGCTCCGCGGCCCTGATCTGCGACTCCACGGCGCGATGCTTCCGCAGGCGCTCACCGTGCGCGTCGGCGATCGGGTTCACGAGCGACGACGAGAACACGGGCGCGGACGCGATCGACGGCCGTTGTGCCACGAAGCTCCCCGGTGGCGCTTCGGCAGTCACCGTGACCCCGGTAACGCTCGCCGCTGTCGGCGACACCGACTGCACGCCGATCAGATACGACTCGTTGGCATTGGACGCACCGAATTGCAGGCAGAACTCGGCCGGGTTCGCGATGAAGTGCTGCTGACCAGCCGCCAGCGTGAACGTCGTCGCGGGGCGGAACGCGTGCGCCTTCACCGCGCCCGTCACGCCGGCGACGGTCACGTCGATCTCGATGTTCTGAGCGGGCTTGCAATTGAGCGCCGGGACGACGATCTGAAGCGATGTGGCGGACGCGGCCGTAACCGCCGCTACGACACCGCCGACCCGCACGATGTTGGCACCCACCGAAGCGCCGAAGTTCGCGCCGGTAATCGTGGCCGCCTGGCCCTCGACCATGGGGTTGGGCGAGACGCTCGCGATCTGCGGAGCTTCGCCCGGGACCACCGGCGTCACCGTGATAACCGTCGATCCGGATTGACCTTCGGAGGTCGCGGAAATCGTCGCTTGCCCCGGCGTGAGTCCGGTGATGAGCCCAGTCCCGGACACGCTTGCGACGGCCGGGGCGTTCGTGCTCCACTCGATCGTCCGGCCGGTGAGCACGTTGCCAGCCGCGTCCCGAGTCAGTGCCGTGGCTTGGGTCGTCGCGCCGGCCTGGATGGTCGACGCTGCCGATGTCACCGTTACGCTCGCGACCGGAGGCGGCAGAACTGAGATCTCGCGTGTGCCCGACTTCCCGTCGACCGTCGCGGTGATGGTCGCGGTCCCGGGCGCTACCGCCGTTACCACTCCGGCGTTGTTATTGGCTGTGACGGTCGCAACGCTCCCGCTCGAGCTGGACCACCCGACCGTCCGCCCTGTCAGGGGATTGCCGGCGGCATCCTTCGGCGTCGCCGTCAACGTGACAGACTCACCGACGATGAGGTTGCCTGCGGGGGCTGAGACATCGACCGACGCAACGGCCGGAGGTCCGGAGGAGTCGCCACAGCCTGCGGCGAAGAGCGTACAGACGGACAGCAACGCGAGCGTGCGGCGGCTTGTAGACATCGGGGGTTCTGCGCGACGGTCAACCAGCGAAGGAAGTGCGCGGGGGTCGCAAACATCTGCGTCGACGGCGACCGTCGAACTTAGGAGCTTACGCACGGGAGTCAAAGCCCGACGCGGTGAAAGGGCGATCCACAACGGTCTGTGCCACGGGTCGCACGCCGATGCCGAGTGCGTTGTGGCCGCTTCCGATGCATAATTCGTCGACTCGTGCCGACCGTCACGAGCGCCCCGCCAGGCGCGTCGCCGACCGCGTCCCCATACCGGAGGCTGAATTGCCCGAGCTGACCGACCGATTCAAGGCGTTTCCCGTCTATCCACTTGCCCACGTCCCGGCCCGCAAGCGAGAGCTCTTGCAGCGCGGGGTGGACGTCATCGATCTCGGCGCCGGCGATGCCGACCTCGCACCTCCGGCCGCGGCCGTCGAGGCACTGGTAAAGGCCGCCCACACGCCATCGATGGGGCGGTACGGGTTCGGGCTCGGCTACGTCCCGTTTCGTGAAGCGATCAGTGAGTGGATGGCCATGCGCTTCGGTCAGCGATTCGATCCGCTCACAGAGATCGTCCCGCTCATCGGATCGAAGGAAGGGATAGCGCACGTCGCCTTCGCGTACCTGGGTCGGGGGGACGTGGCGATCGTTCCCGAGCCCGCGTACCAGGCGTACATCGGCGGTACGCTCCTGAGCGACGCGACACCGTACATCTACCCGCTCCGCCCGCGTACGAACTTCCTCGTCGATCTCGACGAAATTCCGGGCGATGTGCTCGATCGAACGCGGTTGCTGTACCTGAACTATCCGAACAATCCGACCGCGGCAGTCGCTCCGCGCGAGTATCTCGAGCGGGTCGTCCGGGTGTGCCGCGAGCGTGACATCCTGCTGGTGTACGACAACGCGTACTCGGAACTCGCGTTCGATGGCTACGTGCCGCCGAGCATCTTCGAGATCGATGGGGCGCGCGATGTGTCCATCGAGTTCCACTCGCTCTCGAAGACGTACAACATGACCGGGTGGCGTTGCGGGTGGGCAGTCGCGAAGCCCGACATCTCGGCGGCGCTCTCGAAGGTGAAGACGTTCGTCGATACCGGGACGTACATGGGGATCCAGGCCGCCGGTGTGGCGGCGATCAGCGGCTGGCGGGAGTTCCTGCCGGCGAACGTGGCGATCTTCAAGGAACGACGCGATGCCGCGGTCGCGGCGTTCCGCGCCGCCGGGTTCTCGTGCGACGTGCCGCAGGCGACGATGTATCTGTGGATCGCGCTGCCAGATGGCGTGCCGAGCCGGCCGTTCGCCGATCGCCTCATGAACGACGAAGGGGTGATCGTGCTGCCCGGCGCCGGGTTCGGTGCCGGCGGAGAAGGCTTCTTCCGCGTTTCGTTCATCGTCCCGCCGGAACGAATGGCTATCGCTGCGGAGCGCGCGGGACGCGTGCTCGCCGCAATGCAATCGGAAGCCGGAATCGAGACCGCCGTCGCGCGGTGAGCGCTCACCCACATTTCACCGGTTCGAACCCAGCGATGTTCTTGCTCGCTCAGCTCCCCCGGACGCGGCCGGTCGCACGGATCGTCGCGTGCCTCTGGTCGATCCTGACGCTCTCGCTCGCTGCGTCGCCGCTCATTGCCCAGGCTCCCGCGTCGAGCGCAGCCCTCACGGACGCGGCGCGCACGGCGCCGCGATCGGCCAACACACTCAAGCAACTCGATCCGGCCGACCTCGCGTCCTGGAAAAGCATTCGCTACGTCTCCATTTCGCCGGATGGGAAGTGGTTCGCCTACCAGCTGACACCTAACGAGGGCGACGCCGAGGTGGTCGTGCGTCCCACCGGTGAGGGGCCCGAACGACGCTTCGCCATCGGCGAGCCTCCGCCGCCCACCGGTGGGTTCGGCGGGGGTGGTGTGAACACCTCGGTCGTTCTCTCGGAGGACGGAAAATGGCTCGCGTTCATGAAGTATCCGACGGCGGTGCAGGCGAAGCAGCTGCGAAAAGACCGCAAGCCGATCCAGAGCGCGGTCGTCGTCGTCAATCTGAGCACCGGCGAGCGACGCGATTTCGAGAAGGTGCGACGCTTCGCGTTCGCGTCGCCGCGACCCAGCTGGCTGGTCATGCACCGGTATGCGGCCGAAGGAGCAGCGCCGGGCGCCGGGGCTGACATGTTAATGCTCGACCTGCGCTCGAGCGCCGTGACGAGCGTCGGAAACGTGGGCGACTTCGCGCTGGACGAATCCGGTGCGTGGCTCGCGTGGACGATCGAAGGGCGGGATCTCGTGGGCAACGGCGTGCAGGTGCGTGATCTCCGAACAGACGTCGTGCGCGTGCTCGATAGCGACAAGGCGGTATATCGACGGATCGCCTGGGCGGACAGCGGGCTCGCGCTCGCCGTCCTTCGCGGCCGTCCTGACAGCGCCGCGGCCGACACCTCGTACGTCGTTCTGGGGTACACGGGGTTCGGCGGCACGGTCAGACCCGTGACGTTCACGCCGACGGACACCGGCGGGTTCCCGTCGGGATTCCGCGTCACACCGGACCGCGCGCCGCGATGGGCAGCTGATCGGTCCGCGATCTATTTCGGGATTGCCGAGCGGCGCCTGGTACCGGAGAGCAAGACGCCTCGTCCGGACGTCAGGCCCGCAGCCGGGGTGCCCGGGGCGATGCAGGCGACCGGACGCAACAGCGGGGGCGACGACGACCTTCCGTCGCTCGTGATCTGGCACGGGAAGGAGCCGCGCCTCCAATCACAGCAGCAGGTCGAGGAATCCCGCGACAAGTCGTTCACGTTTCTCGCGGGGTATCGGGTAGCAGACCGCCGGTTCGTGCGGCTCGGATTGCCCGACACGCGTGACGTCACACTCGCTCCTAACGAGCGGTGGGCGGTCGGCGTCGACGTGCGCGAGTACGAACGCACAGGCAACATCGACGGGCTTCGCTTCCGCGACCTCTACGTGATCGACACGCGGACTGGCGAGCGCAAGCTGGCCGTCAGAAAGACACCGTTCCGCGAGATCGTGTCGCCGGACGGCGCACGTCTGCTGTACTTCGAGGACGGACAGTATCACGTCTATGATTTCGCGGCAGGAACCGCTCGCGCAATCACGGCCACCGTGCCGGTAAGCTTCGTGAACACGGAGGACGACCACAACGTCGATCGCCCACCGGTGACGCCGTTAGGCTGGGCCACGGACGGAAGCGCGGTGCTGCTCTCGGACAACTGGGACATCTGGCGCGTTCCCGTGCGCGGAAAGGGAGCGGCGGTGAACCTCACGGCGAACGGGCGCAGCACCGGCGTGCGCTATCAGCGGCGCATCGTCACCGATCCGCGCGACCAGGGGATCGACCTCACGAAGCCGATCTACCTGACGATGTACGGTGAGCGAACCAAGAAAGAGGGGCTCGCCGTGGTGAACGCCTCCAAGCCCGGGGCGCGGACGCTCGTGTTCGACGACACGAAGTACAGCTTCACGCGGGCCCGCGACGCGGACGTCTGGGCGTACACCGCGCAGCGCGTGAACATGTTCCCGGATTACAGTGTTGCCCGAAGCGACTCGCTCGGTCGAGGACGCCGTCTCACCGACGCGAATCCGCAGCAGCGCGAGTACGCCTGGTCGAGTGGGGCTCGGCTCGTCGACTACGTGACGGACAAGGGCGACTCGCTTCAGGGAGCGCTGTACCTCCCCGCGAACTACGAGCCGGGCAAGCGGTACCCGACGGTCGTGTACATCTACGAGAAGCGCTCGCAGTTCCTGCACTCGTACAGCGTGCCGAACGAGACGCAGGCGTTCAACGCGAGCGTCTACACGAGTCGCGGGTACGCGGTGTTCCAGCCGGACATCGTGTACAAGGTGAATGATCCTGGGATGTCTGCGGTGTGGGCGGTGGTTCCGGCGGTGAAGGCGGCTATCGCGACGGGGATCGTCGACTCGTCGAACGTCGCGCTGCACGGCCACTCGTGGGGAGGCTATCAGACCGCGTTCCTCGTCACGCAGACCGACATCTTCAAGAGCGCAATCGCCGGCGCCGCGCTCACGGACATGGTGAGCATGTACAGCTCGGTGTACTGGAATACGGGCAGTGCCAATCAGCCGATCTTCGAGAGCAGCCAGGGCCGGTTCAAGGGGAACTTCCTCGAGAACTACGACGCCTACATCAGGAACTCGCCGGCCTTCCACGCAGCGAAGATCAAGACGCCGCTGTTGCTCCTGCATAACGAGCGTGACGGCGCGGTCGACTTCAACCAGGGCATCACGTTCTTCAACACTCTCCGCGAGCTCGGAAAGGACGTCGTGATGCTCCAGTACGTAGGCGAGAACCATGGGCTGCAGCAGCCGCGGAACCAGAAGGACTACACGGTCCGCATGCGGGAATTCTTCGACCATTACCTGAAGGGCGAGCCGGCCCCCGACTGGCTCAAGGACGGCATTCCGCGGCTCAAGATGGAAGAGCACCTCAAGTCGCGACAGAAGAAGACGGAGAAAATCGCATCCTGACTTTCATTCATCCCCGGATTCCGGCGCTCGCGTTCGCGGGCGCCCTCGCGCTTCTCATGGAGACGCCGCTCGCCGCTCAACAGGCTCCCGCCCGCGCGCGTGCTCGCGACCTCGGCGTGGCGCCGGGCGTGTTCGCTCCCGGTGCGAACAACGCCATTACCGACGTAGCGGGCGTGCTGGTCGGTCACACGACCGTGAAGGATGGCGATTCCGTGAACACGGGCGTCACGGCCATCCGGCCGCACAGCGGCAATCAGTTCTTCGACCGTGTGCCGGCCGCGGTGTTCATTGGCAACGCGTTCGGCAAGCTCGTAGGCGCCACCCAGGTCGTGGAGCTCGGCGAGCTCGAGACACCCATCCTGCTGACGTGCACGTTATGCGTCTGGAAGGCCGCGGACGCCATGGTGGATTGGATGCTCGCGCAGCCTGGCATGGAGCGTGTGGGCTCGATCAATCCGGTGGTCGGCGAAACGAACGACGGCGGGTTGAACGCGATTCGCGCGCGGCCAATTCGACCGGAGCACGTGCGCGCTGCGCTCGACGGGGCGAGGAGCGGTGCCGTGGAGGAGGGAAGTGTTGGAGCCGGCACCGGCACCCAGGCGTTTGGGTGGAAGGGTGGGATCGGCACGTCGTCGCGAGTCGTCCCACGCACGCTGGGCGGCTACACGGTGGGCGTGCTGGTGCAATCGAACTTCGGCGGGGTCCTGCAGGTCGTAGGCGCGCCGGTGGGAAAGGAGCTCGACCGCTACGCGTTCCGGAACGACGCGTCGCGCGACGACGGCGACGGGTCGATCATGATCGTCGTCGCCACCGATGCGCCGCTCTCGGACAGAAACCTGGAACGACTCGCGGCACGCGCGATGCTGGGGCTCGGGCGCACGGGGTCGTCGGCGTCGAACGGCTCGGGGGATTTCGTGATCGCGTTTTCGACCGCGACGTCGGTCCGCCGTCGCCTAACGCCCCCGACGCCTGGGACGCCGCCCGCGATGACGCGACCGACCGAGGAGCTCACGAACGACGCAATGTCGGGGCTCTTCCAGGCCGCGGTCGAGGCGACGGAGGAGGCGATCTACAACTCGCTCTTCATGGCGACGTCGGTCACGGCGCGCGGGCGGACGGTGGAGGCGATCCCGCTCGACCGTGTGCGCGATATCCTCCGCAAGTACAACGTGACTGGAAAGGACTGATCCATTCGAGGAGCCGCGGAGAACGGCTTTCGCGCCTATGGCCCGGAGCGCCCGCCCGGTCGGAACGACGATGACGCGGAAAGGGCCGAAAATGGCCGGATGACTTGGGGCGAGGGCCGTCCTGCGGAGCTGTTCCCCCTCATAAACGCCCCGGCGACAGGGGCTTGCACCCGCTCAGGATGACGTCTCTCATCCCCTCATCGGTTTCCCCTCGCTCTGATGCCTAACCCGGCGCGAGACCCCGTCCCCTCATCCGGCCGCTTCCGCCTTTTCCGCGTCATCGTCGTTCCGACCGGCCTTCACGCCCCGAACTAGACGCGCGCGAGGCGTTCCCGCGTCCTCCGCGTCCCGCCCGATGGCGCGGCGAAACGATGGGCCAGGATCATCGCCCAACGATCGGCTACGTCCCGTGATCGACGTCGGGTTAGGTTTTCGCCCACGCCTTACCAACCCGAGGAGATCATGCACGTTCGTTCTACGCTGGCGGTCGCGGCACTCGCCGTGGCCACGACGTCGGCGCCGCTCCGCGCGCAGACCATCGCCGACCGCTATCGCGCCGACGCGACGCGCATCATCGACGCAGCGCTCAGCGACAGCGCCGCCTGGAATCGGCTCGCGGAGTTGACCGAGCGGTTCGGCAGCCGGTTCAGCGGCTCACCGTCGCTCGAGCGTGCGATCGACTGGATGCTCGAGCAAATGCGTGCTGACGGCTTGCAGAACGTGCGCGGTGAGCGCGTGATGGTCCCTGTCTGGGTTCGAGGAACCGAGTCGGCGGAGCTCGTGAGCCCGCGGACCGAGAAGTTGCCCATGCTCGGCCTCGGCGGCAGCATCGCGACGCCCCCCGGCGGCATCAGCGCGGACGTCTTCGTCGTCCGAACCTTCAGCGAGCTGACAGCGAAGGCAGCGCAGGCGCGCGGGAAGATCGTCCTCTTCAACGCACCCTTTACGAGCTACGGCGAGACCGTCCAGTATCGGTCACGCGGCGCGATTGCGGCCGCTCAGGCGGGTGCCGTTGCGGCGCTCGTCCGGTCGGTGACGCCGGCGTCGATGCGGACACCGCACACGGGCAACATGGCCTACGATTCGACCGTCCGGCGCGTTCCCGCCGCGGCGATCACCGTCGAGGACGCCGAGATGCTGCAACGGATGCAGGATCGCGGCGAGCGCATTCGCGTGAGGCTGGTCATGTCGGCCCGGACGCTGCCCGACGCCCCATCGCGGAATGTCGTCGCCGAGCTGGTTGGGTCGGAGCAGCCCGATGAGATCGTGGTGTTCGGTGGACATATCGACTCGTGGGACGTTGGTCGCGGAGCGATGGACGATGGTGGCGGCGTCGTCGTGGCGTGGGAAGCCCTGCGGCTCCTGAAGCGGCTGGGACTCACGCCTCGTCGAACCATCCGCGTCGTCGGGTGGACGAACGAGGAGAACGGGATCCGCGGCGGACAGGCGTACCGCGACGCGCACCGCGCGTCACTCGACAAGCATGTTCTGGCCATCGAGTCGGATGGCGGCGTGTTCAAGCCGCAGGGATTCGGCTTCACAGGCTCGGACGCGGCGTTCGAGATCGTCAAGGAAATCGGGACACTCCTCGGCCCCATTGGGGCTGGTTCGATTACGCGCGGGGGCGGTGGCGCCGACATCGGCCCGATCATGGCCCGCGGCGTCCCCGGGATGGGGCTGATCGTGGACGGGAGCCGGTATTTCTGGTACCACCACACGGATGCGGATACGGTGGACAAGCTCGACCCGCGCGAGATGGCCCTCTGCGTCGCGGCCATGGCGATCATGGCGTATGTCGCCGCGGATATGCCCGACCCGCTCCCGCGGGCGGCCCCGGGGTCCTGACGCGTGGCGGTCATTCCGGCGGCGGTGGACTGACCAGCGGACCTCCGCTTGCGGCCGGCGCGTCGCCTGCTCAGCTTCACGATCCGGTCGCGTCGCCCGCGAGCGGCCGTGGGGAACGTCGCAGAACGCGCGTCGTCTGGATGGCGGCGCGGCGGAGGATGGATGGCGAAGCAAGGCGCAATCGAGATGGAAGGGACGGTCGCGGAAGTCCTGCCTAACGCGACATTTCGGGTCACGGTCAGCGGCGGCCACGATGTCCTGACGACGCTCGGCGGGAAGATGCGGCAGAACCGCATCCGCGTGCTCGCCGGCGATCACGTGACGATCGAGGTCTCGCCGTACGATCTGTCACGCGGCCGGATCACGTACCGGCACAAATAGCGCCCGCCCGGCGCTCATGACCGCCGGGTCAGCACGAACGCCGTCGTGACGAGCGGCGCTCGCACCTCAGCGCGAGTCGAACATCTCGGTGGGCACCGCGACGGTCGTACTCGCGAAGCTCTGGCCGCCGCGCGCCGCATACCGCGCGTCATCGAACCTGACAATCGTCCCGCCGGGGGAGCTCGTTGTCTCCGCGTACGGGAACCGCGACCAGACGAAGAATCGCTCCACGGGTGGCGAGAGTGCCGCCGTACGCACCGCGCGGTTCGCGAGATTCGGTTCGATCGACGTGGATGCTGGTAAATAGCGCGGCGGGATGGACCACGTGAGCTCGCCGATCTCGTATCGGTCGGACAGCTCGCGAACAACGGTCCGCGTGAGCGGCGTCAGCGGCACCGGACCGACCATCACGTGGCGCGCGGGCTCGCGCCCCGCTGCGACCGCCTGCCGCTCCACGAGCAGGCGTCCGAACGTGCTCGTCGCAAGCATGACGCCGATGTATACCCCGACAATCGTCATCGCGAGTCGCGCAGGACGCTCCGCGCGGCGCATGACGACTGGAGACGCGGCGCCCACCGGCACGCTGCGCGCGCGGCGGAGTGAGACGAAGGTCCCGACGCCGAGCACGATCCAGAGCCACGGATCGATGATGAACAGCGCGTCCCCGTAGAACCATCGTCCCGAGAACGGCATGAGGAGCCGAACGCCATACGTGTTGAGCAGATCGAACAGCGGGTGGCTCCAGATGGAGATCGCCGAGAGCAGCAGAAGCTCCAGCGGTCGAACGGGCATGGGCGCACGTTTGACCGGCCGTCCCGCACGCCCCGCCTCGATCGCTCGGCCGAGTGCGAGCATAATGACGGTCAGGACGACGGGAAAAATGGCCATCGCGAGCACGCCGTGCGTCCATCCGCGGCGAAACGCGAGCCCGGTAGAGGCGTCGGACGTCAGGTAGACGATCGCATCGACGTCCGGCAGATTCGCGCCGATTACCATTGTGACGGTAGCGAGGCCGGTGCGGCGTCGCAGGCCGCCCGCCGACATGACGGCGCCAACGAGCGAGTGACAGAGATTGTCCACGAACACGGGGTCGGGGAAGCCGACAACCTATCCGGGACAGCCGGACGCGGCAAACCCGCGGCCGTCTGCTCAGTGAGGCCCGCACCCGGGATGAACGACGTTCACGGCGCGCGATACACCACGCCGCCCTTCATCACCATCGTCACTCGGCGGGCGGCGGAGATGTCACGCGTCGGGTCCCCGTCGACGGCAATGAGGTCTGCGAGCAGGCCAGGCTTCACGCTCCCGACTCGGTCGTCCATGTGCAGCACCTTCGCGTTGACCGACGTCGCCGCGCGCAGGACATCCACGGGCTTCATCCCGTAGGCGACGAGCAGCTCCAGCTCGCGGGCGTTGTCCCCGTGCGTGAACACGCCAACGTCGCTGCCGTTGCAGACGGTTACGCCGGCCGCGAGCGCCGCGACGAGACTCGCGCGCTTCTCCTGAATGCGCGGCGGCTCCGCATCGGTGCCGCGACGCCACCCGCGATAGCTCAGGATGGCATCGCCCGCCGCGACGGTTGGGCAAAGCGCGACACCGCGTTCCGCCATGAGCCGAAACACTTCGGGTGTGCCGCCGTCGCCGTGTTCGATGGTTTCGACGCCGGCCATCGTTGCGCGTCGCATGCCTTCAGCCGTGCTGGCGTGGGCCACGACGGACCGACCGCTGCTCCGCGCCACCTCCACGATGCGCGTCAGCTCCTCGAGCGTGAACGTCGGCCGAGATTCCCCGTTAGGCCCCCAGCGGTAGTCGGCGTACACCTTGATCCAGTCCGCTCCTTTCCCGATCTGGTCCCGTACGACGCGCGTCAGGTGGTCGATGCCATCGGCTTCCTCGGCGCCCTGCGGCACCGCGAACTCCGGCGCGAAGCCTTTCGGCGCATAGCTGCCCGTTGCGATGATCGCTCGCGTCGTGACGAGCATGCGCGGTCCCGGCACGATCCCCTGATCGATCGCCTGCTTGATCCCGACGTCGGCGTAACCGGCGCCTTCGGTGCCGAGGTCGCGAATCGTCGTGAACCCGGCGAGCAGTGTGTTCCGCGCGTGGTTCGTCGCGCGCACCACGCGTAGCGACAGGGCTTCGTGCAGCACCTGGTCGTCCCAACTCGTCTCGTTGTACGGGTGCAGGAGGACGTGGGAGTGCGCGTCGATGAGCCCCGGCAGGAGAGTCGTCCCGGGGAGATCGATCGTCGTCGTGCCGGCAGGCACCTGGACGCTCGCCGCCGGGCCGGCGGCGGCAATGCGCTCGCCGGTGACGAGCACGACCCATCCGGCGCGCGGCTCGCTCGAGGTTCCGTCGAACACGCGAGCAGGCCGAAGAAGCGTGCTTCTCGGCGGCTCTGGCGCGGTGGGCAATTGCTGCGCTCGGGCGCCGTCTCCAAGCGCGCTGACGAGCCCGATCAGGACGGTGAGGGACGCCCAAGAGGGGGGCATAACGGTGCGGTGCAGGTTGGGCAGCGTGGTTGCTCGATTCTACCGATCCGCGCGCCGTAGCGCACCGCTGATATGTCGAGGCGACCGGGAGCCGCCAACTCGCCTGGTGCCTGGTTGCCGGTACACCGCTGGGGTGGCGAGCCCCGCCGCGCCGCGCGGGATGATCTCAGGCGGGGCGGATGACGCGGTACCGCGCCTGCACCACCTCGTATACGGCGTACGCGATCAGCCCCACGGCCACGAGTGCGAGGAGCCACGGGCCGAAGGGCTGCTGGCCAATTGCGCTCAGGGCCTCACCAGTATCCGCCGCCCTGTTCGCGTTGCGATCGAGCCCCGCGCGGACGAGGAAGCCGCCGATGACCGTGAACACGACGCCGCGAGCAGCGATGCCCAGGCGGCACACCTTGATCACGCCGGCGCCGGCGTCCCGCGACAGGCGGGAAAGGTCGAGCTGCCGGCTCAGCTTCGCTTTCCACGCGCGGTACAGCTGGTACAGGCCGTAGCCGACGAATGCGAGCCCCGCGCCTACGACGAGCCAGGCCCCCATGGGCGCATCGAGCGCACGCGCCGTGAGCGACTCGGCGGATTGATCGTTCGACGCACCCATCCCCGACGCGAGACGCACCGCCTGCACGCCGAGCGCCGCGTGGAACAACCCGCGCGCCGCATAACTCACGCGCAGCGCGATCCCCTTCACGTCATGCCCTTTTCGCTCGGGGTCGAGGATCGCCTCAGTGATGCGCCACGCGGCGTAGCCGAAGAGACCGAGCGCCATCACTACCAGCACGATCGATCCCCAATCCTGCCTGACGAGCGTGGAGAATGCGCCTTCGCGGCCTGTCGTCTGTCCACCGGCTCCGATGGCTGCGCGCAGCGCCAGCCCACCGACAATGCCGTAGAGCACCGCTTTCGCGGCGAACCCTACGCGCGCGAACCGTTCGATCCACGGCGCCGCGGGCTCGACGACCGCGCGAGCGGCGTCGGTGGCCGGGTTTGACGCGAAGCGCGAAGCGGGGCGAGATGGCGACGTCATGCCTCCCACGTTGGCAGGCACTGTGCCGTCGCACCTCGGCCGTAGCGAGCTTTAGCGGTGAACCTCAGCCGCGGGGCGTTCGCGTTGCCGGGACGCCGGTGACGCCGCCCGACACGATGAACGCCATCACGTCGGCGCTCGCCGCATCCAGCGGCTCGAGATGCGACGACGGGAACATCACCAGGTTCCCGGCGAAGTTGTACGACTGCGGGAAGTACACCGACGCGTATCCCGGAAGGCCGAGGCGGTCGAGCGAGTCCTGCGTCACGAATCCAACGAGTCGTGCTTCGGTCTGCGCACTGAGTCGTACGAGCACCGGCTTGTCGAAGCGACGCTTCTCGCCCACGAATGCGTTGAGCAGATCCTTGGTGGACGTGTAGAGCAGGCGAACGAACGGCAGGCGACCGAGTGTCTGATCCACGATCGACACCATCCCGCGCGTGATGAGGTTCGAGCCGAGGAACCCGACGAGCGTGATGAGCACGAGGGTCGCGGCAAACCCGAGCCCGGGGATCGGCAGCCCGAGCCACCCGTCGATGCGCACGAAGACGATCCAGCACACGTAGAGCGTGATGGCGAGCGGCGCGACCAGCACGAGCCCGCGCAGAAAGTAGTTGAGTAGCCTCCGCATGGCGAGCGGTCCTCGGGCGATCGAGTCGGCGGATGGAGCAGGGGAGACGACCCCACGTGGCAAGGGACGGGCGGCGCGCGGAGGAAAAGGTAACCCGCACCGCGTCAGAGTCGACCGACTCTGTCCGCGAAACGTTGGTGCGGATCGCAGCAGGATATAGAATTCCGCCTATGGCGACCACACAACTCCCGCCCTCGGCCGGCGACACTGCCACGCAGGGCGACACAGCCGGTTGGTCGATCGACGCGGCACGCGACCTCTACAACATCGACGGCTGGGGCGCCGGCTACTTCGACATCAACGAGCGCGGCCACGTCGTGGTGCGGCCGGATCGCGATCGCCCGGAGCGCACGCTCGACTTGTTCGACCTCGCGCGCGATTTGGAGGAGCAAGGGGTCGCGCTCCCCGTGCTGGTGCGGTTCTCGGACATCCTCCGGTCGCGCATCGAGTCGCTCAGTGAGCGATTCCATTCCGCGATCAAGGAGTTCGAGTACGAAGGGGGCTACACGTCGGTCTACCCGATCAAGGTGAATCAGCAGCGACACGTGGTCGAGGAGATCCTCGAGTTCGGCAACGCGCACGGCGTCGGACTCGAGTGCGGGTCGAAGCCGGAACTGCAGGCAGTGCTCGCCCTGACGGAATCCACCGATCACATGATCGTCTGCAATGGCTACAAGGACGAGGAATTCATGCGCCTCGCCCTCATGGGCCAGAAGCTCGGGCACAACGTGTTCATCGTGCTCGAACAGCTGAGCGAGCTCGACGTCCTGCTGCAGGCCGCCGATGACCTCGGCGTCGCGCCGACCGCAGGGGTCCGCATCAAGCTCGTCTCCGAGGGTGCCGGGCGCTGGGCGCAGAGCGGCGGCGAGAAGTCGAAGTTCGGACTCAACGCCGCGCAACTCATGAAGCTCATCGACCGGCTCCGGTCGATGGGGCGGCTCGACATGCTCAAGCTCATTCACTTCCACATCGGGAGTCAGGTTACCGACATCCGGTTCATCAAGAGCGCGCTGCAGGAAATCTCGCGTTACTACGCGGAGCTGCGGAAGGCGGGTGTCGACATTGCGTACGTCGATGTCGGCGGCGGGTTGGGTGTGGACTACGACGGCACGGGCTCGACGTCCCACGCCAGCGTCAACTACACACTGCAGGAATACGCGAACGACGTCATCTACACGATCGCCGAGATGTGCCGCGAGCAGGAGTTACCAATGCCGCACATCATCAGCGAGTCGGGACGCGCACTGACCGCGCATCACGCGCTGCTGCTGCTCAAGGTGATCGACGTCGAGTCGCAGGCCGAGCCGCCAGTGCCCGAGCTCACCGATGATGACCATTCGCTGCTCCACGAGATGCTCGCCGACCTGCACACGCTCGCGAAGAAGAGCGTCCGGCCGCGTAAGGTGCTCGAGGTCTACCACGACGCCACGTTCGACAAGGAGCGCGCGCAGCAGCTGTTCAACAGCGGCGTCCTCTCACTCCGCGAGCGCGCGATCGCCGAGACGATCTACTTCGCGTCGATCAACCGCATCGCACGCATCGCACAGGGCGACCGCGACAAGTACTCGGAGATCATCAAGGAGCTCGACGCGGCGCTCGTCGATCGGTACTTCTGCAACTTCTCGCTCTTCCAGTCACTGCCGGACAGCTGGGCGATCGATCAGCTCTTCCCGATCATGCCCATCCACCGGCTCGACGAGGAGCCGGTTCGCCGGGGGACGCTACAGGACGTCACGTGCGACTCGGACGGAAAGATCGACCGGTTCGTCGGCGACAAGAACGGGCGCCCGAGCCTGGAGCTGCACGACGTTCGTGACAGCGAGGACTACATGCTCGGCATCTTCCTGACGGGCGCGTATCAGGAGATCCTCGGCGATCTGCACAACCTGTTCGGCGACACGAACGCGGTGCACATCAAGATCACGGACTCGAGCTACGAGATCACGGACCTCGTGCACGGCGACACGGTGACGGAGGTGCTGAACTACGTGCAGTTCGGCGCGTCGAATCTGCTCCAGACCTTCCGCCGCAAGGTCAGCGCAGCGAAGCAACTCTCGCGGCAGGAAGCGAACACGTTCATTGCGGAATACGTAGCGGGGCTGGAAGGGTACACGTACCTGGAAGGCGAAGCGGCGAGATAGAGCTATCAGCCGTCAGCTAACAGCTATCAGCAAAGCGTAAACCCTCGGGACGCTTCTCTCGCATCGAGAGGCATCCCGAGGGTTTCGTTTTGCTGATAGCTGATAGCTGATAGCTGATAGCTGACGGCTGTTAGCTATCTCCCAAACCGTTTCTCTACTTCACGCCAGTTCACTACGTTCCACCACGCGTTCAGGTAGTCGGGTCGCCGGTTCTGGTACTTCAGGTAATAGGCGTGCTCCCAGACGTCCACGCCGAGAAGCACGTCGCCCGCCTTCTTGCCATCCATGAGCGGGTTGTCCTGGTTCGGCGTGCTGGTGACCGCCAGGCCGTTACCGTCGCGGACCAACCACGCCCAGCCGGAGCCGAACCGACCGGCGCCGGCGGCGTTGAACTGCTCCTTGAACTTCGCGAAATCACCGAACGCGCGCTCGATCGCCGCCGCGAGGGCGCCCGAGGGCTCACCGCCCGCGTTAGGCGCCATGATCTGCCAGAAGAACGAGTGGTTCCAGTGGCCCCCACCGTTGTTGCGCACGGCGGTGCGAACGGACTCCGGCACCGAGTTCAGATTCGCGAGAATGTCCTCGAGCCCCTTCTCGGCAATGTCGGGCGCCTTCTCCAGGGCCGTGTTCAGATTGTTGACGTACGCCTGATGATGCTTGCCATGATGGATCTGCATCGTTTGCGCATCGATACTCGGCTCGAGCGCGTCGAAGGCGTACGGAAGCGGCGGAAGCGAGTGAGCCATGGTGCGGGAGTCTCCTTGACAAGTCAGGCCGGCCGGGAATCGCGAACAGGGAACTGGAACCAGCCTGCGTCCGAGACGCTCATGCCGTGTCGGCTCCCGGCTCCCTGTTTCCGGTTCCCACTCTCCGTTCGCGGAGCCATCCAATTATCCCCGGTAAGATCGACAGGAAGATAACCAGGATGATCACCTTATCGATGTGTCTGTCGATTCCGGGGACGTAGCGGCCCAGCCAGTAACCCGTGAATAACATGCTCCAGATCCAGAGAAAGCCGCCGAGCACGTTGTAGAAAATGAAGTCGCGGTACCGCATTTCCGCCGCGCCGGCAACGACAGGGGCGAACGTGCGGATGATCGGCATGAACCGCGCGAGCACGATCGTTTTCCCGCCGTGCTTCTCGTAGAACTGATGCGCTCGGTACAGATGCTTCTTGTTGAACCAGATGGAGTCTTCGCGGGTGAAAATGCGGGGGCCGCTCGCTTTGCCGATCGCGTATCCGAGCGAGTCTCCCACGATGGCCGCAACCGTGCAGAGAGCGCCAAGGGTATAGACGTTCAGGAAGCCCTGCGACGCGAGCAGCCCGGCGGTAACGAGGAGCGAGTCGCCGGGCAGAAAGAAGCCCAACAGGAGTCCCGTTTCCGTGAAGATGATCGCCGTGACCCCAACATATCCGCCCCATTTGATCAGCGCGGGCAGGTCGGAGAGCTGGCGAAAGAGGTCAATGAGTGTGTCCATGAATTCCGCGGCGTGGGTGAAGGCCGGTGGAACATCGACGGTTGTCGATCCCCGGTCAACGGCCGTGGGACGCACGCCTCGAGCCGGGAGGCTGGCGCCATGAGGCGGGAACGCGGGCCGTCCGTCGACGCGCGGGCGCGCCACTCGGTCACGGACGCGTCCTCCGCCCGACGGCATGGCTTCGAGGCCGCGCTGCAATTGCCCGAGCGTCCGTCGAGCCGATGGCACCGTGCGGGCGTGAGTTCCCGCATGGAACGCACGCTCGACCTGACCTTCGGCGCCATCCTGCTCACGTTCGCCGCAGGGTGGACGTGGTCGATTGCCGAAGCACGTGCGACGCAGGGGCCGTTTGGTGACGCCGTCACGACGGCAACGAGTGCCATCAGCGCCGCGCTGACCAACCCCGACGCGCCCAGTGTCGCCTATCTCACCGATGCGACGATCTCGCTGATTGCGCCGTTGCGCGGCGAGAGTGGCCGCCTCAAAGCGGTCGTGGGTGAGGCCGGAGAGCCGATCGTCGAGGAGTCGCTGCCGCCCGGTGCGGTGGTCACGTATTCCACCGCCAGCGAAGCCCTCGACTCCGCCGGACTCGACTCGGCGCGCCGCGTGGCGTCGTTAGGCCACGTCGCGACACCCAGTGCTTCCGCGAGTAGCGGCGACACGTCGCGTGTGCTTGCTGCGCCTGACGATGAAGGCGTGTGGTCCACCGCGATTCGCGTCGGAAGCGCGTTGAAGGAGGTCGCTGATTTCAACGTCATTACCCTCACGCCGCTCGCGCGACGAGAGCGCGGGCGCATCGGGCTCTACTACATCGGCACGTGGCCGACCGAACGTCGAGCACGGCGCGGGTACGAGACGCCGTCCGGCTTCATCGAGGTGACCGAGGAGAATCGTGACACGCCCGTGTCGGACCATTTCGCGCTCGGAGACTTCCTGACGAAGGGGCAGGAGGACGTCTGGCCGAAGTATCTCGTGCTCGACATGCGGCTCGTGGACAAGCTCGAGCTCGTGCTCCTCGACCTGGAGAAGCGCGGACACATGACGAACGGCGTCACGGTAATGAGCGGTTTCCGGACGCCACAGTACAACGCGCGCGGGGGCAATCCCGCAGGGCGCGCGAGCCTCAGCCGCCACATGTACGGCGACGCCGCCGACGTTTTCATCGACAACGATGGGAACGGTTGGATGGACGACCTCAACGGTGACGGCAAGGTCAACATCAAGGACAGCGAGGTCATCCAATCGGCCGTGGATCGCGTGGAGCGCGAACATCCCAGCCTCGTTGGCGGCGCCGGAGTCTACGTCGCCACGAGCGGGCACGGACCTTTCATTCATATCGACGTGCGAGGCTACCGAGCCCGCTGGATCGGAACAGGAGATTCGTGATGAGCCCACACGCTACGGAGACCGAACAGCACGAGACGGTCGAGCACGGCACGCCCGAGGCGATCGCTGCGGCGCGACGCCATGACGCAGAAGCGCTCATGCACGTGCGCGCGAGCGATATCGAGCCGTACATCGGCCTCCGGTATCTGTCGAAGCTGTTCCGCTTCATGGCGATCATTCTCGTCCTCCTCCTGGTCGCGGAAGTGATCACGGGGCTCGTCCAGCAGGGCCGCGCTGCGATCCCGACGCTCCTCGGAGAGATGAGCCGCCTGATCGTGCTTGCCGGACTGCTCTGGGGCACCGGTGATCTCGCGATCCTGTTGATCGACGTCGGCCATGACGTACGCGCCACACGGATCCTGATCGGACGTCAGATAGCGCATCACGTCGTCGCGGATCACCCGCACGCCGACGAGCCGCCACCTGCCGGAGACACAGCGGCCCACCGGCGGTCCACAGAAATTCGAACACGCTGAGGTTGCGCCGTGACGAATGCTCAGCGCGGTACGACAGTTGCCTTTCTCTCACGCAGAGGCCACTCAACAGCGGGGTCATGATGCTCTGGACAATCGCGCTCATTCTCATCGTTCTCTGGCTGCTCGGCGGATTCGTGTTCAACGTTGCCGGCGGGCTGATTCACATTCTCCTGGTCATTGCGGTGATCGTGGTGCTGTATCGCCTGTTCACGGGCCGCAAGCCGATAGCCTAGCTGCGCCGTTTCGCGCTGATCGAGGGGTCGGAGCGTCGCTCCGACCCTTTTCTTCGTTGCTGCCGACCCTTCGCTTGGTCGCTGCGCGCCGGGTCGCCTCGCTGCGAGATCCCCTGACCTCGCTGCGAG
>DAINRQ010000037.1:0-34103 GCA_036741775.1 Gemmatimonadaceae bacterium | reverse complement strand
GCCAGCCGCTGTCAGCAGCCTTCCAGCTCGGAGCTGCAGCTAGCAAACCGGCCAGCGACCAGCTGGCCTTCCACCTGGCTCTTGCCGTAGCGGTATGCGCCAGTCAGACTCCCCGCGCATGGCCCGCCACTCGAATCCCGAACACCGCGGTGACGCGATCGTCCACCTCGTCGCGCACACGCACTGGGACCGCGAGTGGTATCACCCGGCCGGCCGATTCAAGCAGCGACTCGTCGCGCTGATCGACGAGCTGCTCGACGATGAGGCGCCGCGCACTCCATTCCTGCTCGATGGCCAAGCGGTCGTCCTCGACGACTATGCGGAGCTTCGCCCCGGACGAACCGAAGAGCTCGCGCGTGCGCTACGCGACGGCAGCGTTGAAGCCGGTCCCTGGTACGTCCTCGCCGACGAGCTGATTCCAAGTGGGGAAGCGCTCGTGCGCAATCTCCTCGCCGGCCGCCGCGTCCTCCGTCGCCACGGTGCGGAAGCACCGCCGGTACTGTACTCGCCGGACGCGTTCGGCCATACGAGTGCTCTCCCACTCCTCGCGCGCGGGTTCGGCTGCGAGCTCGTCGTCGTGTGGCGCGGCTACGGCGGCAATCGGTGGCCCAGCGGAGACACGGCGCGGTGGCAATCGCGCGACGGTACGTCGGTGATCCTGTTTCACCTTCCGCCGGACGGCTACGAGTTCGGGTCGAGTCTGCCTGTGGATGCCGAGGGTGCGCGTGCGCGATGGCGCACCGTGCACGCGACGCTCGAGCCCCGGTCCCGGACAGGCGTGATGCTCTTGCAGAACGGTGCCGACCATCATGCGCGGCAGGCCGGCTTCCATCACGCCTTCGACGCGCTCTCGGCTGCGGCGGCGCCGATCCGGATCGAGCGATCGACGCTTCGACGCTTCGCGTCGGCGCTGCTCGAGCGCGCTCGCGCGATGAGCCTCCCAACGGTCCAGGGCGAGCTGCGCGACTCGTATGGCTACACGTGGACGCTTCAAGGGACGCTCGCCACGAGGGCGCGGCAGAAGCGCCGCAACGCGACGGTGGAGCGCCTCCTCGTACGGGACGCGGAACCGTGGGCGGCCCTCGCCGCGCGTGCGCGTGGGACGTCGCGACGACACCTCACCAGTGCGGCGTGGCGGTCGGTATTGCTCTCCCATCCGCACGACACGCTCTGTGGCTGCTCGATCGATGAGGTCGCCCGCGCGATGGATGCGCGCCTCGATGATGCGTTCACGCAGGTCAGCGGTGTACGAGACGACGCCGTGCTCGACCTCATCGGCCACGACGTCGTGGACGCACGAACGAAGAAGGCTGACTGGCGTTCGCTCATGCTCGTGCGGAACCGCGCGCCACGGACACGCGGTGGCATTACTGAGCTGGAGATCGAAACCTTCCTCGCTGACGTGCCGGTGGGGCCAGGATCCAAACCGCCCGAGCGCGTGCGCCAGGTGGTCTCGCCGCGCTTGCTGCACGGCGACGTACCGATTCAACTGCTCGCGACGCGGCGCATGAACAGACGGACCGAGTCGCCGCGCCATTACCCCGACAACGATCTCGTGGAAGTTCGTCGCGTCGTCGCCTGGTTGCCGCCCGTCGCCGGGTACTCGATCACCCCGTTGCCGGTGGACGACGGTCGCGGAGGCGCACCGCTCACCAACGCGGTCGTCAGTGCGACGTCTGAAAGCCTCGATAACGGGACGCTGCGTGTGACGCTCGAGGCCGACAGCTCCATCACTCTCGCCGCGTCGGACGGCCGATGGTCGCTGCCGCGCGCGATCGCGATCGAGGACGTCGGCGACCGCGGAGACCTGTACACCCATTCGCCCTTCGGCGCGGTTCGCACCGATCATCGCTTCCTCAGGGCGCGTATCATCCACGCGGGCCCGCTCCGGGGTGAGCTCGAGACGCGATGGCGTATCGTCGTGCCGTCGGGCGCGGACCGACGTCAGGCCGGCGCTCGCCCGGACACGCGTGGCGCCGGGTTCGTCGACGTCCGGATCCGGCTGTCGATGGACGCGGCATCACCATTTGTTCGCGTCATCGTGGACGGCGTGAACGGTGCCACGGCCCATCGCCTCCGCGTTAGGTTCGCGAGCGGCATCGTGTCCCCGCGCGTGTTCGCGGACGCCGCGTTCGGCCCCATCGAGCGGCGGCCCGTCGAGGTCTCCGAGGACGAGCGCCGAATGGAGACCCCGCCGCCCACTGCGCCGCTTCACCGGTACGTCTCGGTATTTGCCCCGGATCGCGGATTGACCGTGTATAGCGATGGGCTCGCCGAGTACGAGGCAACACGCGATGGGGTCGTCGCCGTCACCCTCGTTCGTGCCGTGGGCGACCTTTCGCGGAACGACCTGCCCGAGCGTCCCGGGCACGCGGGCTGGCCGGTGGCGACGCCCGAGGCGCAGATGCTCGGGCCGTTCGGCGGCGAGTTCGCCCTCTTTCCGCACGGCGGCGCCAGCGCCGAGACGAGCGACCTCATCGAGCGCACGGCCGACGACGTGCTTCTTCCGCTGATCGGAACGACCCTCCGGTCTGCGCTCGCGAACCACGCCCCCACATCGCCCCTCGAGCTCGAGGGCAGGGGACTGGCGTTCTCCGCCGCGAAGGAAAGCGAGGATGGCGAATGGCTCGTGCTACGCTGTGTGAACGTCACCGACAAGCCCACCGACGGACGCTGGATCCTGCCGTTCGACCCTCGCGAAGCGAGGCTTGCGCGCCTGGATGAGACGCCCGAGACGATCCTGACGCCGGCGGGCCGGGCCCTGCCGTTCGCCGCGGGCGCCGGTGCGGTCGCGACGATCCTCGTGCGTTGAGTCGCTGGTCGTCGGGGACGAGGCATGGCATTCGGCGCGCCGATGGCCCGTAACTCGGCGGCCAGCATGACGAGCTCGGGGGCCCCGAGAGGCAGTACCCAGTCGTCGGTCGCGACTCCGGCCTTTGCAGTCAGAGCGGCCCGTACCAGCCCTATGCCCGCTCGGCCAGATCCCGCGGGCGCTCGCCGGCCAGCCGGTCGCGAAGGCTGTCACCCAGCAACGTGCACGCGAGCACGGTCGCGATGAGCGCAAGCCCCGGCGCAATGGCTACCCACGGCGCCGTCACGATCAGGTCGCGCCCCCCCGCGATCATGTTCCCCCAGCTCGGCGCCGGTGGTTGAATCCCCAACCCGAGAAACGAGAGTCCGCTCTCGAGAAGAATGGCGTTGCCCACGCCTAACGTCGTCGCGACGATGGCCGGACCGAGCGCGTTCGGCACAACGTGGCGCCACAGCACCCGTCGGGACGACGCCCCCAGGGCATGCGCCGCCGACACGTAGGGCTGGGCTCGAACACCCAGCACCTCACCGCGAACGAGTCGCGCGACGCCCATCCACCCGGTGGCGCCCAGTACCGTGAGGACCGTGGCCACGCCCGGTTGCCACAGCGCCGCGCAAAGCAGAAGCAGGATCAGTCGCGGGATCGACAACAGGGCGTCGGAGATCGCCATCGCGATTTGGTCGAACACGCCGCCGCGCCACGCCGCCATCGCACCCACGATCGTCCCGACGATCCCGGCGAGGACGGAGCCGGCGACGCCCACGGCTAGCGAGATGCGCCCCGCGAGCATCATCCGCACGAACAGATCTCGTCCGAACCGATCCGTCCCGAGCAGGTGAAAGTTCCCGAGCGAGTCGGTCGAGACGGGCGGGACCAATCGCGTCGCGAGCACGTCACCGATCGCGAGCGGGTCGGTCCCCGCGAAGGCCGGCACGAGCACCACCGCGGCCGTGAGGAGCGCGAGCAACGCCGCCGAGAGCTGCGCGAGCCGGTTCACTGCGTCCTCGCGCTAGGCATCGTGATCGCGTCGTGGGTCCACGAGCGGCAACGCGAGGTCGGCTGCGAGGTTCGCGAGGATGACGAGTGCCGCGTACAGCACTGTCGCCCCCATCACGACGGGATAGTCACGCGACGTGATTGCCAGCACCATCACGCGTCCCATCCCGGGCCAGGCGAATACACTCTCGACGAACACCGACCCGGCCACCACCCCGGGAAGCGACAGCGCGAGCAGCACGATCAGCGGCGGCAGCGCGTTCGCAAGCACGTGGCGCCCGTAGATGCCGCGCGACCGCAACCCCTTGGCCCGCGCCGTTCGCACCCAGTCGGATCCCGCGAGATCGGCGACCGTGCTCCGCGCATAACGAGCGATGCCCGCGGCCCCAACTGCGGCGAGCACCGACACCGGCAGTATCGCGTGGCGGAGCACGTCGATCACCGCCGCGAGCCCGGTCGTCCCGCCGGCCGGATCGCGCACGCCGAACGCCGGAAGCCGCAGCGCTGGCGGGAACCCCCAAACGGTGGCCCCGTACGTGAACACCGCGATGAGGGTGAGGGCCAGCCAGTAGCTCGGCGCCGCGTAGACCGACGTCGTCAGGACGGTGAGCATGGGATCCACGACGCTGCGGCGACGTGCGGCCTGCACCGTACCGATCGCCACGCCCGCGATGAACGTCAGCGCGAGCGACGCGAGCCCGAGCCCCAGGGAGATCGGCAGGGCTTCGCCGAGCACGTCGGTCACCGGCCGTCGTTGCCCGAAGCTCTCTCCGAGGTCGCCGCGAAGCAACCCGCCCATCCAGCGTACATATTGCACGGCGACCGGCGCATCGAGCGCGAGCTCCGCCCGCAGTCGAGCCGCGTCCTCTGGTGTCGCCGTGGGCGGAACGAGAATGGCGGCGGGATCGCCCGGCGCCAGCCTGACGAGCACGAAGGTGAGTGTGACGACGAGCCACAACAGCACGAGCGCGGCCGCCAGACGTCGCGTGAGGGTATGCACACGGGGATGATGCGCCGCGCTCGCGCTGCGTCAACGTGTGTCGCGATCGCCGTCGTCGCGCTCGCCGGGGCGGCCGCGTGCGGGCCGGTCGAACGGCCCAACGACACCGTGGTCTACGCATCCGGCGCGGACCTCGAGTCCGCGAACCCGCTCGTTACCGTGCATCCGCTATCGCGGCAGATCCAGCGGTTCGCACTGTTCGTCACACTCGCGCGGTACGATACCGCCCTCGCGCCCGAGCCGTACTTCGCCAGTCGATGGGAGTGGAACGCCGCGCGCGATCGGTTGACGCTGCATCTGCGTGGCGACCTCTCCTGGCACGACGGAACGCGCACGACTGCTCGCGACGTCGTATTCACGATCGACGCAGCGCGCGATCGTGCCACTGGCTATCCGCGTCACGCAGACCTCGCGACTGTCGCGGCCACGAGTGCGCCCGACGACTCGACCGTCGTCATTACCTTTGCGACGCCACCGCCTGGGTTTCCCGCCGTGCTGTGCGAGCTACCCATCCTTCCGGCTCACCTGCTTGGCAACGTGCCACGCACGGAGATGCGCCGCGCCGAGTTCAACTTCAGCCCCGTGGGGAACGGTCCGTTTCGATTCCTGTCGCGCGAGCCGGGACGCCGCTGGGTCTTCGGCCGATCGCCGGAGTTTCCGCCTGCGCTCGGCGGGCCGCCGGCCATCGAACGTCTCGTCGTTGCCGTCGTCGACGAGCCGACGACGAAGTTCGCGGGGCTCGTGAGTGGCGAGCTCGCGATCGCCGGCATCGCGCCGACCATGGCGTCGCTGGCGGCGCGCGATCCGTCCCTCCGCGTCGTGTCGTATCCCGTGCTGTTCTCCAACGCGGTAATCTTCAATGCGTCGCACCCGCCGTTCGACGACGCGCGCGTACGGCACGCCATCTCCGCGGCCATCGACCGACAGCGAATCATTGACGCCGCGCTTGCCGGCTACGCGACGCCGGCCGTCGGGCCCGTCCCGCCGGACAACCCGCTCGCACTGGAGTTCCCACCGTCGCAACCGAAGTCCGCGGACTCGCTGCTCGATGCCGCCGGATGGAAGCGCGGTGCGGATGGGCGTCGAATGCGGGGCGGACGACCATTGGCGTTCACGCTCCTCACGGTCGGCAGTGGCGATAATGCCGTCGAACAGCTGCTGCAGGCCGACATGCGCGGCATCGGCGTGACGATGGAGATACGGCAGCTCGAGTTCGGCGCGTTCCTCGGCGAAGCGCGCGCGACGCCCAAGCGGTTCGATGCGCTCTTTTCGGGAATCCCGGGCGATCTCTCGCTCTCGTATCTTGCGGCGATGTTCGACTCGCGGCTGAAAGGTGGCGCGCTCGACTATGCTGGCTACCACACGTCCGCGCTCGACTTGGCGTTCAGCCGGGTCTCCAGCGCTCGCTCGCCCGATGAGCTCCGTGTAGCCTGGCATTCCGTGCAGCGCATTCTCCAGGAGGACGCGCCCGTGGCGTGGGTCTACCATTCCCGCGGCGTGCAGGGCGTGACGGCACGGCTCGCCGGGGTGCGGATGGACCTCCGCGGCGAGATGCCGACGGTCGCCAGGTGGCGGCTGGTTGACGCTGCCGGGAGTCAGTGAGCGTTCTCGTTCTGCCCGCGGACCTCGCACGCCGGCGAGAGGAGCTGTCGGGCCCGTTGCGAGGGCTCGCGCGATCACTCGCGTCGGACCTCGATCGCGTCATCGCGAATGGCTTCGTCGTTCCGCCGGAGAAAGCGCGCCTCACTCGGCGTGGCGGGCGATGCGAGATCGATGGCGTGTTGCTCGAATTCGATCCATTCTCGCCGCGGACGCATCGCTGCCCGTCCTGCGGGCGCTTGTTCGACGACGACACCCACTATCGCTGGTGGGTGATGGGTTATCAGCTCTGGCTCGCCGAGCGCGCAGTGCACGCGGCGACGCTGTACGCACTCGAGCGCGACGCACGCTATCGTGATTTCGCGAAAGCGGTGCTCGACGCGTACGCGGACCGCTACCTCCAATATCCGAACCGCGACAACGTCCTCGGCCCCACGCGAGTCTTCTTCAGCACGTACCTCGAGTCGATCTGGCTCCTGCAACTGATCGTCGCGCTCGACCTGCTCGAGAGCACGCCCGAACGAGCCGATCGGTCGGTGGATCGCGCACTCGGCGCGCGGGTGCGGGAACGGGTGATCGAACCGAGTGCCACGCTCATCCGCGGGTACGACGAGGGGGCGTCGAACCGCCAGGTATGGAACAACGCGGCGTTGCTCGGCGCATCGCGCATGCTCGGCGGTGAGCTCGATCGCGACGCGTTGTATGGACGCTCGGGTGTCCGGGCGCACCTCACGACAGGCTTGCTGTCCGACGGGACATGGTACGAGGGCGAGAACTATCATCTCTTCGCGCACCGCGGTCTCTGGTACAGCGTCAGAATCGCGGAGCGAGCTGGCGCGGACCTCGACCCCGCTCTCATCGCGAGGTTCGACGAAGCGTTCGCGACTCCGTTTGTGACCGCGCTCCCCGATTTCACGTTCCCGTCCAGGCGCGACTCGCAGTATCGCGTATCGCTGCGACAATGGCGCTTCGCCGAGCTCGCGGAGCTCGGTCTGGCTCGCAATCCGAGCGACGACCGCCTGCAGGGCGCGCTGGTGACGCTCTACGATGACGCCGCTCCGCGAAGAGATACGGACCGTTGGCGCTCGACCGCCGAAGCCGAGCGGAACGGACCTGCGACGGCGCTGGAGCGGAGTGACCTCGGCTGGCGCTCGCTGCTGTTCGCACTCCCCGAGCTGCCATCTCTGGGCGCAGCAGTGCAACGGTCCGCGCTTCTCGTGGGGCAGGGGCTCGCGATCATTCGGCGTGACGCCGGGCGCCTCTACGCCGCGCTCGACTACGGACATTCGGGCGCGGGCCATGGCCACCCCGACCGATTGAATTTCCTTCTCGTCGACGGCGACGCGCGCTGGCTCGATGATGTGGGCACGGGATCGTACGTGGACCCATCGCTGCACTGGTATCGGAGTACGCTGGCGCACAACGCTCCGCTCGTCGACGGGCGGTCACAGAAGCGCGTGCACGGATCGCTGCTCGCGTACGAGGACCGCGGCGGCGCAGGATGGGTACGCGCGGAGGTACGCGACATCGCGCCTGGGGTTCAGTGCGAGCGTACGATCGTCGTCATGCCGAATTACCTGATCGACGAGGTCACCTGGCGCGCGAACCGCGATGTGACGGTGGACCTGCCGTTGCATGTCGCCGGCGAGGTCACCGGTGTCGGCGAGTGGGTTGCTGCTGCTCCCTACGGAGGGTCGGATCCCGAAGACGGGTTCAATTACCTCCGGGACACTGAAAGGGCGCCCGGCGATGCCGACGTTAGGCTCGACGCGACGTGCGGCGACCGGCGCGGAGTTGCGCGTGTCTTCGTGGATGCACCCCACGAGTGGTGGCGCGCCGTCTCGCTCGGGCCACCAGGGCAGGGACCGCGCGGCTTCCATTTCGTTCGCGCGACCGCTCGCCGGGGCGCGATCGTCGCGGTGTGGGACCTGTCGTCTGCGATTTCCCACGTGACACGCGCTGATAGCGTGGTGACCGTCCACCTCGCCGACGGCTCGTGCCACGAGCATCGCGGGGACGTGGGTGGCTGGCACATCGCCCTCGCGGCCGGTGGATCTCGAAGCAGCATCGATCTTGGCGGCCGGGTGAAGGTCGAACCCCGCGAAGCCGAGCCGGGGCAGCACCGCAATCGTCAGGTGCACGTGATACCACGACTGCGCAGCGCGCCGCCGCAGCACGCCAGCTCCGCGGCGCTCGTGTTCGAGCTCGGCGAAATGAATTACCGTCGCTCGGAGCCGACGTGGCGGGAAGCTGGAAGTCCAACGGCGCGCGTCTCGTTTCACGCTATCGATAACCGGCTGATCATCGCGATTGACGTTCGCAAGCGCGACGTGTGCTTCGCACCGCGCTGCGAGTCGAATCCGCTCGACAACGAAAACCCGGACACCAACAGCGACGGCGTGCAACTCCAGCTCGTCATCCCATCACCTCACGGGTTGGGTGGTTCGACCGCGCCAGCCACGTACGCTTGGCTGATCGTGCCGGAGGACGGAAGTGGCCAAGTCCGGATCAGCGAACGAGCATCAGCGGAACGACTGCCCCTGCGCGTCAGCTGGTCACGCACCCAGGATGGCTACCGCGTCGAGTGTGCGATCCCGGTCGAGCGGCTTGGCGTCGACTCGCGCCAGCCGTTCCTCGTCGACGTCATCGTGAACGACATGGCTCCCGACCGCGAGCGACGCCGAGGTCAGCTGGTACTCGGTGGTTCCTCGAACGATTTCGTGTACCTTCGTGGTGATCGTCACGACGTGGACGGACATCTCGCCTTCGTGATTGCCGATGCCTGAGTCGGTCCTCTCGCGCGTCCGCGTGGTGTTGTACGAGCCTCAGAATCCGGTGAACATCGCCGCGGTGGTTCGCGCGATGAAGAACATGGGCGTGTCGTCCCTGTCGCTCGTGCGCCCTGTGGAGTACGACCCGTATCGGCTCGAGGGGATCGCGCACGACACGAAGGACATCATCGAGAGCATTGCGCATTTCGATGATCTGGACGCCGCGTTGGCAGACTGCGTGTACGTGGCTGCGTACACTGCGCGGCGCCGGGCGGCCAAATGGACGGCGACCACGCCGCGGGAGTCCGCGGCGCAGATTGTAAGTTCCGCCTCCGACGGCGCGGCCGCGCTGCTATTCGGCCGCGAGGACAAGGGGCTCCCGAACGAGGCCCTCGATCGCGCGCGCGTCGTAGTCAACATCCCCACGACCGAGCACGCGTCGCTGAACCTCGCCCAGGCCGTGCTCGTCGCACTCTACGAACTGCACCTCGCGGCTGGAGATGCCACACGCATCATCGGTCCGCCGCGCGACGACGCGCCGCCCGCCACGTCGGAGGCGTACGAGCGCCTCTTCGCCAACGTCTCGCAGGCCCTCGAGATCATCGCGTTTTTCAAGACTCGCTTTCCCGAACACATCATGCGTACTGTTCGGTCGCTCGCGTTCCGCGCCGCCCCGGACGCTCGAGAGATCGAGCTCATGCGAGCGATGGCCATCGAGGTCGTCCGGGCGATGGAGCGCGAGCGAAAGCAGCGCGCCAAACCCGCGGAAAGCGCGGATGCCACACCTGCCGGCGGCACCTAACGAGCAGCCGATTCCCCATTCCCGATTCCCGACAATGCGTCTCTCGCGCTTCTTCGGCGGTGGCAAGGCCAACGACCCTGAGGAACCCGATCGCGGCGACGAAACCGCCGCGATCGACGAAACCGCCGCGATCGACGAAACCGCCCCCGAGCCCGAGGAGGGCGACGGCATTCCCGAAGGCGATCGCGATATCGACCTGGATCTCGAGTGGAGAGAACGCGCCGGTGACGTGATACCGGGCGGTGCATCGACAGGCAGCAAGCGCCTCGCCGCATTGTACGGCGACGAAGCGACGGGCCGTCCCACGCACTACGTCCGCGCGTCGGGGTGCCATATCACCACTGCGGGCGAGCGGACGCTGATCGACTGCACCATGGCGCTCGGCAGCGTGACGCTCGGGTACGGGGACGAGGCGGTCACGCGCGCCGTCGTTCAGGCAGCGGCGTCCGGCCACGTCGCCGGGTTGTCGCACACATCGGAGGTCGTTGTCGCCGAACGGCTCTGCGACATTGTTCCGTGCGCCGAGCAGGTGCGTTTCCTGAAATCCGGAGCGGAAGCGGTTGCGGCCGCGGTGCGGATCGCGCGCACCTACACGGGCCGCAACCACGTCGTGGGGAGTGGTTACTTCGGCTGGCACGACTGGGCGAGCGACGACGCCGGTGTGCCGGCGTCCGTGAAGGCGAACTTCACTCGTGCGGCATTCGACGACATCGCCGCGCTCGAAGCCGCCTGTGGTCGCGCCGGCGAGGATCTCGCCGCTATCGTCATCGAGCCGGTGGTCGAGCGCCTCCCGTCGCGCGAATGGCTCGACGCCGCGCGTCGCCTCTGCGATGCGCAGGGCGCCGTGCTCGTGTTCGACGAGATCAAGACGGGGTTCCGACTGCGCCCCGGCGGGTATCAGGAGTACGCCGGTATCGAGCCCGATCTCGCGACGTTCGGGAAGGCCATGGCGAACGGGTTCCCGATCGCGGCGGTCCTTGGCCGCGCCGACGTTATGCAGGCGGCGACGCGAACGTGGATCTCGTCAACGCTCGCCGGGGAAGCGACGGCGCTGGCGGCCGTCGCGGCGGTGCTCGATTGGCACGAGCGGGCCGAGGTCTGTGACACGCTGTGGAGCACGGGCGAGGAGATGATGGGCGCCGTGCGCCGAGCCGTAACAGCCAGCGGGCTGCCTGGAGTCACCGTCGACGGGATCGCCCCGATGTGGCTCGTGAAGTTCGAGGACCGCGCGCTCGAAACCCGGTTCCTCGAACTGGCCTTCGACGAAGGCGTGCTGTTCAAACGTGGGGCCTACAACTACGCGTCGCTCGCGCACGACGAGGAGACCATCATCGCGATCGAGGCGGCCGCGAGCTCAGCGCTCGTGCACGCCGCGGAGGAGTTGGAGGAAGACCGGGCGTGATGACAGATGCGACGGCGCACGCGGCCGCGCCACTCGGCGGCGACGCGCCCCTTGTCGACGTCCACGCTCACTTCTTCTTCGAGGGATGCGGTCGGACCGACTGGGATGTGCTCAACGCCGGGCGGTTCCGCGGCGGCGAGCGGATCGGGATCACGGTTCACATCGCGTCGATTCTCGGCTCGTGGGGGCGCTGGTCGCCGACGTACTTTGCGTCGCCGGCGGACACGACCCGCGGCAACGACGCGATGCGCGCGATCGCGGAGCAGCATCCGCATCGAGTCCGCTGGTACGTCGCCGTCAACCCGAACGACACTGACCACGCCCTCGCGGAGATCGACCGATGCGCGGCTGCGGGCGCGATCGGCGTGAAGCTCGCGGCGGGGCGGCGCGCGGACGATCCGCTGCTCGATCCCATCGCCGACCGTGCCGAGGCAGGTGGGTTGCCGATCCTTCATCACATCTGGCAGCATCGCCGCCGCCATTGGCCGTCGCAGGACGCCAGCGACGCCATCGATCTCGTCAGGCTCGCCGAACGGCATCCGCGCGTGGCGTTCATCCTCGCGCACATCGGCGGGGGAGGGGACTACCGCCACACGTTCTCTGCCGTGCGCGACGTGCCGAACGTCTATCTCGACCTGTCGGGCAGCGGCGTGGACCGCGGCATGCTCGACGCGGCCTACGCGACGGTCGGTGCGCGTCGCCTCGTGTGGGGCGCGGACATCACGCTCTGCACGGGACTCGCGAAGCTCTGGGCGCTCGAGGTGATCGGCCTAACGAGCGACGAGCTCGCCGACGTGAGGTGGAGGAATGCGGTGAGGATATTCCCCGGACTGTCGGTGCCATGATCGACACTCACACCTTCATCGGGCCATACCCCTTCCGGCATCTCCCGCACCCGGAGCCGGCGGTCCTCGTCACCGTGCTCGAGCGCGAAGGGCTGGACGGCGCGTGGGTCGGGCATCTCCCGTCCGTCTTCTACCGGGACCCCGAACCCGGCAACGAGGAGCTCTTCGCCGCCCTGGCGCCACATCGGGACCGACTGCGCCCCGTGCCGTGCGTTCGACCGGATTGGCCGAAGTGGGAGCGCGCATTCGCGGCCGTGGTGGACCGTCGCGTGCCAGCGGTGCGCGCCTATCCCCCACAGTGGGGACTTTCGCCCGACGATGCATCGATGCGAGCCCTGTGTGGCGCATGCGGAGAAGCCGGCGTCGCGCTCGTCCTGACTACGCGATTCGAGGACCTCCGCCAGCGCCACTGGATGGACACGGCGGGGGACATCAGCGCCGCGGCGGTCCGCGCCGTGGCGCGCGGGAACGCACGAACACGGGTCGTGGTTCTCGCCGCGGGGCGCGGACTCATCGAGGAAGTGCATTGGGGACTCACACCCGCCGAGCGCGCGAACGTCTTCTGGGACATCTCGTGGCTCTGGGGGCCGCCGGAGGACGAGCTCGCGCTGCTCTTTCGGACGATGGGAGCCGAACGGTTCGTGTATGGCTCGGCGTGGCCTCTTCGATTGGCGCAGACGCCGCGGGCGAACCTGGCGCTCTTGCCCGATGACCTGCGTGAGTCCCGCCTCGCCGACCCTGCCTCGTGGTCGACTCCGACGTCAACCGCGGCCCACGCGTGAGGGTGCGAGTACGTCGCTCGCCCGTCGCAAAAAGCTTGTGCGTCGGCGCTTGCGCACACATCCGGGGGTCGTCATACTTCCGGACTTGAACCGGCCTTGTGAAGAAATTCACAAAGTCGAGTGGGACGCTCGGATTTCCACCCTCGGTCCTCCCCGATGACCAGTCGGCGAAAGTGGGCTCTCGTTCCGGGGTTCGCGGCACTCGCAGCTGCCGTTGCGGTGCTGTCTGCCTATAGCGGCGCCTCCTCCTCCGAGGGCTTCGCGCCCGAACAGCCGATCGCCTTTCCCCACCCGGTGCACGTGCAGACGCTCGGCATGAACTGTCTGTACTGTCACTACGCGGCCAACAAGTCACCGGATCCCGGCATGCCCGCCGTCGGTACCTGCCTCGGTTGTCACAACCAGGTGGCCGTCGGACCGAATCGGCCAGCCACCGGGAATCAGCCCGCCCGCACGAGCGCCGAGATCAAGAAGCTCCTCGACAACTACGCCGACCCGAGTGGCCGTCCAAAGGCCGCCATCCCGTGGGTCCGCATCCACAAGCTTCCCGAGTACGTGCGCTTCCCGCATGTGCGACACGTGAACGCCGGCGTGGCATGCCAGAGCTGCCACGGCCAGGTGCAGCAGATGAATCGGGTGGCGCAGGCCGCATCACTCAACATGGGATGGTGCGTCAACTGCCACGTGAACGGCTACCGGCCGGCAGACGCGGTGCGTGCGACCGGCGGCACGCCGTCACAGCAGGATCTCTCCGCGCCCCCGAAAAAGGCGCGCTACGATTGCAGCTCCTGCCACTACTGACGCCGCTCGTTCTGCCTAGACACTCAGCTTCTCTCCCATGACCCAACCCTCGGGGTCCGCGGGCGTCAAACGCCGCGACTTCCTCAAGGTCCTCGGCGCCGCTGGCGCCACGACGACCGCGATCGGCTGCAGTCAGGAACGAGTCGAGAAGCTCATTCCGTATCTCGTTTCTCCGGACCAGACGGTCCCGGGCGTCTCGACGTATTACGCCACGACGTGCCGCGAGTGCGCTGCCGGATGCGGCGTCATCGCCGAGACACGCGACGGACGCGCCATCAAGCTCGAAGGCAATCCGGCGCATCCGGTGAACCGCGGGGCGCTCTGCGCCCGGGGTCAGTCTGCGTTGCAGGGGCTATACAACCCCGATCGCTACCGGTCGCCGATGATCCGGCGAAACAATGCGCTCGTCGCGGTCTCGTGGGACGAGGCACTCGGTGCCTTCCGCGAGCGCATCGCGGCACTCGGTGCCGGCGCGGCGAACGCGGTGTTCATCAACCAGCACGAGACCGGAAGCTTCCCGGCGTTCCTCGATCAGTGGCTCGCCGGGTACGGCATGCCACCGCACATCGCGTACGACGGGGAAGCGCCGCACGCCGTCATTCAGGCCAACCGTCAGACATACGGCGTCGCGTGGCCCGGTCTCGACTTCAACGCGGCGAGACTCATCGTCTCTGTCGGTGCCGACTTCCTCGACAACTGGGGAGCGTCGGTGCCACAGCAACTCGCGTTCGCTGACGCGCGGGCGAAGCTCGCGACCGGGCCGCGGTTCGTCTACATCGGTCCGCGCCGCTCACTCACGGGGCTCAACGCCGACGAGTGGATCGCGTGCAAGCCGGGCTCCGAGCTCGCGGTCGTGAACGCACTGGCGGGGCGGGACGGCTCGATCGCCGACGCCGCAACGGCCAGCGGCGTGGACCAGGCCGTGTTGCAACGGCTCGCCGGCGAGCTTGCAGCCACGAAGCCCAGTCTCGTATTGGCCGGCACGAGCGGAGTGGACGCGCTCGATGTCGCGCTCGCGGTGAATGCACTGAACCAGTCCGCGGGTAACGTCGGGGTCACCATCAAGCCGGCGGAGCCCGTTCCCGCGTTCGATCGGGCCGGAACGCCGAACGAGCTGCGCGACGCCGTTCAGCGCATGGCGAGTGGTGCCGTTCCGCTCGCGATGTTCCGCGGCGTCAACCCTGTGTACTCGCTGCCCAGGTCGTTGCGAGTTCCGGAAGCGCTGGCGCGCGTTCCGTTCAAGGTCAGCTTCTCGAGCTATCCCGACGAGACATCGTCGCTCTGCGACCTCATCCTGCCGGATGATCATCCGCTCGAGTCGTGGGGTGACGCCGAGGCGGCGCCCGGGATGCTTGCGCTGCAGCAGCCGGCCATGGAGCGGGTGTTCAATACGCGCGCGACTGCGGATGTCCTCATGCTGGTCACGAAGGGCAATCCCGCGACGGCGGGCCGCTACCCCATGGCCGACTACCGGGCGTGGCTCACGAGCCGGTTCCCGGGTGGACCGTCGGCGTTAGGTACCGCCCTCGCGCGTGGCGTCACGCCGGGCACACCGCTCCAACGTCCCGCGGTGACGCGGCCCGCACCGACACCGCCCACGGCGGCGCCACTCGAGGGCCAACCCGGCGACTTCTATCTCGTCGTCTATCCGTCATCGGTCCTGGGAGGCGACGGCCGCGGTGCGAACAAGCCGTGGCTACAGGAGCTCGCGGACCCGGTCAGCAAGATCGCGTGGCAGTCGTGGGTGGAGATCCACCCGACGGCCGCGCAGCGCCTGGGAGTGCAGAACGGCGACCACCTGCAGGTCCAGACACCCGCCGGTACGGTCACGGCTCCCGCGTACATCTACCTCGGCGTCAGGCCGGACACCGTCGCCATCGCGACGGGCCGCGGCCATACGGCGTATGGCCGCTACGCGCAGAACATCGGCGTGAACGCGCTCGACGCACTGCCCGTGGCACACGATGCCGGCGGTGGTCTCGCGCTCACAACGGTCAAGGCGCAGGTGACCAGAGCGGCCGACCACTCGCCACTCGTCACCACGGAAGGCTCGGCCCGACAGCATGGGCGTGGTATCGGCCAGGCCATGCTCGCGTCCGAAGTCGATGCTGCGCCCGGTGAGGAAGCCCACCACTTCGCCGGCGACAAGGACCACTCGTTCCTGCCTGGCTTGCGCGCGCCGGTCGCGAATGACGCGCAGGGCGTGCTCGGCAACCCGAACTCCAACGACAAGGGGATGTACGACCCCGAGCACTGGAGCGGGATGGCGAGTCGTCGCTGGGCGATGACGATCGATCTCGCTCGCTGCACCGGGTGCTCGGCGTGCGTCACGGCGTGCTACGCCGAGAACAACATCCCCACCGTCGGTGCGCCGTGGCAGGGGCGCTCGCTGCGTCCGTTCCACACGAGCGAGAGCGGGTGGGACACGCGCCCCGGGGCGAACATCCTCAAGGGACGCGAGATGACGTGGATTCGCATCGAGCGGTACTTCGAGGGTGGGGAAGATGGCTCCACGAACTTCGACACGCGGTTCGTGCCGATGCTCTGCCAGCACTGCGGCAACGCGCCGTGCGAGCCAGTGTGTCCGGTGTACGCGACGTATCACTCGCCCGATGGCCTCAACGTCCAGGTCTACAACCGCTGCGTCGGCACGCGCTATTGCTCGAACGGCTGTCCGTACAAGGTTCGCTACTTCAACTGGCACGGGTACGGCGAGCCGGCCCGACGTCAGTACGCGTTCCCGGAGCCACTCAACTGGCAGTTGAACCCTGACGTGACGGTGCGCGGCAAGGGCGTGATGGAGAAGTGCACGTTCTGCGTGCAGCGCATCCGCGAGGCCGAGCATCGCGCAACGGTCGAAGGGCGGCCGCTGGCACCTGACGAGTTCACGGTAGCGTGCGCGCAGGCCTGCCCGTCCCGCGCGATCGTGTTCGGCGACGCGGCAGACCCGAACTGGTCGGTCGCGCAGCTCGCCGAGGACCGGCGCGCGTATCACGTGTTCGAGGAACTGAACACTTACACGGCAGTGGTCTACTTGAAGAAGGTCATGCACCCCTCCGCAGCAAACGCGACCGCGACGGCTGCGCCCGCCGCACCGCCTCCGTCACCCCAACCGGCGGGAGGGTCGCGCTGATGGCTACCATCGCTCGGCCGGGGACGGGGGTCGCCGCGACGCCGAACGTCGCATCCGCGAACGTTCAGCTCCCCGGGGTCCGCGACTACGAGCAGGTTGACAACGAGATCGCCGGGAGTCTGGCGCCGACTGCCGGATGGTTCGGGGCGCTCGGCCTCGCGATCGTCCTGTTTCTCTGGGGTGCTGGGGCGTGGATCTACCAGATCTACTGGGGGCTGGGCAACGCGGGCTACCAGCCACCGGTGATGTGGGGCGTCTACATCATCACCTTCGTCTTCTGGGTCGGTATCGGCCACGCCGGCACGCTCATTTCGGCGATCCTGTACCTGTTCCGCGCTGGCTTCCGCACGACGATCTACCGATGTGCCGAGGCGATGACGGTGTTTGCCGTCATGACCGCCGGTCTCTTCCCGATCATCCACATCGGGCGTCCATGGAAGTTCTTCTGGCTGATTCCGTACCCGAACTGGCGGCTCATCTGGCCGAACTTCAAGAGCCCGCTCGTGTGGGACGTGTTCGCGATTCTCACGTACCTCACGGTGTCGAGCACGTTCCTGTATGTCGGGTTGGTCCCCGACATCGCGGTGCTGCGCGATCGGGAGAAGAACCCGGTACGCAAGCGCATCCTGGCGGTGTTGTCGTTAGGGTGGCGGAACTCCGAGCGCGAATGGCGTCACTTCGCCCGCATGTACCTGTTCCTCGCCGCGTTCTCGACGCCCCTGGTGCTGTCGGTGCACTCGGTCGTGTCGTTCGACTTCGCGATGGCGCTGGCACCGGGCTGGCACGCCACGATCTTCCCGCCCTACTTCGTGGCCGGAGCGATCTTCTCCGGGATCGGCATGGTGTTCACGATCATCATCCCGATTCGAAAGTTCTTCAAGCTCGAGCGGTACGTTACGATCAACCATCTCGATGCGGCGGCAAAGCTCTGCCTGTTCACTAGCCTCGTCGTCGGGTGCGCGTATCTGATCGAGTTCTGGATCGCGTGGTATTCCGCGAACCGGTTCGAGCAGGACTACTTCTGGAATCGCGTGTTCGGACAGTGGTGGTGGGCCGCGTGGATCATGCTCACGTGCAACATGATCTTCCCGCTGTCGCTCTTCTCGCAGAAGCTCCGGCGTAATCCGGCGTGGCTGTTCATCCTGAGCATCTTCATCAACCTCGGGATGTGGTACGAGCGGTTCGTGATCATCGTGCCGTCACTCTCGCACGAGTTCGAGCCGTGGCAGTGGTCGGGCTACATCCCGAGCTGGGTCGACGTCTCGATTCTCGTCGGGTCGTTCGGGTGGTTCTTCATGTGGTTCCTGCTCTTCATCAAGCAATTACCGGTGATTGCGATTGCCGAGGTGAAGGAGATCGTGCCGCCGAAGCTTCGAAAGCCGCACCCGCATGCCGACCACATCGACACGTCGGGACGACACCAGCAGTACGAGCCGGACACGCCAGGGGAGTTCGCCTGATGGGCATCGTAGCGGCGTTTCGTGAGCTCGACGCGGCCGTGGACGCGATCGAGGACCTCAAGAGCCAGAAAATCACGGACCTGACGGTGTACACGCCGACTCCGCGACACGAGATCGAGGAGGCGGTAGAACCGCCGATGAGCCCGGTGCGGAGGTTCACCCTTATCGGCGGACTCGCGGGTGTCGTCTTCGGGTACTGGATCGCCATCTGGACGTCGGACTACTGGCCCCTCGTGGTCGGCGGGAAGCCGGTGGCGAGCTGGGTGCCGTACACCATCATCGGGTTCGAGGTAATGGTGCTCGTCGGCGCGCTCTCCACGGTTGCGGGCATGTTCATCAACTCCCGTGTCCCGAAGATCACCATGACGGTCGGGTACGATCCACGCTTCAGCCACGGCGACTACGGGATCTGGGTGCCGTCGCCGCCGCCGGACCGCGCCCGCGCCGTGGAGGAGACGCTGCGGAAACACGGAGCCGTGGAGGTACGCCATGAGCGTTAGGCGCGCGGCGCTCGTCGCCCTCGTGGTCGGCCCGCTGAGCGGCTGCGAGTGGTTCACCGACTTCAAGCGGCAACCGTCGATCGTCACGTGGGAGGCGCTCGACTCCGCCGGGGTGCGCGGCAGTCCGCAGACCTCCGTCCCCATCACGGGCACGGCGGTGCCCGCGTTCGCCGTCTCGTACGCGCCGCTCCCCGCGACCATCGATTCGATGGCGAGCCTCGTGAACCCGGTCGCACCCGACCCCGCGTCGCTCGCGAACGGGCGGAAGTACTACACCATCAACTGCGCGGTCTGCCACGGCATGACGGGTCGCGGTGACGGGACCGCGACGCGCTACGGCGTTTTCCCGTTCCCGGTCGTCGGCCCGCGCCCGAACAGCCTGAGCGACGGCTACATCTTCGGAATGATCCGGAACGGTCGCGGTAACATGCCGTCGTACAACCGTATCGAAGAGCGCGATCGCTGGGACATCGTGAACTATATTCGCGGGCTCCAGGGTACGCTTGGCGCAGGCGTCCCGACGGGTCCGGTGGCCGCGCCCGGCGTCACCGGCCAGGCGCTACCAGGCGCTACCACGTTAGGCCCCACGCGGCCGGTGCCGCACGCGGCGACCGCGATGCCGGGTGGTGCCGGTGCGCCTGGCGACACCGCGCGAACGACCGCTGACACGGCCCGTCAGGCGGCTGGTGGCGCGCCTCGCCAGGGAGGACAGGAATGAGCGCGCACGAAGCCCACATCCCCTCGCGTGACGAAGTCATCTCGCTGATCACGCGTCCGATCCCGCGGCGGCTGGCCACGGTGGGACTCGTGCTCGCCGTCATTGGCTTCGCCATCTTCCTCGTCGGCGTATTCACCGGAAGCGCGCGCGCGTGGCAGGCGTTCCACATCAACTGGCTGTTCTTCACGACGATCTCGTCGGCCGGCGTGGCCATTGCGGCCGCGCAACGGATCACCACGGCGCGGTGGTCGCGTCCGACGGTGCGGATCATCGAAGGATTCGTCGCCTGGCTGCCGGTGGCCTTCCTGCTCCTGGTCCTCGTCGCCTTGTTCGGCAAACGGGCGATCTTCCCGTGGATGACGGAACCGCCGCCGCAACCCGAGAAGGCGTTGTGGCTCGATCCGACGTTCTTCACGATTCGCGTGATCGTCGTCTTCGGGATCATCACGTGGCTGAGCCTCTGGTTCGTCTATCGCTCGGTGCGGCTCGACGTCGGCATCATGCCGGACTGGGGCTCGGGGTGGGCGAAGGGGCTTCGCGATCGCATGCGTGCCGGGTTCGGCGAGGAACGGCGCGAGCTCCACTCGACGCACTCGACGCTCGGCAAGCTGGCGGTCGTGCTCGCGCTCGTGTTCGGGTTCGGCTGGACGATGCTGGCGTGGGACCTGTCGATGTCGGTGGACTACCACTTCTACAGCACGATGTACGGGTGGCAGGTCTTCATGGGCGGATGGGTCGCCGCGCTCATGGTGCAATCCATCCTCGTCCGTCTGTGGCGAAACGCGCTCGGGGCCGAGGATCTCATCCTCGAGCGTCACTTTCACGACATCGGGAAGCTCTGCTTCGCGTTCACGGCATTCTGGGGGTACCTGACCTTCAGCCAGTTCCTCGTGATCTGGTACGGCAACATGCCGGAGGAGACGCACTTCTTCTTCGTCCGGATGAGCGAGCCGTGGGTGAACTTCACGGTGAGCGTCGCGATGCTCATGTTCGTCGTACCGTTCTTCGGCCTGCTCTCGAAGAGCGCGAAGACCTACACGCCGACGATGGTCCTGTTCGCGCTCTGCTCCATCGTCGGGCTGTGGCTGCAGCGGTACGTGGAGATCTACCCGTCGATCTACGCCGGCGGTGACGCCGCGCACGCGGAACCGGCAGCCGAAGGCGCGGCGGCGGCGGCGGTGCATGCGCCGTTCGGGCTCTACGAGATAGGCGTTACGCTCGGGTTCCTCGGACTCTGGATCGTCTGCTACCTCGCGTTCATGAACGCGTTCCCGCGCATGCGCGTGTTCATGATGACGTCGCCGTACCGCGACGAGGTGCAGGTTCCGGTGAACCCGGACACGATGGAACCGCTTCCAGCACACGAATGAGCGAAGAAGGGGCGGCACCAGAGGTGTCGCCCCTAACGACTCTCCATTACACCGGCCAACTGCTCGAGCGCGGGGAGTGGCCTCGCGCCACTGGCTCGGTTCGTTTCGCGCCCACCCTCGAACACGATGACCGTGGGGATGCCGCGGATGTCGAACGACTGCGCGGTGCGCGGCGAGCGGTCCGTGTCCAGCTTGCCGACGAGGAGCCGGCCCTGGTGGCGCGACGCGAGCTCGTCGACTGCCGGCGCCATGACCTTGCACGGGGCACACCAGTCGGCGTAGAAGTCAACGAGAACCGGGATCTCGCTCTCCGCGATCGTCCGGCTGAACGTCTCGTCGTCGAGGGGGATGGGCCGGTCTACCAGCATTGGCCGACCGCATTTGCCGCATTTCGGGCGATCGGCGGCCCGCTCGGCCACGACGCGGTTCCAGGTCTGGCAGAACTGGCAACGAACGGTGATGCGATGGCCCGCGTCCGGCATTCGGCTCCCTCGACGGTAAGTCCTCTCGTATATTTAGACGCGTGTCGACACCGGCGGTAGCGAGATCGCGACTCCGTCGATCCTTGGGGGGCGTTAGCTCAGATGGGAGAGCGCCGCATTTGCAATGCGGAGGTCATCGGTTCGATCCCGATACGCTCCATGCCCCACCTCCGTTCGTTAGGCATCCGGCAGTGTCCCGTGCGTGATGCCGCCTGACGATCGTGCCGCCGGCGTCGCCGCCGGCTCCGGGGTCGGAGGTGGCGGGGCGCCGGCGGTGTCACCTCTCGAGCTCCTCGCCCGCGACGACAAGTGGCAGCTTGCTGCCGGCGAGGGCGTCGCCTTCGTGCCGCCGTTCCCGGCATGGCTGCATCTTCCGGGATTCTGGGACGAGGGGGCGGTCTTCCACTACGCCTTCGGGCCGCTTTTCACGGTCGCCGTGCTCGGGGTCGACGGTCTCGAGCTCCCAGTTCGCCTCGTCACGCGACGATGGACGCCGGCGGACCTGACATCCGAGTACCGCCTCCCTGGGGGAATTACCGCCACTGAAGTCCGCACCGTTCAGCCGGGCGGTGTCTTCGCGTCCGAATGGCGTCTCATCATGCCGCGACCCACGCCGCTGCATCTTGTCGCCTGGACCGCACAGCCCGCGAGTGCCGTCGACCTCGCGTCGGTTGGCTGGACTGGTGCGCTCACCTTTGTGCGCACGCTCTCCGACCACAGCGGCACCGAGTTCCGCGCCGCAGCCGAGCTGACGTGCGTGGGCGAGGCAGCCAGCTGGGGTGCGGCGCTGAGCGATACGACGCCGCTGCGCCCGGACTGGCGTCTCACGCCGTTCGCCGAGCAGTGGTCGGTTCGCCGGCGCCTAACGAGCGACGTGCCGCTGGGCTCTGCCTCGCCGGGCGCGGTCCTGTTCGCTGCCGTCCATCGCGCGCTCGATCCTGCGGTCCACGATCTGACGGTGGCGTTCGCCCTTCGCGCGAGCGCCGTCGATCCGTCGCTGCGCGCGGTGGCCGATGTCTCGACACGCGATAGTGCGATCGTTCACGCGAAGGGCGCAGGCGCATCGCCACCGCGCCGCGTTGCGGCGCCAGGCTGGATCCCTCCGCTGGCGGCCGCGAGTCGCCGCCGGTGGGGTGCGTTCGTCGAGCGTGTGCCGTCCCTCGGGTGTAGCGACCCGTATGTCGAGACCCAGTACTGGTACGGCTGGTACGGTCTCTCGCTGAATACCATCGCGGCCGGCGTGGGGACCTTCCAGCACCCCTGCGTGTGCGAAGGCACCGGCCTCGCACGCCGGTTGTCGGCGTCGGCGGTGCCGGCGCTGGTGAAAGAGCTCCGCTGGACGAACCCCGACCTCTGTCGCTCGCTCATCCGCGCCGTCTTCGCGCATCAGCGTGAGGACGGCAGCCTTCCGCGGTGCGTGTTCGTCGACCGCATCGACACCGAGGAATCCGACGACACGGACTGGGGCGCGGCGTTCGACGCGGTCAATGCGGTCGCTCCCGACCCGGCGTTCGCCGCCGAGATGTACTTCCGGCTGGCGCGATACGCCGAGTGGCTCGTGCGCACGCGCGATCCGGAGAGCAGCGGCCTGTTCAATGCTCCGCCGCTGAATCGCGCGGCGCGGACGAGCGTCAGGCACACGACGTCAGGCGTTGCGCCCCAGGGTGCGTCGAGCCGCGACCGTTCGCGCGGCGCCTTGCCCGAGCCGCCCGTCAAGTCCGTCAGGGCCACGGTGTGCGCGTACACGCTGCTGCGCGTGCTGGAACGGTTCGCGGCCGAGAGTGGCCAGCGGGCGGAGAGCGCGCGCTGGGGCGGGGCGGCGGATCGTACGCGCCGCGCGGTTCGCGAGCGGATGTGGAGCGTGGACCTTGGCACCTTCTGTGACGTCGACCAGGTAACCGGGAAGTCCGTCGGTGGCCACACCGACCACGGGTTTCTTCCGTTCGCGACGGATCTCGCGACGGACGACCACCGGCCGGGCTTCGAGCGCACGCTCCTCGACCCGCAAAAGTTCTGGACGCCGTTTCCGGTGCCGTCGCTCGCCGCGGACGACCCGCGGTTCGACGCGGCCGGGGTTCTCGATGGCGTGCGCCTCGCCGCACCGCGGAACGGGCGTGTCTGGCCGGCGTCGAGCTGCGTCGTCATCGATGCGCTCGCCAGCCACGGACGGGAACGCGTGCCGCGACTCCGCGACGCCGCCGCTCACCTGATCCAGCGTTCGATTCGCATGCGGTTCACAGATGGCGATGTCGCTCGGCCTAACGCCTACGAGCACTACAGCCCGCTCACTGGCGCGCCGTCGCTGTTCCGAGGGCATGACGACCACCAGCAAGGGTGGCTCAACGACATCATCATTCGCTATGTCGCCGGTGTCAGGCTCCGTCCAGACGGAATCACGATCGACCCGCTCCCGCTCGGGCTCGACCGCCTCGAGCTTTCCGGCGTGGCTATTGCCGGACATCGTGTTGACGTGACGATCGATGGGTCCCGGTGTGTCGCGACCGTCGATGGCGCACCACACCACGGCTCCGTCGGATCGCCCACCGACGTGATGTGGTAGCGCGCCCGCGACCGATCGGTCGCGGGCGCGCTCGAACGATGTCGATCGACTCAGCGCGACGCGCGAGAATGCGTGCGCGAGGTCGTGCCCTCGCCGGGTGTCTCCCGGTTCGCGCCCGGCGACTCGGCGTCGCCGCCATCACGGCCCTCCGTGCGGCCCTGCCGGTCACCGCCTAACGACGCCTGCCCCGACGGCGCGCCGCCGGCCTGCGCCGAACCGGATGTAGCGGATTTCACCGAGGACCTGGTTCCCGTGCCTTGCACCACCGGCTGACTTCCGCTGTTGCGGATCTCGATGCGGCGGGGCTGGGGCAGGGCGGCTTTGGGCACGTGCACGGTCAACACACCGTCGACGAACTCCGCCTCGATGCGGTTCTCGTCGACACCCTGCGGCAGCTGGAACGCTCGAAGGAAGGTGCCATACGTCCGCTCGACCATGTGATATCGCCCTTCGTTGCCTTCCGCGGACGTGCTCTGCTTCTCTCCGCGGATGGTCAGCACGCCGTTCTCCGCCGTCACCTCCACGTCGGATGGCTTGATGCCCGGAAGCTCCACTTCGAGGGCGATTTCGTGGTTGTCCTCGCGGATGTCGACGGCCGGCGACCACCCGCCGGACCGTCCGGCGTCGCGACCGAAGGTGTCTTCGAAGAGCCGATCGATCTCGCGCCGGAGTCCGAAAACCGGGCCGGTGACTGAGGTGCGGTAAACCACATCCGTCTCCTCCCTATCGCTGGTCAGTCTCGCAGTTGAGGACTGCCTTGCAGGGGCAACCTCCATTCCCTCATGCGTTTGCCGCATCGACTCGTCGAACTGTCAGACACGACGCCGGGATGCGCCATTCCTGCAGCCGTGACGTCCAGTCCCACTTGCCGGTCATCTTGCCCGAGGGCCATGCGTGGCTGACTCGACAGTAGAAGCGCTTCGAGCATCGAGGATTCTTGGCTCCCACCGCGATTACCCCCGTGACCAGCTCCGCTGCTGCAGCCCGCGGGCTCGCCGGCGTCGCCGCCGTCGCCGCGCGACTCGCCGCGCGACAGTCCGGCATCGACCAGCTGACCTCGGTGGTCGAAGCGGCGCGCGTCGTCCTGAACGCGGACGAGTGCGTCGTGTGGGCCGCCTATCCCGGCGGGCTCGAGCGCCTGGCCTCGTCGGGTCGCGAGGAGACCGCTCCCGCCGAGGTGAGCCGGTTGCTCGCGCGGGGGGGAGGCGAACGGGATGGCCTCACGGTGCTCCGGCTTGTCGCGGACGATCTCTGGCTGGGAGCGATGTCCGTGCGGGTCGTCGGCACGCTCGGCGACGAAGAAACCGTCATCGTTCGTACGATCGCGGACATGCTCGTGCCCTGGCTCGCGCACGCCGAGCGCACGCGCCAGCTCGAGGTCGAGGTCGATCTCCGGACCCGCCAGAACGAGGAGCAGCGCCGCTTCATCGAGAAGATCATGGACTCGCTCCCGGTGGGGCTGTACGTGATCGACCGCGAGTACCGGATTCAGGTCTGGAACCGCAAGCGCGAAACGGGCATGCAGGGCGTGTCGCGCGAGGAGGCGTTAGGCAGGACAATCTTCGAGATCCTCCACCGCCAGCCCGCCGAAAGTCTCCGCCAGGAATTCGACGAGGTGTTTCGCACCGGGCGCATCCAGACCGTCCACATGGAATCGACGGCGAGCGGCGACGCGCGCACGTTTCGCATCTCGAAGATCCCCATGCGGGTGACCGACGGTGGCATTACGCACGTCATCGCCATCGGCGAGGACGTGACGGAGTGGCGCGAAGCGCAGGACCGCTTCGCCCACTCGGAGAAGCTGGCCGCGATCGGTCAGCTCGCGGCCGGCGTGATGCACGAGATCAATAACCCGCTGGCGACCATCGCCGCGTGCGCCGAGAGTCTCGCCCTCCGCGTGGAGGACGTCCGGCGCGCCGGCGGCGACCCGCCGCGCGACGCCGAGGAGTACCTCAAGCTCATTGACAATGAAGTCCATCGCTGCAAACGCATCGTGGACGGCCTCCTCGACTTCAGTCGGCCGAAGGCAGTCACGAAGGCGAGGACGTCGATCGGGGACGTGATCGAGCATACGCTGTTTCTCGTGAAGCACCACGCGCGCTTCAAGAAGCTTCGCGTCGAGACGCAGCTCGCCGAGCACCTCCCCGCCGTCAGCGCGAATCGCGAGCAGCTCGTGCAGGTGTTCATGGCATTGCTGCTCAACGCCGTGGACGCGATGGCCGAGCAGGGCACGATCACTATTCGTACGCGTCGCGGGCGTGGCGCGCGCGAGGCCGTGGTCGCCGAGGTGATCGACCAGGGAGTGGGGATCTCGCGGACCGACGCGTCGAAGATCTTCGAGCCGTTCTACACGACGAAAGCGCCCGGGCGCGGCACCGGCCTCGGGCTATCGATCTGCTATGGCATTGTCGCCGACCATGGCGGCCGCATCGAGGTGGACAGCACGCCCGGTGCGGGAAGCACGTTCCGAATCCTGCTGCCGGCCGAGGAGGCCTCTTCATGACCGCGCCTACGACCGGACCGCGCATCAAGGTCCTGATCGCCGAAGACGAGGAACACCTCGGCACGATCCTCGAGCAGTTCCTCCTCGGCCGTGGCTACCAGGTCACGGTCACGCGTGACGGAAAGACGGCGCTGACGGCGCTGCGCAGCGAAGCGTACGACGTCGCGCTGCTCGACATCGTGATGCCCGAGATGGACGGGCTGGAGGTCCTGCGCAACATCCGCGAGGACGCCGCCCACCCCGAGGTCATCATCATCACCGGGAACGGGACCATCGAGACCGCGATCACGGCCATCCGGCTCGGCGCCTATGATTACCTGTCCAAGCCGTACCGGATGGCGGAGATCGATGTGCTCGTTAGGCGGGCGTGGGAGCGGCGCCAGCTCGCACGCGAGAACGCACTCCTGCACAACCGCCTCTCGCGCGTCGATGCGGTGCCCGAGATCGTCACCCAGTACGCGCCCATGGAAGCCGTACTGCAGCTCGTGTCTCGCGTGGCCAAGAGCGACTCGCCCGTGCTCATCTCCGGCGAGTCGGGCACCGGCAAGGAACTCATTGCGCGCGCCTTGCACCGCCTCTCCGAGCGCGGGGCCGGCGCCCTCGTGGACATCAACTGCGAGGCGATTGCGGACGGCCTGATCGAGACGGAGCTGTTCGGCTACGAGCGCGGCGCGTTCGCCGGCGCCGACGCGCGCAAGATCGGGCTCTTCGAGCTCGCTGGCGGCGGCACGCTGTTCATGGACGAGATCGGGGGGCTCGAACCGAAGCTCCAGGGCAAGCTCCTGCGCGCGCTGGAGCAGGGCTCGTTCTTCCGCGTTGGTGGGACCCAGAAAGTGGAGGTCAACGCGCGCATCATCACGGCGACGAACAAGGACCTCTCCGCCGCTGTTAGCGACGGCCGCTTCCGGAGCGACCTGTTCTACCGCATCAACACCATCAGCATCGTCCTCCCGCCACTCCGCGAGCGTGCCGTCGACATCCCGCTCCTCGCGAATCACTTCCTCGCACATTTCGGCGGCGCCAACCCGCCGCGCCTGTCGGACGAAGCCCTGGCGGCGCTCCAGGAGTACCGATGGCCGGGTAACGTGCGCGAGCTCCGGAACGTGATGGAGCGCGCCGTGCTGCTCGCCAACGGCGGGGTGATTCACGCACGAGACCTCCCGCTGCACCATGCGCCCCACGCGAACGGAGGCACGCCGGGTGGCGACGACGTGTCGCTCGCGGAGCTCGAGCGCCGCCACATCGAGACCGTCCTCTCACGTACGAACTGGCACCAGGGTCGCGCCGCGTCCGTTCTCGGGATCTCCTCCAAGACGTTGTATCGGAAGATTCGCGAGTACGGATTCCACCGCCCACGGGCGGCGAACGGCGGGTAGTGAAGGTACTGGAAGCGGTGCGAAATCCTCAGGGAAACAGCGGCGGTCGCACCCGCTTCTTCGTCGCCTGCTCGAACGCGTACGCGAGCTCGATCAGCCGCCCCTCGCTGCACGCCGTTCCCGTAAAGCTCACGTTGTAGGGCGCCGGCTTCGGGTTGAACCCCGCCGGGAACGCGTTCGGCCCCTGTCCCCGCGGGACCGGCAGGAACGCGAACGGCACCGTCACCGTCGGGTAGCCCGCCCGCGCGCCGATGTTCGCGCTCTCCAGCCCCCCCGGGAGGAGCAGGGCGTCGAGCGTGTGTCGCTGCAACACCGCGTCGATCCCGTTCGTCGCCGAGAGACGGATGTCCTTTCGGCGATCCGCCTCGTACCGCGCGCGGTCCGCGTGCACGTCCATCTCGTCCGACACGTCGAGATTGGACTGCCCGTACCTGATCGCGCCCGCGCGCTGGTGCACGATGTTCCACTGCCGGAGCTCGGTCAACGTCTTCACGGGCGCCTCGTCGCCTAACGACTCGAGCCAGGCGGTGAAGTCCCGCTTCATCCCGTACTTCCACGCGATCGAGCAGTCCCCATCCTGTCCCTTCACGTGGTCGAACCCACGACAGAGGCCCCAGTTGAGGAAGTTCTCGGTTGGATTCGGGTCCACCACGCTCGGGATGTTGGCCGGGTCCACGATCACCGCACCCAATCGCTTGAGCACGGCAATGGCGTCGTCCATTGCCTTCCGCTGCGCATCGTTGAGCCCACCACGCCAATTTCCCCCCGCGACCAACGTGGCCTCGTAGAAGAACGCGCGCGGGATGCCGATGCGCGCGCCCTCCAACCCGCGCGGGTTCAGGAACCGCGTGTAGTCGCGCCCCGCCGGTGGCGGGCAGCCCGTGGTCGCCGAATCGTTCGGGTCCGGCCGCCTGCCCTCCATGGCGCCGAGCAGGATCGCCGCGTCCGCGACGGTCCGCGTCATGGGGCCGGGTGTGTCCTGATCGGCCGTGATGGGAATGACGCCGTACCGGCTCACCCGCCCCACGGTGGGCTTGATCCCCACCAGGAAATTCGCCTGCGACGGCCACAGAATGGACCCCGACGTCTCCGTCCCGACGTTCCCGGCCCAGAAGCTCACGTTCGTCCCGACCCCGGAGCTCGACCCGCCCGTACCGAGCACCGGGCGCCCGTCAAAGGTGTTCTCGCGCGGGTCGCGCCGCGGGTCCCACGGGTTCATCCCGTAGCCCGTGAGCGCGTTGTAGTTCCCGGGCATCCCGCTCGCCACCCAGTTCGCGAGCTCGGTGAGCTGTGTCTTCGCCAGGATGATCGCGCCCGCGGCCCTGAGGTTCGTCGTGAGCGTCGCCTCGTACGGCGGAACCAGCTCCGCGAACGCGAGCGCGCCACCCGTCGTTGGCATCCCGTCCGCGTGAATGTTGTCCTTGAGCGCAATGGGAATCCCGTGCAGCGGCCCACGGATGCGACCCCGCGCGCGCTCACGGTCGAGCGAATCGGCGATCGCGAGCGCGTTCGGATTGACCGTGACGACCGCGTTCAGCCGGTCCTCGTAGAGCGCGATGCGCGTCAGGTACTGCTGCACCAGATCGCGCGACGTCGTCCGTTGCTCCGCAAGCGCCTGCCGCATGTCGTCGATGGTTGCTTCGACCACCGAAAACAAATCGTCCGCTCCAGCGAGAGCGCCGGCTGCCACGAGCGTGCCCCCACCAGCGGGGCGATCGGTCTGCTCGTCGACAGTACACGACGACTGAAGGACGACGGCTGCCGCCCCAACGGGCCCGAGTCGGAGGAAGGCGGTGTGTCTCATTGGACTGCCATGCGAAGTCGGAAGGACGCCATCACGGCGCCGACGAAGCCACGCGCCGGCCGTGCCCATCCGTAGCGCACGCAGACCGACGGCGCACCTGGATGCGGAGGAAACCCGACAGCGCCCAGGCGGCCTTCCGTACGGCGACGTGATAGCGGACGAGGAAGCAAGGGGCGGGCCGCCGGTACCGGTGGATCACGTCCCCCCACCAGGGAGGCGCCGCAATGCGTCAGCCCTGTCGCGAGTCTGACCTAACGCGATAGAGCGAGAAGTCCACGCAGCGATACCCGCACACGCGCCGTTCCCTTCCGCGTGACGCCGCGCTACGCTTCTGCGTCGGGTTTCGTTCGCCGCGTCTCCGGAGCCTCGTCGGTAATGAAAGTATTGGTCATCGAGGACGATCCCACAGTCGGCAACTTCATCAGGCGAGGGTTGGAGGAACAACGTTGGGGCGTACATCTGGTCGCGGACGGCGAGGAAGGGGAACGCTTCGCGACGTCCGACGCCTATGACGTCGTGATCCTCGATATGCGTCTCCCCGGGAAATCGGGGATGGACGTGTTGAACTCCCTTCGCGCGCGCGGCTTCGAGCGCCCCGTGCTCGTGCTCACCGCGCAGGACGCCGTGGACGCGAAGGTGAACGCCTTTCGCGCCGGCGCCGACGACTACGTCACCAAGCCGTTCGCCTTCGAGGAGCTCCTCGCGCGCGTCGAGGCGCTGGCTCGGCGTCCGCGCGCGATGGCGTCGCCCGTACTCCGCGTGGCCGATCTCGAGCTGAACCGCGATACCCGTGAAGTGACGCGCGCAGGGGAGGTCATCGAGCTGACGCCGAAAGAGTATGCGGTCCTCGAGTACCTCATGCGCCACGCCGGCCGAGTCATGAGCCGAACGTTGATCACCGAGTATGCTTGGGGGTATCACTTCGATCCCGGTACCAACATCGTGGACGTCGTGATCAACCATCTCCGGAAGAAGATCGACGCCGCGCACGAGCGAAAGCTGATCACCACCGTTCGCGGAGTCGGGTACGTCGTGAAAGCCTGAGAGTCCATGGCCACCATCCGCTCGAAGCTCACGGTTGCGTACGCTGGGGCGCTGATTGGCAGCATCGCCGTCTTCTCGGTGGCGATGTACGCGGCGCGCCGCTCCAACGCACGCCGCGAAGCGCAGCGCGATGTGGCGGTCCAGGCCGACCAGGCGCTTCGGGTGCTCCGATTCGCGGTGACCGCGAACGAGCCGGTGACCGCGGTCCGCGACTCGCTCGTCGGCTCGCAGATCACGCCGCGCGTCGCGACCATCCTCGATGGCTTGCCCGGGTACATCGTGATGTTCGACGCGGACGGTCGTGCGCTGTACGTGTCGCCCGCACTTCGCGCGCTCCGCGCCCATACCCAGTCGGCGACCGAGATCGGATGCGACCGCGCGAGCGACTACGACCGCCTCATGTGTGAAGCGATCGCGCTCGAGCCGCAGAACTCCGCGTACCCCATCGTCGTCGCAAACAACGACGTGATGCTGGTCTCGCTTCCGGAGACGGACCCCTCGACGCCGGTCACGCGCGCGGTCGTCGGTCGGGCCGTCGACCTCACCGCCGGGTGGGTCAGCGAATTCCTCGCGACGATTCTCGTCGTCGCGCCACTGATCATCGTCGTCTCCGTGGGCGTCGCCTATCTCATCGCCGGGCGGGCAGTGGAGCCGGTCGGTCACATGATCAACGAAGTCGAAGCCATCACCGACGGGCGCAGCCTCCACCGGCGTCTGCCGGTGGACGCCACGGGAGATGAGCTCGCGCGCCTGGGTGCGACGCTGAACGCGATGATCGCGCGCCTCGAGACGTCGTTCAGCGCGTTACGGCGGTTCACGGCGGATGCGAGCCATGAGCTGAAAACGCCCCTCGCGGTGCTTCGTGCGGACGTAGAGCGCGCAATGCACTCCGCGCCCGGCTCGAACGAGCAGCTCGTCGCGCTCGAGGAGGCGCTGCAGGAAACCACGCGGATGGCCGATCTGGTCGACAGCCTGCTCACGCTCGCGCGAGCTGACGAGGGACGGTTCGACCTCCATCGCGAGCCGTTCGCGCTCGAGCCGCTCGTGCGCGAGGTGTTCGAGACCGCTGTCATCCTCGGAGAGGACTCCGGGCTCCAGGTCACCATGCCGGTTGTCGAGGACGCGACCGTCCTCGGCGATCGCCTTCGGCTCCGCCAGCTCTTTCTGAACCTCATCACGAACGCCATCAAATACACGTCGCGTGGCGGAACCGTGGAGGTGACGCTCCGCCGCAAGGATGGCGAGGTGCAGTTCGCGGTGAAGGACTCCGGAATCGGGATCGCGGCAGCCGACCTGCCGTACATTTTCGAGCGGTTCTGGCGCGCCGACCGGGCGCGATCGCGCATGTCGGAGCGGGGAGGCTTCGGGCTCGGGCTCGCCATCAGCCAGTGGATCGCGCAGGCGCATGGCGGCACGTTGACGGTTCAATCGCGTCTCCACCGCGGATCGACTTTCACGGTATCCCTGCCCACCGCGCCGGCGGTGACGCCCGAAGAAAACGTCACCGAGCAGGGCTCGACCGCTCCGGCGCCTGCGCCCGAACCCACCCCACCCGCACACGCGGCCAGGGACTGAGGTAGGGCTCGCTACGGCGCATATTCATGCGCCAGGAATGCGACGCCCGGGTTGACTGGTCTGGCGAGCCGGAATTTCGCTTCCCGGAGCGCGCCTCGACTTGTTCCTAGGCGCCCTCTGATAACTCATATATCACCAACGTCTTACAGTTTGTCCCTCGCGCTCCGTCCCAGGGTGGTCGGCGCGGGGGCCTGTGTGACGAGCTTCACTAACGAATCGTAACTCTGCTTTCACCGTTTCTTAATGTTTTTGCTATACCACCGCAAACTCGGGCGGCTAGAATCTTCCACGTGACTTCGGGTGTTCTCGTCCAGCATTAGGGAGAATGCATGTTCAACAACCTGCTCGAGTCCAAGCCGAAGAAGGAACGGCGCGCAGGCGGGACCATGGTGAGCATCGTCCTGCACTCGATTCTCATTGCCGGGGCCGTCTATGCGACGGCGAACGCGGCCATTCAGAACGAGAAGCCGCGCCAGGAGAAGATCGATTTCGTCGAGACGCCGAAGGAGGAGCCACCTCCGCCCAAGGACGAGCCCCCTCCGCCGCCGCCACCCGATGTGGTTGCGGCACCGCCCCCACCCAAGGGCTTCCAGGTCCTGACGGCACCAGTCGAGATCCCGGACGTCATCCCCGAGATCGACCTCACCAAGAAGGTCATCAGTGAGGAAGACTTCTCGGGTAAGGGCGTCGCTGGCGGTGTGGCCAAGGGTGTCGAAGGCGGCAAGGCGCCGATCGTTCAGACGGACCAGCCGTACTTCGAGTTCCAGGTCGAGAAGCCCGTTGTACCAGCGCCGGGATCGACGTCCCCGCGGTACCCGGACATGCTCAGGCAGGCCGGTGTCGAGGGAGAAGTGCTCGCGCAGTTCGTGGTCGATACCACGGGTCGCGCCGAGCCCGGGTCGCTCAAGATCCTCAAGCAGTCGCACGATCTGTTCGTGCAGTCCGTGCGCAATGCGTTGCCGAACATGCGGTTCATCCCGGCCGAGGTCGGCGGACGCAAGGTCAAACAGCTCGTGCAACAGCCGTTCACGTTCAGCATCACCAGGTAAGACGTAAGAACGCTCACCGAGAATCTTTAGGAGACGCGACCCATGAACATGTCGATGATCGATCTCTGGGGCCACATGGGCTACTTCGCGAAGGGGATCGTGTGGACCCTCGCGATCATGTCCGTGTACTCGCTCACCATCATGATCCAGAAGTGGTGGGGGCTCAGAAAGGCGCAGCAGGAGACGCGCAAATTCGCGCCGGAGTTCTCTCAGTTCCTCGAAGAAGACAACCTCACCGAAGCGATCAAGCTGGCCGAAGGATACAAGCGGTCGCACGTCGCCCGCGTGCTCGGCGGCGCGCTTACCGAGATCAAGCCCCTCATTCTCGATGGCTCCGTGACCGTTGCCGACATTAACTCGGCGGAGCGCGCGGTGGAGCGCGAGATGCTCATGACGATCGTGCAGCTCAAGCGCGGTCTCGGCGTGCTCGCTACGGTCGGTTCGACCGCGCCGTTCGTCGGTCTGCTCGGCACGACGATGGGTATCGTGAACGCGTTCACGGGCATGGCGACCTCGGGCTCGGGCGGTCTCTCCGCGATCTCGGCGGGTGTCGCCGAAGCGCTCATCACGACGGCATTCGGTCTCCTCGTTGCCATTCCGGCGGTGTGGGCCTACAACTACTTCACGACGAAGATCGATAACCTCACGGCCGAGATGACGTACTCGTCGAAGGAAATGATCGACTACCTCATCAAGGGCGTGTCGGGCGAGTTTGGCCG
>DAINRQ010000036.1:0-55791 GCA_036741775.1 Gemmatimonadaceae bacterium | reverse complement strand
GTCGGCGTGTGATCGAGCGCGTGCGACAGATCCCTGGTGTGACGGTGGCTGGGGCAACGTCATTCGCGCCATTCACCGACGGGCAGGCGGAGCCGCGGCCGTTCACCATTCCCGGAGTTCCTGCCCCCGCTCAAGGTGAGGAGCCGCTCATCCGGATGCAGCCGGTGAGCACGGGGTATCTCAAGGCGCTCGGTGTGCCGCTGCTCGCGGGTGAGGACATCGACGGCGTGGCGGGCGACTCGACGGCGGCGCCGTCGGCAATTATCAGCAAGCGGATGGCGGAGCGGTTCTGGCCGGGGGAGAACCCGATCGGCAAGTCGTTCGTGGTCGGCCCTCGCACCGTGCGCGTGATCGGCGTCGCGGGCGACGTGCGCAGCACGCGGCTCGACTCGATCGCCGGCTACATGGCGTACGTGCCGGAGCGGATGATCCCGCGCGTGCACGTCTCGCTCATCGTGCGCACCGACGGCGACCCGGCGCGGCTCGCGGGGCCGGTGCGCGCCGCGATCCGCGAGGTGCTGCCGCGCCAGCCGATCCTCCAGATCGTCCCGATGGAGGACAAGGTCGCCGCCGCCGCCGCGACGCCGCGCTTCTTCACCACGCTGGTGAGCGTGTTCGGCGCGCTCGCGCTGACGCTGGCCGCGGTGGGGCTCTACGGGATCGTCGCCTACGTGGTGCGCCAGCGCGAGCGCGAGATCGGCGTGCGCGTGGCGCTCGGCGCGACGCCGGCCCGCGTGGTGGGGCTCATGCTCCGGCGCGGGATGGCGCCGGTGCTCGCCGGACTCGCGGTCGGGATCCCGCTGGCGCTGCTCGCCACGCGCCTGCTGCGCTCCCTGCTCTACGAGGTGAGCGCGAGCGACCCCGTCACGTTCGTCGGCGTCGCGGCGCTGCTCGCGGCGGTGGCGCTCGTCGCGAGCTGGCTCCCGTCGCGGCGCGCGGCGCGCGTAGACCCCACGATCACGCTACGCGCGGACTGACTCGTTCGCGGCGCCTCGGGAAAGCCGCACCGGCTTCCGTACTCGACGCCGAGACGCCTGGCGCCCAACGATCCAGAATCCTCTGGGTCCTGAGTCCGAGGCCGGAAGAGCCGGCTTGGGCGTCAGCCGGGTATTGTCGATTTGCTCGCCCGCCGTTCGTTGCCTACATGGAAGCGATTCCCGCAATGCGGAATCCCCCGAGCCATGAACCGACGGACGAAGGAGATGACACGATGCGATTCCTGTCGATGATTCGAATAAACGAGAACACCGGGCAGAAGCCGAGTGAGCGGCTCATGACCGAGATGGGCAAGCTGATCGACGAGATGACGAAGGAGGGCACGCTCGTCCGCACTGCGGGGCTGCGGCCCACGAAGGAGGGGTTCCGCGTGCGCTCGACGTACGGGAAGCTGTCCATGACGGATGGACCGTTCACGGAGAGCAAGGAAGTCATTGGCGGCTACGCGGTGCTCGAAGCGAAGTCGAAAGAACACGCGATCGAGCTGACCAAGCGCTTCCTTGCGGTCCACGGGGACGAGTGGGACCTCGAGTGCGAGGTGCGTCCGCTGGACGGGCAGGAGTTCGGGGCGTAGCGAAACCCGCGATAGGGTACAGCTTGCTGCGTACCTGTTCTAAGCCCAACGGGCCGGCCATGATGGCCGGCCCGTTGGGCTTGTTGCGGCATGCAGCATACTACGCGCGCCCTCACTTACTGCCTGGTGCCGACCGTCTTCGTCTCCACGATTCTCAACAGCTCCCGCACCGCCGCGTCGAGCTGCGAGTCGCGCCCGGTGTAGCTCTCCCCCACCGGCCGCTCCACCAGCACGTCCACCGGACGCGGGTTCATCTCCATCACCTTGCCGTCGCTGCCGCGAATCACCGTCGACGGGATGCGCAGCGATGTGCCGTCCACGAGGTTCACGTTCGACGTGTAGATGATCCACCCCGACGTCGGCTCGCCCACCACGGGGCCGAGCTTGAGCGTCCGGTAGCCCTCCGTGAAGTCCTCCGCGTCCGACAGCGAGTGCTGGTCGGTCACGAGTACGGTCGGCGCCTCGAGTGCGCGCTGGCCGAGCACCGTGCGCGCGGGCGCTTCCATCCGGCCGCGCGGCGTCATCGTCATGTACCCTCGGCGCGCGAAGACGTCGAGCGCGTACGCGTTCACGAAGCCGCCGTTGTTGTGCCGGACGTCGATGACCACGCCGTCCTTCGCGTGGTTCTCCGCGTCGAGGTCCACGTGGAGCTGCGCGAGCGAGCCCGCGCCCATGTCGTACATGTGGACGTACCCGAGCCGACCGCCGCTCGCCTTCGCGACGTACGCCCGCCGTTCCTCCACCCATTCCCGATACAGGAGCGCCTTCTCCGTCTGCGCGTTCACCGGGCGTACGGGCACGTCCCGGGCGTCGCGGCCGTCGGGCGACGACGCGATCGACAACGACACGCGCCGGCCGATCGTGTTCGCGAGCAGCTCGTCGAGGTTCGTGCGCGCATCGATGCCCCGGCCTTCGACGGCCACCAGGTACTGACCCGCGCGCACGCCCGCGATCGCCGCTGGACCTAACGGGATGACGCTCGCGATACGCAGGCGCCCATTGCGCTCGTACTCGCTGCGATCGAAGCGGAGCCCGATCCGTCCCGTAGACGGACCACCGCCCGCGCCACCACCGCCGCCCCCGACGCCCAAATGGGACGCGTTGAGCTCGCCCACCATGAGGCCGAGTATGCGCCGCATCTCATCGGTTGTGCGCGCGCCGGCGACGTGGGGTGCATAACGAGTACGGACCGCCGGCCAGTCCACGCCGTTCATGGTCGAGTCGGCGAAGTTGTCCGCGAGGTACCGCCACGCCTGAGAGAACACCTCCATCTTCTCGGCGTCGAAGTTCACGTCCATCTCCGCGGTGACGGCAACGGCGCGCGACTGCCGCGACTCGACGTTCACGCTGTGAATACGGCCCTGCTCGAGATAGAACACCTCCTTGCTGTCGGGCGACCACTGGGCGTCTCCCTTGCCACCGGGCGTCGACGTGATCTGTCGCGCCACGGGCTGCTCGCGCGCGAGCTCGTCGAGCGGGTAGACGTAGAGGTTCTGCTGCCCGCCGGCGCCGGCGACGAGGAGGAGCGAACGGCCATCCGGGCTGATCGCGTGAGTGAAAACCGACACGCCGACCGGGAGGAGCGACAGGCGGCGGCGAATATCGTCGAACACGATCCGGACCGGCGCTCGCCGGCCCGCCGCGTTAGGCCGAGCGGTGCTGTCGCCTGCGGCGGGGCGTTGGGAGTCGGCTGGCACCGGGCGATCGGCGGGGGTCGGCGTGGTGGGCGCTGGCTGCGTGTTCGGGTTCGGCTGAGAGGGGTTCCGCGTCTCGACGCGGAACAGGTCGCGGAACTGGTCCTCGCGGAACCGTGGCGTTCGCGGCACGAGGTCGATGCGCGCCAGCTGCCGCTCCTCCGTCCGTTGCGACGAGTCGTAGACGAGGTAGCTGCCGTCGGGGCTCCACGAGATCGTGCCGCCGAACACGTTGGCGAGGAACGTCACCTGGCGGCTCTCGCCTCCGGCTGCCGGCACGACGTACACGTTGCGGAACTGCTTCCCGGCCTGATCGAGGTACGCGATCCAACGTCCGTCCGGCGACCATGTCACCGAGCCGTCCGACGTGAATGGGACGCGCTCGAGGTACGCGCGCGCGAGCAGTCGATCCCGCTTCGTGTCGATGTCAACGACGCGCAGCTCTCGGCCGCCGCGCTGAAAGACGATGGACTTTCCGTCCGGCGAGAAGTGCGGCGACACGTCGCCACCCGGTGCCTGGGTGAGCCGAGTTTCCTGGCGCGTCGTGAAGTCGTAGAGGTAGAGTCCCTGCGTCCCGTCGCGGTCGGACACGTACACGACTCGGCGGCTGTCCGGCGCCCAGCGCACCTGTCGTTCGCGCGCGGCGGTGGTGCTCACGCGCGCGGCCGTTCCGCCATCGCGTGACGAGGCGGCAAACACCTCCCCGCGCACGATGAACGCGACTTTCCTGCCGTCGGGGGAGAGGGCCAGCTCCTCGATGCCGTTCGTCAGGGTCAACCGCTCGACTGCGGGCCCTGCGGGCGCGCCGCGCAGGGTAATGGCGACGGGCTTGGTCTCGCCCGACTTCGTGTCGAGCGTCCAGATCTGGAAGTCACGCTCGAATGCGATCATCGCCCCGTCCGGCGAGATGGTCGGCCAGAGCACGCGTCCGTTCGTGAAGCGGGTAACCGGGGTCGCCTGTCCTCCGAGCGGACGGCGCACGATGTTCTGCGGCCCGTCGCGGTCGGACACGTAGTAGAGCGTGCTGCCGTCCGCGGTCCACATGGGCCACGTGTCCTTCGACTTGCCGGTGCTCACGCGCTCGTAGCGCATCGCCTGCGGGTCGCGGAGGATGTAGATCTCCGACTCGTCGAGATGGCTGCGCCCGAGCCGCCACCACTGTCCGGAGGTCGTGCCGCGCGCGGTGATCGCGACGGCGGACCCGTTAGGCGCCGGGGCGGCCCAGTATTCGTTCGTGTAGCGGTCGGCACTGAGCGGCATCGGCGTGCCGCCGTCGGCGCTCACGCGGAACACGTCGTTCATACCGGCGATCTCGCGGCTCGACGACGAGAAGTAGAGCCATCGCCCGTCGGGCGACCAGGCGTCGAGCTGGTCGGGGAGGTCGTCGAACGTCACCCGCCGCACCTCGGCCGACGCGAACGTGAGCACGTAGATGTCGCCGCCGCCGGTTCTCGTGGAGACGAACGCGAGTCGGCGCCCGTCGGGCGAGAAGAGCGGGCGCGATTCGGTCGCGGGGTGCGAGACGAGCAATCGGGCGACGCCGCCGGTGACCGGGACGGTCCAGATATCCCCGCCGGACACGAAGGCGATCTCCGTGCGATCGGGGGAGATGCCGGGCTCGGCGAACGATGAGACGGGCGTCGGCTGTTGGGCGACGAGCGTGACGGCGACAGTGGTGGCGACGCACACGGCGCCGACGGACCCGAGCGGACGATGCCAGCGGGGCATAAACGACTCTCGATTCACGTATGGTTGTGGCGCGCGTTCGATCCCGAAGGCGCGGCGAATCATACTGCCGCGCGTAACGGCGACGCGCTAGCCGACCCGCGCCCGGCTCAGCGTTCGGACTCGCCGTCCGAAGCTCCGGTGCTCCCACGATCTTCCGGAAGCATGGTAGGCGGAGCGCGGTGGCGTCCGGCGAGCGGTTGCTCGCGCGGCCAGGTGACGCAGTAAATTGGCACCTGATGCGGCCGGCGGATTGTAGTTGCGTGTGCGCGGCGAGCGGGTGGGTGGCGGTTGCCTCGCTGGCGCTCGTCGCGCTCGTCGCGCCCGTCGCGGCGTACGCGCAGGACGCGGCAGCCGACACCGTGGTCATGCCCGGCATTGAGATCGCGTTGCGGCCCGAGCGAAACAACGCCGGCAACGTCGCGGCTGTCGTCGTCACCTACCATCTCACCGACACGGTGAGCGTAGTACCGACGCTGGAGTTCCGCGCGCCGATCGTACTGAACGACATCCCCGGCATCGCCGATCGCATCAGTGGCTTCCGCGTCGACGACGGCAGAGGCCCGGTCCTGCTGACGAGGACAGACGACTCGCCCCACGCGAGCGGGTCGGACCCGGTTCGTCGCTGGCGTACGGCGCGTTCCGTTTCGTTTCCGGTCACGGTCCGCTACCGCGCGATCGTTCCGCCGGGTCGAATTCGTGCAGGGCCGCCCTTCGACCTCCGCACGTTCGGCGGAGGCGTGAGCGGTGGTGGTGCCGGTTTCCTGGCCCTGCCGCAGGATGCGCGGCAGTACCGAGTGCGCATCCGCTGGGATCTCCGCGCCCTTCGGCGTGGATCCGCCGGCACCTCGAGTCTCGGGGACGGAGACGCCGAAGCGATCATGGCACTCGTGGGTCTCCGATCGACCTGGTTCATGGCAGGGCCGTTAGGCCGGTACCCCGCGGGCGGAAACGCCGGCGGGTTCAGCGCGGCGTGGCTGGGTTCATCGCCGGCGCTCGACCTTCGCGCCGACATGGTGTGGGCGACAAAGGCCTACGAGACGTTCAGCACGTTCTTCGGGGACACCGTCCAACGCCCGTACCGATTCTTCCTGCGCGTCCTTCCGGAGTCCACCACGTCGGGGGGGACGGCAGGGGACCGCTCGTTCATGCTGCAGGTTCCCGTTAGGCCACCCAGGCGCTCGACGTCCGGTGGTGACGGCACGGGCCTGCGGAGCATCATCGCCCACGAGATGATCCGCGGCTGGGTCGGCTCGTTCCAGGGCACGGGTGCGTGGGCGAGTGAGGGGCTCGCGACGTACTTCACCGCGAACCTCCAGCGGCGGTTCGGGCTGCAGCCCGTCAACGCGTTCGTCGCCGAGCTGAATCGGCTATCGCGGCAGTATCACGGGAATCCGTACCGCAACGCGACGAACGACGCCGTCCGCGAGGCGGCTCGGGCCGACGAGAACGCTGAGTTGCTGCCGTCCGTGCGTGGGGCGCTCCACTTCTTCGCGCTGGATGCCGCGATTCGTCAGGCGTCCGGTGGCGCACGGTCGCTCGATGACATCCTGCTCGACCTGTTCACTCCGCGCGCGGACGGTGAGACGGTCAGCGTGCCGACCTTCATCGACGCACTGGCGGAAGTGTCAGGCCCCGGCGTTGCCGCGGAGCTCGACTCCGTTGTCGTCCGCGGGACGAAGACCGTGTTCGTGCCGCCCGACGCGTTCGGCCCGTGCTTCACGCATTCCTGGACGCAAGTGGTGGTGCCGGATTTCGGGTTCGATCGACGCACGCCGGGAGTGCAGACGGTCGTCAGCCTGGTTCCGTCATCGGCTGCGGCGGACGCGGGACTTCGCAACGGGGATGTGGTCACGACACCCATCGCCGCCGAACAGCTGGTCAGCGATCGGGTTCACCACATGAAGCTCGATGTCGTGCGCGGTGGAGAATTACTGTACCTCACCTACCTGACTCGTCCGATGATCAACGAGTCGTGGCAGTGGTCGCGCGTGACCGGCGTGCCGGTTGCCGTCTGTCGCGGCGCTCAACCATGAATGCGCACGCAGCCGAAGATCGTGCGCGGCGGGCGGCGATTGCCGGCATTGCGTCAATGCGACGGTGGCCCGGGGCCTGGCGCCGATCTTCAGGCCTCGCGCGCCGACGACGCGTGCGACGTCTCGGTCAACGGGTTCCGCGCGCGTGCCTTCGTCAAGGCATCCTCGTCGGTGAGGTCGAGCCGGAGTGGCGTGAGAGCGACGAACCCCTGTCGCACCGCCCATCGGTCCGTGCCCTCTTCCACCTCGTCGACCGGCCGTACCGTCACCCAGAAATGCTTACGTCCCAACGGATCCTCGCCAGGCACCACGCGTCCGTCGTAGTGCCGCACCGACTGTCGCGCCCAATAGAGCTCTGTCGGCTCGGGTGGCAGGTTGACGTTGACGAGGCAGAGCGACGTCTCCGGCAGCAACAGATCGAGCACCTCCTGCACGTACGGAGCAAGCCGAGTGAAGTCGGGCTCACCGCCACGCGTCGGCGTACTGAACGCGATGCCACGGTTCCCGAGGAGCGCCGCCTGCTTCGCGGCCGCCAGGGTGCCGGAGTGCCACATGTTGTTGCCGAGGTTATAGCCGAGGTTGATGCCGGACAGGACAACCTCGACGCCCTCCCACAACTCGATGCCGAGCGCGACGCAGTCGGCGGGAGTCCCGTTGACGCGGTAGGCGTCGAACCCATCGATGGGGGTGCGCTTTACGCTGAGCGGGCGGGAGTGCGTGATGGCGTGGCCCGTCGACGACTGCTCGACGTCGGGCGCCATGATGCGCACATCGCCGTAGCGCGCCGCCGCCCTCGCGAGCGCGAGAATTCCGGGACTGTAGATCCCGTCATCGTTGGCCACCAGGATGCGCATGGGTCGACGGTACTGGACGCGGTCGGCGGACATGTCGGCGCAACAATCGGGCCTGAACGCGTCGCTTCTTGCGTTGTAAGCGCGTCACCGAGCCGACGGTCCGATGCGCCTAACGCTAATCCACAACGCCGAAGCCGGAGACGGTCAGCCGTCACCCGAGGAGCTCGTCGCACTCGGCCGCAACTGCGGCTACCGCGTGCGCTACCAGGACGCGCACGCGAAGGAGTTCGCGCGGGTGCTGGACGAGCCCGCCGATGTCGTGCTCGTCGCGGGAGGTGACGGGACGGTCGCGAAGGTCGCCAAGCATCTCGTCGGCCGCGACGTTCCGCTCGCCGTGGTACCCCTCGGTACCGCGAACAACATCGCATTGACGTTCGGGATTCGTGGGTCGGCTCGCGAGATCATACAGGGGCTATCGGCGTCGACGGCGACCCCGATGGACGTGGCCCGTGCAACTGCCCCGTGGGGATCGGCACGCTTCGTCGAGGCGGCCGGAACCGGGTTCTTCGCGGGCGTCCTTCGCGACATTCACGACAAGGAGGCCCGGACGGACGTCGAACAACCGACGACACCGGTCGAGGACGCGGCGCGAAACATACTGCAGGCGCTCGACGCCTACCGTCCGGTGCAGCGGCACGTCCTGGCAGACGCCGAGGACCTTTCGGGCAGGTACCTGCTCGTGGAAGCGATGAACATCCGCTCGATCGGTCCGCGCATGGTCCTGGCGCCGGACGCTCATCCGGGCGACGGCTACCTCGATCTCGTCCTCGTGCGCGAAACGGATCGCCGCGCGTTCGCGGAGTACCTGGCCGGGATCGCCGACGGAGTCGACCGTATTTCGCCGTTCGAGACGCGCCGTGTGCGCCGCGTGAGCTTCGTCTGGGATTCGGCGCACGGCCATCTCGACGACGAGCCGTGGCCGACGGAGGGCGCGGGCGAATCCACGCCGGTGGTGGAAGTGGAGATTGCGGACCCGCCGATTCAGGTACTCGTGCCGGCGTTGAAATGACGGGTGATTACGGTTTCGGTGCGGGCGACGTGCGGAGTGCGGCGGCAATCTTCACGAGATCCGCGAGCGAATTCGCTTTCATCTTTCGCATCACCTTGCCACGGTGCGCCTTCACTGTGATCTCACTGATGTGGAGCTCGGCGCCGACCTGTTTGTTGAGCATTCCCGAGACGACGAGCGCCATGACCTCACGCTCCCGGCGGCTGAGCGACGCGTATCTCTCACGGACCTCGCGCAGCTCCTCTTCCTGATCGAGTGCGGCGCAGCTGCGCTCGATCGCCTGGGTAATGGCGTCCAGCAACACGTCGTTGCCGAACGGCTTCGTCAGGAACTCCGACGCGCCGGCCTTCATCGCCCGGACCGTCATGGGCACATCGCCGTAGCCGGTGATGAAGATGATCGGCATGTCGAGCCCCTCCTCGGCGAGGCGCTGCTGGAGCTCGAGGCCGTTGAGGTCCGGGAGCGAGACGTCGAGGACCAGGCAGCTCGGGGCGTCCAGATGAGGTCTGGCCAGGAACGCCGCGGCCGAGGCGAACGTCTCCGGTTGCCACCCGGCGGAGTGGACCAACAGTTCGAGCGACTCGCGCACCGACACGTCGTCGTCGACGATGAACACGACCGGTGTGGTCCGCGAATCCGCCAGCGCCCTCGTGGCGTTCGGGGATTTCGCTGAGCGCATGAGTGCATCACGGTCGATCATGAATCGATCGCTCACTGTGTCCGAAGAGCGACAGTGAGCGCCTCCAGCAATGCCGTTTCAGTGAACGGCTTCAACAGACAGGCCACCGCGCCGGCCTCGAGCAGACGCGAGCGAATGCGTTCGTCACGCTGGCCAGTGATGAAGATGATAGGAATAGTCCACTGCCGGCGGGACAGCTCGAGCTGAAGTGCCGGTCCGGTCATGCCGGGCATCGCGATGTCGAGAATCAGGCATTGGGTGTCCGCGATGCAGTCGGACGTCAGGAATTCCTCCGCGGACGCGAATGCCCGAGTGTCGAACCCGAACTCCCGCAACAGGTCAGGTAGGGACTCGCGCACCGACTCATCGTCATCGACGACCGACACGAGCGTACGAATCGTCGTCACGCATTCTCCCTCGCGTGGCGTTCACGCGTGACATCCGATCCTGGGAGCGCATCCACGACGCCGGCGAGCCCGTTGTTCATGACGCTCCTCACGGGGTAATTGGCCTCGATCGGATGATGGGCCGGCCGACGACCGAGCGTCGATGATACTTTGGTGTCGGTTCACGAACGCGGGGCACTTTCGGGGATCGTGAGCAATCGGACTCCGGAGAGGTCCAGGCGGAGGAACCCCGGTGTTCGAACGATACGTAGCGCCGGCGTGTCACACGTCGGGCAGCGCAGGATCGTGCCCATTGGTTGGCCGTACTCGAGGAGTGCACCCAAGGGCCCTACGGTCCCACAGCCGGCGCACGATGCGAGCGCCGTGGTCATCTCGTGCGCGAACACGTCGCGGAGGATTCCTCCCGCCGCGTTACCGTCGAGGTGATGCTCTTCGGGTTGCATCGCTTCCTCCAGGCTCCAAATTCTCGAGCGATCATCACGTTCACGCGCCGCGCTATCCTGTCGCGCCGAATCGCTCCGTGCGGACGCGCGACGCCGCGTGTCCGAGCTCCACCAGTAGCGATGCGGCCGACTCCACAAACTCCGTCGGGCCGCACACGTATGCGTGTGGTTCGGCGGAGGGCGGCCAACTCACAGTCTCGAGCATGGCGCGGTCGATGCGGCGGCGGTACCCGGTCCACGTGAGAGGCGCCTCCCTCGTGAAGGTAAGCACGAGTTCCACCCCGGGCGGGTCGGTAAGCTGCTCGAGCTCGGCGCGGTAGATCACGTCGTCCGGTGCCCGGACCGAGTAGAGCAATCGCACCGGCACCGTGGCGCGCACGGACGGCTCGGCACGCGCGTGGCGGCGCAACATTGCCATCAGCGGTACGATGCCGGAGCCACCGGCGACGAGCAGCAATGGTCCGCCCACGGCCACGTCCCACACGAAGTATCCACCGATCGGACCGCGAATCTCGAGCCCGTCGCCGCGGCGCAGCTCTTCGACGAGGTACGGCGAGACCTCGCCGTCATCGAGTCGCTCGACCGTGATCGCCAAGCTGTGCTCCTCTGGTGGTGAGGCGATCGAGTACGACCGCTGCGCCTGGTATCCGTCCTCGGCGACGAGCCGCACGTCGATGTGCTGTCCAGCGCGATGGCCCGGCCACTGCGGTACGTCCAGCACGATCGTCCGCGCTCGCGGCGTCTCGTCGAGCAGATCTACGACGCTGGCCACGCGCCACTCGAGTCGCCCCGCGGCGGCTTCAGGGATCGCCCTGGTATCGCTGCTCACGCCACGGGTCTCCGCGGTTGTGGTATCCGAGCTGCTCCCAAAAGCCGGGGTTGTCGGTGTTCGTGAACTGCAGCCCGCGCACCCACTTCGCGCTCTTCCAGAAGTAGAGATGCGGAACGAGCAGCCGTGCCGGTCCGCCGTGCTCGGGATCGAGTGGTTTGGCGTCGTACGCGAACGCGACCCACGCCTTGCCGCCGGTCACGTCCGATAGCGGGAGGTTGGTCGTATACCCGCCGTCACAGAAAGCGACCACGAACGCTCCGCTGCCGACGCCGTGCGGCGCGGCGGCGGCGAGCAGGGTGTCGACCGACACGCCCTCCCACCTCGTTCCGAACTTCGACCACTTGGTCACACAGTGAATGTCGACGACCGGTGTGTCGCGCGGGAGCGTCTGGAATTCTTTCCATGACCAGCGAGCCGAGTGGCCGTCGGCGTCGCGGATGGTGAAGTCCCACGTCGAGAGCGGCGTCCGCGGCGTCGGGCCGGCGGAGAGGACAGGGAACGCACTCGTCTCGTACTGCCCGGGCGGGAGGCGAGGCGCATCGGCCATCCGGGCGCTTCGAGGGCGGAAGCCGCGGGCGATAAAGGGTTCATGAGCCATTGAGTCGTCTCCCGTTAGGCAGAGTGGCACCTCAGCCGGCAGTCGCCATCGCGGGGCGGGCGCCGCGTGGTTGGTACGTTCCGGGTTCTGTTCGGAAGCTCACCGCGAGGCGGGTCCATCCGTTGATCGCGATGATGGCCATCGTGAGCGCGAGCAACTCGGACTCGGCGAACTCCGCGCGCGCCTGCTCGTAGACGTCGTCCGGCACGCCGGTGCGGGCGACGTCCGTCACTGATTCCGTCCACGCGAGCGCGGCTCGCTCGCGTGGCGTGAAGAATGGCGTCTCGCGCCACACCGGGATGGCGTACAACCGCTGCTCGGTCTCGCCGCCAGCTCGCGCGTCCGTGGTGTGCACGTCGACGCAGTACGCGCAGCCATTGATGTATGAGGCGCGGAGCTTGACGAGCTCGAGGAGACCGGGCTCCAGGCCACTCGCGTGGGTGAAACGCTCGAGCGCGGCCATGGCGCGCATGGCCTCGGGGCTGACTTTGCGGTAGTCGATGCGAGCGGTCATGGCTGTCTTGATCGCGGGATGAGAATTGCCGGCCGTTGGCGTACGCGCATCCGGCAGCGTGAATGCGTCCGCGGGCACAATCTCTCGGCGAAGCGACGATCGCCCAATTGTATGATGGTATCGGTCGGCGCTTCGACATCGAATGCTGAGCCTGCTCGCCTCCACTGTCGAGGCCTAACGAGCGCGCCTGAGGCGCTCGACTGATCGCGCGAGCGAACCACGAACCATTCGCGCCGACTGATACCAAGGTATCGGCGATACCATCGGGTCATAGGCTGATCGCGATGGGCCCGGAAGATTGGCTGCGCACTTGGCGAGCGTGCATCCGGCCGACTGGATGCGCTTACGAACCGTTCTCAATGGGGACCCCATCATGACACAGCTCGACACCATGGATGCGCCAGCCGTGGCACCGGCCTCGCGCCAGGCGACCAGCGAAGACCACATTCGCCCCTTCCGCGCGCACGTGCCTGACGCCGATGTCGCTGACCTCCGCCGGCGCCTCGCAGCGACCCGCTGGCCCAGCAAGGAGCTCGTCCAGGATCGGTCGCAGGGCGTGCAACTGGCGACGCTCGAGGAGCTCGCCCGCTACTGGGCCACCGAGTACGACTGGCGGAAATGCGAGGCGCGCTTGAACGCGCTACCGCAGTTCACGACCGAGATCGACGGGGTGGAGATCCACTTCATCCACGTCAGGTCCCAGCACGAGAACGCGTTGCCACTCATCATGACGCATGGCTGGCCCGGCTCCGTCATCGAGCTGCTCGAGACCATCGGTCCTCTGACCGACCCGACCTCGCACGGTGGCACCCCCGGCGATGCGTTCCACCTGGTGCTGCCGTCTTTGCCTGGCTACGGCTTCTCGGGCGAGCCGACCGACCTCGGCTGGGATTCCGGCCGTATCGCCCGCGCGTGGGCGACGCTGATGGAGCGCCTCGGCTACACGCGCTACGTCGCCCAGGGGGGTGATGTGGGCGCCGACGTCACGGACACCATGGGGCGCCAGGGGCCCGATGGGCTCGTCGGCATCCACCTCACCCTGCTCGCGCCGGCGTTAGGTATCGTCGATCGACTGCCGGCGGAATCGGAACAGGAACGCGCGGCGCGCGACGCGGTCGCGACGTTCAAGACGAGTGGCTTCGGCTATTTCCTGGAGCAGTCCACCCGGCCACAGACGATCGGCTACTCACTGCTGGATTCACCCGTCGGGCTCGCGGCCTGGATGCTCGATCACGACACGGACAGCTACTACAAGATCTCGCGCGCGTTCGTCGACGGCGAGCCCGTGGGCAATCTCACTCGTGAGACCATCGTCGACAACATCACGCTGTACTGGCTGACGCGCACCGGCGCCTCGGCCGCCCGGTGGTACTGGGAGTTCGGACGGTTTCTCGCGGCGGTGGGCGACAAGGCTCCGCCGCCGGTCCTGGTTCCGGTCGGCTTCACGACGTTCCCCGGCGAGCTCTGGGCTGCCCCACGCTCCTGGGTCCAGGCGATCTACCCCGGCCTCGCCTACTTCAACGAGGTGGACCGCGGCGGCCATTTCGCGGCATGGGAAGAACCGGCGCTGTTCGCGTCGGAGCTGCGGGCGGCGTTCAAGCCGCTGCGGTAACGCGTGGTTTGGCGTCCGGCGCGCAACGGTAGTCGCGCCGGCGCCGCCAAACCTAACGAGCACCCGTGGCACGCTCGGCCGTCACGCGCTCCGGGTTGCAGGGAATGGAAAACCCGAAGGTGGCACCGGGCCCCTCGTTCGGCTCGACCCAGAGACGTCCGTGATGCCGCTCGACGATCGAGCGGCTGACCGACAGCCCGATTCCCATGCCGCCCTGTTTTGTGGTGTAGAACGCGTCGAAGAGCTTGTCCATGCTCTGCTGGTCGACGCCGACGCCGGTGTCTCGCACGCTCACGCGCAGGCGCTCGCCGGCCTCGAGGTCAGTTCTGATCGTCAGCTCCCGGACGCGGCCATCCACCTCGCGCATCGCCTCGGCGGCGTTGAGGAGCAGGTTCATGATGACCTGCTGCAGCTGGACGCGGTCGCCGACGACGGAGGGGAGGTCGTCGGCCAGCTCCGACCGAAGCATCACCCGGTTTCTCTGCAGGTCACTCAGCGACAGCGCAATCACCTCTCGGGTGGCCTCGCTCAGGTCCATCGATTCCAGCGTGAAATCCTTCTTCGTGAATAAAGCACGCAGCCGCGTGATCACGTCCGACGCGCGATGGCCATCGCGGATCGTCCGCCTGGTGGTCTCGCGCGCACCGTCCAGGTTCGGAGGGTCGGTGTCCAGCATCCGGAGGCACGTGCTTGCGTTCGTGATGATGCCCGAGAGCGGCTGATTGACCTCGTGGGCGATCGAGGCGGTCAACGTGCCGAGGGTCGTGACCCGCGCCACGTGGGCGAGCTCGGAGCGTGCTCTGTCGAGCGCCTGTTCGGCGGCCTTGGTCTCCGTCACGTCCTGGATGGCGCCGATGAACAACGGCCGGCCCGCGACCCGCTCGACCAGGTGAGCGACGGCGCGTACGTGCTTCACCTTCCCGCTCGCTGTGACGATCCGAAAAACGAGGTCGAATTCCACTCCGCCGAGGGAGCGCGCGAACCCCGCGTCGAACGATGGCAGGTCCTCGGGGTGGATGACATCGCGAACCGCCTGCACCGTGATCTTCATGGCGGGATCGAACTCGAAGATGCGGTAGAGCTCCTCCGACCATGTGTGCTCGTCGGCGACGATGTCCGCCGTGAAGTTTCCCGTGTGACTCAGCCGCTGGCCATCGGCAAAGCTGTCATAGGCGCGCCTGAGCTCTGCCTCCGCCTGCTTTCGGTCTTCGATGTCGGTGTTCACCCCGTACCACTTCACGATGCGCCCGCTGTCATCGCGCAACGGGTTCGTACGGAAGAGAAACCAGCGGTAGTCTCCGTCGTGCCGGCGCAGTCGCGCTTCGGCCTCGCCCGCCGCCTCGGATGTCATGATGCGTTGCCAGGTAGCCGCCAACCCGTTCAAGTCGTCGGGGTGAAGCGCAGCGGCCCAGCCCCAGTCGCTCGCCTGTTCGGCGGTGAAGCCTATGAAATCCAGGTAATGCCGGTTGAAGAAGTCGGCGGTACCGTCCACCCGCGCCGACCACGCCAGTGCCGGCACGGTGTCGATGATCAGTTTGAGCTCGTGTTCGCTCCGCTTGAGCGCATCCTCCGCGCGCTTCCGCTCGTCGATGTCCGTCAGCAGGACGCACCAGCGGACGATGCGTCCCTCGGCGTCGCGAAGCGGACACCCGCTGTTGTCGAACCAGCGATACACGCCGTCGGACCGCCGGAATCGCTGGCGAATGCTGTAGGGAGTTCCGGACGCGATCGATCGCGTGAAGGCCTCGATGACGTGCGGCAGATCTTCAGGGTGAACCGTGTCGTTCGTTCCCCAGTGCCTCAACTCCTCCAACGTCTGGCCGAAGTACTCCAACAGTTGGCGGTTGACGACCTCGACGTAGCCAGTCGCTGACAGCACAGCGACTAACCCGGGGATACCGTCAACGATCAGGCGCGACTCACGCTCGCTTCGGCGCAGTGCTTCGTCCGATCGTCTGCGTGCCGCAGCCTCGTGCTCCAATGCTTCGGTGGCTGCAGCCAGGTCAGCCGTGACTTGTGCGAGACTGCTACGCAGTCTCGCGATTTCCTCGGCGGGAGATTCGAGAACAGGCTCCACGTCGGACCGCCTTGCCAGAAGTGCACGTGTTTCATCGGGCTCCTTAGAGATGCTCTGGCATGTGACGCCAGTCCAGCCACGTCGACGGGGAAGTGTCCGATACAGGTCCCGCTTGACAACCCCCGACAATCGACCTGGCGGGGCCCGCAGCGGAGTACCCGGCGTGCACGTTGCGCCGATTCACGGGAGCGATCCTGCCTAACGGCAGCGCGGGCTGCTGCTGATACCGATGAGTGGCGGGGTCGCGTGCGCCCGTCGCGTGGCTGATACCAAAGTGTCGGCGATACCATCGGGTAATGGGCTATTGGGCACCGCCCTGGAAGATTGCCTTCGCGCTCGCACGGTGGCTTCGCCCGACCGGATGCGCGTTGCGAAACACTTCTTCCACGAGGAGCTCACCATGATCCATCTCGGCACCGGTCCGCACCTCGGCGCGAGCGACGCCGCGCGCGCCCGGGACAGGGCGGCCCGTCTGTGCATCTACGCACTCGGCCTTGCCGTTTCTTCGTCCAGTCCGGTGCTGGCCGCGGCCCAGACCGAAGCATCGAGTCGTCAGGTTCGAGCGGCGGTCTCTAGGGGAATTGTCATAACGCAGCTCGCCACCATCGACGCGCCGGCCGCGACACCAGCCTCACGCGAGCTGGTGAGCGAGGACCACATCCGTCCCTTCCGCGCTCGCGTGGCAGACGCCGACGTCGCCGACCTGCGGCGGCGGCTCGCGGCAACTCGCTGGCCCGACAAAGAGACCGTCACGGACCAGTCGCAAGGCGCGCCGCTCGCGAACCTCCGGGAGCTCGTCCGCTACTGGGCGACCGACTACGACTGGCGGAAGGGCGAGGCGAAGTTGAACTCCTATCCCCAGTTCGTGACGAAGATCGACGGCGTGGATATCCACTTCATCCACGTCAAGTCGCGCCACCCGAACGCCATGCCGCTGATCGTCACGCATGGGTGGCCGGGCTCGGTGTTCGAGCAGATCAAGCTCATCGGCCCGCTGACCGACCCGACGAAGTATGGCGGGCGTGCCGAGGACGCCTTCGACGTCGTGATTCCCTCGCTCCCGGGCTTCGGCTTCTCGGGCCGTCCGACAGAGGCAGGGTGGGGGCTGGAACGTATCGGCCGTGCGTGGGCGGAGCTCATGCAGCGCCTCGGGTACTCGCGATACGTCGCGCAGGGTGGTGACTGGGGGGCGGGGGTCGTCGAGGCGATGGGACGTCAGGCGCCGGCTGGCCTGCGCGGCATCCACACCAACCTGCCCGCCGTGCTCACGCCCGACGTGGAGGCGGCGTTAGGCGGCAACGCGGCCGCACTGTCCGCGCTCTCCGAGAAGGAGCGTGTGGCCATCAGAGACTTCGGGATGTACCTCGGCAATGGCGGCCTTTCCTACCTGGTGATGATGGGCGCGCGGCCACAGGCAGTCGCATATGGCCTGACGGACTCGCCCGCCGGCCTCGCGGGGTGGATGCTCGTCCACAGCGGGTTCACGAAGTGGTCGTACGGAAAGGACCCCGCGCAGTCGCCGAACCGAGACGACGTACTCGACAATTTCTCGCTGTACTGGCTGACGAACACCGCCGGCTCGTCGGCGAGGATCTACTGGGAGCAGCGCAACTCGAACCTCGTGAGTGCGACCTCGCAGAAGACTGCCGAGATCAAGGTGCCGGTCGCCATCACGGTGTTCCCCGACGAGGTCATTCGGGCTCAGGAAGCATGGGCGCGGCGAGCGTTCCCGACGCTCAGCTACTTCAACGAGGTGGATCGGGGCGGCCACTTCGCGATGTGGGAGCATCCGGAGCTGTTCGCGGCAGAGCTGCGTGCGGCGTTCAAGTCGATGCGATAACACCGTGCCTGGGCGGCGAGCGACAAGCCTAACGTGGCTCTGTCGCTCGCCGCCCGACGATCTCAACAAGGAGGGGGTATATGAAAATGACACTGCTCATCGCTGCGGTCGCGCTGATTGGCGGAACCGGTTCGATGGTCTCCATGACGGCCGCCCAGCAGGCGGGGATCAAGCGCACGGATCTGCAGCGGCACGACCTCGGTGCAACCGGGCGCGAGGTCATCCAGGTGCGCGTCGAGCTCGCTCCGGGCGTGTCCTTTGGGAGGCACACGCACCCGGGCGAAGAGGTCATCTACATGCTCGAAGGCACGCTGGAGTACGAGGTCGAGGGCAGACCGCCGGTCACGCTCGAGACTGGCGATGTCCTGTTCATCCCGGCGCGAGCGGTTCACGCGGCACGCAACCCGGGTCGCACGAACGGGGCGGAGCTCGCCACGTACGTGGTCGAAAAGGGGAAGCCGCTTCTCACGATGGTGAAGTGAGCGCCGCCATGACAGACCTCATCGACACCGATCGCCGCCGCTGGTTAGGCGCCGGCGTCATGGCCGTCGCGGGGGCGCAGCTGGGGTTCTACAACCCGGTCCTCGCGCCGGCGACGTCGGATGCCATGAGTCCTCTGGGCGCTGGAGACGAGTTGACCTCACTTCGGACGGCAACAGCGTGGCTCAACTCGCCGCCCCTCACTGCCGCCGACTTGCGGGGTAAGGTCGTGCTCATCGACGTCGGGACGTACACGTGCATCAACTGGCTGCGTACGCTTCCGTACGTTCGAGCATGGGCCGAAACGTACAGGTCGCATGGCCTGGTCGTGATCGGCGTGCACGCGCCCGAGTTTCTCTTCGAGCAGGATGTCGGCAACGTGCGCCGAGCGGTGAAGGACATGCGCGTCGAGCACCCGGTCGCGGTCGACAATAGCTTCTCGATCTGGCGCGCGTTTCGAAACAGGTACTGGCCGTCGCGCTATCTGATCGATGCGCGAGGGCGCATCCGGCACCGTCAGTTCGGCGAAGGGGAATACGAGCGGTCGGAGCGAGCCATCCAGCAAGCACTGACCGAGGCGGGAGCTCGCGGCATTGGCCGTCAGCTCGTGTCGGTCGAGGGCGACGGGATCGAAGCCGCCCCCGACTGGGAGAGCCTGAAGTCGCCGGAGACGTATCTCGGCCACGAGCGAACCGAGAACTTCGCGTCGTCCGGTGGCCTTGCTCCGGACGAGCGTCGCATCTACGCGGCCCCGGCACGGCTGAGACGCAATCAATGGGCGCTCTCGGGTGACTGGACCGTGACGCATCAGGCGGCGGTCCTCAACCGTGCGAACGGCCGTATCGCGTGCTCCTTTCACGCCCGCGACCTGCACCTCGTTCTGGGGCCGGCGCTGCGGGCTACACCCGTTCGGTTCCGTGTGCTCCTCGATGGGCGGTCACCCGGTGATGCGCACGGCAGCGACGTCGACAACGATGGCCATGGGACGATCACCGAGCAGCGGCTGTATCAGGTGCTCCGACAGCCGAAGCCGATCGTCGATCGGGAATTCACGATCGAGTTTCTCGATGCGGGCGTCGAGGCGTTCTCGTTCACCTTCGGGTAACCGAAGCCTAACGTCGGAGGATACCACGATGGACATCGCGTTGCTCATTCTTCGCCTGGTCATTGGTACTTCCCTGGCCGCGCACGGCGCCCAGAAGCTGTTCGGTTGGTTCGGCGGGCCCGGTGTGAAGGGTATGGGTTCCTGGTTCGAAAGCATCGGCTTCCGGCCTGGTGTCATTTTCGCACTCCTGGCCGGACTCGCGGAGGTGACGGGTGGCGTGCTCTTCGCGGTGGGCCTTCTCGGGCCATTCCCGGCGGCGCTCATACTCGCCGTGATGGTCGTCGCCATCGTGACCGTCCATTCGGGCCACGGCTTCTTCGCGTCGAACGACGGCGTCGAGGTGCCCGTCCTCTACATCACCGGCGCCGTGGTCGTGGCCCTCGCCGGCCCCGGTGTGTTCTCGCTCGACCACCTCCTCGGCCTCGACTCGCGACTGCAGCAGGTCCCGGGGTGGTTCGTTCTGGCCGTTGGCCTGATGGGCGCGTTAGGCAATCTCGCCATGCGGCGCACCGTGGCGGATCGGCTGACGATGCAACGCAAAGGGAGCGACCAGTGATGGATGAATCGATCGACGTCGAGCGCCGTCGCTTCGTGAGCAGTGCGCTCGCGACCCTGGCGGCTGTAGAACTTCGTGGGCTCGAGAGGGGCGGGGCCGCCCGTCTGCACGCCGCGCCAAGCAGGCAGGGCGTGGTGCATCAGCCCATCGGTCCGGTAAAGCAGATCGATGCCGGTGTGCTCGACGTGGGATACGTCGACGCGGGTCGCACTACCGCTCCTGTCGTCGTTCTGCTGCACGGCTGGCCCTACGACATTCACAGCTTCGACGAGGTCGTGCCGTTGCTGACCGCGTCGGGCCATCGCGTCATCGTGCCGTCCCTTCGGGGATTCGGCACGACGCGATTCCTGTCAGCCGCGTCGCCGCGGAACGGCCAACAGGCGGCCCTCGCCGTCGACGTCATCGCGCTCATGGATGCACTCGAGATCGACCGCGCGGTCGTCGCCGGATTCGACTGGGGAGCACGTACGGCGGCCATCGTCGCCGCGCTCTGGCCCGGGCGGTGCCGCGGGCTGGTTTCCGTCAGCGGGTACCTGATCGGCAGCCGCGCAGCCAACCGGGCTCCGCTCCCGCCGGAGGCCGAGCTCGCGTGGTGGTATCAGTACTACTTTGCCACGGAACGTGGCCGGGCGGGCTATGAGAAGTACCGACGCGAGTTCGCGAAGCTGATCTGGCAGCTCGGTTCGCCAAAGTGGCCCTTCGATGACGCGACGTTCGACCGCAGCGCAGCCTCCTTCGACAATCCGGATCACGTGAGCATCGTGATCCACAATTATCGCTGGCGACTCGGCTTGGTGGAGGGCGAGTCGCGATACGACGATCTCGAACGTCGACTTGCCGCGGCCCCATCCATCACGGTCCCGACCATCACGCTCGAGGGGGATGCCAACGGTGCGCCGCACCCTGCGGCGAGTGCGTATGCGGGAAAGTTTTCGGGCAAGTATGCCCACCGAGTAGTGACAGAGGGAGTCGGGCACAACCTTCCTCAGGAAGCGCCGGGAGCTTTCGCGCAGGCGATCGAGGCGGTCACGCGATGGTGAGACGAGCGGGAGACAAATCATGACGGTACGGTGCCACTCATCTCGACCGCGTGACTGCTACGGAGCCGTGGCGGGTCCCGCTCGCAACAGCCCCCACAGGTGCTCGACGCACTCACGAAAACGGGGCGACGCGCGGCTTCGCTCCTCGCGCGCAACCGGAAGGTCGATCGGCACGATCGCGCGCACGCACGACGGGCGCTCGGAGAGTACCACTACCCGGTCGGCGAGAAAGACGGCTTCGTCCAGGTCGTGCGTGACCATGACGACCGTGCGATCGTGCTCGCGCCACAGCCTGACCAGCTCGTCCTGCATGGTGCGGCGGAGCTGCGAGTCGAGCGCGGCCAACGGCTCATCGAGCAGCACGCACGACGGCTGCGCGGCAAGGGCGCGGGCGAGCGCCAGCCGCTGGCGCATGCCACCGGACAGCTCGTGCGGGTAGCGATCGCCGAAGCCGCCGAGCAGCACGCGGTCGAGCCAGCCGTCCGCGATGCGGCGGCGCTCGACAGCCGACACTCCCATCGCCTTGAGCGGGAACGCGACGTTGTCGCGCGCGGTCATCCACTCGAAGAGTGCGAGCGTCTGGAAGACCACCACGCGATCGCGGCCAGGCGCCGTGACCGGACGACCGTCGATGAGCACTCGGCCGCGGTCGCATTCGGTGAAGCCGGCGACAACGTCGATGAGCGTCGTCTTGCCGCATCCGCTGGGACCGGTGACCACGACGAATTCGCCTCGCGCGGCGGCGAAGTCGATCCCCGCGAGCACGGGCCACGTCGGTCGGTGTGGCGCGGGAGCGGGAAACGATTTGAAGACGCCGTCAACCACCAGTCGCAGGTCGATCAACCGGACGCCCTCCCAGCGTCGCGTCTGTACCGAGCGTCGCACCGTTCCAGATCGTCAGCCGACGCTCGAGCGCGTGCAAGCCCAGGCTCATCGCGACGCCGAGGATGCCGATGACGAGCATGCCGGCGACGACGCTGTCGGATCGCAGGAAGAGACGGGAGAGCTGGATGCGATAGCCGAGGCCCGATTGGCTCGCGACCAGCTCGGCCGCGATCAGGCTCATCCACGCGGAGCCGAGCCCGGTCCGTAGCCCGCTCAGGATGTCCGGCAACGCCGCCGGCAGCACCACGTCGGTGACCGTGAGCCAGCGGCTCGCTCCGAGACAGCGCGCCGTGTGGATCGTCTCACGCCGCACGCCGGCGATGCCGTGCATCGTCGCTGTCATGATGGGGAAGAAGCCCCCGACGCACACGATGAACACGGCACTCGCGCTACCAATCCCGAACCAGAGGATACCCATCGGGATCCAGGCGATCGGCGGAATGGGACGCAGCAGCTCGATGAGCGGTAGCAAGTTCCGGCGCACCACGGGCAGGAGCGCCACCAGCGATCCGACGCCAATGCCGAGGATCGCGGCGAGAGCAAAACCGGCAGACACCCGACTCACGCTAGCCAGCGTGTCCCGCACCAGGGCGCCGTCCCGCGCCCAGTCGACGATGGCCGCGGCGATCTCACCGGGGGGCGGGACGAGCGTCGAACCGATCCAGCCGAGGCGGGCGCCGATCTCCCACACGGCGAGCAGCACGAGCGGAAGCCACGCTCGGCGGATCATTGAGGTGTTGGCGCTGCGCGGGTCGTCGCGACGCGGGCGGGATCAGCGATCTCGCGCAACGCAGCCTCCAACGGCTTCGCGTCGATGAGGTCGCGCATCGCGAGGCGACGCTTCACCAGTCCGTTGTCAGCGTTGAAGTCGGCCGCCTCCTGAAGCCGCGCAGCGTCGCGGGCGGTAAGCCGAACGTCGATGTCGTGGAGGGCGACGGCTCGGACGTTCGGCTCGACGGCAGCCGCCACGTCGAGCACGGCGGGATCGAAGCGGAGCCGTGATGCGGACAGGAACCAGTCGCCCGCTTCGCGCTGATGCGTGGCGTAGTAATGGTACGCCACGATGAACGCCTTCAGGAAGTTCTTCGCCGCGTCAGGATGGCGCGCGTGGTAGTCAGCCGAGAGCATGACGACCGACGTCACCTCGCTGACGTGGAGCATGCGCGCGAGGCCGCGCTGTTCGAAGCTCGCCGCCGTGGGATCGAAGCCGGCCATCGCGTCGACCGCTCCCCAGCTCTCGGGGCTGCCGGCCTCGATCACGCCCGCCTGCTCGGAGATGTCCATGTGCACGATGCGCGTGTCCCGCACCGGATCGAGCCCCGCCGCGCGGAGGGCTTTGAGCGCCTCGCGCTGTGACGCGGCGCCGAACGGCATCGCGATGGTCCGGCCGCGAAGATCGGCGACCGTGCGGATCGGCGAGTCCCGCGGCACGTAGAGCGCGACTCGGCTGTACATCAGGCGGCAGATGATCTTCCACCGATCGTCGCGCGCGAGGAGAGCGGTCGCCGGCTGGTCAGCGGTGAACAGCACGTCGAGCTCGCCGGCGAGCGCCGCCTCGTTGAGCGGTGCGCCGTACGAGAATCCCTTGAACTCTCCGTGGAGCCCGTTCAGCGCGAGGGCATTCGTCCGTTGGAGCGTCTGGGCGATCTGTCCCTGGGTCGCCCATGCCACCTGCCAGCCGACCCGGATCGTGGTCGCGGTCGGAATCTCGGCGGACACGCACGCGCCGAGGAGCAGCGCCCAGCCCGCGCGACGCACGGGTCGTCCACGGCTGGGGAGACCGACGTTGATGATTCGCATGGCGATGCCCGACGAGCAGACGATACTATCACACGCCAAATGGCGCGCCAGCCAGCGTACCGTGGGGTTTCCTACGGCGTGTCACTTTGCGATGGGATACGACTCCGGCACCAAACACTCGTGGGCGTCCACGATGGACACGAAGCGTCCGAGCGCCGTGCACGACGTCCTCACGCGGCACTCGTCTCGGCGATCGCTCGACCGGCCGGGTAGTCGTGCAGGCGCGTCACGACCTTGCCGCCATGGGGGATCGAGAAGGAGAACGTGACGCCCGGGCCATCGTTAGGCGTGGTTCCGAGCCGGCCGTGGTGACTCTCGATGATGGAGCGGCTCACGGAGAGGCCGATCCCCATTCCGCTGCTCTTGGTCGTGTAAAACGCGTCGAATATTCGCGGGACGCTCTCCGGTGCGATGCCCGTACCGGCATCCTCCACATCCAGGCGCACGCGGTCGGATCCGTCCAGCCCGCTCCGCACCACGAGATCCCGTGGCCGATCATCGATGTCACCCATCGCCTCCGACGCATTGAGCAGGAGATTCAGGATGACCTGCTGGAGCTGCACCCGATCGCCCATGACGACCGGGAGGTCCTCGGCCAGCTCCATCCGGAGTACGACGCGATGCCGTTGCAGCTCGCTCAGCGTGAGCGCCACGACCTCCCGTGTCGCTTCGTTCAGGTCCACGGGCTCGCTCGCCGGTTCCTTCCTGCTGAACAGTGCGCGGAGTCGCGCGATCACTTCCGCCGCTCGGTGGGCATCGCGAATCGTGCGTCGGAGCGTCTCACGGGCACCCTCGACGTTCGGCGGATCCGACGCCAGCATCCGCAGTCCTGTGCTCGCGTTCGTAATGATGCCTGACAGCGGCTGGTTCACCTCGTGTGCGATCGACGCAGTCAACGCGCCGAGCGTCGTGACACGCGCGACGTGGGCGAGCTCCGCTCGCGCCCTGCCGAGTGCCTCCTCCGACAGCCGGCGCTGTGTCACGTCCTGCACCGCGCCGACGTACTCGAGCTGGCCCTGATGGTCGCGAGTGCCATGGGCGACGAGGTGCAGGTACCTGACCGAGCCATCAGGCATCACCATCCGGTGCTCGCACTCGAAGGGGCGGCCGTCCGGGCGAACTCCCGCGACGAGGTCGGCCAGCGAGGGGATGCCCTCCGGGTGAATGCGCTCGGCGATCGTGGCGAGCGTCACGGGCACCTTCGCATCGAGCTCGAGGATGCGATACACCTCCTCCGACAGCGTGATCTCGTCCGTCCCCACTCGCCAGGCAAAGCTGCCGGTCCGGCTGAGACTCTGGGCCTCGGCAAGAAACGACTCGCTGCGTTTGAGCGCGGCGTCGCTCCGCGCCCGTTCGATGGCGATGCTCGCAAAGTGCGTGAGCTGCGCGATGAGGTCCTGCTCGGCTGACGTCGGCGCACCGGGCTGGCGGCGGTAGATGGCGAACGTACCGAGCACCTCCTGCGTCCTCGACAGGATCGGGGACGACCAGCACGAGCGCAGGCCGTGCGATACGGTGAACGCGCACCAGCCACTCGCGTCCCACCGTGTCTCGGCCGCGACGTCCGGGACGATCACCTGCCGCTTCGCCGAGGCCGCGAGGCCGCACGGCCCCGATTCGGGGTGGACGGGGCGGCCGGCTTTGGATGCGTAGTAGGCCTGTGGGAGCCTGGGAGCCGCGCCGTGCTGGAACACTGCTGCGCGCGGATCAACGAGAAGGATGCTACACAGGTAGCCGCTCTCGGATTCCTCGACGAGTTGGCACAGGGCCTGGAGGACGACCGGGAGTGGGTGCCCGGAGGCGACCATCTCGAGCAGATGTTTCTCGCCCGCAAGGAGCGCGTCGGCCGGCCGCCAATTGCCAACGTACGTCTCCCTCATGTGGACCGCACGCCGCACTCGGCTGAGCTCGTCGTCCATGGGTCCTCGCCTGGCGGGTGGCCGAGCCGTCACAATGGGAGACAGAAGGCCCGCGGGCCTAGTATACGATGGTATCGATCTGCGCGCCCGAGAATGGTGGCCGGGGTCGGTGGTGGGGCGGCGATCAACCAGTAGGTGAGCCCCAGTCGGCAGGACGTTCGCGGGGCTCGAGTACTTCTCTCACAAGGGTTCGCCTATGCCGATGATGAACACCCGCCCGCAGGCGTTAGGCTACGCCTTGGCGGATTCAACCGTCGGCAAGCTCGCCTGCTTCTTCGGCAAACTCTCCGAGTGGCCGTACAGTGGCCGGCAGCCCGAGAAGGTGCTCTCGCGCGATGACATACTCGACAACGTGACGGTGTACTGGCTCACGAACACCTTCGCCGAGTAGATCCGGGCCGCGTTCAGATGGCTGCGCTGAGAGATCGGCATGGCGAGGCGGCCCGGCACTGTAAGGAAATGCCCGACTATCGGCCGGGCCGAGAATAGCACATGGATTGCGGTGGTTGAACTTCGCGGTTTTTGTAGGTAGAACAATCGATCCTCGAGCCTACATCGAGCCATGCGAATCACGCTCGATCCTCCCGCCGATGGGACCCCCCGGCTCCAGGGGGCACCGCTCTCGCACACGGACCGTCGCCCGTGGCGGCGTCGGTCCCGGCGTGAACCCTCGACCGCGAACCACGCAGCGAGCCGGGGGATCATCGTACTCATCGCGGCCTTCGCCCTGAGCGGGTGCTCGGACGACGTCGTCTACCGCGACCGCGAACCGTTCAACCCGCCCCCTGCGGCGGCGATGGGCTTCCTCGGCTACTACGACGACGTCGCGAAGAAGACGACGTGCGGCAACTGTCACGTCGACTACGAAGCCCGCTGGAGCGGAACTCATCACGCGCGCGCGTACAACACGCTCAACTCGAACCCCGGGAAGCAGGAGATGTGCTTCACCTGCCACACGGTCAACGGGAAGGGCAACGTCGCGAGCGGCACGCCGGCCGGCCACGACGCCGTAAAGGACGCGGTCTACTTCGACGTCCAGTGCGAGAGCTGCCACGGACCGGGGCTCGAGCACGTCGAGGGCGTCGGTCAGGCAACGCTCGTGCGGCCGCTCGCGAAGCTGGCCGCGACGGGGAACGGCACGTGCATCGACTGTCACTCGGGGACGCATCACCCGTTCGCGGCCGAGTGGGCGGCGTCGCGCCACGCGACGGTGAGTGCGTCACGCGCGTCGAATCCGTCGTGCGCCGGCTGCCACGAGAGTCGTCAGGCACTCGCGAAGTGGGGGATCGAGGCGGACTACGTCGAGAAGGCGGCCGCGACCAACCATCAGCCCGTGGCGACGTGCGCCACGTGTCACGACCCACACGGCTCCGCGAACCCGGCGCAGCTCCGCTACCCGGTGACGTCGCAGGATCCCGAGCAGAATCTGTGCATGCAGTGCCACCTCCGTCGCGCGGAGCCGGAACCGCCCGCAACGGCGTCGCCGCACGCGCCGCAGGGCGCGGTGCTCCTCGGCACCGCGGGGTGGCGCCCGCCGGGCTTCGCGTACGACACCGCGAGCATCTTCGGCACGCACGCGACGGAGAGGAACCCGCGTCTCTGCGCCGGGTGCCACGTCACGAAGTTCACGGTGAACGACCAGCTCACCGGACAGTTCGTGTTCCAGGCGACGGGCCACCTGATGCGCCCGATCCCCTGCCTCGACGACGAGGGGATCCCCACGGCCGACAAGACGTGCGCGTATACCACGGAGGCTCGCTCGTGGCAGTCCTGCACGCAGTCAGGCTGCCACGCCAACGCGGCGGCGGCGAACAACGCGTTCAACACGGTACGCAGCCGTATGAAGTTCTACACTGACCAGCTGTGGCAGAACCTGAACAACGACGGCAACCTGCAGGCGGCACCCACGGACGCCGGGCTCCTGCCGACGCTGCGCGCGCAGCGCCCGGAGGAGTGGAGCGCCGCGGACAACGCCATCACGCCGGCCGAGGGCGCCGAGTTCAACGCACGCCTGTGCGGCGAGTACGGGCAGTCGAACAGCGACAACTCCAAGGGTGTCCACAACCCGTTCCTGTGCGAAGCGTTGCTCATCTCCACGATCTCCTACATCCGGACTCACTACAACCTCCCGGCGGCGACCGCCCATGCGGCGCCACTGGAGGGACCGGTTGGCACCGCGCTCTCTCGCGCGATGCAGGTGTCGAGGACGAAGGCCGGCCGGTGATCCGGGCACGCCGCGCGTCGTGATCGGGTTGCCGGTGAGTACGGTCGCCGCCCAACACTGGGCGGCGGCGGTTCAGCAAGTGCCGCCGGCGACGCCGGCCGACTCGGTCGTCGTCGAGTCTCCGCTGCCCGGCGGCGTCGCCGCGGTCACGCGCTTTCTACTGAACACCGTCCCGCCATGGGTGCAGATCGGCGGGCTGGTGGTCGCGGCCGTCGTCGCAGCCCTCGTCGTCTGGTATCTCGTCAGGCATCGCCACGCCATCCGCACGTGGCTCGCCTCGCGTAGTCGGGGCGCCGCGCTCGCGCTCGGCGCCGTCGCGATGGTGCTGGTCGCCGCCGTCGTCGGCATGGGCGCGGCGACGTGGAACTACACGCAGCACTCGAACGACTTCTGCGTCGGATGTCACGTGATGAACCCGGCGTTTCAGAAGTTCGGGAACGCCGAGAACAAACACGCCGAGCTGTCCTGCCACGACTGTCATCAACAGTCCGTGGCGGCGAGCGCGCGACAGCTTTACCTGTGGGTGAAAGAGCGCCCCGCGGAGATTGGGGAGCACGCGCCGGTGCCGAACCGGATCTGCGAGACGTGTCACGTCACCGGTGACACTGCCAGGTGGCAGCGCGTTGCATCGACGGCTGGTCATCGCGTGCACCTGGAGTCCGACTCGAGCGCGCTCCGCGACGTTCAGTGCGTGACGTGCCACGGGCAGGAGGTGCACCGTTTCCAGCCCGTGAGCGGGACCTGCGGGCAGAGCGGGTGTCACGACCAGAGCCAGACGGACATCGTGCTCGGCAAGATGGCGACGCAGACCGTTCGCCACTGCACGAGCTGCCACGAGTTCACCGCCGATGTTCCCGCGCTCGCGACGCGCGACTCGGCTGCCGGGACGCTGGTGCCTGGCCAGTCGCAATGTCTCGGCTGTCACGAGATGCGGCAGGTCCTCGGTGACTTCGACGCGGCGAAGGACCCGCACGGCGGCAAGTGCGGCACGTGCCACAACCCGCACGACCAGGAGACGCCCGCCGCAGCGCTGGCCACGTGCACGACGTCCGGGTGCCACGCCGACTGGCGCGACGAGCCGTTCCACGTGGGAGCGTCCCACCGGCGAGTCGCGCAGCGGTGTGAGACGTGCCATCTGCCGCATCAGGCGAAGGTCGACGCCAGCGACTGCGTCACGTGTCACACGAACGTGCGCAGTCGCGGCCAAGCACGCCCGCCGCTCCCGTTCGACACGACGCGTGCGCTGCGGCGGGTGAGCCTAACGCCGGCAGCCGAGTGGCCGACGGGAGGACCATTCATGTTCACCGGGGGCTGGCCCGCCGTCCCCGCGCCGCCCGACGGGGCCGGTCCCGGCATGCACGCCTCGTCACCGCCGCCGGCACTGGCCGACACCTTCTCGCACGCGAGGCACGCGAAGCTGGCGTGCCTCGTCTGCCATCAGACGGGCGGGGGTGGCGGCCGACTGACATTCCAGCCACCGCGCGGCTGCACGATCTGTCATCACCAGGCGCCCGCAAGCTCACGCTGCGCCTCGTGCCACCAGCCTAACGAGCTTTCGCCGCCGCAGCAGGTGACGGTCGCCGTCGCGGTTCCGGGTCATCAGCCGGTGCCGCGCCCAGCGGACTTTCTCCACACCCGCCACACCGCGCAGACGTGCACCGAGTGCCACACGACGCCGGTGACGCTCGCGCCGCCCCCGGCCATCGCGGGGTGCAAGGACTGCCACGCCGAGCATCACGAGGTCAACCGCGCGTGCACGGCGTGTCACGCCGCCGCCGATCCGAGAAAGGGGCACCCGAGCCTCGAGGCCGCGCACCAGCGATGCGATGCCTGCCACACGCCCACCACGGTCGCGCGCCTCACGCCCACGCGGAGCTTCTGCGCGACGTGTCACGTGCCGAAGGCGACGAACCACTACGACCAGAAGGAGTGCACGACCTGTCACTTCCTCGCTGAGCCCGACGCATACCGGTCGAAGCTCACCACGTCGCCGAGATGACGCGCCGCTGCGCCTCGATCGTGCTGGGATTGCTCGCTACCTGGGCCGCTCATGCGTCCGCCCAGGGGTACCGCGCGCGAGTGGACGCGCGCGCACAGGCCGTGTCGTTCCGTGGTCTCGTCTCGGACAGTATCCCGCTGGCGCAGGCCGTGACCGGGGCGAACGGAGGCTTTGCCACGCCCGACGGATTCGCCGTTCGGTGCGGCGCGGGCGACTACTGCCACTTCTTCCGGCCGGGGCCCGCGCTGCGCGGCATCCCGGTGACGACGACGGCGAGCGCGATTCTTTGGGGTTTCGGCGTCCCGGGGCTGACGGCGCGAGCGACCGCGCGTCTCGTCGCCGACGTCGGCCGCGACGAGGTGTGGCCCGGGACGGACCCGGCGGCGCAACTCCTCGAGGGATACCTCGAGTACCAGCGCGCCTCGCTCGTGGCGCGTGCGGGACGGCAGCTCCTGGCGTCGCGCCTCGAGCCCATGGGGTTCGACGGCGCATGGCTCCGGTACCGTTGGGATCGAGCGGCGCTCGAGCTCACGGGGTACGGCGGCTGGGGGCTCGGCCAGGCGGCCGCGCTTCCGGTGTCGAGCCCCGCGCTCAATCCGCTCGATGAGTGGCGTCCGCGCGACCGCCAGATCGTGGCGGGGCTCGAGTCGGCGTGGCTCTGGCGTGATGTCGACGTGCGCGGCGAGTACCGGCGGGAGATCGACCCGCAGGACTACTACGTCGTGTCGGAGCGCGCGAGCCTCTCGTTCGGCGCGCCGGCGTGGCGACTGCCGCTGCACGTGGCGGGCGGGTTCGACTACAACATCGCCGAGGGGCATTTCGGGAGCGCGGATCTGAGGCTGACGTACGTTCGCCCGCGCCTCGCGCTGACGGGCGGCGTTAGGCGCTACCGGCCGTACTTCAGCCTCTGGACGTTGTGGAGCGCGTTCAGCCCCGTGCCGCACAACGGCGTGAACCTGTCGGCCGAGCTCCGCGCCACGCCGCGCCTGTCGCTGCGGGCCCGCGGGGAGGCGTATCGCTACGAGGACGCGAACGTGTCGACGGCCCTCGTGCCGGAGCTCGAGGATCGCGGGTGGCGCACGAGCGCGGGCGCCACCTTCACGGTCAACCCGCGCTGGACGCTCGACGCGAACGCGGGGGTCGAGCGCGGCCCGGGTGCCGCCGGCCGGTTCGGTGACGTCGCCGTGTCGTGGGTGCCTAACGCCCGGTATGCGGTCGATGTGTACGGTGGCGCCGTCGCGCGCCCGCTCGAGCTCCGCTACTACGACGCGACGAGTCGCTGGATCGGCGGGCGCGGCGAGGTGTCGCTCGGGTCCCAGCGGCGGGTGTGGACGGACGTCGCACTCGTGGATGATGAGCGGGACCGCCCGGATGCGGCCACAATGTCGTTAGGCCAGGTCCGGGTTCGACTCGGCCTGACGCTGTCCTTCGGAACCACAGCGGATCGCATGCCGCTGCCGCCCGGCCGCCGGCCCTCGCGATGAAGCCGCGTCGTCGTGCGCCGCGCGCGTTGGTGGTGGGCATGCTGGTGCCCGCGGCACTGGCCGCGGCCCTTGGCGGCGGTGCCGCCGGCGCCCGAGCGGCCGACGCCAGTGCAATGGGCCGGGCTGAGCCGGCTCCGGTCGCCTCGCCGGCCCGGCCTCACGCCGCGCCGCCGCAGGATCGCTTTCAGCACGCCAGGCACGCGACGCTTTTTCCGACCTGCCTAACGTGCCACGCCGGCGTGGTCGAGGCGGGCCAACCGCTCTGGCCGGACCCGGCGCAATGCACAGCCTGTCACGACGGCGCCGTGAAGCCGCCTGTGACGTGGGAGCCGCGGACGGGCCCGCGTGCCGGGAACCTTCGGTTCACGCACGCGACACACGCCCGTGCCGTGACTGCGAGGAACCCGGGCGACAGCACCGTGACGCGAGACTGCGCCGCGTGTCATAACGAGCGCGGCGCGCCACGCATGGCGGTTCGCAACGCCGTCGTCAGCCAGTGCATGGACTGTCACGGATTGCAGGCACCGCACTTCGAGCTTCCCAGCTCGGCGTGCGCCACGTGCCACGTGCCGCTGGCCGAAGCGCCGGGGCTGACGCAGGAGGACGTCGCCCGCTTCCCGCGACCGCGAACCCACGACGCGCCCGGTTTCGCGTTCGGCGGCCACGGCAGAGACGCGAGAGGACCTGGTGCCGCAGGAACGCCGCAAGCCGTTGCCGCGAGCTGCGCGACCTGCCACGCGCAGAACTTCTGCGCCAGCTGCCACGTGAACGCGCCCGAGCTGCCGGAGATTCGTGCGCTCGCCGTCGATGCTCGCGTCCCGGCGCATAGCGCGGCGATGCGCGCGCCGCCGAGCCACGCGTCGCCGGGTTTCCTCCGAACGCACGGACGCGATGCGCAGCGCGCGGTGGCGACATGCGCGAACTGCCACACCCAGCAGAGCTGCGCGACGTGCCACGTGGGAGTGCCTCCGCGCGCGATCGCGGCGTTGCCGCAGGCGGGTCCGGGCCGCGCCCCCGGGGCGCAGCTCGCGCGAACGCCTCCGCCGAGTCACACGCGCGAGTTCATCGATCGACACGGACCGGAGGCGAGCGCGCGCCCGGCGACCTGCGAGAGCTGCCACGTGCGCGCACAGTGTCTCGACTGCCATCGCCCCGCTGGGGCGGCGCACTCCGATGCGCTACAGCAGGCGGCGAGTGGACGACAGCAGGCGGCGAGCGCCTCGCAATCGGCGGGGGCACGCCGTTCCTCGTACCATCCGCCGGCGTTCCTCACCCGTCACCCGAGCTCGGCGTACGCGCGCCAGGCGGACTGCAGCGATTGCCACAACCCTGCCCAGTTCTGTCAGAGTTGTCATCAGCAGTCGGGGCTCGTCGCGACGTCACGCCTGGGCCAGGCGGGGTACCACGATGCTTTCCGGGGCTTCAGCCTCGGACACGGCCAGGCGGCTCGGCAGAGCCTCGAGTCGTGCGTGTCGTGCCATGCGGAGCGTGACTGCACCGCCTGTCATTCAGCGGTCTCGGGCGGATTTCGCTTCAACCCGCACGGGCCGGGGTTCAACAGGGAGCGGGCGCGGTCGAAGAACCCGACCTTGTGCGTGGCGTGTCACGGCCGCGCGATACCGGAGGGTCGCTGACGGGGAGCGCCAGGCACGCTGTCCGGGGTGGCTTGTGATGCGCCGTTCCGGCGCCGGCGACGCCGCTCCGCAACGATGTCGAACTCGAGCGCAGAGAAGAGTCGTGTCCATTCTTCTTGGATTTCCCGTCTGTCGGCACCCGAGGCCGCGGCCGCGCTGGGCGCGCACCCGCCCATCCTGCTCGGCTTCCCCGACGGGAAGCTGGGTGACTTCCTCGCTGACCGCACGCTCCTCTTCCGCCTAACGGCGCGGATCGCCGAGGAGCTCGCACGCCTTCGCCCAGACGCCCATCCCCTTGGGCCCGGTTGCGGAGTCCCCAGCAGCAGCGATCGTTTGGGATGAGCGGCCGACTGCGTTAGGCGCAACACGCGCGATGGCGACGCCCGTTGCCGAGAGCACACGAATCGCGTTCACGGTCTGCCAGGCGCGGCGCGACGAGCCGCCGAGCGAGCCGCGAAACGGAGGCAATTCGGCCTGAGCAGTAACCGCTCAGCGGCGTGTGCGCTTTTGAAGAAGCCGCGTGACGAGTACTCCGGTTCCCGCAAGCGCCGCCGCGCGCAGGTACGGGTTCGGGATGACGCGACCGAGCGGCCGGGCGAGACGACGAGTCAACCAACTGGCGGTGAGAAACCGAAGCATGCTGTCCTCCGCTTGGTGAGGGGCGCCAGAGAAGGCAAAGGGCATACCGGCCGTCGCCGGCCTATTCGAGACCGCAGCGGCAGTAACGGATGAGGCGTAGTGGAGATTTCTCGCGCGCGGCGCGCACTCAGGCCAAAACCGACAGGGCGCGTTAGCCGCTACCTCGTCCGGTTGACGGTTCGGACGCGCCCCACAAGAATGCGGCAGCGACATCTGGTTCGTGACATGCGCCCGAGAGCTTCACTCATCACTGCGCTCATGATGGCTGTCGCTGCGACAGGCTACTCGCCCGACCGCCCGACCGCCGACGGCTCGTGTTCACGGTGGGTGCGCATCGAGACGGCGATTCCTGAGACGTGATGCGCGATGTGTACCGTGTGCACGGCGGCCACGTGCTGGACGCTCCTTGGGCGCTCAGCTAGAATCGCGGGCATGAAGCATTCGATCCGAAGCGCAGCGCTTGCCGTGCTGATCGCCGCACCGCTGCTCCCGCCCAGCAGGCCCCGGTAAGTACCGGCGCGACGATCGACACCGCACAAGCCGCGGTCCGAGTGCGGCGGTTGGTCGAGACCATCGCAGCGGCCGACAGCATCGACGGGCGACGTGACGCGATCGTCGCTCGGCTGCGCGCGATGGGACTCGAGCACCACCGCCACGCCGCCGGCGTTGTCAACGACCCCGCGCCCGCGTGCGACGCGATCGCAGGCCGTCGCGGCGCTTGGCCAGGCGGAGCGGGCGATGGCGAGTCATCGGTCGCAGTTCACGCCCGAGATGCTACAGCGTGTCGTTCCGGCGCAGGCGCGGAACTGGAACGGACGCGTGACACTCGCGCCGGCGTTCTCGGCGATGGGAGGGGCGGACCTGTTCCGGTGACCGTCGGATGACGGAGCGATGAACGACGTCACCTACGTCGCCCACTGGAGTGGCGGAACTGGGTGCGAGTCCTGAGCTCGGCGGTACGGTTCGGTGCCGTGCAGAGTGACCGCGGGTTCGGAGCTCGCGATGAGCGCTGCGTAGGCTCTTCCCACCGGGCGGGCGACGCGCGCGAGGTCGCAAAGGCCGATCGGGTCGACGTCGTTTCGCTCGATGCGCAGGGCATGCCGCCAGTCCACCACGTCGGTAAGGGGGTACCAGGTGAACCCCTTCACCGGAACGCCCATGCGATCCAGGATCCGTTTCTCCCGCCACTGCTCGTCGAGCCATCCCACGGCGAGCGCGTCGACGCGGTTCGTCTCGGACACGAAGAGCGGGATCCCATAGCGGCGATAATAGTCCCGCGCGAGCGTGGCGAGCCCGGTGCGACGCGGCGCGGGCGCCCGGCTGCCGTCGCCGTAGACGACCTGCTCGCACGTCACGTAGTAGTCGATGCCGAGCCAGCGCTGCCCCGGTGCGCGCCGCTGACGAAAGAAAGCGAGGTCGCTGTCACTCATCGCGCCTCGGCGGAGGAGATCGAGGGAGGCGGGTGATGGCAGCCGTCCGAGCGTGAGGTCCAGCGCGGTATACCGCGCCTCGTTCCAGAACGCTGCCTGGCGTGCTGCGTCGGCGGTGTCGTCCGCCGGCTCGTAGTGCTCGATCGTCTCAGCCTGCACAAAGATCGCATCCGGCCGTTCCGCGAGAATCGCGACCACAGCGAGCTCGTGGGCACGGCAGAGATTCCGCAGCGCCGTGGCGAACGCCGACTCACTCGTTAGGCCTTCGTTCCACCACCCGAACCATGCCGAGAACGTGGCGGCCACGTAGATCTCGTTGATGGGTGTGTAGTAACGCACCCACGGGTAGCGTCTGGCGAACTCACGCGCGTAGGCGGCGAACTCGGTCGGGAAGGCGGCGTCCTGAAAGCCCGCGAGCCACGAGGGTACCCCGAAATGACAGAGGTCCGCGATCACCGTGATGCCGGAGGTACGCAGCCATTCCATCTGATCGTCCGCGCTCGACCAGTCGTAGCGCCCCGCCGCAGGATTGGTTCGGTAGTAGGCCGGCCCGTACCGAAGCGCGCTGAGGCCGAGCTCGTGCGCCAACCCGAAGTCCTCACGCCACCGGCGGTAGTGATCGCACTTCTCCATCTGGTCGATGCGACGCCCGTTCGGGAGCAGCGGATAGCTGTTCTCGATGCCGCTGGCGAAGTAGAACGGCTGCTCGTCACCCTCCGGGCCTCGTGGCGCCAGCGGCAGATCACGTTCGCACGCCCAAAGCGCGGCGCTCGAGAGGGCGAGTGCGCCGGCCTTGAGGAACGCACGCCGATCCAGATGCGGCTCGAGCGTGGCCCGGGCGCTACGACGCCCGGAAATGGCGGAACTGCTCGTGGAGCCAGGGAAGCGCACGCCGTACGCTAATACGCGGTCGGAGTCGCGGCGACGGTGCATCTCTCGACATCGCAGGTTCGCGACCCAAGGAGAGCCGCGGCCAGGGCCCAGGACCCAGTGCTGCCGGAAACCGCGGTAGCAACGCGAAGTTACGGGTTGCTCGCCCCACCGCTATCGGAGATTTTCACGCGAGAGCTTCCATGGATATTCGCCGTCCGCGACCCGGCGACGCGCGGTCGACGGACGCGTGGAGCATCGCGTGGCCAAGTCCCGCGGTCTCGGTCACGTGGTAGCGTTGTGCGTCCGGCCCGACGCGCGCCGCGAAGTGCGTTGCCCCTTCGATCCAGGCGTCCCGCTCGTCGTTAGGCGCCGGGCCAGCGCACGCGCGGACGACGCTCATTGTACCTCGGCCTCGAATGGCGAGTAGCGCTCGACGACGGCGCGGACGTCGTTGAGCACCACCCCGCCGCACTCCACCCAGGCGTGCGCCTCGAGCGCGGCGCGCGGCGCGTGCACGCCAATGCGCAGCACGCCCGGCAGCTGCTCGCGCTCCATGAGGTCGAGGAGCGTCAGCGACCGGGACAGGCACGTGCCCTCGGTGACGCCGTACACCGACGCGATCTGCACCACGCGCTGGAGCTGCAGCGCCCGCGCGAGGTGCGACGCTGACACTGGCCCGGCGGCGACGTCGCGCCGCAGGGCAGACCGTGCGTCCGCGGCGCGGCGCGGGCTGCGCAGGCGCGCCGTGGTCAACGGGAGCAGCCACAACGCGCGTGCGAGGGGCCCCACGTCCGCGCGGTGTCCGACCAGCGCGCCTAACAAGGTATGCACGCGGCCGATCATGTCTCCACCGCCACGAGGCCCGCCGAGGCGAGCGCGCCGACGAGCGTCTGGACGTCGCTGCGCAACTGCTGTTCGGCGACGTCGTTGACGGTCAGCATCTCGGCGACCAGGCGCTCGACGTCGCCGTCGGCGGACAGGGCGTCCCACATCCGTGTTCCGACGTCGTCCAGGCTGTGGTACCGCTCGGTCCCGAGGTTCAGGAGGACGGCGTTTCCCTCGACGTGCTGGCAGAGCACGTCGGGCGAGATGGTGACGCGGCGTGGGAGCGATGGCGACATCGGACGGGCCCAGTTTGCGGGTGGCATTCGCGCAGACTGTGGCCACGGTAGCAACCTGTCGGCCTCATCAATATCTCGCTGGTGTCGAGCCGTTTGTGTGGATCTAACTAAATGTCACACAACGACTTGTGCGGTACCTAGCGTTCCGGCGGTCCCGTTTCGCTGGCGGCGAGTCGTGCGGTGCGGGCGCTACGATTTTCCGGGGGCCTGTGGCCCTCGCGCATCGACCACCGCAGCCGTCGCCAGAGGTGCACGCCCAGGTCTGTACAGCTTCCGGCAGGAGATTCCCGACGGGGCGGACGGATCCGGCTTCACTTCGTGTAGACCAGCTCTCCGCTCACGTAGACCCGCTGCACCCACGTCTTCACGCTCAGCGGCGGCCCATCGAGCACGACGACGTCCGCGTCCTTGCCGACCTCCAGTGAGCCGACGCGGTCGGCGACACCGAGGATCTGAGCAGGCACCAGCGTCACCGCCCTGAGCACCTGATCGTCCGTCATGCCGTAGCCGGCCGCGATTGCCGCGTCGATGAGGAGCCACTTCCCGGTCCCGGCCGGCGCGAGCGTGCCGAACGCGCGTGAGAAGGTCGCCATGGCGGTGGGGATGCCGGCGTTCGTCAGTCTCCCGGCGAGACGCTCGTCCTGCTTCGGGTAGTCCTGCTTGTCGGGGATTTCTTCGTTGCTGACGTACTGGTGCGATACCTGGCCCAGGACGACCGGAATCTTCCGCGCCGCGAGCTCGTCCTTGAACTCCCACGCGCCGGCGCCGCCGTCGATCACCACGTCGAAGCCGAACTCCTGGGCCAGCCGCAGGGCGGCGCGGATGTCGGTGGCGTTGTTCGCCTGGATGCGTGCCGGGATCTCCTTGCGCAGGAGCCTGCCTAACGCTTCCATTCCGAGGTCGCGGGGCAGCGTCGCGTTCGTCGTCTTGTTGCGCTGGTACTCCTGCGCCTTGACGAACAGCTGCCGCAGCATGGCCGACTCGGCCATGCGCGTGAACGGGTCGCGGTTCTGCGCCCGCGCCGCGGTCTTGGGCGGGGTGCCGAGGGTGATGTCGATGGCGGCGGGCTCGCGGACGAGGACGGCGTCGAGCGCCGCGCCGGCCGTCTTGATGACCGCACCCTGGCCGCCTAACAATTGGGCGTCGGCGGGGGAGATGTACATCGTGGTCACGCCGCCCGAGAGCGCTTCCTTGTTGCGGAGCGGCGCCGGCTGCCCCGACCCGAACGTGCCGAACGGGTTGTAGCTCTCCCACGCCCGGTTCTGGGGCGTCATCGGATCGGTCGGCTCGTTCAGGTCGTTCGCCTCCATCCCGATGTGCGACGCGGCGTCGATCACGCCGGGCATGACGTACTTGCCCGTCGCGTCGACGACCTCCGCACCGGCCGGTACCTGCACGTTGGCGCCGACCGCGACGATCTTCCCGCCCCGAAGCACGACGGTGCCGTTGGGGATCGCCGGACCGGAGATGGGCAGGACCGTCCCACCGCGAATGGCGATGGCCCGCTCCTGTGCGGAGAGCGGCGCAACGCAGATGACGAGCGCCGAAACGACCGCTCCGATGGAAACGCGCGGTGTGCTCACTTGGCCTCCTTCGCGTTCGCGCGATCGTAAACCACCTTGCCGTCGCCGATCACGAGGTCGATGCGCGACTTCGGCTCGTACCACGGCCCGTTGAAGATCACGAGGTCGGCGTCCTTGCCCACGGCGATGCTGCCAACCCGATCGGCCACGCGCGCGATCTCCGCCGCATTCAGCGTTACCATCTTGAGCGCTTCGTCCTCGGGGATGCCGTAGCGCATCGCGAGCGCGGCGCAGAGCCGCAACCATTTCTGGTTGATCACCGGGGCGTCCGTGTGCATCGCGACCTTGACGCCGGCCTTCCAGAGGTGATACGGCCCGGCCATGGCATCCTCCCCGATGCCGATGCGGGGGCCTAACGGGAGCACGACGGCGGAAATCCCCCGCTTCGCGAGCTCCGGGGCCACCTTGTATGCGTCGGTGGAGTGATGGATCGTAAGGTCGAACCCGAACTCGTCCTTGAGGCGCGTCAGCGTCATCACATCGGTCGCGCTATGCACGTGCGCGCGCACGTAGGTCTGCCTGGTCAGAACGTCGGACATGGCCTCGTAGCCCAGGTCACGCGCCGGCGGGTTCCCCTTTTTCCCATCCGCCTCCCACTTCTTCTGCGCGGCCACGTACTCCTGCGTCTTGATCAGGTACTGGCGCAGGTTCGCCGCTACACCCATGGCGGTTGCCGGGTAGCGCGTCCGCCCCTTGGGACCCATGGCGAACTTCATCCCGCCCTTCTCGAGCAGCAGGCGCTTCGTGTGGTCGGCGCCGAACGTCTTGATGACCACCGCCATCCCGCTCACGTTCTCGCCGCTTCCGGGGCCGGTCACGATCGTCGTCACACCCCCCTCGACCGCGTCCTGAAAGTCGGGGTCGTTCCAGTCGAGCGCGTCCAGCATGCGATGCTGAGGCCCGATCAACATGGGCGTGTCGTTCAAGTCGGTCGGCCGAGCCCCGATGTGCGAGTGGTTGTCGATCATCCCTGGAATGACGACCTTGCCGGCCGCGTCGATGACCCGTGCTCCCGGGGGCACCGCCACGTCGGTTCCCACCGCGACGATCTTTCCCGCGCGGATCAGCACGCTGCCATTCCTGATCGGCGCCCCAGTCGCCGTGTGAACGGTCGCGCCACGCACGACAATGGGGGCGTCCTCGGTCTGCGCCGCGGCCAGGGCGGGCGTGGTCGCGAACGCCGCAGTGGCTGCGACACCTGCTGCCAGGCGCCAAAGCGCTCGGGTCATGAGAATGCTCGCATGGATAACGTGTCCGGCTCATTCAGAACGCGAGCAAATTATCGTGCGGTACGCGCAGGTGCAGCAGAGACCCTTCCCCGATGACCCACGAGAGCGCGACACCCGAGACGCCGGCTGACGTCATCGTCCGACGCGCGACGCGCGCCGAGCTCCCGGCCATCGGGCGACTCGGCGCCCTCCTCGTGAAGACGCACCATGACTTCGACCGGAAGCGCTTCATCGCCCCGACGCACACCACCGCGCGGGGATACGCCTCCTTCCTCGACACGCAGCTCGCGGAGCCGAAGGTCGTCGTGCTGGTCGCGGTGCAGGACGGTCGGGTGATCGGGTACACCTACGCTGGGGTCGAGGGCCATGACTGGATGGCGCTCCGCGGTCCCGCCGGGGTGCTGTACGACATCGTCGTCGATCCCGAGCGGCGAGGCCACGGCGTCGGCCGGATGCTCCTCGACGAGACGATCGTGCTCCTGCAATCCCTCGGGGCATCCCAGGTCGTGCTGTCGACGGCAGAGCGGAACGAGCGCGCGCAGCGGCTCTTCGCGCGGGCGGGCTTTCGCCGGACCATGGTGGAAATGGCGCGTGATCTCGACGACCGCGATGACCGTTGAGTCAGGGCGATGAGCGGCTCGGGGGAGCGTGGACAGCCTCTTCTCTCTCGCGCGACCCGGACAGCTCGACGGGCCGCGCCGCCTACTTCACCGTGACGGTACCGGTCATGCCGGGATGCTGCGTGCAGCGGTAGGGATAGTTTCCGGCGGTCGCGAACGTCCGGGCGTACCCACCGCTGGACTGGGTCGTGGACTTGGGACCGTCGTCGAAAGTGACGTTGTGATCGATCGCCCCCGCCGCCCAGGTCCACGACACGGTCGCCCCAACGCCCACCGTCGTCGCCGACGGGTCGAAGACGTTGTTCCTGACCGTCACGGTGGTGGACGTGCTGCCACCGCCTTTCTCGTTAGGCGCGGAGCTGTAACCATCGCCACCTCCGCCGCAGGCACCGGCGGTGGCGGCAAGCAACGTCACGAGGACGAGGAGTCGAATGGGCATGGAACAGCCCCCGAGGAGTGTCTGTCTGATCTTATCGTGCCGAGCACCCGGGAGGCGAGGCCTGCCGGTGAGTTCAGGCCGAGACCGAACGCCGTCCAGCCGCGGAGTGAACGCGACGGCGTAGCAGGGTCGCGACGAACGGAAATCGTGCGGCACCGTCACAGCGCACGCGGTGTGTTCTCGCGGCGCCTCGTCGGGAGAAGCCTGACGCGCGACACCCGATACCCGGATGGTGCGAAGCGCACGGATGAGACAGTGTGTAGTAGCGCCTGCGCCCCAGCATCTCCCGCGGAGACCCGCGCCGAGGTCCGCTACCGCATGAAGGCATTCGACACGCCACGCGAACGCGCGCAGCTCCTGCTCGTCGTCCTCGGCATCATGATCGCCGTGGCGGTGACGCCGTTCGCGGCGGGGCTCCTGGGTGCGCTCGTCCTTCATGTGGCGGTCGCGCCGGGGTACCGTCGCCTGTCCGCGCGTGTTCCGCGGCGAGCGGCGGCGCTCATCATTGTCGTCGCGACGGCGGGGCTCATCCTGCTCCCGATCGTGTGGCTGGTCGTCATCGCCGTCGAGCAAGCACCGGCTGCACTCAACCAGCTGCAGGGAAGTACCGGGCTCGCGCGCCTTGCCGCGCTCCGGGTCGGCGGCCTCGACATCGGCGCGCGTTTCGTGGAGGCGGGCGGGCAGCTCGCCTCCTGGGTGTCCACGCAGGCCTTCCGCGCGCTCGGCGGAGCCGTACGAGGCACGCTCAACGTGGTAGTCGCGCTGTTCGGGCTCTACTTCCTGCTCGTGTCCGGCGCGGCGGCGTGGCGAACTGTGGCGGCCTACCTTCCGTTCTCGGCCACCGGCACGGCGATGCTCGCCGAGCGGTTCCACCGAGTGACCGAGGCGACGCTCCTCGGCACGGCGCTCACCGCGGTGCTGCAGGGAGTCGTCGTTGCGTTAGGCTTCGCGGTCACCGGCCTGCCCGACGCGTGGTTCTGGGGAATCGTGACGGGGGTGGTGTCGGTCCTTCCGGTGCTGGGTAGCGCACTCGTCTGGGTGCCCGGGGCGCTGGCGCTCGCGATCCAGGGCCGCTACGGCGCCGCGCTCACGCTGGGAGTGATCGGCGCTGTGGTCGCGAGCAACATCGACAACGTCATGCGCCCGCTCGTGAACCGTCGCGTGTCGAACCTGCACCCCATGACAACACTCGTGGGCGCGTTCGCAGGCGTCGGCGTACTCGGCTTGCCGGGAATTCTCCTCGGGCCGCTCGCCATCACCTACTTCTTCGAGCTCGTTCGGCTGTACGCCGAGGAGTACGGGGCGCCCGCCGTGGCGCCGGCGGACGGACCGGTCGCTGCGCGACGAATGACGCCGGTCGGGTAAACTCGAGCGCCGCTACTGCTTCGTCAGGGTAATCGGCTCGTTCTCGAGTCCGGCGCCATTCCCGACTCCCACCATCGACGTCCCGGACGACGTGGTCTGCACATTCCCCGTGTAGGTGAACGGCGCGTGCTCCACCTCGGAGATCGTGAGCGAGAAGGCGCCATTCGTCGCGGAGCCGCCGACCGATAACGTGAACGACACCCCGTTCTCGATCATTGTCCCCGTACCAGCTACCGATCCGTTGTTTTCGGTCAGCGTGAGGCGCATCGAGAGGTTCCGAATTGGCCCGACCCAGGTGCCGGTGAGGGACCGGATCGACGGGCCGGTCGCTCGGTCGAGCGGCCCTTCGCCGCACGCGAGGCCAGTAGTCGTTGTGGCAAGAGCAGCGAGCAACGCGAGACGGAGAGCGAATCGCATGGGACGCGAATGGGCGTTATGGCCAGGAATCCGACCTCCCGCGACGTCGCGTAAGGCGATCTACCGGACTGAGCGAATCTAACGACTCGCCCTCAAAGCGTTGAGGATCACCGCGAGGTCGATCCCTTCCTGGAGGAGCGCCCCCGCCGTGGGAGTGACGGCGCCGAACGCGGCGGCGACCATCGCGGCGCCGCTCAGGCCAAGCCCGACGCCGATGCACTGACGGGCGATGTGCATGGTGCGGCGGCTCACCCGCATCGCCTCCGTCACGCGGGAGAGGTCGTCGACCAGCAACACGACGTCCGCCGCCTCGGCCGTGATGCCGCCACCGTGGCCGGCGAGCGCCACGCCAACCGTCGCGGCGCTCAGGGCGGGTGCGTCGTTCGTCCCGTCGCCCACCATGACCGTCGATTCACCGCTGGCGACGAGCGAGCGCACCACCGCGACCTTGTCTTCGGGCAGCAGGTCGCCCTGCACCTCGGTGATGCCGGCCGCCGCCGCGACGGCGCGGGCATTGTCCGTGTGATCGCCCGAGAGAAGCATGACCCGCTCAACGCCGAGGGCGCGGAGGTCACGGAGCACGTCTCTCACTCCGGGACGCAGCGCGTCGGCGTATTCGACCATGCCCACGACCGTGCCGTCCACCGCGATGAACGCGCGCAGGCCGGCGTCGCTCGACTCGAGCGCGGCGACGTCGCCGGCGCCGTTAGGCGAGCGCTCGAGCACGTACGACCGCGCGCCGACGACGACAGTACGCCCGTCGACCGTTCCGGCCACGCCGCGTCCGGCGGTCTCCACGACGTCACGCGCCGCAGGGATCTCCACGCCAGCCTCCTGCGCGGCATCGACGAGTGTCCGGGCCAGGAGGTGTCCCGACGAGTGCTCGACCCCAGCGGCCAGGCGGAGGACCTCGTGCGCCGTGTACCCGGGCGCCGGAGTGACGTGCCTGACGTGCGGCTTGCCGATGGTGATCGTGCCGGTCTTGTCGAACACGGCGACGGTCGCGGTCCCGATGCGCTCGAGCGCCGTGCCGTGCCGCATGATGATCTGGCGGCGCGCGGCCCGGTTGAGGCCACCAATGACCGCGACCGGTGTCGCGAGGATGAGCGGGCACGGGGTCGCGACGGCGAGCACGGCGAGGACGCGCATCCAGTCGCCGCTCGCCGCGTACGTGACGGCGCACACGAGCAGCGTGGCGGGTGTGAACCACACGGCGTAACGATCCGCCACGCGCTGGAGGGGTGCCTTGCTCGCCTGCGCGGACCTCACGAGCCCCACGATCCGCGCGTACTGGCTCTCCTGCGCTGTTGCCACCGCGCGAACGGTGAGCGCGCCGTCCAGGTTTGCGCTTCCGCTCATGAGGTGCGTGTCGGGCGCGGCGGAGATGGGCACCGGCTCGCCGGTCAACATGGACGCGTCGACGTGCGAGGTGCCGTCGACGACGACCGCGTCACAGGGAACGAGCTCGCCGGGGCGGACGAGCAACACGTCGCCGGGAACCACGTCCTCGGCACGTACGTCTTCGACGACGCTGTCCCGAACGCGATGCGCGGTGCGCGGTGCCGCCGCTTCCAGCGCGCGAACGGCATCCGATGCTCGGCCCTCCGCGATCCGCTCGAGCGCCTCGCCGCCGGTCTGCATGAGCACGATCACGAGCCCCACGAGTGGCTGGGCGAGCAGCACCGAGGCGACGATGGCGAGCGTCGCGACCACATCGGCGGCGAAATGCCCGCGCAGCGCGCCGCGTATCGTGTGCCAGACAACGGCCGTGCCGGTAAGCGCGAGCCCGGTGTACCAGACGAGCTGGTCGTGCGGGGTGCCCGGCGCGAGAGCGCGAGCGACGAGCCCGGCGGCGATGAACGCAAAGGCGGCGAGCGGTCGCCACGACGCGCTCGCCAAGCGCCACCGTACCCGGCCGCTCGCCGCCGGGCCCTGCGCCGTCACGTCCGGCGCGAGGGCCGCAACGGTGCCGTTAGGCAGAGCCAGCGTGTCGGATCTCACGGACCGCGTCGCGCCGCGGCGGCGCCACGAGCACCGAGCACTGCGCGGTGCGCACGAGCTTCGACGACACGCTGCCCAGCATCAGGCGGCCCAGCGCCGAGCGGCCGTGGGCGCCCGCGGCAACGAGATCGACCTTGAACTGCTCCGCGAACGCGAGCAGCTCGCTCGCCGGCTCGCCGTGCAGCGTCACGTACTCGACCTGAACGCCCGGCGGGGGGTCGAGCCGGCGAGCGACGGCCTCCAGCCGAGGGACGATGCCGGCCGTCATGACCTCCTCCCACGTCCGCGAATCGCCCTGCGGAATAGGCACCCGTGGGGTCACGTGGGCCAGGTACAGCGTGCCTTCCCCACCCAGGAGGTCGAGCGCCGCGCGCGCGGCGTCCTCGCTCGACTGCGTGAAGTCGAGCGCGACGAGCGCGCTGTGCGGCACGCCCCACCCGTACGTCGGAACGGCGAGCACCGGGGTCGTGGAGGCGCGGATCAGGCGGAGCGCGGTCTCGCGCCGGAAGATCCTCGCGGTCACCCCGTGCGCCCCGAGCCCGACGAGGACGAGTGACGCACCTTCATGCTCGGCGCGCGCGAGAATCGTCCCGACACGTTCGCCGACTTCGATGGTGTAGGGCCATTCGTGAATACCAGGGTGCGTACGGTCGTGCTGTGCACGCATGGCCGCCTCACGCGACTCGCGCGTGATTGCCGTGAGTCGATCGACCTCGAACGCGGTAATGCCGTCGGCGTCGTAGACCGGGAGCGGCTCGACCACGCTGAGTAGCGTCATCGGTACGTTGTCACGGTTCGAGAGGGCGCGACCGACGCGAATGGCGCCGTCGGAGTCCTGCGAGCCGTCGGTGGCGACAAGAAGGCCGCCCGAGGCCGTGCGGATTGGCAGCGAGTCCTCCGCCACGATTTCAGAGTCCCGGAGCATGGCTTCCTCCAACGGTGTCATGGGACGTGCACTCGACGATGTCGACCGCGCCCCCGCCCCGATCGGGCACGATGTCGAAGTGAACGACGATCTGGTCGCGGACCCGAAGCAGCCCCGCGAACCGGCGCGGCGGTTGGACGCCGAAGTCCGTCATCCGGACCGCGTGCGCACCGCGGACGTGCAGCCTGCCTAACGTGTCCGGTTCGACGGCCGCGGTGACCACGACGGCGCGTTCCGTACCGGCGATGCGCAGCCGGCCGGCGATCCGTGCCGTGAGACGCGAACCCGCGGGATAGACGTCGTAGGAATCGAGGTGGAACTCGATGGCCTCGTACGCGTCGGCCCGAAGGGCGTCGCGCATCTCCCGGTTTCGCGTCTCGGGCCCGCAGTCGAGTCGCGAGACGGGAACGCGGAGCGACGGCGCGTCGGAGACGTTCTGCCCCGAGAGCACCGACCCGCGCGTCGGGTTCGCCCGCAGGTCGATCGTCCCGGTCACCGCGCTCGCCTGGCAGCTGAACCGGCTCACGTTCGACTGGCCGGTGATCCAGACCCGGCTCACCGGCGTCTCGGGGTCGCCGGTCCCACGAGCGAGCGCGGACGTTCCAGCACCGCCCGCCGAGGCCACGAAGCTCCCCAGTGCGATTGCCAGAATAGTGGTGATCATGCCGTCTCCCGCGTTCTCTCGCCGACCCGGGCACCGTGCCCGAGTCGTATGGAGGAATCTTCGGCGGCGGCACCCCTGGAGCTATCAGGGACCTACCCAGAATCGGTCAGGGAATCTCCCCACACACGACCGATCCCCTGACCCAGGGGCCGCTCAGGGAGCGGTCAGCGCTGTCCCGGATCTGACCAGCAGCACGCTACACTCCGTGCCGCGGACGACCTTGTCCGCAACGCTCCCGAGGATCATTCGGCTGGCGCCTCGTCCGCGGGTAGTCATCGCGATCAGGTCCGTACCGCGCTCCGCGGCAACCTCGGTGATCGTGTCTCCCACGCGGCGCCCGGCGCGCGCCTCGGCGGTTGGCTTCGCGGGCGCCCACGCCGTCGCGAAGCGTTCGATCACGGTCTGGAGGTCGTTACTCGCGCGGCGCAGGCGATCGGGGAGGTCATCCGGCTCCTGCGGCGCCATCGCCCAGACCGACCGGCGCAGGCTCTCCGCCGGTTCCTCCACGCGCAGCAGGTGCACCTCGGCCGCCCCCAGCTTCGCGAGCGCGATCGCGTGAGGCAGCGCTTGCTCGGCGAACTCCGAGCCGTCGAGTGGTACGAGCAGACGGGAAAACGGCGCGTCGGCAGCGCCGGACGCCCCTTCCAACCGGCCGCGCACCATCAGCACGGGGACCGCCGCCGCCCGCATCACTCCGTCGGCCACACTGCCTAACCAGAACCGGCTGGCGCCGGTGCGACCGTGCGACGCCATGACGATGAGATCACTCCCGACCGATGCGGCGTGCGCCACGATCGACTCCGCCGTGGTCCCGTCGACGACCTCGGCCGACACCCTCGCGCGAGACGCGGCACGCAGCCGATCGACCGTTCCCTGCATGTAGTGCTCCGCGGTCGAGCGCGCGGCATCTCCGGTGACGCCGTACACCGCAAGCTCGTCGGCGACGGTTTGCCGATGCACGTGGACCAGCTGCAGGTCGGCGTCCGTCCGCTCGGCCAGCGTGGCCGCCGTCGCGAGGGCACTCTCCGCGAGCGCGGAGCCGTCGAGCGGAACGAGGATCGATCGGTACACGTTCATAGGATCACGCTACCGGGAGGCGTGCGCAATCGCCCCGCGATGAGTTCGTCGCGGGGCGACCAGCGCAACTCCCCGGAGCGTCAGACGTGCCGCCCCCACTCGCGCGCCCGCGGACGCGGCCGGTCGAAGACATATGTCCGCGCCGTCAGCTTGCCGTCGGCGACGGCGGCGGTGATGTCGCTCGAGGACACGAGGCCAAGGAGCTGCGTTTCGGCCATCACGAGCACGCGATGGACCTTCGCACGCCGCATGTAGTCGGCTGCCGCGGTCACGAGCGTCTCGGGCGTCAACGAGCACACCGGCGCGCGCGTCATCGCCTCCGACACCGTGTGCTCCTCGAGGGAGTTCCACTCGGCGCCCGTCTGCGCGACGATCCGCTCTACCACGGTGGCGCCGGCGTCGTCCCAGAGTTCCGTAAAGTAGAGCGCGGACGGGTCATCCTCGGCCCCCGCGTCCGGCAGCGGCGTCTCCCCGTCCTCGTCACCGGTGATATCCCCGAACCACTCCGGGGCCGCCTCACGTTCCGTGGGCACACCGGGCAGGCTGGCGGCGAACTGCAGCAGGTCCGTCGCAGAGACTACGCCGATCACCTCGCCGCCGGAGACCACCGGCGCGCCGCTGATGCGTCGCGACGTGAAGACGTCCATCGCCTCCCGAATGCTCAGATTCGGATCGAGCGTGATCACGTCGGTCGTCATGATGTCGCGTAGTCTCAACATTTTGGAGCCTCCTGTGCGTTCCCGCCGGGCCTGCGGGGTTGTTACTCGGCCCGTTCCCAGCCTTGCTGCATCACAATACGATGCGCGCTAGACGGCCGGCTGTCGGCGAAGCCGTGAAACACTGTCGGTGATTCGCTGACCAGGCGCGGCGCCGATCAGACCGAGGCGGAGCGCGAACCGCACGTAGTCCGTGCGGTGGGTGAAGCCCAGTTTCTGCGCGATACGGTTCTTGTACGTGTCCACGGACTTCGACGTCACCCCGAGGATGCGTCCGATCTCGACGCCACTGTAGCCTTCGGCGACGTAGCGGAGCACGGACTGCTCGCGTCCGCTCAACTGCGCGAGCTGTGATCGTGCTTCGTCCACCGGCGACTTGCGCGGCTGCGGCCTCGCGTTCGCTGCGAGGAGGCGCGCGGCGGAGGACCGAACGAACACATCGCCCGCGGCCACCACGCGAATCGCCTCGACGAGCTCGGTCTGCGCCGTGTGCTTCGACAGAAATCCGCTCGCCCCGTCCTCGAGCAACGGAATGAGCTGTTCCTCCTCCGTGTGCAGCGTGAGGATCAGGACCTTCGGCGGTGTCGGGAGTTGGGCGATCGCGCGAGTTGCCGTGGCGCCATCCCCGCCGGGCATGTCGAGGTCCATCACCACGACGTCAGGCGCGCATTCGGGCACCGCGGCGAGCGCGTCGACGCCGTTGGCGGCTTCACCGACGACCTGAATGTCGGGTGCCGACCGCAGCAGGGCACGGAGCCCTTCGCGAAGGATGGTGTGGTCGTCGACGAGCATCACGCGAATGACGCCGTTCTCCGAGCTGTTGCAAGCAGTCATGTCAGGCTCCGTCCACTGTTCTGACCGGATGGTATAGCGACGTCAGGCAACGCCTAGCGGGGAACAGCCGACGACGTGTGGGGGATCCCACCACGGCCGCCCCACGCCACGTGTGGGCGACGCCCCGGCGCCGTGAACCACAGGAGCGCAATGATCGCGAGGTTGACGGGCACGCCGGGCAGCGAGGCGGGGGCGCACACGATGCTCAGTACGAGCGACGTGCTCGCCGCGGCCGCGACGATCGGCCGCCACGCTCGCGCCCGGGCGAAGGCAGCGACCGAGCCGAACCAGAACGCCATGCCGGTCGCGAGCCACAGCAGACTGACCCCGCGCATCGTGGCGTCGTCGAAGAGCTGCGACCCGACGTGCGACCCCCCGGACGGCAAGGGGTCCGCCCACCACGGCCAGACGAACCCCAGCACGTGCGCTGCTGCGTGCAGCCCCAAGAGCGTCGAACCCAGGAACCTCACGGCGCCACGAGGACAAGCGTCTGTCCTCGCCCGTGGCGGAGCTCGAGCGCCTCGTGTCCCGTCTCGTCCATCGTCATGGCCACCGACTCCACATTCGGGATCGAGTGCATGAGGTGGCGCCGCGGGTTGTTCGGGTCGCCGAGCATGATCTCCGCGCGCTGGTCGTGCGGGTCGTAGGTGACGCCGGTGAGCACGTAGCCGCGACCCATCACCTGCGCGCCGAACTGCGGGTCGTCCACCTCGAGCGTAGCGGGCCGGCCGCGGTTCCGGCGCGTGAACCCGTCGAGCGCCTCCATCCAGTCGCGCGGGCGCCCGGACGTTGCCGTGCCGGAGATCCGGAGCCAGAACTCGAGTGCTTCCGCTGGCGGTGGTGGAGGCGCCGCGAGCACGGCCTGCGGCGCGGCATGCATCACGCTCGACGCGACGCTCCCGATGAAGAGCCGCTCGAGCAGCCGCGGTCCGTGCGTGCCGACCGCCACCAGGTCGGCGCCGAGTGTCGACGCCAACGCCACGATTCCGGCAACGGCGTTCGCGGTCTGCACCTGCGTTTCGACAGTGACGTTGGCCGGCACGTACGGCCGCAGCTCGTTGCGGAGCCGCTCGAACATCGTCTGAACGGCCGTCGCCGGATCGCGGCCTAACGAGTCGCGGAGTGGCGCGTCTCCCATGAGCGGCGACAACAGGTGCAACAGCGTGAGCGTGCCCCCGTCCGCGAGCAGGAGGAGCGCCGCCTGTGCCGCGCGGATGCTGGCGGGCGCGAAATCGACCGCGACGACGATGTTCCGCGGCAGCGCGGTGACGCCGGGCGGAACCGAGAGCACCGGGCACGTCGCCTCGCGAAGCACCTGGACCGCGCGCTCGCCGGCGATGATGCGGTTCAACCGCTGATGCGGCGCCGCGCCAACGACGATGAACGAGGCGCCGCGCGCGCGCGCGACCTCCGCGACCTCGAGGGCGATGCCGCCGAACCGGGTATGGACCGGGACCGGCGCCGCAGCGCCGGAGAAGCGCGACACGTACTCGCGGACGGCCTCGATGCGGAGGTTTCGACGAGCGTCCTCCACCCCGGGCAGGTAGATCGGAGTTCCACCGAGCGCCACGGAGTAAACGGCTTGCGGCTCCAGGACGGTCACGACCTCGAGCGGAAGCCCGAGCCGGTCCGCGAGCAGGCTGGCAACCACGACGGGAGCGCCGCTCGTACCACTTCCGTCGCACGCGAGGAGAACAGGTCCGCGCCGAGCCGGGTTCTGGCTGACGCCGCTGGTCCCAGGTGCGACCTCGGCCGTCGGCAACGGCATTTCATGTAAGGTGGTCGACATGGCATCGCTCGGACGTTGGTGACGCCCGTACGCTACCGCCCGCGCATGACCTCGACCGTCGGGCAGGGAGTGGAACTCACGTCGGCGGGAGCCGGACATGAGGGCGCGCGCATGTCAGAACATCGCGGACAGGCGATCACACACGGTCGCTACGAGTCCGCCGATCCGGTTCAGACCGCGGGCACGCGGACTCACGTACCCCCGGCACGAGCGCGTTCAGTCTTCGCGCTCCGGCGGAATTACGAGGACGGAGCACCGCCCGTCGCGCACGACCTGCGTCGTCACGCTGCCGAGGATCCAGCGCTCGAACCGCTCGTGCCGCAGGCTTCCAACGGCGATGAGGTCGGCCCGCTGCTCCGTGGCGAATGCGAGGAGCTCCGTGGCCGCGGGCCCGCTGCGCACGGTGGGTGTCACCGTCACTCCGGTCGGAGCGTCGAGCTCGCGAACGAGTTGCTCGAACGCGGCCGTCACGCCGAGCCGATGCACCATGGCTTCGCCGGCCGTGTCCTCGCGCGAAGCGTCGCCGGGATTCGCGTTCACGTACACGAGATGCAGCGTCGCGGGCGCGGCGGCGGACGGCGCCAGGACATCGAGTGCGGCGCGGGCAGCGCGAACGCTGGCCGGCCCGAAGTCCACGCCGACCACCACCGCGCTCGGCAGCGCACGCAGTCCCGGCACGACGCCGAGCACGGGCACGCGGGCGCGGCGCGCGACGGAGAGCGTGGTCTCGTCGCGGAGCACCCGGTCAACGACGCCGTGACGCCGGAGTCCCATGACGATGAGCGCGGGCCGGTGCGCCTCCGCGTACCGGAGGATTTCGCTCGCCGGCGTCCCGAGCGCGATGTGCACCGGCCAATCGTTAGGTTCGCCGAGGATCGCCGCGAACTGCTCGCGGCGCGCACGGACGTCCTCGGCGTACGGGGCGTCGCCGATGAGCTCACGGGCCGCGGCGAACGCCGACGGGAGCGGCGTGGGCAACGCAGCGTGCGAGATGTCGAGCACCTGCACCGCCGACACGCTTGCCGCGTAGCGCCGCGCCAGCGCGTGCGCGATAACGGCCGGGGCGGCACTGTCCGGCCCGCCCGTGACCGCCACGAGTACCTGATTCCCCTGCAAGCGCTCACCTAACGACATACCAACCTCGCCGTGACGGTTGGCGTCCGTGGCTGGCACCGCAGGGTGCCATCGGGACGCGGGAGATCGGGGAGTGGACCGAGACGGTCACCCGGATGGTCGCGGCGCAGAACAATCGGCGATCGAGCCACGGTCATCTGTCCGGCCACCCGGTGAAAGTAAGTCCGCCGACCCCCACATGTGGCCAGGGCGACAGGGGCGGCCATGACCACAGGCACTCACTGCGCCGTGTAGCCGCCATCGGCCAGGTACGCGGCCCCCGTGAGAAACGACGCGTCGTCCGACGCCAGGTACGCGACGAGCCCGGCCACCTCGTCGGATTCGCCAAGCCGGCCAATGGGATGAAGTGGCAGCACGGCGTCCTCGATGCCGCCGATCATCGGGGTCCGGATGAACGCCGGGTTCACGCTCACCACACGGATCCTGAACGGGGCGAGCTCGATCGCGACTGATTTCGTGAAGCCCACAATCCCGTGCTTGGCGGTGGTGTAGGCCGGCGCGCCGTTGAAGCCCACCAGTCCGAGCACCGAGGACATGTTGATGATGACACCGCCGCGCGCACGCGCCTTCATGACGCGCGCCGCGTGCTTCACGCCGTGGAAGACACCGTCGAGGTTGATGCGCATGACGCGCTGCCAGGCGTCCGCGCTCATCTCGTCGATCGGCGTCGGTTCCTCACCGACGCCAGCGTTGTTCACCATAACGTCGAGCCCGCCAAGCTCGTGCACGGTCCGATCAATGAGTGATTGAACCGCTTCTTCATTGGCGACGTCGGTTTCGACGGCAAGCGCGATACTACCGCCTTCCCGCAACTCCGTGGCGAGCGTCCGCGCGGCCTCGGCGTTGAGATCGCTCACCGCGACCGCTGCACCCTCGCGGGCCAGGCGACGGGCGATGGCGGCGCCGATCCCGCTTGCGCCACCAGTGACGATGGCGGTGCGTCCGCGAAAACGCTGCGCGAGCTCCATGATGAACTCCTCCGGGGTTTCGGATCGTACGACTCTACTACCGGGTTCCGGCGCGTACGTCTGGCAAGCCTGAAGCCCGCAGCTCACGTCGGGGTAATACCTACCGAACTTCGGCCGGCACCCGACATGCGCCGACCGCTCGTGGTGGTACACTCATCGTAGCCAGAGAGAGGAGGACCCGATGACCACCCCCGCTCAGGTCTCGTTCCGCGACCTCGACGCGACGGAGTCCAGCCGTCTGCTCACGCGCAATCACGTTGGCCGAATCGCGTACAGCTTTCGCGATCGTGTAGACATCGAGCCCATCAGCTACATCTACGCCGACGGCCGGATCTACATCCGTACCGCTCCCGGCTCGAAGCTGACGGCGCTCTCGCACGCGCCGTGGGTTGCGTTCGAGGTGGACGAGGTCACGGGACCGCATGAGTGGCGGAGTGTCGTCGTCCACGGGACAGTCTACGTATTGGAGGACCGCGGCTCCAAGGTTGCTCGCGAGTCCTATCGGCGGGCCGTGAGTCATCTGCGGACGCTGATGCCGCACGCGTTCGGTGCCGGGGACCCGACGCCGGAGCGCACGGTCGTGATGCAGCTTCATCCCGATACGATAACGGGTCGAGAAGCGCGTCCGGTGATCGCTGACCGCGAGGCCCCGGCCTCGCGGTCGCGTGACGCGTCGTACGACGACACGGCGCCGGGCGACACCCGGCGCCCGGCGTCCCGCTGAGGACCCAGCACGGACCGTCAGTCGTTCGCCGCTGCTCGCGTCAGACGGGGCGAGCGTGCATTACATTCGCCACCATGGCGCACGTCCACCGTGAATGGCTGGGCGCACCTCGTGTGCCCGCCACCCAGGCATCCGAAGCGATGTTCGAGGCGATCCTCGCGATCGCCGCGGACGCCATCATTACCGTCGACGCCGCACAGCGCATCACGCACTTCAACGAGGGGGCACAAGCGATCTTCGGGTACGACGCCTCCGAAGTGATCGGACAGCAGCTCGACGTGCTGCTTCCCGACCGGGTCCGCGCCGTCCACGGGGCCCACGTCGCGCGCTTCGCGGAAGCCCCCGAGCCGGCACGTCGCATGGGCGACCGCCGCGAGATCTTCGGGCGGCGCAAGGGCGGCGAGGAATTCCCGGCCGAGGCGTCGATCTCGAAGCTGCAAACGTCCGCGGGGTGGGTGTTCACCGTCGTCTTGCGCGACGTCACCGAACGCAAGCGCGCGGAGCAGGACGAACGCTTTCTCGCCGAGGCCGGCGCGTTACTCGCGGGCTCGCTCGACCTCGAGACCACGCTCAGCACCATCGTACAGCTCCCCGTGCCCCGGCTCGGTGACCTCGTTGTCATCGATTTCGATGACGACCAGGAAGGGACGCGCCGGGTGGTGACGCCCGTTCGGGATGGCGAGCGAGCGCGGTTCGTCGCCGAGCTCGCGGGCCGGCGCGCACCGCTGTGGCGGCGGGGGACGCAGTCGGGCGAGCCGGCGCGCGAGCCGCTCGAGCAAGTCGTGAACGACGTCACGCGCGAGTGGCTAGTATCGGCGACCGCAACGCCCGAAGATGCCGAGGCCATTGAACGGCTCGGTGCGCGGGCGGTGCTGATCGCCCGGATCGTTACCCGCGGCCGTTTGATCGGGACGTTGACGCTGTTGTCGACGGACCCACGGCGCCGGTACGACGACGTCGATCTCGCCCTCGCGCGTAAAATCGCCGCGCGTGGCGGACTCGCCGCGGACAACGCGCGCCTCTATCAGATGTCGCAACGACTCAGCCGCGCGCGCGACGAGATCCTCGGCATCGTCTCGCACGACCTGCGTAACCCGCTCAGTGCCGTCACCATGTGTACGCGGGTGCTCCTCGACGATCCGCCCGACAACGAGGCCGAGCGCCGCGAACTGCTGAGCGCGATCGACGAGTCGGCCGCGTGGATGAACCGATTGATCCAGGATCTGCTCGACGTGACGAGCATCGAGGGAGGGCGGCTCTCGCTCGAGCGCGAGCCTACCGACGTCGTTCGCGTGGTCGAGCAGGCAGCAGGCATGTTCACGAACATGGCGCGCGATCGCGGCGTCGTGCTCGCGATCGACATTCCCGAGCCGCCGCCCCCCGTATACGCGGACGCCGAGCGACTCGTGCAGGTGCTCACGAACCTCGTGGGGAACGCGCTCAAGTTCACCGGTGCCGGCGGCCGCGTGACCATGCGGGTCGAGTGCGACGCCGGTAGCGTCCGCATCGCCGTGAGCGACACGGGCGCCGGCATTCCTGCCGAGCACCTGCCGCATCTCTTCGACCGGTATTGGCAGGCTCGCCGCGGCGCGAAACAACGGGGCACAGGGCTGGGGCTCGCGATCGCACGCGGCATTGTCGAGGCGCATCACGGCACCATCAGCGTCGCGAGCACGCCGGGGGAGGGAAGCACCTTCGTCGTGCAGTTGCCCATCATGGCGCCGGCATCCCCGGGCGAGGGAACGCCGGCTCACTGAACCGGCGTCGGTACTCCGTATCCGCGCCTAACGCCAGAGAGGCACGGCAAAGGGCCGATGCGCTCACGACCGATGACTCCCGATCCGCATCAGCATCACCCGGATGGCCGCCATCCATCGGATTCGTACGAGCGAGTGTGGGGCCGGCCTCGAGCAGCCGCCATCAGACTCGAGGTCAGGCAATGCCCGACAGTAGGGGCTTCGGTTGCTGGACGCCGATCCGGCAATCCGCCTGACTGATCGGGTTCCGGGGCACGCCTAGAATGCCCGGCAAGAAGTCGCGGGCACGTTGACGCCGCGATGATCGAGTGCCAGGCCAGCCGCGTGTATCCCGAGGACCAGACCATGAGATCGAGTACTCTTCTGCTTACCCTGAGCGCCGCCTTGGCGAGCGCCGCTCCCGTCCTTGCCCAGAATGGAAACGGGGGCGCGACGGACACGACGGCCAGACCGGCGACTGCGCCGGCGAC
>DAINRQ010000035.1:23237-55901 GCA_036741775.1 Gemmatimonadaceae bacterium | reverse complement strand
CACGGGTGCTGGAGGCCTCGTCCTGACCTCGTCGTTCCGAGCGGAGCGCCGAAGGCGCGAAGTCGAGGAATCGCGGTCGTCCCGGTAGAGGGGCGGTGGTGCCCCGCTCCCGGGACGTTCTGAGAGAACCGGACGCCGACCGGACGGATTCCGCCGGTTCCGCAGAAGCCCTCTGTAGAGAAGGTGCGGGGCGCGAGAGCAAAGGGTACGGGCCATCGAGCGCGGGCGTCGGCCCTTTTCTGTCGCAGCAGGCATCCGGGAGAGGGAACGGATGCGGGGATGAGAGGATGAGTGACATACTCCCCGGCGGGGGAAGGCTCGGCGCGCCAAAGCGCGAACGAAGGGGAACCGGGAACTGCAACCGTCGCCGGTCGCTGTTAACTGGAACTGGTTGACGCAAACCGCGTCCAACTGCGATGCGGGGTGAACGGCCCCCGCGTGTCGGGTCCGGCGCGCCCGGGCCGGTCGGAACGGCGATGGCGCGGAAAGGGCCGAAACGGCCGGATGACGGCCCGCGCGGACGCCGCGTAGCGAGAGGTCGAAGGGTCCGGCATCCAGAACGGAGGGGGAAACGGATGAGGGGATGAGGGGGATGCTAGGGATCGCTCCTCGTCCGGGACCCGCCCTCGCACCCAGGCCGTGATTGATGGGACCTGCCCTCACGGTGGGTGGCGTCCCAGCGGGTCGTTTCCCCTGTAGTCACGTTCTCGCGGGAGGAGCCTTCACTCACTGAGGATGATGTCTCTCGTCCCCTCATCCCTCATTCGTTCTCCCTCTTCGGGATGCCTAACCTGGCGAGAGACCTGTCCTCTCATCCGGCCGTTTCGGCCTGTTCCGCGTCATCGTAGTTCCGACCAGGGCTGCCACGCTGCACCATACGCGAGGGAGTCGTTCTCCGCGGCTCTTCCCGCGTCCGCGGTTGCCGCGTCCTCCGCGTCCGCCCGATGGCGCGACGAGATAAAAGGATGCGTTAGGACTCTGACCCCCTAACGGCTCCTACCGGCCCCGAACGACAGACGGCGCTCAGACGGCTCGTCCCAGAACGATTGACCCTCGCTGCGTCCCCGGCAAAGCTTCGGCTCCCCCCTGATTCGTACGTCGTAACCCTGTGGAGCCTGACATGATGCTTCTCTCTCGACGCGCCGCGCTCGCAGCCGGACTCGTGCTCGTTGCCGGTGCGGCCGGTCGCCTAACGGCGCAGGCGAGCGCCCGCGCGGCAGTCCCGCGCACTGGCACCGAGGTGCTCGAGGCGATGCGCGCTGCCTACGACGGCAAGTGGTATCACACGCTGACGTTCGTCCAGAAGACGACGTTCCACCGCCCCGACGGGTCCACGCAGGAGCAGACCTGGTACGAGACGCTGCGCCACACGCCGCAGACGGGCGTCCAGCTCCGGATCGACCTCGGCGACCTGGCGAACGGCAACGGCGTGATCTTCACCGCCGACTCGACGTACCCGGTGCGTGGCGGGACGCCGGCACCACCGCGAGCCACCGGCAACGAATTCCTCCCGCTCATCGAGGGCGTCTACGTGCAGCCGGTGTCGCAGACGGTGAAGGACCTCGACCAGATGAAGGTCGACCTGAACCGTGTGTCCACCGGGAACTGGAAGGGCCAGCCCGTGTGGATCGTCGGCGCGACCAGTGCCACCGACACGACGTCGCCGCAGTTCTGGGTGGACACCGAGAAGAAGCTGCTGCAGCGGATGATCTTCCGGCCTAACGAGTCACAGCCGCCCCTCGACGTGCACCTCGGCGGCTACGTCCGCGCCGGCAACGGCTGGCTCGCGACGAAGATCGACATCCTGCAGGGCGGCCGTCCGGTGCAGATCGAGGAGTACACCGAGTGGAAGGTCGACGTCCCGGTCGATGCTGCGCTGTTCGACGTCACGCAGTGGAAGACCGCGCCGCACTGGGCCAAGCCGAAGGGCGGGTGATCAGCGACGACGAGGGCCGTCCATCCGGCCGCGTATCGGGCTGCGCCGCATCCCCATCCCCATCCCACGGGCGCGGCCGGGCCCGGCCCGCATCGAACGTCGTCCCATAGTGGCCACGCGCTCCCACGCCTGGGCTTGCTGGTCGGGCGTCAGGATCGCGATCGCGTCGCGCCGATCAGCCTCCGCCTGCTCACGCAGCCGCTCCATCTGCGGCCGCATCTGATCGGCGCGCTCCCGAAACCGGGCACGCGTAGCCGAGTCGCGCATCGTGCCCGGTCCGAGCTGCGGGCGCAGCGAGTCGAGTCGCTCCCTGGTCGCACGCCGTCGCTCCGCGCTTCGCCGGGCGATGGCGGCCAGACGCGTCACCTGCGCGTCGGTGAGCCGAAGCTCGCCTGTCTGCGAGAGCAGAAACTCGGCGGTGTTTCCGAGTGGGCCGCTCATCGGCCCACCCTGTCCACGCTGCGCCGGCTGCGCCGCCAGCGCACTCACTCCAACGAGGCACGCGGCCACCGCCGCCGTGATCATGCGTCGCATCTACCCTTCTTCCTCCAGTCGTCGGTCATCCCGAGCCGTCAGCGAGGGATCCTCGGCTCCGGGAGCGTGTCATCCCCAGCGCAGCGAGGGATCCTCAGCGTCCCCCGGCGAGGGCGCTCTATCGGCAACCCGAGGATCCCTCGCCTGACGGCTCGGGATGACGGGGTCTACGGATGAGACGGCGGCGTCCGGGGCGATGTTAACCCGGTCAACGAGCGAATTTGCCACCGTGCTCGTAGGATGTTACGGTCACGGCCCGTCAACTCGTCCCGTTCGCCCGTAGCGCTCGCGACCCCAGTCGGAGTCCCCATGTCCCGATCACCCCTCGCCGTCCGCCGCGTTGCGCTCGTTGCGGCGCTCGCCCCGCTCTCACTCACCTTCGTCTCGCCGGCCCTCGAGAGCACCACCCTCTCGGCGCAAGGCAAGCCGACCATCGAACAGTTCATGAGTCCGGCGTCTCCGCTCGAGATCACGTCGGCCCGAAAAGCCGACCGGATCGCGTGGATGACCTACGACCGCGGGCTCCGCAACGTGTACTCGGCGGCGGCGCCCGACTTCCGCCCGGTGCGCCTGACGCGCTTCCTCGAGGACGACGGCACCGACGTCACGAACGTGAGCGTTTCCGACGATGGCTCGGTCGTCGTGTTCGTGCGCGGGCACGCGCCGAACCGGGCAGGGTGGATTGCTAACCCATCGCACGACCCCGACGGCGCCGAGCGCGCGATCTGGGCCGTGCGCACGAGCGGCGGCCCGGCATGGCGTCTCGTGGCGATCGCGGGAGGCTCACCTGAGCTCTCGCCCGATGGACGCGCGGTCCTCTACGTGAAGAACGACCAGATCTACCGGACGCGCGTGATGCAGCCGGTGCCCGCCGACTCGATGGACCGCGGGCTCAAACCGTTCATCAATGCGTGGGGACGGCAGAGTAATCCGCGCTGGTCGCCCGACGGTTCGAAGATCGCGTTCGTGAGCGATCGTGGGAATCACTCGTTCATCGGCATCTATGACGTGCGAACGCGCCGCGTCGCGTTCGTGTCGCCGAGCGTGGACTTCGATGGGAGCCCCGTGTGGTCGCCCGATGGGAAGCGCATCGCGTTCGTCCGGCGCCCGGGGACACCGTTCGGCCAGCAGGCGCAGGAGGGGACCGGGAGCATTGGAAACCCGGCGGGTCCCGCGTCGGGCGGCGGGCGGAGCGCGTGCCCGCCAGGCGGGCAGGGACCCGGCGCGGGCCGGTTCGGGCCGACGCCGGAGCAGATCGCGCGCGCCGAAGCGGCGGACCGGGCATTCCCCGGGCTCTGCCGCGCGACGTTCGCCGGGGGCTACACCATTTCGCTCATGATCGCCGACCTGAGCGACACGCCGGATGCTCCGGTGCCGAACGTCGGCACGATCGGCACCGCGCGCGAGCTGTGGCACAACGCGCCTAACGACACGACGTTCGCGTCCATCAACCGGCTGCTCTGGGCCGGCGACCACATCCTCATCCCGGTCTCGCCGATGAACGACGAGTGGGACCGGTACTTCTCCGTGAGCGTGGCTGCGCAGTCGCCAAAGCCGGTGCTGTTGACAACGACGGACGGCCTGATCGAGGGCGCGGTGTCGGCCGTCGTGTCGCCTGACGGGAAGACGCTGTACTACGCCACGAACGCCGAGGACATCGAGCGGCGGCACATCTGGGCGGTGCCGGTCGCGGGCGGCACGCCGCGGCGCGTCTCGACCGGCAATGCAATCGAGACGCACCCGACGCCGCTCGCGTCGGGTAGGCAGATCGCCCTGCTCTCCTTCGACGTGGCCCAGCCGGCGTCGGTCGGTCTCGTCCCGACCGATGGCGGGAAGGCGCGCGTGATCTACCCGACGCTGCCGAAGGACTTCCCCGTCGCGGCGCACGTGACGCCGGAGATCGTGGTCTTCAAGGCGCCCGATGGGTTGAACATCCACAACCAGCTTTTCCTGCCGCGCGACCTCAAGCCCGGCGAGCGCCGCCCGGCGATCGTGTTCGTGCACGGCGGGCCGTCGCGCCAGATGCTCCCTGGCTACCACTACATGCAGTTCTACCACTGGTCGTACGCGGTGAACCAGTGGCTCGCGAGCCAGGGGTATGTGGTGCTGTCGGTGAACTATCGGAGCGGCATCGGCTACGGCCGCTCGTTCCAGCGGGCCGACAGCACGAACCGGCGCGGGAACTCCGAGTACCAGGACGTGCTGGCGGCGGGGAAGTACCTCCAGTCTCGTGCGGATGTCGATCCGTCGCGCGTGGGCATCTGGGGGCTCTCGTATGGCGGGCTGCTCACGGCTCAGGCATTGGCGCGTAACTCCGACGTGTTCGTTGCCGGCGCCGACCTGGCCGGGGTCCACCTCTACGGCAGCTCGCTCGACACCGCGGCGCTCTCCTACAAGTCATCGGCGATCTCGGCGATCGACACGTGGAAATCGCCGGTGTTCCTGGTGCACGGCGATGATGACCGGAACGTGGACTTCGCGCAGACGGTGGGGCTCGTCCAACTGCTGCGGGCGCGGAACATCTACTACGAGCTCGAGGTGGTTCCGGACGATGTGCACGAGTCGCTGATCCACGAGAACTGGATTGGGACGTTCAGCCGGATGGGCGACTTCCTGAAGCGGTTCGTCTGGGACAAGTCGGTGGCGATGAGTCGGTGAGCTGACGCAGCCATCAGCCGATGCTGACGCATCCATCAGCCATCGGCTAGGCAACGAGTGGAGACCATCGATTAGCCCCAAGGGGACGCTGCCGGGCGGCAGCGTCCCCTTGGGTTTGGACGCCCCTTGCCGCGCCATTTGTTCCTTTTATCGTTGTGTTCCCCGAACAGATGCCGAATACAGTCCACGGAGGGCATTGGTGGCTTCGCCTCGTTCCAGCGACTCCGAGGTCGAGCGTCCTGAGCCAGCCGTCGAGAGAACGAGCTCACGGACTGAGCCGGCGCCCGTGCCCGGCTGGGTCGGGATCGTTCGGGTAGCATCGGCGGCCGCGGCGGCGTCGGAGCCGCCGGCGTCGTTTCGCTGCGGGATACGGTGGGGGCGGCTTGCGTGGTACGACGTGCATGGTCCGCGGCCGTTCGTCGAGCTCCTGTGGGCGCTCGAGGAGCTATCCGCGACACTCTGCGAAGTGTGTGGCGCCCCGGCGGTTGCGCGTGAGACGTGGGAGCGTGGCGTTCACACGCTCTGCCCGCGCCATGCCGTCGCGATCGCGGCGGCCGGTCCGCGCGCCGTGGCCGTCTATGACCGTGCCTGGGCGGCACTCGGCGAATGAATGTGAGGTCGATATGGACAGACGAATGCTCGAGCAATGGCTGTGTGGCGATCCCGCACCTCCACCAGCGCCGGCGGCGGTTGCTGCCGCGCTCGGTCTTCCCGCCGACGAGATGACCGACACCACGTACCTGCGAACGGTCGCGCGCGTCCGATCGATGCGCTTTACGCTCGCGGTGCTGCACGACGTGTTTCCCACGGACGCCGACGTGTGCGCATGGCTCCAGGAACCGCGCGAGGAGCTGAGCGGGCTGTCGCCACGTCAGGCGCTGCTCCACGGGCGAATGGATCTCGTGGAGCACCTCGCGGTCCGAGTCTGGAACGGGTGCGCGACGGCGAGGGCTGCCTAACGCGCTCCGAACATCGCGGCCGTTCGGGGACGGCAGGAGGGACAGGCTCCGAGCCGTATCCGCGAACGGCGTGAGACGGGATGGACAGGATGACGAAGATGACGCCGGCGGCAGCACCCTCGGTCTCGCCAGCGGCCTGAAGGGAAGAGGGGAACGGCCTGCTGGGAAAGCGGCGTCCCGGGCGGCCGTTCCTCGCCTTCATTCCCGTTCCTCGAGCGAGGAGCTCTCACGGCCGAAGAGCCATCCTGTTGATCCCGTCCATCCTGTCCTCGCGCCGTTCCGAGGACGCGAGCCGATGCTCGGAGCGGGTCACGCTACCCGGATCCCTCCTGACGTCCTGTCATCCACCACTACGTACACGCGCGGCGGATTCGGATCGCCAAGTTGACAGGTGACGGGGTGTGCCTCATCATTCCTTTCGACGGTCGAAAGGAAGATGGATGGCCGAGAAAGGGAAGGGCGACGTCCTGCAGGGGACGCTCGACATGCTCGTGCTCAAGGCACTGCAACTCGGTCCCATGCATGGATGGGGGATCACCGAGCGGCTCGAGGTCGGCTCCGAGCGCGTGCTGCAGGTCGGACAAGGGTCCCTGTACCCCGCGCTCTACCGGCTCGAGCGGCAGGGATTCATCTCTTCCGAGTGGGGCGTCACGGAGAACAATCGTCAGGCGCGCTACTACAAGCTCACGGCCGCCGGACGGAAGCGGCTCGCCGACGAGCGTGCGACCTGGGCGCGGATGTCGCGCGCCGTGAACCTGGTGCTGCAGATGGGGGAGGCGTAGCGGTATGCGCACGCGACTTCGCGAGATCGTCTGGCGGCTCGGCGGGATCGTTAGGCGCGGACGTATCGAACGACGGCTCGACGACGAGATGCGGTTTCACCTCGACATGCTCGCCGAGCGGCACACCGCGTCCGGCGTCGCCCCCGACGAGGCGCGGCGGCGCGCGCTCGTGGAGTTCGGTGGCACCGAACGATTCAAGGACGAGGCGCGAGAGGAATATCGCAGCCGGATCATCGACGAGCTCGGCCAGGACGTTCGCTATGCCGCCCGGGTGTTCCGGCACCACGCCGGATACACGCTCGCGGCGGTACTGACGTTCGCGTTAGGCATCGGGGCCTCGACCGCCGTCTTCAGCGTGGTCAACGCCGTGCTGCTGCGCGCGCTCCCGTATGCCACCCCGGACCGCCTCGTCGTGTTGTGGGAGCGGCACGACGGTCGCGGCCTCGACCGCAATGTCGCCGCGGTGCCGACGTTCGAGGCGTGGCGCGACCGAAGCCAGTCGTTCGAGGCGATGGCCGGACTCGTCCCGTACCCGGCGACCATCCCCGGCGCACCGAACCCGGAGCGCGTCATGGGCGCCGAGGTATCGCCGGGATATTTCCGGATGCTCGGGCTGACGCCGGCGCTGGGGCGTGAGTTCACCCGCGACGAAGAGGCGAGTGGCGGCGCGAACGTCATCGTGCTGAGCGATGCGTTCTGGCGCACGCGATTCGGCGCCGACCCGGCCGTGCTCGGCCAGACGCTTTCGCTGGACGGCAGTGCGCACACCATCGTCGGGGTCATGCCGCCGACCTTCGACCCGCCACGCTTCTTCTGGCTGAACACGCAGGCGTTCTGGCGCCCGTTCGGCGCCACCGACGGTAATCGGTCGTGGGGGCGGTTCCTGCTCGTGGTCGCGAAACTGAAGGGCAACGTGACGATCGAGGCGGCGCAACGGGAGATGACCACGATCGCTGCCGACCTCGCGCGTGAGCAACCATCGAACACCGGCTGGTCAGCCTCGGTGGTGCCCCTCGAGTCGGAGATCACGGGTCAGGTCAAGCGGCCACTACTCGTTCTCCTCGGCGCCGTGGGACTGCTCCTCCTCATGGCCGTCGCGAACGTCGCGAACCTGACGCTCGCGCTCGTGAGGCGTCGCGATCATGAGCTCGCGGTTCGGCGCGCGATCGGCGCGACGTCTGCCCGGCTCGTGCGACAACTCGTGACGCAGAGTGTCGTGCTCGGCGCGCTCGGCTGTGCAGTCGGCGCGGTGGCCGCGGTCGTCGGAGTGCGCGGGCTCGTCGCCTTGCTTCCGCCGGAAGTACCGCGCGCCGGCTCCATTCGAGTCGATGCGCCCGTGCTCGCATTCATGCTCGCCGCCGCCGCGATCGCTTCGCTCGCCATCGGGCTCATCTCGGCACTCAGGGCGACCCCGAGCGGCGTCGGGATGACGCTGCGCGAGAGCAGCGGTCGAAGTGCTCGTCGGCTTCGTGGCGGCGCGCTCGTCACCGCCGAGATCGCCCTTGGGCTCGTGCTGACGGTGCTGGCGGGGTTGATGCTGCGGACGTTCTCTGCGCTCAGAGCAGTGGATCTCGGGTTCGACGGAAGCCAGGTGGTGGCCGCACGTGTTGGTCTGACTGGTCCACGCTACGCTGCGCCCGAGGCGCGGTCGGCGTTCTTCTCGGACGCACTCGTCCGGTTGCGAGCGGCGCCCGGTGTAGAAGCGGCAGGACTCATCAGCATCCGTCCTTTCGGGCGCGCCGGGCCGGCAACGACGGCGGCTGATGCGGCCGCGCCGGTCGCCGGCGATTCGGTGGTTGCCGATGTCCGATTCGCGGATGCGGGCGTGTTTCAGGTGTTGCGAATTCCGCTGCTCGCTGGGGGTGTGTTCGACGCACGCGATGTCACCGACGCACCTCAGCGCGTCGTGATCAACCAGACGCTCGCGCGGCGGTTCTGGCCCTCCGCGAACCCGGTGGGCCAACGGCTTCGTCTGGAGATGTTCGATGGGATCACGCCGGTCGTGATCGGAGTCGTGGGCGACGTGCACTTGCAGGACGCACGGACGCCACCACGCGCGACGGCCTACCTCGCCAACACCGCGTTGTCGAGCGAGGAGTACGACGTGATCGTACGTGGTCGCGGTGCATCCGACCAGCTCGTGAGTCAGGTCCGTCGCGTCATTGCGGAGCTCGATGCGACTGTCGCGGTCTCGGAGCTGACGTCACTCGACGGACTTGTCGGGCGGGCGCTCGCGCGTGACCGCTTTACAATGCTCCTCCTCGGCGGGTTCGCGCTGGTGTCGCTGCTGCTCGCGGCCGTTGGGATCTACGGTGTGTTCGCCGGCGATGTGGCGGAGCGACGCAAGGAGATCGGTATTCGAGTGGCGTTAGGCGCGCCGGCCGGAGGTGTCATCCGACTGGTGTTGCGCCGAGCGGTGGTGCGTGCCGTCGCGGGTGTGGCGGTCGGCGCGGTCGCAGCGTTGCTGGCCGCGCAGGGAATGAGGTCGATGCTCTTCGGCGTTGCGCCCACCGACCCCGCGTCGTTCCTTGGCGTCGCGGCGCTCCTGCTCGTCGTGGCGCTCGCGGCGACGCTCATCCCCGCGATCCGAGCCTCTCGCGTCTCCCCACTGATCGCGATCCGTACAGACTGAAATTGGGGTCAGATTCGAATAACATCGCTATTTCGCACGACACCATCGATCGATCGCGGCCATCCCATCGTGATTCGCTGCGGGGGCAGCGTTACCGGTGGGGAATTCGGTGACCCCGGACGGTGGAGTTCCGGGGCAAAGGGGATACGGATTACGCGGATCGAACGGATCGGGGCGGATCCTGCAACGCGAGGGTCGGTGGGTCGCGCGGCGGGCGTGAGATGAAGGGAGACTGCTTTCAGGGACGGTGGCGTCCCGGGCGGCAGTTCCCCTCTTCCATTCAGGCCGCTAGCGCGAGCGACCGTGCCGCCGCGCGAGGCATCTTCGTCATCCTGTTAATCCTGTCCATCCTGTCTCCTGCCGTTACGAGACCGGTCGCGACGCTCGGAGTCGCGATGTTCGGAGCCCGCGAGGGCTCGGAGCTCGAGCCACCTCCCTGGCGCCCCTCTCCAGATCCGTGTCGTGCTCCGCGTGTGCCACTCGTCCCAGACGAGCTCCGGACGTCCCTCGGAAGGTTACAGGGCGACGCGGTGGTCATACTGTAGGGCGGTCCGCTCCCGAGTCAGACCACAGCAGGATGCCAGACACCTCCGTCGAGGACCCGCCCATGCCGCTTCGCCGCACGCCCGTCATCAAGCGCTACTCCGCCCTTGCGAGTGCGATCGCCATCGCGGTTCTCGTCGGTAGTCGTGCGGCGTACGCGCAGGCCGTCCCGAATCGCGAATCGGCGATCGAGATGCGCGCGCGCTTCCTGAGGGACCTCGACTCTCTGCAGAGTCGCTTCATCGCATTGGCTCAGGCGTTCCCGGCAGAGAAGTACGCGTGGCGGCCCGCGCCGGGCGTGCGCTCGGTGGGCGAAGTGTTCATGCACGTCGCGAGTGAGTACTACCTGTATGCGCCCCTGTCGTACGGCGCGACGCCGTCGCCGGTGGTCGGACGCGGGCAGGAGGCGATCCAGAAGTTCGAGTCGCGGTCCACTAAGGCCGACGCACAGAAACATCTCGAGGAAGGGTTCGCCTACATGAAGCAGGCGATCGAGGCGCTGGACCCGGCTGCGATCACTGGGACGCAGCGGATCTTCGGCGGCGACCGAACGATCCTCGAGACATCACTCGTCATGTCGGGCGACCTGCACGAGCATCTCGGGCAGCTCATTGCGTACGCCCGAATGAACGGCGTCAAGCCGCCGTGGTCCCGATAACAGACAGGGAATAGGGAACCGGGAACGGGGAACCCGAACCAGGAACGCATCGCGGTGCTGATCGCCGTTGACTGACGACCATCTGTCGGGAGGTCGCCGCGAGGCGTACGTTGGCGATTGCGTGCAGTGTGCGCGCACAACCCAGCCATCGTCCGGACTCCCATGAGATCGCTCCCGCTCGCTGTCGTCTTCGCCGCGGTCAGCGCGGCCACACTCGGTGCGCAGGCTCGGCCAGCTTCCGTCTACGGGCCCGGCGCGCTCAACGCGAACCAGCAACTCGCGCGCGACATCTACGAGGAGCTCGTCGAGATCAACACGGGCGTCGAGACGGGGAACATCACGACCGCGGCGCTCGCGATGGCGAAACGGTTCCGCGACGCAGGGATCCCCGAGGCCGACATTTTCGTCGGGGGGCCGCGGCCGGAGAAGCACAACGTCGTGGCTCGCATCCGCGGACGCGGCGGGCCCAACGCTCGGCGACCACTCCTGTTACTCGCCCACATCGACGTCGTCGAAGCACTCAAGGCCGATTGGTCGCCCGACCTCGACCCGTTCGTGTTCACGGAGCGGGACGGCTACTACTACGGGCGCGGGACCGCCGACGACAAGGCGATGGCGGCGATCTTCGTCGCGAACGTATATCGCATGAAGCAGGAGCGGTACGTGCCCGACCGCGACATCATCATCGCGCTCACGGCCGATGAGGAATCGGGGCCGGCGAACGGCGTCGACTGGCTGCTGAAGAACCATCGCGACAAGGTGGACGCGGCGCTCGTGATCAACGAGGGTGCCGGCGGCGTGCTGCGCAACGGAAAGCCGCTCTTCAATGGCGTCCAGGCGGCCGAGAAGGTGACGACGAACTTCACCCTTCGCGCGACGAATCGAGGGGGACACTCGTCGGTTCCGCGCGCGGACAACGCGATCACCGCGCTCGCCGACGCGCTCGCGAAGATCGGTCGCCACACGTTTCCGATCCGGTTCAACGAGGTCACCCGCACATTCTTTACGAGGATGGCAGCCCTCGAGGAGCCCGCGTTAGGCCGAGCGATGAAGGAGCTCGTGGCAAACCCCGCGGACGCGCAGGCGCTGGCCGCCGTCGCGGCCGACCCGCGCTACAACGCGATGCTGCGAACGACCTGCGTCGCGACGACGCTGAACGGTGGACACGCGACGAACGCGCTGCCACAGCTGGCCGAGTCGAACATCAACTGCCGGCTCTATCCGACGGACACCGCCGAGAGCGTGAGAGCCGAGCTCGCGCGTATCATTGGCGACACGTCGGTGCAGGTCGTGATTCGCTCGCAGCGTCCACCGACTCCGATCACGGCGTTGATTCCCGAGGTCATGGATGCGGTCACGCAGATCACGCGCGACATGTGGGGCGACATTCCGATAATCCCGACGATGTCCACGGGGGCGACGGACTCGCGCTTCTTTCGCTGGCTCGACATCCCGGCGTTCGGCGTGTCGGGGCTGTTCGCCGACCCTGCCGTCGATGCCCGTGCGCACGGACGCGATGAGCGGATGGCGATCCGGTCGTTCTACGAGGGGCAGGAGTTCCTTTATCGGCTCACGAAGGTGTTGACGGGTACGCGGGCGAGCACCGCGCAGTAACAAGCATACGCCTAACACATCGCTTCATCTCGCCATCGAGCAGGACTCGGATTGCGCGGCGGAAGCGAACGCGGAGGGCCGCGGAGAACCGCTTTCGCGCCTGTGGTCCGGAGCGCCGGCCCGGTCGGAACGGCGATGACGCGGAAAAGGCCGAAACGGCCGGAAGACGGCTCTGCTCTGACGCCGCCGCGTGGCGACGAGGTCGCGGACTTTCGGCATCCAGAACGGAGGGGAAAAACGGATGAGACGATGAGGGGATGTGTGGGGATCGGTCCCGGACCGGGACCCGTCCTTGCTCCAAGGCCCCGAATTGATGGGGAACTTCTCCCGAGGTGAGTGGCGGTCCCGGCAGTGGTTCCCCTTCAATCACGTTCGGCGAGGAGAGCTCTCACTCACTCGCGATGACGTCTCTCATCCCTTCATCCCTCTCATCCGTTTCCCCCTTTGCTTCTGGATGCCTGTTCCGGCCGCGGCCCCGTCTCCTGATCCGGCCGTTTCGGTCTCTTCCGCGTCATCGCCGTTCCGACCGGGCCGCCACGAGGACCCCTGGGCGCGCAAGGTGTTCTCCGCGGCCCTTTCCGCGTTCGCAGTTGCCGCGCCCTCCGCGTCCGTCCGATGGCGCGATGCGATGAAACGATGCGTTAGGACTCTGACCCCTAACGCATCTAAACGATGCGGTAGGACTCTCTCACCCTAAGGCTGGGCGAGGAGGGCCGCGCCGAAGACACCCGCGCTGTCGCCGAGCGTGGGACGAAGCAGCTCGGTGCGGAGCTCGGGGTTGAAGAGGTGCTTCCGGATCGCCGCGCGCGTCTCCTCCTCGTAAAGGCGATCGACGTTTCCCACACCTCCGCCGATCACGACCGCGTCGGGGTCGACAATGTTGATCACCGCGGCGATCGCCTCGCCGAACTTCGCCACGAGTCGCGCCAGCGTCGCCTCGGCATCGGCATCACGCTCGCCGGCGCGCGACACGATCTCCGGCAGCGTCCGGCTGGTGCCGGTCCGCTCGCGGTAGAAGCGCTCGAGCGCTGGCCCGGAGATGACGGTCTCCACACACCCCGCACGCCCGCAGTAACAGGGCGTGGCCTCGTCCCGCATGGGGTTGTGCCCCCATTCGCCCGCAATGCCGTGCAGTCCGTTCAGCGCTCGTCCGTGCACGACGATCCCGCTTCCAACGCCGGTGCCGAGGATGAGGCCCATCACGACGGCTCGCCCGCGCGCGGCGCCGAGCGACGCTTCGGCCAGCGCAAAGCAGTTCGCGTCGTTCGCGAGGCGGCATTCGGCACCTAACGCGGCGGACAAGTCCGTGGCGAGCGGTTGGCCGTTCAGGCAGACGGTGTTCGAGTTCTTGAGGAGCCCGGTCGCGGGTTCCGTCGTGCCCGGCGTACCGATTCCGATCACGCGCGGGCGCGCGAGCCCCGTCACGGACGCGAGCTGTTCCACCGCGGTACGAATGCGCCCGACAATGTGATCGTATCCCCGGCTGCTCTCCGTCTCGAGGCGAACGCGATGAAGCGGCGTGTTCGGGCGGCTCGCGTCGATGACGGCAGTCTCGATCTTCGTACCGCCAAGGTCAACACCCCAGAGCGTAGTGGGCTGCATAGTGAGCCGGAGCATGCCGCGACGGCGCGCGCCGGGTCAAGGGCTGACGGACTCGAAGATCGCGAGCTAGCATAAGGCGTCACCATTAGCGGTCCTGTGGGCCGGACGAGGTCGTCCGCAAGCTGGCACGCGGTCCGGAACGAGGAGTCTCGTAGATGCGGCGAAGAGAGTTCGTGTCGAGCGGCCTGGGGCTGGCGGCGCTTGCAGCAGCCACGCGATCCGTTGTTGCGGCTGCACTGCCTAACGCATCATCGCCGCCTGCTGCACGGATCAAGTTCGGCTATGCCGCGATCACCTGGGACGGGGACGATCTCACCGCCATCACCGACATCGCATCGCTCGGTTTCCCCGGCATCCAGCTGCGGGCATCGGCGGTCACGCGCTGGGGTAACCGGCCCAGCGAGCTGAAAGAGCTCCTCGCCGCGAATGGGCTGACGATGGTCGCGCTCTCGAGTGGTGTCGCCGCACTCGATCCCGCGAAAGAGCAGGAAACCATCGCGCTACACGCGCAGCACGCGCGCTTCGTGCGCGACGTGGGTGGGCTCTACCTCCAGGTCGTGGACGAGCGGCCGCGCGGTCGCGAGCCGGGACCCGACGACTTCCGTCGCATGGGCCACCTTCTTACCGAGATCGGCCGGCGCACGGCGGACCTCGGAGTTCCGCTCGGCCTGCACAACCACATGGGAAACCTGAGCCAGTCGCCTGCCGAGGTCGAACGCGTGCTCGAGGCGTCAGACCCGAAGTTCGTGAGGCTCGAGCTCGACGTGGCGCACTACCATCAAGCGGGCGGCAAGCCAGCCGACGCAGTGAGACGACACGCAGATCGGCTACTGTTCCTTCACATTAAAGACGTGGAGAGCCCGGTCCCCGGCGGTCGGCCAGGCTCGTATCGCTTCGTCGAGCTCGGGCGCGGACAGGTGGACCTCGCCGGAGTGTTCGCGTCGCTCGCCGCTGTCGGCTTCGACGGCTGGGCGATCGTGGAGCTCGACTCGGTACCCGACGGCGCACGTACGCCCAAGGAGTCGGGCGAGATCGCGAAGCAGTATCTGCGGTCGCGCGGCTTGTCGATCGACCCGACATCCCGCTCGCGGTGAGGTGATCATGGAACGACGTGAGCTCATTCGCTGGCTGGTGGGTACCGCGGGACTGACATGTCTCGACGGCCTCGCGCCCGACGACCTCCTCGCCTTTGGCAGCGACGTGCACCGCCAGCCGAGCGCGGGGCAGGGGCTCCGCGCGCTGAATGCCCACGCTCAGCGAACGGTCTCGGTCGCTGCCGAGCGGATCATTCCGCGGAGCGACACGCCCGGGGCGACGGACGCTGACGTCGTCACGTTCGTGGACAAGATGCTCGCCGACTGGTACACACCCGAGGAACGCGACCGATTTCTCGCGGGGCTGGGCGAGCTGGACGACCGGAGCCGGGCGCTCCGGAGCCGGACCTTCATCGAGTGCAGCGACGCCGAGCAGATCGCGATCCTCACCGGGTTCGACGCCGAGGTGATCGCGAGTCGGCGCAACCGAGGCGGCGCGAACCCTAACGATCACTGGTTCGCCATGCTGAAGTACCTGACGGTGTTCGGCTACTGCACCTCCGAGGTCGCGATGCGTCGGACACTCGGCGATTGGCCGCGCCCGACGCGTTACGACGGTTGTGCACCGGTCCCGCTACGCCGTACGCGGGAGGGCTGACCCGTGACGCCACGACGGACCGCGCCCGAGTACGACGCCATCGTCGTCGGCTCAGGGATGACCGGAGGGTGGGCGGCAAAGGAGCTGACGGAGCTCGGTCTACGCACACTGGTCCTCGATGCGGGGCGGCCAACCAACCCGAGACAGGACTTCAAGGAGCACACGCCCCCGTGGGACATACCGTTTCGTGGACTCGGCGATCGCCGGGCGATCGCGACGCGGCAAGCCATGCAGCGCAACTCAGTCTCGTTCGATGAGCTGAGCCACCAGTTCTGGGTCGATGACGTCGACAACCCGTACTCGACGCCGCCGGACAAGGCGTTTCACTGGTTCCGCGCGCGCCAGGTGGGCGGCAAGTCCATCATCTGGGGGCGCCAGGTCTACCGACTGAGCGACCTCGACTTCGAGGCGAACCTTCGTGACGGCATCGCGGTGGACTGGCCGATCCGGTACAGGGACATCGCGTCGTGGTACGATCACGTCGAGCGATTCATCGGCGTGAGCGGGCAGACCGAAGGGCTCGCGCATCTCCCCGATGGGCCGTTCCTGCCGCCCATGGCCATGAACTGCGTGGAGCAGCATGTGCGCGATCGCATGGCGGCGCGGTTCGGGCGGGAGCGGATCCTCACGATCGGGCGCGCGGCGGTGTTGACGGAACGGCACAACGGGCGCGCCGCGTGTCATTACTGCGGCCCGTGTCATCGTGGATGCATAACGCGGTCATACTTCAGCAGTGTGAACGCCACGCTTCCGGCAGCCGAGACGACCGGGCGGATGACACTGTTGCCATACAGCATCGTTCGTAGCCTCGTCACGGATGATGCGACAAACCGCGTGTCAGGCGTGCGCGTCGTGAACGCGGAGACACGCGAGGAGCGTGAGTACACGGCGCGTGTGGTGTTCCTGTGCGCGTCGGCGCTCGAGAGCGCGCGGATCCTCCTCAACTCCGCGACGCCACGGTATCCGACCGGGCTCGCGAACTCGAGCGATCAGGTCGGCCGGAACATCATGGACCACATCAAGTGGGGTGGCGCGACCGGCACGTTCGAGGACTGGCGCGATCGCACCGTGTCCGGCGCTCGGCCTAACGGCATTTATGTCCCACGGTTTCGCAACCTCACCACGAAGCATCCGGACTTCATTCGCGGCTACGGCTTTCAGGGCGGTGGGAGTCGCGCCGGCTGGGGCACAGCGGCGCGGGCGCCTGGTATCGGGCTGGCGTTCAAGGAGCGCCTGACACAGCTCGGTCCCTGGACGATGAACTTCGGAGGTTTTGGTGAGACGCTGCCGCGACCCGAGAACCGGGCCACACTGCATCCCACACTGGTGGATGCGTGGGGGATTCCGACGCTTCACATCGAGTGCACGTGGAGCGACAACGAGCTCGCGATGTACCGCGACATGAACGTCGCGGCGAGCGAGCTACTGGAAGCCGCGGGCGCAACGGATATTCGACCGGACACGCGCGGCCCGAGCACGCCGGGGAACACGAATCACGAGATGGGCTCGGCGCGGATGGGGCGGGATCCGAAGACGTCGGTGCTGAATGGCTGGAACCAGGCGTGGGACGTGCCGAACCTGTTCATCACCGACGGTGCGTGCATGACGTCGAGCGCGAATCAGAACCCGTCGCTCACTTACATGGCGTTGACCGCGCGAGCGTGCCATTACGCGGTGGAAGCGTTGAAGCGCGGGGATCTGTAGGTCGTTCCGAGCAGGATACCCGCGAAGCGGGTGATGAGGAATCCTCTGGTTCCCGGTAGATTGGCTGGCCTCACTATCGGGAGGTTCTGAGAAGACCTGACGCAGATTGACGCGGATTTCGCCGATTCCGCAGAAGCCCTCTGTACGGTGGGTTGGGCAGCGCGACAAAATGCTCCGTCAGGGGTCAGACTCCTAACGGACCGTTCGAACGCGACACGACCAGGGACGAGCTCTCGATCGTCAGGGCCGGCATCCAGAACGAGGGGGAAAACGGATGAGGGGGATGAGGGGACGAGGGGATGAGCGACATCCCTCCTCAGCACTCAGGCGCCCTCGCGCCGGGGCCGTGAACTGATGGGAACGGCCGTTAGGGCGAGCGGCGTCCCCGGGGAGCCGTTCCCTTCCTTCAGGGTCCTGGCGAGAGGAGCTATCCCTCGCACATGAGGATGTCGCTCATCCCCTCATCCGTCCCCCCTTTTTCTGGATGCCGGCCCCGGCGCGGCCGGCCGCTGGCGGGAGTAGGCGTCCGGGTAGAGCGCTTCTGCGCAATCCGCGGAATCAGCGCAATCTGCGTCAGGTCTTATCAGAGCATCCCGGTCGAGGGGCGAGCCCTCTACCGGGAGGCCGAGGATTCCTCGGTGACGCGCGGAATGACGTGCTGCGCTTGGAATGACAGCGGGTGAGAGAATTCACGCTGGACTTCGGCTTAAGGGATCGAGGCCACGCGAGCCTCACCATCCATACCGAGTTCCAGGAGACGACTATGGTGTCTTCCGCCCGCCACATCATGCTCATTGCCGGCGCCGCCGTACTCGCCGGCTGTTCGAACGAACCTGTTGCACCGGCGTTGCCCCGTTTCGCTCCGGCGGTGCCATCGAGCGCATCGACGAGTGTCGAGCGCTTCGTTGAAGAGCGGCTCACGAACCTCGATGGGGTCATTGTCCAACTGGCCTGTGAGGACGGGAGAAATAGCGAGCAGGTCGTTCTGGAAGGGCAGGTTTTCGTCCGGGAGACCATCACGATCAACCCTTCCGGTACGATCATCGCGACGAATCATTCGATGCCGATCGGCGTCCGTGGCGTCGGTGTCGACTCGAGACAGGAGTATCGGGTCAAGGAGCAGAATCATTACGCGGTGAGTCAGCGGGAAGTCGGGTATGCGGGGACCAATCGGTCCGTGTTCGAGCTGACGAATCGCGCGACCAGGGAGACGTTCAAGCTCGTGGTGGTGAGCCATTTCGTCGTGGCGCCCCAGCCCGGATCACCGTTTGGAAAGGTCGTGGTCGACCGAGAGACCGTCCGAATGAAGTGCGGGACATAGGAACCCCGACGGCGGCGTGACACCTTCTCGCTCCTACTGCATATTGTCTCCGACAACGCCTACAGCGGCGACGGGATAGCACCAGCCGGGGATCGACGTATCTCGCGATTAAGTCGTGAGTATTCAGTAATGAGTGGGACAGCAATCAGTGACTGAGAACCGGCCCACTCACGACTGAGGACTCACGACTTACTGCCACTCGAGCAGAACACCTGCCACGTCAGTCGAATGAAACTCGGCCGCCTCATCCTCATCCTCGTCGCGATCGTGGCTGCCGGAATCTCGGCGCTCTACTCGACGCGCAACCCGGAACGCCTCGAGCTCGATGCCACCGCGCGGCAGTCGGCACCCGGCAAGTTCGTCACGTTAGGCGACGGCGTCACGCATTACGACGTTGCGGGCCCCGATACCGGCCATCGTGTCGTACTCGTGCACGGCTTCTCCGTCCCGTATTACATCTGGGATTCGACCGTCGTCGCGCTCACCGGCGCCGGCTTCCGCGTCGCCCGCTACGATCATTTCGGCCGCGGGTTCTCCGACCGTCCCGACATCCCGTACACTGCCGACCTCTACGACCGACAACTGCTGCAGCTCCTCGACTCCCTCGGCTGGCGTGATCCGGTGGACGTCGTCGGCTTGTCGATGGGTGGCCCGGTGTCGGCGGAGTTCGTGACGCGTCATCCCGAACGCGCGCGCTCGGTCACGCTCGTTGATCCGGCGGCGGGGACGCGCGGGGCGCTACCGTTCTTCTTTCGTCTGCCCGTCGTGGGACAGATGCTCTGGCAGGGAATCGCCGTCCCCACGATGGCGGATGGGCAGTCCTCCGACTTCGTCGAGCCGGCGAAATGGCCCGATTGGGCCGCCCGGTACCGCGTCCAGACGCAGTACAAGGGGTTCGGGCGCGCGCTTCGCTCCACGCTCACCGCGAACGCGGGTGACGTGCTCGACTCCGTGTACGCACGCGTCGGACGGTCGGGGATTCCGACGCTGCTCATCTGGGGCACCGAAGACAGCACGGTCGCCATCACCCATGCCGAAGGCGTTCGCAAAGCGATACCGCAAGCACAGTATCACCCCATCGAGCGAGCGGGTCACCTGCCACACATGGAGCGAACGGACGTGGTGAACCCGCTGCTCATTAACTTCCTCCGCTCGGTGTCGCCGGCAGACACGACGAAGAAGCCGAGCTGATGCGGCTTCCGCATCCGGTTCTGCTGCTCCTCGGTGGCATCGTCATCGCGGCCGCCTTGACGTGGGTCCTTCCGGCCGGCGAGTTCGAGCGGCGGGATGACCCCGCGACCGGGCGGAGCCTCGTCGTCCCGGGGACGTACCATCGCGTCGAACCGGCACCCGTGGGCCCGTTAGGCGCACTCGTCGCCGTGCCGCGCGGGATGGTCGCCGCGGCCGAAGTCATCATCTCGATCTTCCTCGTCGGCGGAGCGTTCGCGCTCGTCGAGCAGCTCGGGACGTTGACGCGCGGCGCGCAAGCCATCGTACGCGCGTTCCACGGGCGAGGGACGTGGGCACTCATCCCTGTCTCCCTGCTCTTCGCGACGTTCGGCGCGCTCGAGAACATGCAGGAGGAGATCATCGCCCTCGTGCCGGTGCTGCTCGTGCTCGGACGCGGGCTCGGTGTCGATGCCTTGACGATGGTGGCGGCGAGTACCGGTGCCGCAGCAGTCGGCGCAGCATTCGGTCCCTCGAACCCGTATCAGGCCGGCATCGCGCTCAAGTTGGCTCAGCTCCCACTGCTCTCGGGCGCGGGGCTCCGTCTCGTATTGCTCGTCGTCGCGCTCGCGATCTGGATCGCGCTCACGATGCGTCACGCGACGCGGAACCCTGCGCCGCGATCGGACGACGAGGGTACGGCGGTGGAGCCGCTCACGCGGCGCGACGTCGTCATCCTCGTGCTCATACTCGCGCCACTCGCGACGTACGTGGTTGGCGTTCTCCAGCTCGACTGGGGATTCAACGAGCTCTCCGCGGTCTTCTTTCTGGCCGCACTTGTCATTGGGGTAATCGGCGGTCTCGGGGCGAGCGGGAGCACGGCCGCGTACCTGAAAGGGATGGAAGCCATGGTCGCCGCGGCGATCCTCGTCGGCGTCGCACGCGGGATCTCGGTCGTGCTCACGGACGGTCGAGTGATCGACACGATCGTGCAGGGGTTGGCGTCGCCGTTGTTCGGCAAACCGCCGGCGCTCGCCGGCGTGCTCATGGTGCCCATTCACGCGATGATTCATCTGCCGGTGCCGAGCGTGAGTGGGCAGGCGGCGCTGACGATGCCGATCCTGATTCCGCTGTCGGATCTGATCGGATTGTCTCGGCAGGCGGCGGTGCTGGCGTATCAGACCGGGGCAGGGCTTTCAGAGCTGATCATTCCCACGAACGCCGCGCTCATGGCAGTGCTGCTCGGGGCGGGCGTGCCGTATTCGCGGTGGCTTGGATTCGCGATTCGTGGGTTCGTGCTGCTCAGCCTCGTCGGGATAGTCGGGATTCTCATTGCCGGATGAGCCTCACAGGGCTGCCATCTGAAGCACGACCGCAAGGTCGCCCTCAAGGTGCTCCGCGACGAGTTCGGCGGCGCCCTCGGCGCTGAACGTTTCCTTCAGGAGATCCGCACGACGGCGCGGCTGCAGCACCCGCACATCCTCTCACTCCTCGACTCCGGCGAGGCGGCGGGACGGCTCTTCTACGTGATGCCGTACGTGCAGGGCGAAACACTTCGCGATCGACTCGAGCGAGAGCGCGCAATCCCGCCGGTGGATGTGGCCCGCCTCACGAGTCAGCTCACCGCCGCGCTGGAGTCCGCGCATCGCGAGGGCGTGGTACACCGCGACATCAAGCCGGAGAATATCCTGCTGGCCGACGGGCTTCCGCTCCTCGCCGACTTCGGCATCGCGCTCGCCGTTCAGCACGCCGGGGGCGATCGGCTCACGGCCGTCGGTATGTCGTTAGGCACGCCGGCATACATGAGCCCGGAGCAGGTAGCCGCCACGCGTGAGGTCGACGCTCGCTCGGACCTCTACAGCCTCGCGTGCGTCGTCTTCGAGGCGATCGCCGGCCGCCCGCCGTACCAGGGGCAACGAGCTTCGCGACCATGACGGCTCATCTCACCGCGCCGATTCCGACACTGACCTGGCCCGTCGCTCCCGTTTCGGCCGCGCTGGCGGCGGCGGTGTCACGCGCCCTCGCGAAGGATCCCGAAATCACGGCGCAGCTCATCGACGGCGAGACCGATGCGCAACTCTGGAGCGAGAAATACGGCGGAACGATGGACGACGTATTCGCGATGCAGGAGCGCATCTCGCGGGCGATCGTCGAGGCGCTGTCCGTCCAGCTGAGCGCTCAGGAGCGGGACGACCTGGCCGCGGGTCCCATTGCCGATCTCGAGGCGTACCAGCTCGGCAGGCGGCAGCCAGCGAACCGTCGAGTGCCTTCATTGGGCTTCTCGCCATGGGCCTCGCGGTGCGCGGAGAGCCCGGCGCGCTCGAGTACGTCCGACGGTCGGCCGAGCTCGACCCGTTGTCCCCACTGATCCTCGGCTGGACCGCGGTGACGTCGTGGTATTGCGGTGTCGTCGACGAAGCAGTCCGTTGGGTCGGCGCCGGCATGCGCGTGGCTCCCGACAGCCCCTGGGTTCATTGGTGTGGCGGGTACGTGCTGGCGGCCGCGGGGAAACGGGATGAGGCCCTCGTGCTCCTCGACCGAGCCGCAGCCAGCGGAGAGGCGCTGATGCAGGATTTCGCCACGCTCCTCGCTCGAACGCTGCGGGGCGAGCCAGTGGAACGGCTCGCCACCCTGGAACGTTCTCCTGTACGGCTGGACCCCCACGGATCGCAGATCATTGCCGAGACCTACGCGGCCGGCGGTCGGCGGACCGAGGCACTCGACTGGTTGCGCAACGCCATTTCGTTAGGTGTCGTGAACGGCACGTATATGGCGGCGCGGAGCCCGTTCTTCGCGTCGCTTCGTGGCGATCCGGAGTTTCAGGCGCTCGTCGGCGAAGCACGCGCCAGGGCTGCCCGGGAGCGTATCTGAGCTCTCGCCGACCACGTCAGCTGCCATCGCGAATGGCGCGCAGAATGCCCTCGTAGATGGCCCTCGTCTGCGGCGACGGATCGACCCCCAGCTCGCTCGCAATGAGGCGGCGGCATCGCTCGTACGCGTTCAGCGCCTCGGCGGTGTTGCCCGCCGCCGCGTGGGAGCGCATCAGCAGCTGATGGCTCGTTTCGCGGAGGGGTTCCAGCTCCACCGCGTCGCGCGCCGCTTCGAGCGCGAGAGGCAGCTCGCCATTCCACAGGTAGACCTGCGCACGACACTCGAGTGCGCGAAGCAGCGTCGATCGGTGTTTCGCCCGGCGTGCATCGGCCCAGTGTCCTCCGCCCTGCTCGCCCGCGAACAACGGGCGCCGCGCGATGTGGTGCGCCACGGCCGAAGGGCCGTACGCCCGGGCTGGATCACCCAGTCGCAGCGCGGCCTCCGCCTCGTGGATCGCATCGTTCGCCGCTTCGAGGTCGACCCACGTGTCGGCGGGCAGACGCAGCTCGTAGCCCCCCCCCGAGCTCAGCAGCACATCCCCGACGTCGAGCCCGGCCTGTCGGAGGAGCCCGCGGAGCTTGCTCACGATGGCACTGATGGCCGTGTCCCAGGCCGACGCGGGGTCGTTGCTCCACAGGAGGTCGACCAGCTCGGCGCGGCTCACGGGGCGCCCGCGCTCGCACACGAGGAACGCGAACGCCAGCCGACCTTGGCGGCCGGGAAACGCGAGGTGCTCGAGGACCGCGCCGCTGGACTCGATGCACACGCGGCCGGCGAGGTACACGCGGAGGGGGGGCACCAACGTTACGCCAAGCCTCCGCCAAGCGGGTGACGCCACATTCGAGCTATTCTAGCCCGTGATCGGGCATCCGCTACCGATTCAGCATGGAGAATCTCATGGCTGCGAAGAAGAAGGTCGCCTGCGACTGCGGCAAGGTCATTCAGGGGGACAGCGATGAGCAGCTCGTTCGCGTCGTCCAGCAGCACGCTCGCGAGGTGCACCGGATGGAGATGACCCCCGAGCAGGTACTCGCCATGGCCGAGCCGGCCTGACGGCACCCGCCGGTTCGTTGACCCTGCGGTCGCGCTCGCGATCTGGATCGCGCTCACGATGCGTCACGCGAGGCAAAATCCTGCCGCGCGATCGGACGGCGACGCGATGGCGATGGAGCCGCTCACCCGTGGCGACGTCGTCATCCTCGTGCTCACCGACGGACGCGTGATCGACACCATCGTCCAGGGGCTACCGTCGCCGCTGTTCGAAAAACCGCCGCAGCTGGCGGAATCGGATTGTCGCGACAGGTGGCGGTACTGGCGTATCAGACGGGGGCAAGCTGTGAGAGCTGATCATTCCCACGAATGCCGCGCTGCCCATGCGAATCTCGAGCATCCCGAGGTTCGCGAGAGCGTTCGCACCGCTTCGCTGGTCACCGAGCGCGAGCATCCGACCCCGGGCCTCTTGCAGCGCGCCGCGTGCGCGGGCGAACTCGCCCATATCAGTCCAGACCAGGCCCTGGTTCGCAATGGCTTTTCCGACTGCGACCGAATCGTTCACCGCGGTTGCCGTGTCGCGCGCGTAACGGAAGAGCGTGTCGGCATCCGCGTAACGGCCCCTCGTAATACGCGGTAAGCCCCAGCGCGATGTAGGACGCCGGGAGTTCCCGCGTGAGGCGCTGGCGCAGCTTGAACGCCAGTGCCTCCTCTCCGATGGTTCTCGCCGACTCGTAGTTTGCCTGCTTGTGGTCCGTGAGCCCGAGCCACGTCAGCGCGCGCCCCCGCGACACGGAGTCACCGGCGGCGTCGGCGGCCGAAAGGACCGCCTGAAACGCGCTGCGAGCGCTGTCGAACTCGCTGCGATAGTACGTCGACTCTGCTTCGGCGTGCGCTCGCGCTATCGCGCTGAGTGGTGCGCGCTCCTGCGATGCCGACGACGGCGGCGTTCGGGACGCGGCATCGGTCGGTGGACTCGCTGGACCGCATGCCAGCAGGCAGACTGTCAACAATCTGCCCGCCCCGACTGACGCGTGCATTCGCGTGAGCCCGCGCCGTCGCATCAACGCGTTACGCTGAACGAGCGTGGTCCGCTTCGCGCCGACGTCCCGTCTGCCCGGAGCGCGTCGACGTAGACGACGTACGCCGCGCCGGGAGCCAACGATACGCTGTCGGGCACCACGACCGTGGAGTCGCGCGTGCGCGTGGTCCACAGCACGTCGCCGCGCGCGTTCATGAGCGTGACCGTGAACTGTGTATCGTCGGCGCCGCGACGCCACGCGACGTTCAAGGCATTCTTTGTCACATTGGCGTCGGCCTGCGGCGCAACGACTTCGACCGAGTCACGCCTGACATCGGACAGCACGGCTCGCTCGGTCACGAGCGCTGTATCGGCGTCAGGGTCGGCGCGTGGCGAGACACGCCACTGAACGCTGATGAGGATCGCCGCCGCTGCGGCGGCCCCCAGTACGCCAGGGAGCGGTCGTCTCGACCGCGAACGAGGAGGAGCGGTCCGGAGCATCGACCGCACCTCGAGCAACTCCGCGCGGCATTCGTCGCAATCCGCGAGATGTGCTTCGAGCCGGCGCCGGTCAGAGTCGTGCATCCGGGTGCCGAGGTACGCGGAGACGTCGTTGGTCGTCAGGTGCCCATCGGGTGATGGGATTGGATCCGACATTGTCAGCGGGGGCAGAGCCCGAGGTGCGAGGGTGCGCAAAAGCCGCATGCCCCGGTTGAACGGACGATTCCGTGTGATTTTCGCGGGCGCATGGGTAGGCAGCGCGCGCTCATGGCGTGGGCCCTTCTACCCCGCGCATGCGCAGGGCCTTGCGGAGCGAGTCGAGTAAGGCCGTAAGGCGGCGGTATACGTGGAACGGGGTCGGCAGGCGCATGAGGTCTGCGATGTCGGCGGCAGAGAGGCCGTCATCGAAACGAAGCTTGAGCAGCAACCGATCCGGGGGGTCGAGCTCTGCGAGCGCGTTGTGCAGCGCTTCCGACAACTCGGTCGCCCGGAGCTCGGCCTCGGGGCCCGTGTGGTCGCCATCCGGGAGCTAGGTCGCGTCGACGGTCTCCCCGATCAGATCGACCATCGGCGACGTGCGCTGCGCGCTTCCGCTCGGTGTGCGGATGCCGTCGTTGGCCGCTCTCGGCCGTACTTCGCGCGGTGCCAGTCGAGGCACAGACGCCGCGCGACGACGACGAGCCACGTGGTGAACTCGCTGCGACCATCGGCGCGGAAGCTCCGGAGCCGGCGATTGTCGTCCTCTCGCAGCCTGTCGAGTATCCACGCGAACGCATCCATCGCTGCATCGCGGTCTCGCGCGAATGAGCGCACCACATGCAGCAACAGACGGTGATGGACCGCGATGAACGCCTCCCAGGCCGCGTCGCGATCTGGGGCGTATTGATCGAGGAGGCGCGTGAGTTCCGGCGGCGGCGAGTCGACCATGACGTGGCGTGGGCCGGACCGACATACGAAGGGATGGTCCGCGCCAAGTTACCGGTCGCGCCGCGGTTGGCAATCCAGGGTACGCCTGCGCCCGAGACCCTCGTCCTTCGGGATAATTGGGGTCAGAGTCGAATATCATCGTTCCAACGCCATGGCGTTGGAACGATGATATTCGACTCTGACCCCAATTAGCGTGTCAACGCGACGCGCTCACCGTCCGCGTGCTGTACGCTACTCCGTCCGGCGTCTCTCCCGTCGCGATGTGCCCCACCACCTCACGTTTGCTCACGTCGATGATCGCGACGCGTCCCTGACGGCTCAGCGATTGGAAGAGGTAGCGGCCGTCCGGCGTGATGGTGATCCCCTGTGGCCCACCGCCTGGAAACGTTAGGCGGCCCAGCTCCTTGCGGCTGGCGCGCTCGAGGAAGCGGAGCGTCTCGCCGCGAAGGTCCGGGAGGAACGTGAGCTTCCGGTCGGGCGAAAACAGGATCCGGTATGGCCACCCCAGCCCCTCGGCCGCGGTCGTCACCGCGCCCGTCCGCGGATCGACCACGCTCACCTTCGCGGTCGCGTTGCTGCCAACCCATACCTCGGCGCCGTCCGGTGTCACGTTCACCGCTTCGGGCTGCGCGGGAACCTCGAAGCTCCGCACGTACTGGCCCGTGCGCCCGTTCAGCTCCGAGACCGTGTTGCTCCCGATGTCCCCCGTGTACAGGAGCGAGCCGTCCGCCGTTGCCGCGACCATGTGCGAGCCCTCGTGCTGCGTGGGGATGGCACGACGCACCGCGCCGTCACTCACGCTCACGATCACGACGTTGCCCGTGGTCTCGGACGTCACCGCGACGAGGCTGTCACCAGGGAGGTACACGATCCCGTGGGGCCGAGTGTACTTGCCGAGGTCGATCGTGCGCGCAACGCGCAGTCCCGGGACATCGATGACGGTGAGCGTCTTGCCGTCGGTCCGTGCACCGTAGTCGGTCACCACTGCCGTTCGGCCGTCAGATGACAACACGACCTCGTGTGGGCCCTGTCCGGTCGGCAGCGTGACGAGCGTACGTCCACTCGCGACGTCGATGATCGTGGCGGTGGCGGGTCCCTTGTTCGTGATCACGAGCGTGCCGGACAGCCCGGGGACTTGCGCCGTCACGCCGGCGGGGAGCACGACGGCTCCGATGACGGTCGCGGCGACGAGCGAGCGGGGTGAAAACGAGAACAGGCGCATCGGGATATTGGACAGGGGAGCGATTCGGGAGGACAGTGGAGCCTGACGGCTTGTGCGCCCGACCGCAAGGCTGGACTGGCTCGCGGGGGGCGATCGGCAGCGTCGTGACGGGCCACGCGATGGAACGATGAATTAGGAGTCTGACCCCCACCGCGATAGAAGGATGCGTTAGGAGTCTGACCCCTTACGAGAGTCGAGGGCCTCACGTACTGCCTTCGCAAGCGCCTCGGGGGTGACCGGCTTCGTCAGAAAGACGCTGCCCGGGTCGATCAGGCCGCGGCGCAGGATCTCGTCGTCCGGGTACCCGGACATGAACAGCACACGGAGCGCCGGCCATCGCTTCCCGATCTGCTCGGCCAGCGCCCGGCCGTTCTCGCCCACCAGCACGACGTCCGACAGCACCAGCGCAACGTTCGCGTTAGGCTCCGCGAGCGCGTGCAGCGCGTCATCGACGGACGCCGCCTCGCGCACCGTGTACCCCTGGCGCTCGAGCGTGCGGCGGATGACCGAGCGAACCGCCTGGTCGTCCTCGACGACGAGAATCGTCTCGGTGCCGCGCGGGAGCGCCTCGGCGCTCATGACGCCCTGAGCCGGGGTCGCCGCCACGGCCCGCGGCAGGAAGACCGTGAACCGGCTGCCCTGACCGGGCTTGCTCGTGACGTCGATCGCGCCGCCCGACTGCTCCACGATGCCATACGCTGTCGCCAGCCCGAGCCCGGTGCCCACTCCGTGCGCCTTCGTCGTCACGAACGGCTCGAAGATGTGCGGCAACACGACAGGGTCGATGCCCACCCCCGTGTCCTCGACGACGAGCGACACGTATGGCCCGGGCTCGAGCCCTCCGGCCACCCGCGCCTTACCGGCATCGAGCACGACGTTCTCCGTGTGGATCTGCAACGTCCCCCCCGCGGGCATCGCGTCGCGCGCGTTCAGACCGAGGTTCATCAGTACCCGCTCGAGCTGTCCGGGGTCGGCGAACACCGGCCATGTGTCCGGCGCGAAATGCGTCTCGATCTCGATGTCTTCGCCAATGACGCGCCGGAGCATCCCCACGAACGTCACCACCTGCTGATTCACGTCGATGCGGCGTGGACGCATGACCTGCTTCCGGCTGAACGCGAGCAGTTGCTGTGTCAGCTCGCCCGCCCGTCGCGCCGCGTTCTGGATCTCCTCGACATCCCCCTGATGCTCCGAGGCTGACGGCAGTCCGCGATGGAGAAAGGTCGCGCAGCTCTGGATGATCGTGAGCAGGTTGTTGAAGTCGTGCGCGATGCCGCCGGCGAGCCGTCCGATCGCCTGCATCTTCTCCGCCTGCTGCAGGCGCGCCTCGAGCTCGCGCTGCGGCGAGAGGTCCTTCGCGATGCCGAAGACACCGACAACCGCACCACCGACGATGATGGGCAGCTTCGTGATCATGATCTCGACGCGCCGCCCGCTCTTGTGAATGATCGCTTCCTCGTAGCTCCGCGCTGACCCCGCAAGGGCGGCGCGAAAGTGCTCGACGGCGCGCTCCCGATGCTCGGGGACGATGAGCGGCTCGAACGACTTCCCAATGAGCTCATCCGGCGTGTAGCCCGTGAGCGCCTCACACGTCGCGTTGGCGGTCAGGAACCGCCCGTCGATGTCGAACGAGTACACCGCGTCCGGGTGATGCTCGAACAACGACCGATACCGCTGCTCGCTCTCCCGCAGACGATCCTCGGCGACGCGCCGGTCGGTGACGTCCTGGAAGAAGACTGCGACACCGCCCGCGTAGGGGAAAATGCGATTCTCGAACCATCGATCGTACGGCGGATAGTACGCCTCGATCTGCTGCGGCGTCCCCTCCGCTACCGCCCGCTCGTATGCCCTATGGAACGGCTGGCCGACCCCTTCGGGAAACTCGGTCCAGATGTGCGTGCCGACGAGCGCCGCCGGGTCGCGGTTGAACATCCGGCCGGCGTGCGCGTTCACGTACGTGTAGCGCCAATTGGAGTCGAGCGCGACGAACCCGTCGCTCGTTGCCTCGAGGACGCGCGTCAGCGTCTCACACGTCTCCTCTGCCTGACGGCGCCGGCGGATGAGCTGAGCGACCAGCGACCGAATGCCGGCGTGAAGCGCGAGGACCTGGCCGTCGGCACTGGACGCGGAGTCCGCGAGCTGCTCCTCGAGCCTCGTGAGGCGCTCGTTGAGCGTCGCGTCCATCTCCGTGGCGCCGCGGTCGTCACGTTCAATGTCCGAATGCCGCCGGCCCGGTGTACCCGTCCGGCGATCCTGTACGTTCCGCGGTCCGTCGCCCTTATCGCGCGGCGCGTCGTTCGGTCCGTCGTCCACGTCCTACCCCCTCCGCCATTCCGAGCCACCTCGCATGTGGCAGGCCGGACCGTCACATTGCGGCGCTGCGCCGGAGCGGCGTCGCCCGTTCGTGCAATTGCAGGTCCCGATCCAGTATGGAGACGGAGGCCACACCATGTCGAGGCACACGTGTCTCCCGCCATTTCCGCCCCTGCGGTAGCTTGACGGTGCCGCTTGTCGACGCAACTCGCGGCGGCGCCAACCGACAACACCCGGATCCTCGAGTTCTATGCGCCTCTCCCTCGTCACCTTCCTGGTGCTCGCGGCGCCGCTCGCCGCGCAATCGCCCCGTCAACTCACGGCCGAGGACTACGCGCGAGCGGAGAAGTACCTCGCGACGAATACGCTCCCGCTCGTGACTGGTTTCGGCGTCAGACCGACCTGGCTCGATGACGGCCGCTTCTGGTATCGAACGACCGTTGGAAACGCGAACGCGTTCTTCGTGGTCGATCCGGCCCGCCGCTCGCGGACCGAGCTCTTCGATCCCACGCGGCTCGGGTCGGCGCTGGCGGCTGCGTCCGGTGTCCGGGTGGACGGCACTCGCCTCCCCTTCCAGACCTTCGAGCTCGCGAAGGACAGCCGCTCGATCACGGTCTTCGTTCAGAACAAACAGTGGCGGTGCGATCTCCAGCAGTACGCCTGCGCGGCGGTCGACTCCACGCCGGCGAGCCGGCGAGCACCGCCTAACTCCAGCGTTTCACCCGACGGCAAGTGGGCGGTCTACATCAAGGACTACAACCTCTGGGCGCGTGATCTCTCGAGCGGCCAGGAAACACAACTCACGACCGATGGCGTCAAGGACTTCGGCTACGCGACGGACAACGCAGGGTGGACGCACAGCGACCGGCCGGTGGTGACGTGGTCGCCCGACGCGCGCCAGATCGCCACGTTCCAGCACGACTCGCGTGGCGTGCGCGACATGTACCTCGTATCGACGAACGTCGGCGCGCCGAAGCTGGACGCATGGAAGTATCCGTTCCCGGGCGACAGCGTGATCTTCCGCATCAGCCGAGTGGTCATCCGCCAGGAACCGGATGGGCGGCCGCAAGTCGTCAGGTTCCAGATGCCACCCGATCAGCACCGCTCGACCGTGTCGGACCACGTGCGATGCAGCGGCATGACGATCTGCGATGTGCAGTGGTACCCCGACGGCTCACACGTCGCGTTCGTGTCGAGCTCGCGCGACCACAAGGTGGCGTGGTTCCGCGTTGCCAACGCGCAGACCGGAGAGGTGCGGACGCTCTTCGAGGAGCGCATGCCGACGCAGGTGGGCGATGCGTCGCTCACCGAGAACCTGTGGCGCGTGCTTCCCGCGTCGAACGAGTTGATCTGGTGGTCGCAGCGTGACAACTGGATCCACCTCTACCTCTACGACCTCACCACGGGACGCCTCAAGAACCGCATCACGACGGGTGACGGGAACGTAGATGACGTTTTGCGCGTGGATGAGAAGGCGCGGCAGATCTACTTCCTGGCGTCAGGGAAGGAGAAGGGGCGTGATCCCTACTTCCAGCACCTCTATCGCATCGGGTTCGACGGCCGCGGCCTGACGTTGCTGACGCCGGAGAACGCGAACCACGTCGTCTCGGTCTCGCCGGACGGGAAATATTTCGTCGACTCGTACTCGACACCGAACACGCCCCCCGTGACGGTGCTGCGCGACGTCAACGGGCGAGCGGTGCAGACGCTCGAGCGCGCGGACATCTCGCGCCTGCTCGCGACGGGGTGGAAGCCGCCCACGCCCTTCACGGTGAAGGCACGTGACGGGAAGACGGATCTCTACGGCCTCATGTTCACGCCGTCGACGCTCGACTCGACGAAGAAGTATCCGATCATCAATTACATCTATCCGGGGCCGCAGAGCGGAAGCGTAGGCAGCCGCAGCTTCTCGCCGGCGCGCGGCGACCACCAGGCGCTCGCGGAGCTTGGCTTCATTGTCGTCGCGCTCGACGGCATGGGGACGCCGGGTCGCTCGAAGGAGTTCATGGACTACTACTACGGCAACATGGGCGACAACACGATCCCCGATCAGGTCGCGGGGATGAAGGAGCTCGCCACGAAGTACGCGTTCATCGACATCGACAAGGTCGGCATCTGGGGCCACTCGGGCGGCGGCTTCGCGACGGCGTCCGCGATGTTCCAGTTCTCGGACTTCTTCGATGTGGGCATCTCGGAGTCCGGGAACCACGACAACCGGAACTACGAGGATGACTGGGGCGAGCGCTACCAGGGGTTGCTCGTCAGGCAGGGGGACACGGACAACTACGCCGACGAGGCCAACCAGACCCACGCGCACAAGCTCAAGGGCAAGCTGATGCTGATCCACGGCGAGATGGACGACAACGTGCCGGCGATCAACACGCGCCTGGTGGTGGACGCCCTCGTGAAGGCGAACAAGGACTTCGACCTCATCATGTTGCCGCACGCGCGGCACGGGTTCGGCCAGGACGGCCCGTACATCATGCGCCGCCGCTGGGACTACTTCGTGAAGAACCTGCGTGGCGAGGAGCCGCCGAAGGAGTATCAGATCGGGAAGCCGCAGGTTGTACCGTAGGCACAACAGCTATCAGCTAGCAGCTATCGGCTATCAGCAAAACAAAGCCCTCGGGATGCCTCCCTATCCCGCGTAAGGGGTCAGAGTCCTAACGCATCGTTCCATCTCGCCGCGCCATCGGGCGGACGCGGAGGGCGCGGTAACACCGGACGCGGGAAGGGCGGAGAACGGCGTTCGCGCCTATGGCCCGGAGCGCCGGGCCGGTCGGAACTACGATTGGGCGGAAGAGGCGGAAACGGCCGGATGACTGCTCCGCACTGACGCCGCGTCGCGCGAGGGCGTCGCCTCCGGCATCCAGAACGGAAGGGGGAACGGATGAGGCAATGAGGGGGATGCTGGGGATCGCTCCTCCCATGCGGCGCAAGTAGCGGCGGACCGTCGTGCGCGCGAGCCCGCACTCGCGCGCGATCTGGCGGATCGACTTCCCCTGTTGGTGTAGGCT
>DAINRQ010000035.1:0-23137 GCA_036741775.1 Gemmatimonadaceae bacterium | reverse complement strand
CGAGCCCGCACTCGCGCGCGATCTGGCGGATCGACTTCCCCTGTTGGTGTAGGCTGTGAATGTCCACCCAAACCTCCGTCGAGATCATCCCGGCCTCCGGCGCGTGGGACCGCGTGAGCGCGCGCGAGGGTCGGGACTAAAAGGTAGGACGGGGACGTGGCCTCCGCGGCTGCGCCGCTACGGCCCGACCCCCCCCGAGGAGGGTGGGTCCCTTTTCGAACGACGCGAGGGGAGAACTATTCAACCGACGATGACACGGCTCATGCGCGAGGACGGGTTGGTGGGCCGCGTGCCCCGGCGGACGCGGCCGCAAACGACGTGAGCGCGCTGGGCATGGCGGTCGCGGCGCGGCGGCCGGCCCCGGGGCTCATCCACCACTCCGACACTCCGATCGCGGGAGTCAGTACGCGTGCGGGGCGTACCGCGCGGTGCTCGCGGCGCACGGGATGGGGCGAGCATGAGTCGGAAGGCGAACTGCTGGGACAACGCAGTGGCCGAGAGCTTCTTCGCGACGTCGGAGCTGGAACTGATTCTGAAATGCGGTGGGCGACGCGGGAGGAGGCGCGGCGGGCGATCTTCCGCTACATCGAGACCTGGTACAACCGCGAGCGGCACTCGACCCTCGATTACGTGAGCCCGGCGGCGTACGAAGAGCGACTCGGACGGCTGCCTAACGGCTCCTAGACCCGTGTCCATTGAAGCGGGTCAAGCCCAGACCCTGACGTGCATCCGGCCGTTTCGGCGTCTTCCGCGTCATCGCCGTTCCGACCGGCCCGGGCGCGCCGGGCCGTACGCCGAGCCGGGCTTTGCTCATAGCTGATGGGCTGATGGGCTGATGGCTGTTAGCTGTTTTTTCCCTCTGAACAGCAAGAACGCCATCACCGTCACCCAAACCGTCGTCTGCGCGGTGTAGACCGCGCGTATTGTTGGTCGATCGAGGTTGTAGAGCGCCCACGCGGGTGTGAGCAGCGTCAGGCACGTCACCGCGAAAAGCACCGCAGCCGGAATCCGAAGACCCGGATCAGGGCCGCGCGCCACGCGAAGCAGCGCGATCGCCGCGAGCAGGATGACGATGTCGTCGTACGGACGGTGGTACGACCAGAGCCTCGCGACGAGCGCTCCCGTGCCGAGGAGCAGCCACACGTCCGCGTGGCGACGCCGCCAGGCCCAGACCGAGTACCCCACGAGTGCGAGAATCGACGCTGCGGGCCCCCACCGTCCGTGTCCCGCCCAACTGAGCCAGTTATGCAGATTCGGGAGCGCCTCTATCAACTCGGCGGCCACCGCGTGTGACGTGTTCGCGCGCAGCCACGCGAGGTGAAGTTCGACGAACCCCGCAGGTTGGGCGGTCGACGCGATGAGAGCCACGCCGGCATAGATGCCCCCGGTGAGCAGCACCGGCCTCCAGCGCCACGTGGCGATCAAGACCGCCGCGACGAGCGGCGGCGCGAGTGTCGGCTTGACGAGCGACGCGGCCAGACACGCGCTCGCTGCCACGTCGGTCGCCCAGCTCACGCGCGCCCTCAGGATCAACGCCGCGATCGCGACCAGCGCCACCACCTGCGCCGGCATGTGGCCGAGGAACACGGAGATCTGCAGCGGATAGCAGGCGAACACCATCGCGACGATCAGGAACCGTTCCGCCTGCGGATGCCGGTCGGCCAGCCGATACGCCAGCAGCGCAATGACGATGGCGGACGCGAGATTCGTCGCCACGAACAGGACGCGCGCCGACTCGAGCGGAAGCCAGCCGAGGACCGGCCAGAGAAACACGTACGTCGCCGGCGGGTATGTCAGCCGCCCGAAATTCTCGTGATAGATCGGCACCCCGCCGAAGAACCGCGTCAGCTCGTCGTAGCGGTACGCGACATTCACGGCCGACCAGTGCTCGACCTTCCTCACGGCGTGCGGGAGCGCATAGCTCATCCGATGGATGGCGATGACGCTCACTCCGAGCGTGGCCAACCAGACCGCCACGCTCCCCCATCGCTCCCAGACGCGCGACAGAACGGGGTCCCTCACTCAGCGACCCCGTCCGATGCCATCAGTCTGCCGGTGCCTCCACGTTGCGACGGCACCGGGGCCGTCCCTGGTACTGGAGGCGATATCAGTTCCCCTGGACCGGCTCCAGTCTGAGGATCGGTGTCTTCCCGCCCTGCCGGTTGTCGATGGCAAGGTAGATGTACCCGTCCGGACTCTGACGCACGTCACGGATGCGACCCATGCGCTGTACGAGCTTCTCCTCGTTCATCACGCGCTTGCCGTCGAGCGTTAGGCGCGCGAGCACCTCGCCCGCCATGCCGCCCACGAACAGGTTTCCGCGCCATCCCGGGAACTTGTCACCCGTGTATACGAGCAGTCCGGACGTCGCGATCGACGGCACCCAGACGTGCACCGGCGGCTCCATCCCCTCCTTCATCGTCCCGCTGTGGATGGCGGCGCCCGAGCGGTAGTTCACGCCGTAGCCCACCACCGGCCATCCGTAGTTTTTACCGGGCTGGATCAGGTTCAACTCATCGCCGCCCTGCGGCCCGTGCTCCGTTGCCCAGACGTCACCGCTCTCGGGGTGAATCGCGAAGCCCTGAACGTTGCGATGCCCGTACGACCAGATCTCCGGCAGGGTCCCCTGGCGGTTCACGAACGGATTGTCGGTCGGCACGCGGCCGTCGTCGTGCAGCCGGACGATCGTCCCGAAGTGGTTGGACGGATCCTGCGCCGGGTGCGCCTCGAGATTCCCCGAGGGTGGCGCCTGCCGGTCGCCGAGCGTCACGAACAGGAAGCCGTTGCGGTCGAAGGCCAGCCGACTGCCATGGTGCCCACGACCCCGCGACCACACCTTGGCCTCGAAGATCTCCTGGACGTTCGTGAGGCGGTCGTTCTCCAACCGCGCTCGTACCACGGCCGTGGTCCCCTCCATCGTGTCTGCGCTGGCCTTCGCGTAGCTGAGGTACACGAGCCGGTTCGTCGCGAACGAGGGGTGCAGCACGACGTCGAGCAGCCCACCCTGGCCGCCCTGACGCACGGTCGGTACGCCGGCGACCGGCGTCGGGAGCAGCTTGCCGTTCCGCACGATCCGCAATCGGCCTGGCCGCTCGGTCACCAGCATATCGCCGTTGGGAAGGAACGCCATCGACCACGGGTTCTCGAGGCTGTCCGCTACGGTCACGACGCGGTAGTCGTGATACGCCGAGCGCTGGATGGGCGTCTGAGCGACGGCGGGGATGGCGAGCACGATCGACGCAGAAAGGACGGCGAGCGCGTTCCGGATCATGGATTCTCCTCGTTTCGCGATAGGATGGGCGTATTCCAACTTCGCGCATCGTGGAACGCGTGACAACGGTCGGCTCTGGTATCTTCCGGAGTTCGAACGACTTCCTTACCGGGGGCGGATCGATGCCTACTGGCCGAGGATGGGTCTTGCGCGGTCGTTACCTTGGCGGTGGCATCGATTCGAATGGGAATGATGCCGTCGGGACTGCGGTCGCCAAGGCGATCGAGCAGCGCGACTCGCCACGTTTCACTCACTAAAGGGCAGGACCATGGCGGTACGGTTCGCAGCGCACTACGCCCCGCTCGGCAAGGCGGCCCTCCGTGAAGGGTGATACGGATCTGACGGATGGGGCGGATACTGCGAATCGCTCCCAGGTCGGGACGCGCCCTCGCTCAACGGGCCGAATGAAGATGGGCACCGCCTGCGGCGCAACGTGGCGTTCGGGCGGCCGTTCCCCTCATCTCTTTGGTCGTTGCGGGATCGACTCTCCCCCGAGAAGAACGATCCGCGTAATCCGCCCGATCCGCCCCCCCGAGCACCGATCCCCGCCGGTCAGCGGAGCCTTACGCGGCCGCCGCCGAAGTCGGCTCGTCGATAGCTGATGGCGGCTGATCGTCGTATCCCTTTCCCTGTCAAATCCTTACTAGGAGTGGACGCACCGATGTCTCGAATCGTGAACCGCGGTTGAGCTGGCAGGCCTGGTTCACGCTCGTCACGTGCGTGGTTGCCGTCGTCATCCTCGCCCGCGACTGGCTACCGCCCGCGCTCGTCGTGCTCGGCGCCACGGTCGTGGTCATGTTGGCAGGGATCATCACCCCTGAGCAGGCGCTCAGCGGGTTCTCGAACCCGGCTCCGATCACGGTTGCCGCGCTGTTCGTACTCGCTCGGGCGGTCGAAAGGACCGGCGCGATCCAGCCCCTCATCGATCGGGCACTCGGGGCTGAGCGGGGGGAGCGAGCATCGCTCTTCCGGCTCCTCGCGCCGGCCGTCGGGGCCTCGGCCTTCCTGAACAACACGCCGATCGTCGCCATGCTGGCGCCGCAGGTGGCCGACTGGGCGGAGAAGCGAGGTCGGTCACCGTCGCGCTACCTCATGCCCATCTCGTATGCGACGATCCTCGGTGGGGTGGTGACCGTCATTGGGACGTCGACGAACCTCGTGGTCTCAGGACTCATGCAGGAACAGGGGCTCGCGCCGATTGGTCTGTTCGAGATCACGGCTGTTGGGCTCCCGGTGGCAGTGGTGGGCCTTCTGTGCCTCGTCGTCACCGCCCCGACGCTCCTGCCGGAACGCCGCTCGGCACGTCGCGCGCTGGAGGAGGACGTTCGCGAGTTCGTGATGAACACGACGGTGGAGCCGGGCGGGCCGCTCGACGGGAAGACGGTCGAAGCGGCCGGATTGCGGAATCTTCAGGGGGTATTTCTCGTTCAGCTGACGCGCGGCGAGACCGGCGAGGAGCGCATTGCCCCCGTCGCGCCGACGACGACGCTCCGGGGCGGCGATCAGCTGGCGTTCGCCGGGCGAGTGGACGTGATCCGCGATCTCGAGGCGATGACAGGACTCCGGTATGCCGAAGGGAAACACGCGCTCGAGTTCGGCGACGACGGGCATACGTTCTTCGAGGCCGTGGTGAGCGCCACGTCGACGCTCGTGGGGAAGACGCTCAAGGAAGCGGACTTTCGAAGTCGGTATCAGGCGGCGGTGCTGGCGATTCACCGCGCGGGCGCGCGCGTGAACGAGAAGCTCGGGAACGTGAAGCTGCGCGAGGGCGACACGCTCCTGCTCCTCTCCGACGGCGGCTTCGCGGAGCGCTGGCGTGACCGGAGTGAATTCCTCCTCGTCGCGCACCTGGGCGGGTCGCGTCCCGTGAGCACGCGCAAGGCGTGGCTGGTGGGGCTCATCGCGTTAGGCGTCGTCGGGGTCGCCGGCCTGGGTCTGCTTCCGATCCTGCACGCGTCGCTCGTGGGTGCGTTCGGGCTCGTGCTCTTTCGGGTGCTCACACCGGCCGAGGCGCGCGAATCGGTCGACCTGGACGTGATCGTGATGATCGCCGCGTCGTTCGGGTTGGGGGCGTCGATTGCCGCATCGGGTCTTGCAGGCGTGATTGGCTCGGTCATCGTCGACGTGTTCCGCGGCTGGGGGCCGGTGGGGGTTCTCTTCGCCGTCACGGTCGCCACCGTTGCGCTCACCGAGCTCATCACGAACAACGCGGCCGCAGCCTTACTTTTTCCCATCGCCATGGCGACCACGGCGCAGCTCGGGCTCAATCCACGGCCCTACGCGATCGCCGTGGCCGTCGCCGCGTCGATGGCATTCCTCACCCCGATCGGGTATCAGACGAATACGATGGTCTACGGGCTGGGAGGGTACCGCTTCGGTGACTACGCGCGACTCGGCGCGCCGCTCACGGTCATCGTGGTCGTCGGGATCGTCGTCTTCGTCCCGCTCTTCTGGCCGCTGACGCTGCCATGACACGGACAAGCGTGCGAGCTCGAACCGCCGGGATGAGCACATATCGCAAGCCGCATCTCGAGCAACTCGAGAGCGAGGCGATCTTCGTCATGCGGGAGGTGGCCGCGCAGTTCGACCGCCCGGTGCTCCTGTTCTCGGGAGGCAAGGACTCGATCACGCTCGCTCACCTTGCGCGAAAGGCCTTCGCGCCGGCGAGGTCGCCGTTCCCGCTCCTGCACATCGATACGGGCCACAACTTCCCCGAGGCGATCGAGTATCGCGATTGGCTTGCACGCGAGTTGAGCGTCGAGCTGCTCGTGCGCCGCGTCCAGGATTCGATCGATCAGGGGCGGGTGGCGGAGGAGACCGGGCCGTTCGCGAGCCGGAACGTGCTGCAGACGGTGACCCTGCTCGACGCGATCAAGGAGCTCAGGATCGACGCGGCGTTAGGCGGCGCGCGGCGCGACGAGGAGAAGGCGCGCGCCAAGGAGCGCTTCTTCAGTCACCGCGATGTGTTTGGTCAGTGGGACCCGAAGAACCAGCGTCCCGAGCTCTGGAACCTGTTCAACGGGCGGATGAATCCCGGCGAGCACTTCCGCGTGTTTCCGCTCTCGAACTGGACGGAGCTCGACGTCTGGCAATACATCGCGAGCGAAAGAATCCCGGTGCCGAGTCTCTACTTCGCTCACACGCGGCGCGTCTTCCGGCGCGGGTCGATGCTCATGGCGGAGACGCCGTTCATCACGTTGCTCGAGGGTGAGGTGCCGGAGGAAGCGATTATCCGCTTCCGTACGGTTGGCGACGCCACGTGCACGGGCGCGATTCTGTCCACGGCCGCGACGGTCGAGGAGATCATCCGCGAGACCGCGGCGCTCCGCATTACCGAGCGCGGCGGCCGTCTCGACGACCAGCGGAGCGACACGGCGATGGAGGATCGAAAGCGGCAGGGCTACTTCTGATATGATGCCCGGGTCCCTCCGAGCGGAGGCCCGAAGGGCCGCAGTCGAGGAATCGCGCGCTCATCCCGAAAGAGGGGTCCCTCTCCCGGGATGAGGAAGAAAACCAGACGCGGATTACGCGGATTTCGCAGAAGCACGCAGATTCTCCCTCTACCAGGAGAGTGGCTACTCTCGCGCGGCACGGCTTCCCGGTAGAGCGCTTCTGCGGAATCGGTGTAATCGGCTCAATCGGCGTCAGGTCTTCTTCAGTGTTCCGATAGAGGGGTTCTCAAGAAATCTGCGAAATCAGCGGCCATCTGCGTCTGGTCTTCTCGGACATCCCGGGAGAGGGGCAAACCCCCTACCGGGATGCCGACGATTCCTGGCCTGACGGCTCGGACTGACGATCGGCGTGAAAACGATGATATTCGAATCTGACCCCAATTCGATGGACCTGCTGCGCTTCTCCACCGCGGGAAGCGTGGACGACGGGAAGAGCACGCTCATCGGCCGCCTGTTGTACGACACGAAGTCGATCTTCGAGGATCAGCTCGACGCCATCGGGCAGGCCAGCCGGCGGCGGGGTGAATCACTCAACCTCGCCCTCCTCACCGACGGGCTGAGAGCCGAGCGCGAACAGAACATCACGATCGACGTTGCGTACCGCTACTTCGCGACGCCGCGGCGGAAGTTCATCATTGCCGACACGCCCGGCCACGTGCAGTACACGCGCAACATGGTGACCGGCGCCTCCACGTCGGAGCTGGCCATCGTGCTCGTAGACGCGCGGAAAGGCGTGCTGACGCAGTCCAAGCGCCACGGCTTCATCGCGAGCCTTCTCAGAATCCCGCACGTCGTCGTCGCCGTGAACAAGATGGACCTCGTAGACCATCGCGAGGACGTCTTCACGCGCATCGTGGACGCGTACCAGGAGTTCGCCGAGAAGCTCGACGTGCGGAACCTCGTCTTCATCCCGATCTCGGCGCTGAACGGCGACAACGTGGTGGAGCGGAGCACGAACATGCCCTGGTATTCGGGGCCGACGCTGCTCTACCACCTCGAGACGGTGAACGTCGGCGCGGACCGAAACCTCGTGGACTTCCGCTTCCCGGTGCAGTATGTGATCCGGCCGCACCAGGACTTCCGGGGTTTCGCCGGCCGCATCGCCTCGGGTACGATCACGCCGGGCGAAGCGGTGATCGTCCTCCCCTCAGGCCACACGAGCCGCGTGAAGTCCATCGAGACGCCTGACGGGAGCGTGCCGGAGGCGGTCGAGGGCGAGCCGATCGTGCTGACGATCGACGACGAGATCGACATCTCGCGCGGCGACATGATCGTACGGACGATGAACGTGCCCACGCCGGACACGCGCTTCGACGCGACGATCTGCTGGCTGAGCGAGACGGCGCTCGATCCCGCGGTGTCGTACGTGCTTCGCCACACGACGCGGACGGTTCGCGCTCAGGTGAGCCGTCTCCACTACCGTATCAACGTCGACACGCTGCATCGCGAGCGCGCCGAGTCGCTCGGCCTGAACGAGATCGGCCGGGTGGAGATCACGACCTCGCTCCCGATTTTCTTCGATCCGTACAGCCGTAACCGGGAGACGGGCAGCTTCATCCTCGTGGATCCGTTCACGAACGCCACGGTGGCGGCGGGGATGATCCGCGACGTCCGCACGGCGGAGACACTGTTCGGCGTGGCGGGAGAGGGCGTCGTCATTCCGGGCGAAGCGGCGAAGGCGCGGAGTCGAGGAATCGCAGGGGTGCCGGTAGAGACGCCCGTCTCCCGGGATACCGGCGATTCCTCGCTAACGCTCGGAATGACAACGTCGCCGAACGTGGTATGGCGCGACGCCACCATCTCGCGAGAGGAGCGCGAGGCGAGGAACGGCCACAAGGCCGCCGTCGTCTGGTTCACCGGCCTGTCCGGCTCGGGGAAGTCCACGATCGCCGCGCTTGTCGAGCGCGCCCTGTTCGACGCCGGCGTGCAAACCATGACCCTCGACGGCGACCAGCTGCGCCACGGTCTGAACGGCGACCTCGGCTTCAGCCCCGAGGATCGGCGAGAGAATATCCGGCGCGTCGGCGAGGTGGCGCGCCTCTTCTTCGAGCAGGGCACCATCGTGCTCTGCACTTTCGTCTCACCGTACCGGGCCGACCGCGACCGCGCACGCGCCCTCGTTCCTGACGGGCGGTTCTTCGAGATCTACGTCGAGTGCGACATCGAGGAGTGCAAGCGACGCGACCCGAAAGGGCTGTATCGCGATGCGGCCCGGGCGCATATCACCGACATGACCGGGATCTCGGCGCCGTACGAGCCACCGGAGCGTCCTGAGCTCATCGCGCGGACGGATGTCCAAACCGCGGAAACGGCCGCTGCCGCCGTCCTCCGACTGCTACGCGACGCTGGCATCATCGATGAAGTGTCGCACCCAACCCCTGGACGATGATTGCCAGAATGGCTGCCGCCTTGCTCGCCGTCGTGACGTCGGTGGGCCTAACGAGCGAGGCACAAGCACAATCACAGGTCGATCGACGCCGCCGTGTGCTGCCGCCGACGCCCGCACGGGATTGGCGCAGCGACTGGCAGCCCGAGGAGGGATTCATCCTCTCCCGCGATAGCGAAGGCTACCGGCTTCCCACCGCGATCGCCGTCGTGCCGGATCCGGGACCGGGACCGAAGGATCCTCGGTACTTCGTCACGGAGCTGCGCGGCGTGGTCAAGGTCGTGACCAACGACCGAACCGTGTACACGTTCGCGAATGACTTCTTTCGTCTCACCCCGCAACTGGAGATCCCCGCCATCGAGGGCGAGGTCGGGCTGGCAGGTATCTGTCTCGACGCCGCGCGCGGGTACGTGTTCGTTACGTTCGCGGAGCAGGATTCAACCGGAGCGCTGCGCAACGGCATGGTCCGGTTTCAGTCCACGCCTCGCACGTTCTCGCTGCAGCCGACAGGGACAGTCGACTTCAGGCGCGTGTTCGCCAACGCGACTGCCGCGGTCTCCCATCAAATCGGCGGATGCCAGGTGAGCGGCGGCGATGTGTACGTGAGCGTGGGGGATGGGCTCCAATCCGACAGGAGCCAGGATACCACCTCCGTGCTCGGGAAGGTCCTCCGGATGACCGTAGACGGAGAACCATCCCGCTCGAATCCCTTCTACACCGAACGATCGACCGCCCATAGCCGAGCGCGTTATGTCTGGGCGTATGGCCTCCGAAATCCGTTCGGGATCAAGGTTGTCGACGATCGGGTTTTCGTCGCAGACAACGGCAACAACATCGATCGGTTTCTTCATATCCGCGCGGGCGAGAACTACCTCTGGGACGGCACAGACCTCAGCGTGGGTTCTCGCGCCGACGTCGTGATCTCGCCGTCGATCGGGCCGGCTCAGCTGGATTACACCCGGGCCGACGATCGTCTGAGCCCGTTCCCGGAAGCGCAGCGGGGCAACTTCCTCGTCGCCGTGTCGCAACCCCTTCGTACCGGGATCATGCGCATCCCGTACGATTTGGGAGCACTGAAGGTAGCGAGTCCGCCCAGATATCTGCTGCGTTATTCCGGCGACCGATTCCAGGTGATCGCCGGGTTGGCGCTCGGTCGAGATGGGCTCTACGTCGCGCCCATGATGCCGCTCGACGGTGAGACTGCGTCAGTACTGCGCCTCCACTACGCACCGGATTCGGCGCGCCGCATTCCGCGGGCGGCCGCGAGTCCACTGGCGCTGATCGAGGCTGGCGGCTGCCTCGGCTGCCACTCCTTGCCCGACATGCCCGGTGGTACGTTCGGCCCACGCCTGGATCCGGACTCGCTGAGGTCCCGCCTGGAAGAGCGGTTGGCCACGGATCGCTATCGCCAAGTCGTGGCGCGACTGGATTCGGTCACCGCGGAACCGATGGCAAGCTGGCGCGACGAGCGCGCCGCGGTGTTGAACGCCTCCGGGGGCGAGCGCCAGCTACTCTGGACGACGTTCAAGATCCTCGAGCCGCGATTCGACAATCCGCTCTCCGCAATGCGGAAAGCAGGGATGTCAGAGGCCGATGCGCGAACCATCGCGCGCTTTCTGCTCGACCTCGATTCGCCAGTGAGGAAGGCCGAGAGGCCCGGCGTTGCCCAACGGGTAGTGCAAACGGTCCGATCCCGGATGCCAAATCCCCTGCGTCTACGACATCTCGCGGTGTTCGGCGCGTTGAGCTTCGCCGTCGGCTGGGGTTGGTCGGCTTGGCTGGGACGCAGACGCCGGCAACGCGAGGGATGAGGCGGCGAGCCCGGTCTCCGCAGTGGCCCAAATGACTACCACCTTCTCGGGGGCGTACGTCGAATGCGTCGCCGGAGATGGGCGGGCAGTAGTGAAGCGGTCCTTGAGCGCCAGGAAATGCTTCTCGTAGAGATTCCAGCTCAACCAGGAGGCGGCGAGCGTGAGCGCCACGACAACAACGCAGTAGGCGAGAATGCTGGGGAGCACTGATCCGCGGACTACCGGCAGCGTTGCGGGTTCCACACCATTCGCGCGCAACAGCGTTTGGATCAACGGGTGAAAGCAGTACATCGCGTAGCTGTACTTCCCGAGCATACGCAGCGTGCTGTTCCGAAAGATCGTCCCGGTCGCGGTCGGACGGAGTTTGCTATCGAGTGCGAACGACAACAGCGCTGCACCTCCGACGGCCAGGAAGCTGAAGCCGATGGTCTCGGTCAGGAAATCCGCTTCCGAGAGCCCGCGGTACCAGACGAACAGCGCGACAAGCACCGCGACGCTAACGGCGAGCAGCCAACGTGCGTGGCGTCGAATCGTATCGACCGCGGTGCCGGTGCGAACCGCCACGGCCAGCCACGCACCCGCAGCCAGTGTATCCGCTCGCGCAGGCATCAGCACGAACGCGCCGAGGTCGGGAGCGTCACTGAGCGCGATGAGAAAGCGAAGTCCGAGTGCGCCGATCAGGATCGCCAGACACGCGCGCCGCAGGTGACGAGGCGAAAGTAGGAACACAACCGCCGGCCACACCAAATAGAACTGTTCCTCCACCGCAAGCGACCAGAAATGCCCCAGAGCGCCGGTCTCGCTCCAGTTTCCGGCGACAGCGATGCGGACATTGGACGCGTAGGCCCAGAACCACGGCTCGCTATCCTCGATGTTCCCGAACCAGTGCTGCACCGCCGCCCCAGCGACGAGTGGCGCGACGACGAAGACACCGATGAGAATAGCGTAGTAGAGCGGGAAGATCCGAAGCGTTCGCCGAATGTAAAAGTTGCGGAAGTAGTTCGGCGCTCCCCGGGCGTCGAGCAGGATGCCCGTGATCAGAAAGCCGGACAGGACGAAGAACAGGTCGACACCGATCCAGCCAGCCCGCGCGACTTCGACCAGACCACGCTCGGCCAATGCGGTCGGCGCAAACCTGCCGAGCATATGACAGAACATGACCAGCGCGATGGCCAGCCCTCTGACGCCATCGAGCGCCGGAAGATGACCGCGCCATCGGTCGGACTCGAACGCGAGCGCCGCAGGCGGCTGTCTGAACGGACTCTCGTGCGTCGTCACGGTCCCTGGTGAACGTCGAGATGCGGCGCCGCGGTCGGAGCGCGGCGACGATGCTGGTCGCACAACGATCTCCGTGAAACACCGGGTACGCAAAGCGACGCGTCCCAATGTTTGAGGACCAAAGAATTCCTCGGATTCTAGCACCGCGGACCCCTGTCGGCTACCAGGACTTACGGACGTGTCCGCCTCGTCCGACGGCTCGACTCAAAAGATCTCAGCGCCCGAGCCTTCCACACCGACAGGACACCCAGCGCCGATACTTGGCGGGCGGCCGCTGAAGAAAACGCGGGCCGCGTCGGCACTCGGCAGTGGCGTCACCTGGCCTGTCCTCGCGCTGAACACGACGAGCCGGTCGCCGAACGGGTAGAGGTTGGCGAAGTCTCCCCAAAAGGTCAGCCGGATGCCGTCATCTCTGACTTCCAGGTTGGGCCGCACCACGTTCCCTCGGAGCGTGACGTCGTCGTACACCACCTGCAGCATGCCCCTCACGTCCCAGCTCGTCTCGAACACGACCCCCGGCCCGATGTACGGACAGATGTCGGCGAGGAGAATCGTCGCGCCGGGCGGCAGGTCCGGAAACCGTCGTCGCACGGCATCGATGATGGTCCGCTGTTCGCGCGATGCCGTTACCCAAAAGGTCGCGATCGCGTTCGTGAGCAGACACCCTGTCAAGGCGAACAACGCAATCAACGTGCTGAACGCAACGCGCCGGTGTTGCTCCGATCGCAGCCACGACGTCGCCCACCCGATTACGGCCACGAACGTGAACGCGGCTCCCAGCGCGGCGGCGATCGCGGTGCGATTCATCACCCCTGTCGGGTGAAAGCCGATCTCGGCGGCCATGAGCGAAACGGCATACCCGGCCGCGAACACGGTAAGGCCGGCGGCCATCACTGCGAGCCACGTCCTTGAGTTGGGCCAGCCGACCGAGGTCATCCGCAGAGCGCGGCGCAGGTACACGAGCACGACGACGCCCACCACCAGGCTGACAACGATGGTTGCCGGATCATGATAGTCCCGCAGCACTCGCCCAACCTTGAGCGGCAGCTGGAGGCCGTACTCGCCAAAGTGAACGTCCGCCGCCGCGCCCAGTGTGCTGATGTAGCGAGCCAGACGACCACCACCGACCGCGGTCCGCTCAGTCGTGGTCGCCTTGTAGATGACTGCGCCTGCGAGCACGAGCATGTTGCTGGCGAGTATCAGGCCGGTCGCCAGCGGACGCCACGTTCCCGACGCGCGGTGAAGCGCACGCGCACGAGCCCACGTCAGTACCACGTTGAGAGCGAAGAGAGGCGCGGCCATCTCGTAGGCGAGCACACTGCCCAGTAGCGAAACCGTCCCCCCTGCCTTCCACCCCCACCGGCGCGCGTCCGACAGCACGGCAAACCGCAAATCGGCATAGAGGCTCATCATGTAGAGTCCCACCGAGAGGTTCGCCTGGAACGCCGCCACCCAGAAGCGATCGGTCGAATAGCTCGGGAGCAGCGCGAATACGAGCGGCACGCTCACGGTGAGCGGTCGAGACAGTCCGAGCGCGCGAAGCGCGAGATGGAACAGCACCACGGTAGCGACGAATACCACGCTGTTCACGACGTGGTAGCCGAGCGGATCGAGCCCGAAGAGGGAGTACAACCCCGCGAGGAGTGCCGCGTGCAGAGGGCGCGTCCCCAGCCTGTGGGGGAGAAGAGAGCGGTAACGCGCGATGAAGGAGTCGTCGCTCGCGTGCTGGAGCGCGGAAAGGAACGACCAGTCGTCGCTGTAGAAGCCGAGGCCGGTGACGTACGGAACGCACGAAACCGCGACGACGGCAGCGAGAAAGATGACGTCGGCGGCGGACCGCCGATCGGTGCCTAACGCGTCGTGCCCCACCGCGCCGTCATTGGGGGGGATGACCACGAACCCGCAGGACGCCGTCGAGCCGCTTTCGGATCAGGGTCGCAGCGTAGTCATTTCCTTCTGGGGTGAAGTGGCCGTTCTCCGCCCACAGCCGCTCGCCTTCCGCTCGCGGGAGCCGCCGCAGTTCTTCGACCAGATCGATGAACGGCACGCCAAGCCGGGTTGCCTCGGTCCGGACGAAGCCGCGCCACGCGTCCGTGTCGTCGGCCGGCGGGTTGTTGCCGTGATAGTCGACCGCTGTCGGCATGTACACGAGGACCAGCTGGCTCCCCTTCGCGCGATTCGCGCGCTCGAGGTTCGCGAAGATCCGGGCGGCGAGATCGCTGATCCGTTCCCGCTCGGGGCCGACCAGTTTCGTGTCCGGCCGGGTGCGGTCCAACCGGAACAGGGCCCGGAGCAGCCGGACGGAACGGAGCTCCTCCAATCGCGGTGCATTGAGCACCCACCAGTGGGCGAACGCCGAGGTTCTTGGCACCGGGTAGTTGGTGACGATCAGCGAGTCATTGCGGACGCCCAGCAGCGGCTTCCCGTACCCCATGAACCGGTCGGACCGCATCCGCTCGAAGTCGTAGGTGATGAACGCGAAGAGATGAATGTCGTGGTCCAGCTTCACGCCGTCACGCATGTACCAGAGGTAGGCCTGGTCCATGCCGTATCCGCCCTGGCCCATGTTGACCGTTTCCAGTCGTGGGTCGAGGCTGACGAGGCGTTCGCACCACGCCGCCTCGTTGGCGACGCCGTAGGCGAGCGTGTAGGAGTCGCCCGAACAGATGACCCGCGTTCGCCCCGCGGGGACAGCGAGCGCGAAGTCACGATCGTTGCGGAATCGCTGAGAATTTGTCCGAAGCGAAATCCCCTGGCCGTACATGTCGGGGAGGTTGACGTTCGGCCGATTCACCCAACCCAGCAGCTCGTCATGCTCGGCGTGTCGTTGCTCATCGATCCCCCATTCGCGGAACACGGCGCGCGCCGTCACGAGGAGGCTCGCGGCGCCTTCGATGAGAGCGAACAGGAGTACGAGAACCGCGAGGTTGATGCACCCGATGCGCGCGGTCGCGCGCACCTTGCGGTGCCAGAGCGACGCCGGCGTCATCGCCGGAAGAGCGAATCCATGATTGCCCTGAACTTCGCGACCGCCGGTTGCATCGAGGCGTCCGCAATTCGGTTGTGTGTTTCGGCGGGATCGACGCTCGGCTCGTACAGTTCCTCCACGCCATCGCCGTTCCGAATGTAGTGAAGCGGCCCGTCGACGAGTGACCGCATATCCCCGCGGTAGACCGGAGTCCAGGTCGGGGCCCATGCGTAATGGTCGATCTCCGACAACACCGGCGACGCCGGACCGCTTTCCGGTTCGGGCCGCCAGTGTCTCGCGAGGGAGTGGCCGGGGAACGGGGATTTGTCCGCGAGACCTGCGAGGTCGACGATCGTCGCCGGGAGATCACGCAGCGTCACGGGGGGCGCGACACGCATGCCCGCGGGCACGACTTTCGGGTACACCAGCGCGAGCGGTACGTGCAGCGCGGGGAAATAGAGCCCGCTCGTGTGCGCGGTCTGTCCGTGCTCACCGAACATCTCACCATGGTCCGACGTGACGATCACGAGGGTGTTCTCCTGCAGGCCGCGTCGCGCGAGCAGGTCGAACAGGCGCCGCAGCTGATCGTCCACGTAGGCGATGGAGCCGTCGTACGCGTTGATCGAGGTCGCGAGCTCCGCTGTCGTCCAGGGACGCTCCGACGTTGCCTCCACTTCGGCGGGCGGCCCGAAACGCTGTCGAAACGCTGATGGCGCGAGGTAGGGCCCGTGAGCGTCGTAGTAATTGACGAACAGAAAGAACGGGCGGTCCGTTCGGCGAGCGGCAAGCCATGCCTCGACGTCATCGGTCATCCGTTCCGCCGTCTTCGGAATCGGCCAGTCCGGGATGCCCGGCATCCAGCCGAACCGGCTGATGAGTGTGCGCGCGAGCCAGCTGCTGCGGAGCGCGATCCCGAGCGTTGGCGGAAAGTCCTCGAAGCGAGCAAAGCCCCGGGCGAGCCCGGACGTCCTCGTGGTGTACCCGAGGTTCGCCGTGAAGGCCGCCGTCGCGTAGCCGTTGTCGCGCAACGCCTCGGCGAGCGTCGTGAAACGCGAGTCCAGCGGGCGATCGATTGCGGTTCTCGCGGTCACGTTGAAATGACCGGTGAACATGCTGGCGTGCGACGGTAGGGTCCACGGCGCAGTGGCGACGGCGCGGTCGAACACGACCCCCGACCGTGCCCAGTGATCGAGGTTCGGCGACGTCGACCGGTGGTATCCGTACAGGCCGAGGTTCGCCGCGCGCACCGTGTCCAGAATCAACAGCACGACGTTGGGTGCACCGTCGGGGGCCGCGCCAAGACGGCCTAACGCGCGGCGTTCCGCGACCGCGGGGAGGGTCGCCGCTCCCCACGCGCCGAGCACCAGGAGCATGACGGCAACGGTTGCGGCTACCTGTCGCATGGACCTGGTAAACCAGCCTGTCCGAGCGGCCGCCGCTCGGGCGATGACCGAGGCGATGCCGACGCTCAGCACGAGTTTCGCGATCGGATGCAGCGGAATCCCCGGCGACGTCGCGACGGCGTACACGCCCGGGAACGCGAACAGCAGCGTCACCTTTTCGAAGTCGAACCGCGAGCGCGTCAGCCACGCGAAGCCCGCCAGCAGCGCCCCGAGGAGCCCCGACGCCACCGCGGCGACAATGGGTGCGGTCCAGCGAACGTCGGGGTTGTACCAGGTTGCCGGCTGATGGTTGATGACCTGGCGGAGGGCGAGGTAAGTCGCTTCCGCAGCCCCGCCCAGGGCGCCGAGCACAAACGCCCAGAGGACGATCGTCCGCGCCGACACCTCGTGCTTGCCGCCAATGAGACGTCTCAGCAATCGCCCTGGCATCCCCCCAAAGTACGCTCGCGAAGTCGAGTACGCTGCCCTACGTTTGGCTGATGGGTGATCCTGCCAGGGGGATGAGAGCGAAGCTCGGTAATGCGCTGAAGATCGGGCTCATCAACCTCATCGTCCTCGTGATGCTGTTCGCCGTGCTGGAGGGCGCCGCGAGCATCCTCTTCGTCGCGAACGAGATTCGCCGCACGCCGGCCGTGCCCGAGCACCAACACGCGGACCACGACACGCTTCTCGGCTGGGTCAACCGCGCGAACGTCCACATCCCCGACATGTACGGGGCCGGTGTCTCGCTACGCACGAATGGCCAGGGGTTCCGCAACGAACGTGACTTCCCGCGCGAGGTACCTCCGGGAAAGGTCCGCGTCGTCTGCTCGGGCGATTCCTTCACGCTCGGCTTCGGCGTTGCCGACGACCAGACGTGGTGCCAGCGTCTCGTTGCGCTCGACCCGCGGCTCGAGACGGTGAACATGGGGCAGGGCGGATACGGCGTGGACCAGGCGTACCTCTGGTACATGCGCGACGGCCGCGAGCTCGATCACCACGTACAGATACTGGCCTTTCTGACCGACGACTTCCATCGCATGCGGCGCGATCGGTTCATGGGGTACGGCAAGCCGCTGCTCGCCGTCGAGGGCGACACGCTCGTGGTCACGAACCTTCCGGTGCCGAACACGTCGGCGTTCGCGCGATGGCGCGCCCTCCACGGGGAAACGATTGCTCAGCTGAACATCGTCCGCGTCTCGAGGAGACTATTGAGGCTCGACGGCAGGGCGCCCGACACCGCACGCGTGACGCGGGAGGACCAGGGTGTGCGTGACGTGATGTCGCGGATTTTCGAGTCGTTGCGGCGAACGAACGACGCGAAGGGGAGCAGGCTGGTTCTCGTGTACCTGCCCGGGACGTGGGACTACAAGCCCGACCCGGACGGTGACGCGTGGCGTCAGTTCGTGCGTGCCGAGGCGGAGCGGCGGCAGATCCTGTACCTCGATCTCGTCGAGGCGGTCCGAACGGTTCCCTCTACCGAGATCGACGCCTTGTACGCACCTAACGCACACTTCTCGGTTGCCGGGAACGCGTGGGCGGCCGGGGCGGTGCACCAGCGCCTTCGCCCGCTGTTCGACAGCGTGGCGGCCGGCGTTCCCATCGCGAAGGGCGCGTTATCTCCCGCCTCGGACTCTGCCGCGCCATCGCGTTAGGCCGGGGTGGCGGCCCGGTCGATCATCGCGTCGAGGCGGTCGAGCACGGCCGCGTCCGTGTTCGGGTCGAACTTCCGTGCGAACAAGGCCGGCGTGCTCGCGAGCGCGTCGAAGTCACGGGTCGTCAGCACGGCGGGGTTATCGGCCGCCAGGCTCCAGTCGTAGTAGCGGAGATCGTCGCCCGTGACCCGGTCGCGGAAGGGCGAGTTCATGACGACGGTGTTGAAGAAGATCTCGTCGGGCACGTAGACGTGCTCGAAGAACTTCACAAAGTCGCCGTGCGTCTCCGCGAACGTATCCACGTAACGCGCACAGTCCGCGGGCATACACCAGTACGACGACCCGCCCCAGGGCTCGAAGCCCTCCGGGAGACGACGATACAGGCGCAACGCACGACTCAGCCGCGCCCACACCGCGCTCGCGACTCTGTTGCGGAATGGCGTACCGGGAAAGACCACGAGCCGATCGCCCATGCGAACGTGCCGCTGCTCGATGCGATCCATCCCGCCGTCGGTCCAGTGCGCCGTGGGCAGCGGGAAGGTGCGCATGAAGACTTGCCCCGCTGACGCCGCGAGCGTGGACGCAATCGTCGCGTTCGGCTTGAGCGGGTAGTCCTGCCCGGTCAGCAGCACCACGTAGTCGAACGGCTCGCCCGACGCAACGAGCGTCCGCAGGCCGACGAGCGTGGCTCGCACGTGCCCGAAGTCGCCCCAGTAGCACACGTGGCGCGGCAGAAACGTGACGTTAGGCATGCCGGCAACGGGGCCCGTCATCGCGCGAAACGTCGGCTCCGGCGTCTTCGCGTCCACGTGAATGAGAAAGCGCGTGCCCGGCGCGTCCAGCCGGCGGACGAGCCGAACGAGCATCGCCGGCAGCTTGTACGCCGAGATGAGGTAGGCGAGGCGCGCCGTCACCGCGACACCGGGCGCGACGCACGCGCGACCAGCCCCTTCGCGAAGCCGGTCACCTGGCCGGCTATACACACGAGCTGTCCCATCGCGCGGCGCCGGTTGCTCATAGCGAGGCGCAGTCCTCGCGCCCCCCGCACGCGCACGTCATGGATCAGGCGCCAGAGCATGTAGCGATCGCGAATGCCGGCGTGCTTGGCGTAGAACATGCCCTGCCCGAAACCGTAGCGCCACTTGAGCGGCAGGTACTCGCGGTTCGTGCGCCACGCGCGGTGATACACGACCGCGTCGGGGACGTAGTGAATGCCATACCCGGCCTCGAGCAGTCGATACGCGAGGTCGTTGTCTTCCCCGGCGCCGAGGTGAAGATCGAACCGCCCGACATGCGCGAATTGCGACGCGTACGCAGCCATGTTTGGTGGGTACAGCACATCCGCCCAGATGCGCCCGCGGTACACCCTCGGATTCGGGTCGACCATCGTCGACGGGACGAACCCGCCGTCATGCTCCTCGGCGGGGCGCACCTGTCCCGTCACCACGGCCTTCGGGCCGGCGGCCACGAGCGCCCGCACGAGCGTCCCGAACCACGTCGGCGTAACGAACACGTCGTCGTCCGTGAAGGCGATCACCTCGTACGACGCGAGGTCGATCCCCTGGTTTCTCGCGCGACTTACGCCGGGCACCTGCGACCAGACGTAACGGACCGTGCACCCGCGGGTGTTCGTGAGGCGCGCGAGCTCGGGGTGCGCGACGTCGCTCTGATCGATGATGATGAGCTCCGCCGGTACCTCTTCGCCCCCCAGGACCGACGCGACCGTCTCGGTCAGGATCTCCGGCCGGTTGCGTGACGGGATGATGAGGGACGTCGGCGGGAGCGGATCGACGCCTGCGCTCGATGGTGGGGGAGTCGACTCGGGCGTCACGCGCGAACGTTCGCGAGCTCGGTATCGAATGCGCGTGCAGTCGCCTCGGCCTGACGCCGCGCGCGCCAGTAGCACAGCGGCCCGAGCAGCGCGCCGCGAAGCTCCGTGAACATGAGCGAGCGCGGAAACCCGGGTGGGCGCACGAGCGACGTCGCGATGCGGTGGAGCTGGTGCCACAACCCGCGCGCCGCCACGAGCCCGACGACCCAAGACGCTCGGGGGGAGGTGACGACAATTCTCGTCAGCAGCGCATAGCTGCCCGTCCCCCATCCGGAGATCTGCCGCCGCAACTGCGCATATTCGCGCCGATGCCGATGCCGGGCGAGCGCGCGGGGCTCGTACACGGCGGCGTATCCCGCGTTCAACACGCGGAAGAACATCTCCTGATCGCCGCCGCCGTTCGTGGGTGTGCCGACGTCGAGGGCCGGGTCGAACGTCCCGACCTCGTCGAAGACGCGCCGGCGGAACGCCATGTTCGCGCCCGAAAAGTGTTGTGCCATCGGTACGTAGTGCCACACGCCTCGTGCACCCCAGTTCGGCGCGCCCCGCAGCACCTTGCGCCGGAATCCGGGCGCGAAGCCGCCATAACGCTCGAAGTACACCTGCGCGTCCGTTTCGAGCTCGGCCGGAACGGTGACGCCGCCCGCCGCCATGACGTCGTCCCCGCCTAACGCGAACGCCGACGCGAGGGCGCGCGCCCAGCCGGGTTCCACTACGGCGTCGTCGTCGGTGAACGCGATGACCTCGCCGCGAGCCTCGCGGACCGCCCTCGCGCGCGCCCAGTTGAGTCCCGGCCTCGGCTCGGTGACGTATCGGATCGACGGGTATCGCCCGCGAACGAGCCGCTCGGTGGCCCGGGTGCTCGGCGCGTTGTCCACGACCACGAGATCGAGATCGGGGTAATCGAGCCGGACGAGCGCGTCGAGGCTCTGCGCCAGATCGTCGGCCCGGTCTCTCGTGCAAACGGCAACCGTGAGTGAGGGCCACGGTCCCTCGTACCAGGACGGAGCCCGCAGCTGGAGCTCATGCAAGGGCGTCGTCCGAAGCGCTGACTCGGTGACCGGCGAGCTCACCTCGTGGGAGAATGCCAGGAGGTCATCGGTCAACGCACGCAGGATCGCCTCACGCTGTGCTGCGGGCGAGCACACACCGTCCGTGACTCGAACGTCGACGCATCCGACGGGAACGCCGTGCCACCGTACGATGGCGAGCACGGCACCGTAGCCGTCGAGCCCACGCAGGGCCGGCAGCGGCTCACCGAGCTCCACGTCCAGCACCTTCATGCGCGCGGGCGCCCCGCGCTTCACTATCTCGCCCTCGGCTTCTCGGCGCGGAGCGTGATCAGCATCTCGTAGTCCGGGTCGCGATGGTCGAGCTCCGCCCGCGTCAATTCGCTACGCCCGATGCCGTAGAGGAACGCCGCCGCGGCCAATACGTTCCCGAACGTTTCGATGCGGAGCTGCTCCGCGCCGAACTGCTCCTCGAACAGCGTGCGCACCGACAGCGCCGTGAAGCTCCAGCACCAGTAGTTCCCCCACGACTCCCGGTCGTGGCGGTTCACTGGCGTAATCCCCGGCACGGTCACGAGCGCTACACCGCCTGGCTTGAGGATCCGGTGCACCGTCGCCACCGCGGCGCGCAGGTCGTAGATGAGCTGCAGTGTCTGCGTGAGGATCACGCAGTCGAACGCGTCCGACGGAATGTGCGGCGCGTTCGTCAGGTCGCCGGTGAACGTCGCGCGCGGATGCTCGCCCTCCTGATACTGCAGCACATCGATCTGCGTCACGCGATCGTCGCCGAACCAGCGCGCGTACACGTCCTCCGCGATCTCCAGCACGCGTCCGTGCACGTCGGCGCGGTTCCGATCGAGGAATCCCGTGATGTAATGGCGGTCGATCGGCCCGCCGCGGTCGTCACCCCAGTCGCGGCTGATCGGGGTCAGTCGCCGGAGGTCTCCGAACCGGATCACGCCGACGGGAGGCGTATCGCCGGGTGTCGCGGTTCGCTCGCGCCACCAACGCCGGAGCGGCGGCACCGACGCGAGGAACAGCCCTCGACGCACCATCCCCGTCGCCCTCTGTCGTAAGCTCATGGCAGCGGCGAGGGAGCGTGTGGCGCATCGTGCGTGCTCGACGCCGCGCGCCGCCAGTCGGGTGGCGTTGGGGTCCTACTCCACCGCGCCCAGAGCGCACGTCGCATTGACGCGGGCAACACGCGCCGTCCCACCGCGTACAGAGCACGAACGGCGCGCGCGTATGAGCTACCCAGGGTGTGCCTCCACCGCGATCGGATCGTGGCGAACGTCGGGTGTCGATAGAGCCACAGCTCACGACGAATGACGCGCCCGATCGCATCACCGCCGTGTTGGACGCTCACGTAGCCGAGCAACCACTGAAGGAAGCGCTGCTGCGACGGGTTGGCGCGCTCGCGATCGAATTCTCCCGCCCTCACCGCGACATGGCATGCGGAGTCGGGGTGCTGCCGGTACAGGTCCAGGCTCTCGCTCATGACGAAGACGTCGTGCTGAAGGAACAGCTTGGAGAAGAACGCCTGGTCCTCGTGGAGTCCGCGGAAGGCGTTCTCGAAGCCGCCCACTCTGTCCAGGGCATCGCGGCGTATGAGCGCCCCGCACGTGGTCGGCGGCTCGCCCAATCCCCGGAGCGTGCGGGCCAGAAGTGTTGGCCCCAGGTACACCCGGTCGGGGCGCACGCCGAGCTTGCGCAATGCGTCGCGCGTCGCATCGGCGGGATCGCCCGTCCACCCGTACCACAGGAGACTAGGCCCATAGACCATGGCCGCACGCGGGTGTCGGTCGAGCACCTCGACCTGGCGCGCCAGCTTCTCCGGCAGCCACAGGTCGTCGCCGTCGATGAACGCGATGAGCTCTCCGCGCGCGTGGGCGAGGCCGAGGTTGCGGGTGGCGCTCATGCCGCGGTTCTCGTGGCCCGGGTGCTCGAGGTAGCGGACGCGCTCCGGGTGCCGGCGCGCGTAGTCGCGCGCGAGCTCGCTCGAGCGGTCCGTGGAGCCGTCGTCGCAGAGGAGTAGCTCCCAGTGCGGGTAGGTCTGCGCCAGCACGCTCTCGACCGCCTCGGCGAGGAAGCGC
>DAINRQ010000034.1:37904-58603 GCA_036741775.1 Gemmatimonadaceae bacterium | reverse complement strand
TGGCCTGACATCACTGTACCGTTCGGAACTCCTGCGTCATCCCGCGGACCCGCTCGGCGGCGAACTGTAGCTGCTGGGCCGTCGCCGAGACTTCCTGCATCGACCCCGAGCTTTCCTCGGCCGCGGCGGCGACCTCCTGCGCAGCGGCGGCGTGACCTTCCGCTGCCGCACGCACCCGCTCCATCGCCGCGTCCACTTCGCCGATCAGCTGCCGGCTCACGGCGACCACCTCTTCGACCTGCGTCGTCGCATCGTCGACCGACGCGATCGCGCGTTCGATCCTGTCCAGCGACGCCGACGCGTTCTCCGTGACATGCCGAGCCTCGCGCATTCGTGATGTGCCGTTTCCGACGGACGCCACCGCGCGGTCGATACGCTCCCGGATGCGCCGCACGCTCTCGGCGACCTCCTCGGCTGCCTTGTGGCTCTGGTCCGCCAGGAGACGTACCTCCTCGGCGACGACGGCGAAACCACGGCCGTACGCGCCGGCGCGAGCAGCCTCGATGGCGGCGTTCAACGCGAGCAGGTTCGTCTGCGAGGCGATACTGCCAATGAGGGTGGCAAAGTTGTCGACCGCCGCCGTCGCTTCCTGGAGGTCGCGGATCTCCGCGGCGGAGCTGTCGGCGACGTGGCCGGCCTCGCGAAGCGTCTCTACCGCACGCGCGAGCTCGGCGCGTGCGTCGGTCGAAGTCGCCCGGATCTCCGCGCCGGCGGTACCGCTCGCCTGCACGGCGGTCTGGATGGCGGTGCCCGAGTCGTGGAGGCGTCGGACAGCATCGGTCGCCGAGCCGAGGGCGTCGAGCTGCGCGGTTGCGCCCTGGGCGATCTCGGCGATGCCGCGCGTCATGTGGCTGGCAGCGTCGGAGACGCTCGTGGCGCTCGCTGCCAGCTGGTTCGCCGCCGATGACACCTGCTCCGACTCGACCTGGACGTGCGACACGAGCGCGCGCAGGCGTTCGCGGGCGCGCCGCAGCGCGTCGGCGAGCTTGGCATACTCCGCGGCGCCCCGGTGGTCGTCGGCAGCGAGTCGCAGGTCGCCCTCGCCCATCGCCTCCATGTCAACCGCGAATGCGGCCAGCGGTCGGGTCACCGCGCGTGAGGTCCCGATCCCGAAGATGGCCGCGACCACCACGGCGGCTATGCCGAGCACGACGACGAGCCACTCATCGCGGTGCAGGCGCTGATCGAGCGCCGCCGCGATGTCACGGCGCCGCGACGACGACGCGGTCCGAAACTGCTCGAGCGTGCGGTCCATCTGCTCGACGCCGCTGAACGCCTGCCTGACGAGTGGGGCGGCTCGAGCCGGCTCGCCGATGCGGCGATACGCCTGAGCGATGGCAATGGATACTTCGACCGCACTCTGGAGGTTGCCGACCTCCTCGAGGCGGGTGCGCTGCTCGGGTGTGAGTGTCTGGACTCTGGCGGCGTCGACTCGTGCGGCCTCGGCGCGGGTCACCATGGCCTCCCAGCGCTCCCGATCCTCGGGGCTGCCGCTCTCGAGATACTGTACCCCGGACGCGACCTCGCGCAGCGCCGCGGTGATCACGCGCTGGGTGCCCTCGAACTCCTGTTCGGCAGCAGTCAGTGCTTCCGCGTTGCCGGAGTTGCTCGCGCGGAGCGCTCCAATGGCGAGGAGCGCAATGGCGGCGACGAGAATGATCGTGGCGCCGAAGCCGAGTGCGAGGCGACCGCGAATGGTGCCGAGTGCGCGCGGACGCAGCCAGCGAACGAAGCCGGCGAGTTTGCGGAATCGGTTCGGGAGCTGCATCGCGAGCCCGGTCATTGGCCGACCGTCGCGATCACGACCGGCTTGTTGACCGGGTCGTTCTGCTCATCGAACGCGATGGGTCCCGTGACGCCGGTCATCGCGGGGCGTGAGGTGCCGATGCTGGCGAGGAAGTCGCGAATGCGTGCGCGATCGGCGCCGACTTCGAGCGCGGCACGCGCGATGAGCATCGTCGCGTCGTACGCGAGCGCCGAGCGCTGTTCGGGGGCGACGCCATACTTCTTCGTGAAGGCGGAGACGAACGCTTTCGCCTCGGGCGTCCTCACGCGTGAGGCTTGGAAGAACGCGATGTAGCGCACGCCCGCGAACTCCGCCGCGCGCCCCTCGAGCTCGGAGATGGCGTCGCCACCCAGCACTGGCGTTTCGGCGCCGATGGCCCGAAGGAAGCCGATGAGGCCCGCCAGGTCGGCGGGCGAGCCAGGGAAGAGAACGATCTCGGGACGAGTGAGCTTCACGACACCGGCGTACGCGCGCCACTCGTTCATGTCGGCGATGTGCGGGTTGCGCTCGAGGACCGTGCCGCCGCCGGCCGCGAAGGCTTGCGTGAATGCCGAACTCCAACCACGCCCGTACGAGTCGTTGCGGTACATGATGGTCGCGCGGCGGAAACCTAACGAATCGAGTACGTAGCGCGCGGCGGCGCGGCTCGAGGCAGCGTCGCTCGGGCAGACGCGGAACATCCAGGGGCTCAAGCCGGTGAGCGCGATGCTCGTGGACGTCGGTGACACGGCCGCGAAGGCACGTTGGCCGCCCCCATCATCATCGGAGAAGATCGGGGCCGCCTCGCGACTGCTGCGGCTGTCGGCGGGCCCGACGACGGCGACCACCCGCGGATCGTCGCGGAGCGCAGCGGCGATCTCGACGGCGCCGGTGGCCTCGGCCGGGGGTCTGCCGATCTCGAAGATGCGGCCGGACCCTTCGGCGTTGAGCTGTTCGACGGCGAGCTCCACGCCGCGGAACACGCTCTGCATGTTGGGTCGTTTGAGGTCGGCCGCGATGCCGATGCGAATCGGGCCGCCATCATCGGTTGAACCCGCGCACCCGAGGCCAACGAGCAGCACACCGAGAAGGAGGAGCCGAGTTGGGGGGCGCGAGCTGTGGAGCGTTACGTCGGATCGGTCGTTCGATCTCATGTCGCCGGAGTGGGGAGGCACAGGGAGGACGAAGTGCCCGATCGGCGGGAAACGTGAGACGAATCACATGGACGCGCCGGTGAGGTGTCACGGCGCGCAGCGCGTGTTGCGTGGCATTGTTGGCGGCGCGCTGGCGGCGGGCTAGCGGCGCGCCAGTCGACATCTGGTAGTCGTTCGTCGTTAGCCGCTGATAGCTGATAGCTGACCCTAGTCAACTCTACATGTCGAATACACATCGTCTTGCAGCCATGGTCCTCACCGCCTCGACGCTGTTCGGCGCCGTGGCGTGCAGCGACTCGACCGGATCGGGAACGGGCACGGTTGGCGTACGTCTCACGAACAGCTCCGTCGCGGCGTCCGTAGCGGCGAGCGTCGAGGGCGAGGTCCCGCTGCCGCCGGGGTCCGTGAAAAGCGTGGACATCTTCGTCGTTCGCATCGACGCGCGACGCGCCGAGCCCTCCGACGAGGAGGCCGCGGAGGACACCGAGAGTTCCGAGGCGGCCCAGGGCGGGTGGGTGACACTCGCTGAACCCAACGCGGTAATCGACCTCATGACGGTCTCGGACGGCTCGACGGCATTCCTCGGCGAGGCCGAGGTCGCGGCTGGTGGCTACAACGGGTTCCGCCTGATCATCGACCCGGCGAAGTCGAGCGTCACCCTGAATGACGAGGCGTCGACGGTCATCGGCGGCGAATCGATCACGGGGCTCAAGTTCCCGAGTGCCGCGAAAACCGGCATCAAGATCAACCTCGCGGGCGGTGCGATCGACGTCGAGGAAGGTGAAGAGACGTCCGTGCTGGTGACGTTCGACGTGTCCAAGAGCTTCGTCATGCGCGGCGCCACGATCGAGCAGAACGGGCTGCTCTTCAAGCCGGTCATCAAGGCGGAACAGCAATAGAACTACAGAGAAGCGCTGGTAGCTATTCGCTGGAACTGGTTGCTGCGGAGTAACGGCAAGAACCCTCGGGAGGCCTCCCTATAGTAAAGGGGCTTCCCGAGGGTCTCGCTTTTCACCCTGCAGCTACCAGCACCAGCTAGCAGCTTCCAGCGTAGTACTTTGCTTTCATGCTCGCGATCGATGAGGTCCTTCCGGATGTCAAAACCGCGTTAGGTGCCAGCGGGGCCGCCGTGTTGCTGGCGGCGCCCGGGGCCGGGAAGACCACGGGTGTGTCGCCCGCCCTGCTCGGAGAAGCGTGGCTCGGCGGGCAGCGCATCGTCATGCTCGAGCCGCGGCGCCTCGCCACCCGAGCTGCCGCCCGACGAATCGCGCAACTGCTCGGGGAATCCGTCGGCCAGACCGCCGGGTTCCGCGTGCGCGGAGAGACCAGGGTCAGCGCACGAACGCGGATCGAGGTCGTCACCGAGGGGATCCTCACCCGGATGGTGCAGTCGGATCCCTCACTCGACGGGATCGGGCTCGTGATCTTCGACGAGTACCACGAGCGCAGTCTCGACGCCGACCTCGCGCTCGCCCTCACACTCGAGGCGCGCGACGTCCTTCGTCCCGACCTCCGGGTGCTCGTCATGTCCGCGACGCTCGACGGTGCGCGCGTTGCCCGGCTCCTCGATGAGGCACCGGTCATCACGAGCGAGGGACGCACGTTCCCGGTGGACACTCGCTACGTCGAGCGCAAGCCTGACGTCCGCGTGGAGGACGCCGTCGTGGCTCTCGTTAGGCGCGCCGTGCGTGACGACGCCGGCGACGTCCTCGTGTTCCTCCCCGGCGCGGCCGAGATCCGTCGTACGTACGAGTTACTCGGGGCGGGCACCCTGCCGCCGCGGACGCGGGTCTACCCTCTCCACGGGACGCTGTCCGCCGAGGCGCAGGACCAGGCCATCCTGCCGAGCGCGCCGGGTGACCGGAAGGTCGTGCTCGCAACCTCCATCGCCGAAACGAGTCTCACGATCGAGGGCGTACGCATCGTGATCGACTCGGGGCTCGCTCGCGTTCCGAAATTCTCGCCGCGAACGGGCATGACGCGGCTCGAGACGATCCGCGTGTCCCGTGCCTCCGCGGACCAGCGCCGCGGGAGAGCGGGACGCGTCGCCCCCGGCGTCTGCTATCGACTCTGGGCCGAGCACGAGCACCACTCGCTGCTCGCCTATTCGACGCCCGAGATCCTCGAGGCCGACCTGGCGCCGGTCGCGCTCGAGCTCTTGGCGGCAGGCATCACCGACCCGGCGTCGCTACGCTGGCTCGACGTCCCGCCCGCCGCCGCCTACGCACAGGCCCGAGAGCTTCTGGCCGAACTGGGAGCGCTCGAGAACCATGCACCAGCAGATGGGGGAGCAGATGACCGCATCTCCGCACACGGTCGCAGGATGCTCGAGCTGCCATTACATCCGCGACTCGCTCACATGGTGCTCGAAGGCGAGCGGCTCGGGGTCATGCCCCTCGCGTGTGACCTGGCGGCGCTGCTGAGTGAGCGCGATCCGGTCCGAAGCGAAGCCGGGTCGCCCGTCGATGCCGACGTGGAGACGCGCCTCGCGCTCATCCGCGGGAGCTCGCACGCAACGACGAGTGACCAGCGTGTGGATTGGGATTCGATCGGCAGGATTCGTCGCGAGTCGGAGCGGCTGCAGGGGCTCGGAATTGCGAGGACGAATGCCCCCCGTCCGGCCTCTCCGCGCGAGGCACCGACGGCCGATGCCGGCACGCTGCTCGCGTTCGCATATCCCGACCGGATCGCGCAACTCCGAGCCCCGAGGTCGGGGCGCTTTCTGCTTCGGAACGGAAACGGGGCCGTGCTTGCCAGTGCCCAGTCACTCTCGGACTCACCGTATGTCGTGGCGGCGGAGCTCGATGGCCGCCGCCCCGAGAGCCGGATCTTTCTCGCAGCGTCCATGACCCTCGCGGCGATCGAGGCACACTTCGGTGAGCAGATCGTCACCGAGCAGATCATCGAGTGGGACGGGCGCGAGCGCGCCGTCGCCGCGCGTGAGGTCGAGCGCCTCGGCGCCATCGTCGTTGCCGAGCGGCCGCTTCGCTCTCCGGACGCGTCGCGTGTGACCGAAGTGCTGCTGGAAGGGTTGGCGAGGGAAGGCATCGACGCATTGCCGTGGAACGACCGTGCGCGGTCGCTTCGGCAGCGGCTGGCGTTTCTTCACCGACTGGATTCGTCGTGGCCGGATGTCTCGGACGCCGTTCTCGGCAGCAATTTGCGCACGTGGCTCGGCCCGCATCTGTCGGGGGCACGGTCAATTGCGGACGTCGCGCGGGTGGACCTCGCGTCCGCGCTGTCGAGCGGGCTCCCATGGGATCGTCGCGCTCGTGTCGATGAGCTCGCCCCAACGCACGTCGTGGTGCCGAGTGGGAGTCGCATTCCGATCGACTACAGCAATCCGGAGGCGCCCGTGCTCGCGGTGCGGTTACAGGAAATGTTCGGGCTGGCGGACACGCCGCGTATTGCCCGGGGTGCGGTGCCGCTCACGGTTCACCTTTTGTCCCCGGCGTACCGCCCGGTACAGGTTACTCGCGATCTGGCGGGGTTTTGGCGCTCGTCGTACTTCGACGTGAGAAAGGAGCTGCGCGGCCGGTATCCGAAGCATTACTGGCCGGATAATCCGATGCAGGCGGAGCCGACGAGTCGAGCGAAGCAACGCCGGGAGTTATCGTGAAGCGTGGCGCGTCTCGCGTTTCGGCATACATCACGCATCTTCCGGGAGAACTCCAACAGCCCGATGCCGACCGAAGCCGATTTCCCGTCCGATCTACGCGCGCTCGAAGGCGAGTACGAGCTCATCCGAGAGCTCGGGCAGGGCGGTATGGCCGCCGTGTATCTCGCGCGCACCCGGCGGACGGGACGGCTCGTCGCCATCAAGGCAATCCGCGCCCGATACCTCGACGATCCTGACGCCCTGCGGCGATTCGCCCGCGAGGCGATGACCGTCGCCGATCTCGATCACCCGAACATCGTCCGGACCGAGGCCATCGAGCAGATCGACGATCGGGCGATCGCGATCATCATGGAGCACATCCCCGGCGGCACGGCGCGCGACCGCCTGCGCGAGCATGGGGCGTTGGGCGCCGAGTTCGCCGAGAGCGTCCTGCACGACGTCGCGAGCGCGCTGGCGTACGCGCACAAGCGTGGCCTCGTGCACCGCGACGTCAAGCCCGAGAACGTATTCCTCGAGTCGCACCGGGGACGCGCGTTGCTGTCCGACTTCGGGATCGCGCGCCGCATCGACGGCGATGGCGGCATCACGCTTCTGGGCGCGGCGCTCGGCACGCCGCAGTACATGTCCCCCGAGCAGATCGACGGCGAGCAGGTGGATGGTCGCAGCGACATCTACAGCCTGGGCGTGCTGGGGTGGGAACTGCTCACCGGACGACGACCGTGGGCTGGGGAGAGCCTCTACGGCGTCATCTACAAGCAGAAGCACGAGGACCTGCCGCGGATCACGTCGCTCAGGCCGCGCGTGCCGGCCAACCTGCTCTTCGCCATCGAAGGCGCCTTGATGAAGAACCCCGCGAAGCGATGGCAGAGCGCGGAGGAGTTCATCGATCGGCTCACGTACAACCCGCCGCCGGTGCTGGCGCAGGATTACCCGTCCGGCGCCACACGCGCCGACAATGCGCCGACGGTCGTGTTCCGGCGCGCGACGCCGGCCTTGCCGCTCGAATTGAATGAGCCGGAGCCGGCGGTCGCTGAAGGGGCCGAGGTGTCGCCGCCACCCACCCGGGACCCCGAGCCGGAGGTCGCGCTCGCGTCGGCGGCAGCGGTGGGCGCGCCCATGGCGATCACAGACACGGCCGAGGGGCACCAGCCATTCGAGAGCTCGGACTTCCGATTTCCCACGTTCGGGCCGAATGCCGACACGAGCTTCGAGGTCATCGCACCGCGCACGCGCATGTTCAGGAGTCTCGCGCTTCTCGGCCCGCTCGCGATCGCCGGCGTGTCGCTGTACGTCGTTCTGGGTGGGAGCGAGAGCGAGCGGCGCCGAAACGGCGACACGCGAACGGCGAGTGGTGGGAGCGTCGCGATCGACAGCGCGCGCGAGCCGCAGCCGCTGGATGCGTCGCGTCCGGTGCGTCCCGTGGTACTGGGCTCGGTTCCTCCGGTGATTCCGCCGCTCGCGGACACGGCTGTTGCGCCGCCAACCGGTTCGCCGGCAGCGACGGCGGCGTCGGAACGCGGCGCGACGCCACGGTCTCAGTCGCGCCGGCGCGCGGCCTCCGCGACCCGCGGGCCCGTGGCGCCAGCGGAAAGCGCACGTACACGCGCTCGTGACACCGCGAGCTCGACGCCAGGTGCGTCCGCGATGTTGGCGAGCGCTCGGTCCGACCGTGGCGGCTTACCGGGTGATGACGGTGCCCGTATCGATTCCGCGGAAACATCGGAGATTGGTGAGCTCGAGAACCCGTTCCGGCCGCCGACCGTTCCGCGAACATCGCCGGCGGCTGCGGGAGAGGGTGCGGATGCTCCGGCCGGTCCACTCCCCTCGCCGCGCTGCCGCATCGCGGCGACGGCCGATCAGCGTGCGTGTCTGAACGCGTACATCTCCTCCGGCGACGCCGCGATGCAGCGAGCGTTCGACGCGCTCGTGAGCGAACTGCGACGCATCGCGAGCGTGCCGGCCGGTGCGCCCGACCCGACAACGGTGGACCGCATTCGCGTCGAGCAGCGCGCGTGGTTGTCGGTGCGCAACGCGGAATGCCGTTCCGCGCCGGTGCCGGCGGAGGGCCCGTTCTGGGCGCCGGCGCACGCGAAGTGTTTCAACGAGATGGCGGTGTCGCGCGCGGCGGAGCTACAGGACGCGGTTCGCCGGCTGCGTCGTCGGTAGCTTACGACAGGCGGACGGTCGGCTCGAAACGAGGGGCCTGGCGCATCTTCGTCGCCTGCTCGAACGCGTACGCGAGCGAGATGAGCGCCGCGTCGCTCCACCGCGGGCCAATGAATGAGATCCCCACTGGCAGGCCGTGGACGAACCCGGCTGGCACCGTGACGCTCGGATAACCCGAGACCGCTGACGGCGTCGAGCTCCCGCCCATGAAGTGGTCGCCGTTGATGAGATCCGTCGGCCAGGCCGGACTTCCCGTGGGAGCGACCAGCGCGGTCACGCGGTGCTTCGCCAGTGTCGCATCGATCCCTTCGGTCCGCGACAGCCTGAGACACCGCGCACGGGCCGTTCGGTACGCCGGCGTCGTGAGCGGCCCCTTCGCCTGCGCGCGAACGAAGATCTCCTGCCCGAAGTACGGCATCTCCCTGTCGCGGTTCTGCTCGTTGAAGGCAATGAGCGCGGCGAGGGTCTTGTGTGGCGCCGACGAGCCTAACGACGCGAGGTACGCGTTCAGGTCCGCCTTGAACTCGTAGAGGAGCACCTCGAACTCGGGGTCGCCAAGCTGCCCGGCGGTCGTGATGTTCGCCGGGTCCACGATCGTCGCGCCGGCCGACTTCATCGCCGCGATCGCTTCTTCCATGACGCGGTCGACCTTGTCGTTGAACCCGAAGAAGTTGCGCGCGACGCCAATGCGAGCCCCGCGGAGCGCGCCGTCGTTCAACGCCGACGAGTAATCCGTCACGATGTGCGTACGTGCCGCGGCCGTTGCACTGTCGCGCGTGTCCACGCCGCTCAGGGCAGCGAGGAGCGCCGCAGCGTCGGCGACGGTGCGTGCCATCGGCCCGGCGGTATCCTGGCTATGCGCGATAGGGATGATCCCCGACCGGCTCACGAGGCCTAACGTGGGCTTGATCCCCACGAGCCCGCACGCCGACGATGGGCACACGATCGAGCCGTCGGTCTCGGTGCCGATACCAACGGTAGCGAGGTTGGCCGAAATGGCTGCGCCGGTGCCAGAGCTCGACCCGCACGGGTTCCGGTCGAGCACATACGGGTTCTTCGTCTGCCCGCCACGGCCGCTCCACCCGCTCGTCGAGCGCGTCGAGCGGAAGTTTGCCCATTCGCTCAGGTTCGTCTTGCCGAGGAGGACGGCGCCGGCCTCGCGCAGGCGCTCGACGATGAACGCGTCACGTGGCGCGATGGACTCCGCGAGCGCCAGCGAGCCGGCGCTCGTGCGCATCCGATCGGCGGTATCGATGTTGTCCTTGATGAGGACGGGAATCCCGTGCAGCGGACCGCGCACGCGGCCGGCGCGCCGCTCGGCGTCGCGTTCTTCGGCAATGCGGATGGCGTCGGGGTTGCGCTCGATCACCGAGTTGATCGCCGGGCCGGCGCGATCGATGGCGTCCATACGAGCGAGGTAGAGCTCCGCGATGGATCGCGCGGTGTAGCGCCCGGAGCGCATGCCCTCCTGAAGGGCGGCGATGGTGGTCTCATCGAGCTCGAAGGCGGCCTGCTGCAGGTTGCGTCGCGCCGGTTCAGCCGCGAATGCCTGTGATCGCGAGCGCCGGCCTTCGATCGTGGTGGCCGCGAGGGCAACGGCACCGACGCGAAGAAAGTCGCGGCGTGCGAGCCCGTCTGGCTGTCGGTCGTTCTCGGAGCTCGTACGATGTGTCATAGGAGTGAACTCGAGGATCGGGAGGCTACGGGGCGACGGCGAGCGCGGCCTGAAGGCGATCCACGAGCTCCGCCTGCGCGGGGTTCATCTTCTGCTTCGCCGTGGCCGGGTCGAACCAGGCGCACCGGTCGACTTCGGGAAATTCGATCCATCGTCCCGATCCGCGCGGCCATTCGGTGCGCATGGTGTTGCTCACGATTGTTGCCGGGTCGGCGTCGCCTTCCCAGGCCCAGGCGTGAATCAGCTTGCCAGCCTTCTGGCGCACGCTGCCGAGGGGGAGGAACGGGCCGAGGGGGTGAATGCTGGTCTCTTCTTCGAACTCGCGACGGGCGGCGTCGAGGAGGTCTTCGCCTTCCTCGACGACGCCCTTCGGGATGGTCCAGGCGCCGGCGTCACGGTCGCGCCAGAACGGGCCGCCGGGATGAGCGAGGAAGACTTCGATGGCATCGCCCGCGCGCCGAAAGAGCAGGAGCCCGGCGCTGACGTTCGGACGCGAGTTTCGTGAAGGGCGAGGCATGAAGAGTGAGCGGCCTGGTGCGGAGCAGCTCGGCGGCGGGCTGGGCTCTTGCGACGACCAGCATCGAGCGGGAAGATAGCTGCGGATCCCAGCTTACGGCCATCCATCAACGGCCATCCGCCATGGTGTACCGTCAGATCGTTCGTATGGTTGCGACCCTCGCTGCCCTGCCGATCGTCACCGGGGGCGCGGCGCGGATCGTTCAGGCGCAGGAGCCGGTGGACCGGGCGATGATCGCCCGGTTGCGCGCCGAAGGCGAGGAGCGGTCGCAGGTGCGGGAGACCTATCGGGTTCTCACGGATGTGATCGGGCCGCGTCTCACCGGGACGCCGGGGTTCAAGCGCGCCGTGGACTGGACGCGCGACAAGCTCACCGAGTGGGGGATGTCGAACGTGAGCGTCGAGGCGTTCCCGTTCGGTCGCGGGTGGACGCTCGAGAAACTCACGCTCGAGATGACGGAGCCGCGCTACTTCCCCCTGGTTGGGTACCCCGAAGCGTGGACGCCGTCGACGCGCGGCATGGTGTCGGGGACGCCGGTCTACGTGGGCGACAAAACCGCCGACGAGATCAGGGCTCTCGGCGCGACGCTCCAAGGCGCGATCGTCCTGCCGCAGCCGCCGCAGGAGGAGTTCATCGCGGCGGACCGTCCACAGCCCGGCGACACCGAGGAGCGCGTGCGCATTGGCGCGCCGCCCACGCTTCGGAGTGACCCGAAGGTGCCGTTTCGCGAGATGATGCCGTTGTTGCAGCAGCTCGGTGCCGGGCTGGTGCTGCGACCTAACCAGGGCCAGCACGGGACGATCTTCGTTCTTGGCAGCTATCGGACGCGGGATGACGCGGTGCCGTCGGTGGTGCTGGCGACGGAGCACTACAACATGATCGCGCGCCTCGTGCAGCACGGACCGGTGGTGAAGGTGAACGCCGAGGTGCGCGCGCGATATCATGCGGCCGATACGAGTGGTTACAACGTGATCGCGGAGATCCCGGGCGTGGATCCCGTGTTGCGGAACGAGGTCGTGTTTCTCGGGGCGCACCTGGATTCGTGGCACTCGGCGACGGGCGCGACGGACAATGCCGATGCGGTGGCGGCAGCAATGGAGGCGATGCGTCTCCTGAAGGTCGTTGGCGCGCGCCCGCGCCGGACGATTCGGCTGGCGTTGTGGGGCGGGGAGGAGCAGGGGCTGCTCGGCTCGCGCGCGTACGTGGCGAAGCACTTGGAGGGGGCGGCGAACGCGGCCGCGCGTGACCGGATCTCGGTCTACCTGAACGATGATCCGGGGCTTGGCGCGACGTACGGCGTGTACACGGAGGAGAACGCGGGGGCGAAGGCGATCTTCGACGCGTGGCTCGCCGCGTTAGGTGATTCGCGTGACCTGGGTGTGAAGCGGAACCCGGTGGACAAGATCCGGAATACGGATCACCTCGCGTTCACGGCGGTGGGGATTCCGGCGTTCACGACGCTCAAGGACTATCGGGACTATGACGTGCGGACGCATCACACGAACACGGACTTCTTCGAGCGGGTGGGTGAGCGGGATCTGAAGCAGTCGGCGATCGTGCTGGCCGTGTTCGCGTGGCACGCGGCGATGCGGGAGGGGACGTTTCCGCGTGCGGTGACGCAGTAATGGGGGACGGTGGGTTTGATCCGGGCGAAGGTCGGGCCGGCCACGCTCGGCGCTTGGGCAGGTTGTGCACCTGCCAACTCTATCGTCCTGCCCAGTACCGAACTGGCCCACTCGAAGGCGCTCCACAACGACACTTCACGCGTTAGGCGCCGAGTACCGGCAATCGCGGACTACCTCAATGGCCGAGAACAAAACCAAGCCAACCGACGCCAGCGTCGAGGACTACATCGCCTCGAGAGCCAATGCGCAGCAACATGCGGACTGCCGTGAGTTGATGGCGCTGCTCAAGAAGGTCACTCGGCAGACACCGAGAATGTGGGGGCCCAGCATCGTCGGGTATGGCTCCTACCGGTACACGTACGAAAGCGGGCGAACCGGGGAAGCCCCGTTGGCGGCGTTCGCCATCCGCGGCCGAGACCTGGTGGTCTACGTTTCGGCCGACGGACAGGAGCAACGCGCCTTGCTGTCCAGGGTCGGGAAGCACAAGATGGGCAAGGTCTGCCTGTACTTCAAACAGCTTGCTGATCTCGATACGTCAGTGCTCGAACGGCTTGTCGTCGGTTCGATCGCGGAAGTGAGGCAGCGTTACGGGTAGACTGCGGCGCCTAACGATGCTCTTCGCGCGGACCTTGGACTGCCGCGAACCGGCGATACTGCGTTCGCCGCGCGGTAGGCGTTAGGCGGCCACGCGGCGGGTGAGACATGCGTATTCGTGCGATGACGTTCCGCGGGGTCGGCTTCGGGCTGGCGTTGGCGACCGTGAGCGCGTCGGTGCCAGGGCAGCAGGACGCGCCCGAACCGGCCGTCCCCGTCGACCCGATTCCGGCCATCCTCGACGCCTTCCGGTCCCACGCGATCGTCGCGCTCGGAGACGCGCACGGCACCGCACAGGCGCAGGCGTTTCTCAGGTCCCTCGTCCGCGACCCGCGGTTCGCCGCCACGGTCAACGACATCGTCGTCGAGTTCGGCAACGCCCGCTACCAGGATCTGGTCGACCGCTTCGTGACCGGCGCCGACGTCCCACCTGACTCGCTCCAGCAGGTGTGGCGGAACACCACGATCGCGAACGAGATCCCGGTCGACGAGGAGTTCTTCCGCACGGTGCGCGACGTCAACGCGACGCTGCCGCCGGCGCGCCGGGTCCGCGTGCTGCTCGGGGACCCGCCCATCGATTGGGCTGAGGTGCGCGACCGTGCCGGCCATTACCGATGGTTCGCGATGCGCGACAGCTACCCGGCGGCCCTCATCCAGCTGGAAGTCCTCGCCCGGGGGCGCCGGGCGCTCCTGGTGTACGGCCAGCTCCACTTCCAGCGTCTGAACGTCATGTCCAACCTCGACATGCAGGATTGGCGCATGCAGACGATCGTCAGCCTGCTCGAGCGCGCCACCCCGACCAGGGTCTTCACGGTCTGGAACGCGGACGACGCGCTCGCGACAGTGCAGCCCGACGTGGCTTCGTGGCCCGCGCCGAGCCTCGCGGTCCTCGGCGGAACCACGATCGGGGCCGCGGACGCCTCGGTCTTCGTGCCGGCGCCGGCCCGGTTCACCTTTCGGGACGACCGGCGCGTCGAGGTGCCGCGCGACCAGTGGCGCCCGCTGCGTGCGGAGGACCAGCTCGACGCCGTACTCTACCTCGGACCCCGGTCGGCGTTGACGCGAGTGCCCCTGTCGGCGGCCATCTGCTCGGACCCGGAGTACATCGAGGAGCGGCTGCGGCGAATTGCGCTGACGGGGATTCCCCGCGGCGAAGCCGACCGGGTGAAACGGCTGTGTGCCGGCGCCGCGCCGAAGAACTGAGTCGCGCCGCCGACAATCTGAAGTTGTTCGAGGGCGCGAGGTCGTGAGAACGCGACCGCTGCCGATTTGTGTGCAGGCATCTCGACTTCGCGTGAAGCATCGCGATCGCGAAGCCTGACGTCCGTCTTCCGTTCCCATTTCCGTGGACAAGGAACACATGAAACAGACCGCCAGTGCTCGATTCGCCATCAAGGGCTGGGACGAGAAGCCCTATAGCGAGGGCGAGAACCTGCCCAAGCTGACCCGCGCCAGCGTCACCAAGGCCTATACCGGGGACATCGTCGGGGCGGGACACGTCGAGTACCTCATGATGTATCGCCCCGACGGCTCGGCGACATTCGTCGGGCTCGAGCGCATTACCGGCAGCATTGCCGGGAAGAGCGGCACCTTCGTGCTCCAGCGAACCGGCGTATTCGAAGGCGGTCTGGCGAAGGAGTCCTATTCGGTCATTCCCGGGTCCGCGAGTGGAGCGCTGCACGGCCTTTCGGGCGATGGCAGTTCCGCCGTTGGGCACGGCGCGGAGCATCCGTTCACACTGAGCTATGAGTTGGCGCAATAATCGCGGCTTCGCGCCGCTCCCAGCCTGGCGTTAGGCGGCACCGGAGCTCCGTACGTCGCCACGCAATGCGTATCGCCGTTTCCGGCAGTCATGCCACAGGCAAATCGACCCTCGTCGCCGAACTGGTACGTCGCCTGCCGGACGTGACGGCGTTCGACGAACCGTACCACCTTCTCGAATCGGAAGGCCACGCATTCACTACGCCACCGACGGCGAGCGACTTCGAGCTGCTCTTCGGGCGTGCGGTGTCGCTGTTGGCTGCCCCGGAGCCGCGCGCCGCAGTCTTCGATCGCTGCCCGGCAGACTACCTGGCATACCTGGCGGCACTCTCGCCGGCGGCGATATCTCCCGATCGCACCGCTGAGGCGGCGGTCGCACTGCAGACCTTGGATCTCGTCGTCTTCGTTCCTCTCGAGCGTCCCGATCGCATCGACGGGGCGGAGCTGCCGGTACTGCGTCGCCGAGCCGACCGCATCCTCCGCGAGATGCTCGTGGAGAATGCCTGGGGGTTCGATATACCGGTCGTTACAGTTCACGGTACGCCCGAGGGGCGTGCCGACCAGGTCGTATTGTTCCTGGAGTCCGCCACGCAGGCTGGGATCGCCCGTCGCGCGCGGTCCGGGCAGCATCGACGGTGAACCCTGGCATAACGCGGCATCGCTGTACGGAGTGTGTCGATGTTTCTCGATGAGCGTACCGTATCGCGTAAGACACCCCTCGACGGCCGACTCGAGATCTCGGAGCCAGCGGCGGATCGCCTGGCTGCGCTCGGCGACGAGTTCGCGCTCGTCAGCGCTGGGCGTGCTGGCCGCGGGCGGGTAAGCCACCTCGCGTGCACCTGCGCGAAGGCCAGCGGCGCCGGGCACGTCCATCATTTCCTCGAGAGCCCGATACTGATGACCCTCGCTGCGGGCGTCGCCGTGCGCGTGGAGCTCGACGAGCACGGGTCGGAGGTCCGCGTCGAGCTCGCCGATCGCGCCCGCTAGCCCAAGATCCCTCGGCGGCGCGTACCGTCGAGGTGAGAATCCACCTGCAACGGAGGGACGAGGATGGATCCGACGTGCTGGCCGGCGCCACACTTCCGGCGCGTTCTCGGACCGAAGGCACGCGCGCTGAGTTGGTGCCTCGGCATTTGGTCGTCGGGTGGGCGTGGCTGATGCTCGTGTCACTCCATCTGTATCGCGTGACGTCGCTGAACACTTGACGCTCAGCGGAAACCGCAATAGGGTGGACACGCGCTGCAGGGCGCATCCCGTCCGCGGATAGGGCCGAGCCCACCTGAGCACACGCGGTGATCAACGAATCGATCTTCTTTCAGCCCGACGTGCGGACACGGGCCTATTGAAAGGAGATCCCATGTCCGCCTCCTCCTCCGACCCATCGGGCGACGGCCGTTCGCCTGCGCCCCAGCGTCCGCTACCCGAGCGCCCCTCGCTCGAGCAGCTCCGTAAGCAAGCGAAAGGCCTTCTCCGCGACGCGCGCGGCGGAGACGCGAGCGCGCTCGCGCGCCTAACGGCAAGCGGACGCGCTACGACGGGCGCTCGAATCGCCCTTGCCGACGCACAACGCGCGATCGCGCGCGAGCTCGGATTCGCGACCTGGGCGAAGCTCGTGCGTCACGTGGAGGGTGTTACCGGCGGCGACTTCGTGCTGCGGCCTCTCATTCGTCCGGTAGAGCTCTCGCCCGGTCGGCAGTGGAGGCTCTCCGATGGAACCGACGCGCCGACGGACGATGTGTTCGCGATGTTCGTCGCGGTGCGTGAGGGTGACTTCGCCACCGTGAAACGTCTCGTGTCGCGCACCGCGGCGGTCGCCACCGTCGAGTACAACTACACGCCGCCGATCCACTTCGCGGTGCGTGAGGGGCACCGCGAGATCACCGAGTTTCTCTTGACCCGCGGTGCGGATCTGGCGTACCGCAGCTATCCCTTCCAGGAGTCGTTGCTGACGTTCGCGGAGGATCGCGGCCACGAGGAGCTTTCCGGGCTCCTGCGCCGCCACCTAGCGCGACGGTTCGCTCTCGCGTCGGGGATCCAGGCTCTCATCTCGGCGGCGGGGCGGGGCGACCTCGCTGCCGTGGAGGCCGAGCTTGCGCGCGACCCAACGCTCGCTCGCGTAAGCAACGAAACCGGCGACACCGCACTCCATCACGCCGCGCGAAACGGACACGTGGACGTCGTCCGGGCATTGCTCGCCGCGGGTGCGGACGCGGATGCGGTGCGCGGAGACGGATATCGACCCGTGCACTCCGCGTTGATGCCTAACTGGTTCTTCAGGGTCGCGCTCGGTCGACGCGTGGAGATCGCCGAGCTGCTACTGTCTCGCGGGGCACGGTACACCATCTTCATCGCGGCCCTGCGCGGCGATGACCAGTTCGTGCGCGACGCGATCGCGCGCGACCGCTCGCGTGCCAACTTCGAGGACAGCTGTCATCATCGCGTGCTCTCGGCGGCGGTGCGCCGCGGCGACGTCGCGATGACGCGCCTTCTCCTCGAGCACGGCGCCGATCCCAATCTGCCCGAAGAGGGCGCGCCGCGTGGGCTATCGCTCTGGATCGCCGTGAACGACCGCCAGCGGGAGCTCGTGCGTCTCTTGCTCGAGCGCGGCGCGGACCCTAACGCGGAGGTGGATTCGTGCGGGACGCCGATGTCGCAGGCCGGACGTGACCCCGAGCTGACTGAACTGCTGCGCGCGGCCGGTGGCCACCAGCGGAGGTCGGACCGCGACCGCGTTGGGCAGCTGGTGCAAGCCGGGAAGCTGGACGAAGCGGAGCGGCTGCTGCGGGACCACCCTGAGTGGATCCATGGAGACGACGCAGGATGGGGAGATGGCATCCTCGCCGGCCCCGCGCGCGAAGGCCGCCACGACGTCATCGCGATGCTCATACGACTCGGCGCGCGCGTGCCGCCGGTGTCGAAGTGGGCTCCATACTACTACTTCAAGCACGAGGCGACTGCGGCATTCCTGCTGGAGCACGGGATGGACGCCAATCATATGAACTGGCACCGGTTCACGCTGCTCCACCACATGGCTGCCGACGGTGAGATCGCGAAGGCGAAGTTGCTGTTGACCCACGGTGCGCAGGTCGACGCCATCGACGACGAGTACCGTTCCACTCCCCTCGGCGTTGCTGCTCGGCGCGGTCAGACCGCAATCGTTCGGTTACTGCTCGAGCGCGGCGCGGACCCGGACGCGGCGGGGGCGTCGTGGGCGGCCCCGCTGACGTGGGCGGAGAAGCGAGGTCACAGGGACATTGCCGAGATGCTGCGAGTGGGGGGATCGCCATGGCTGAGAAACACGGAGTGCTAGTGCGAGCCGGGTCGGGCCCGGGAGTTCTTCACGAGCTTACCGGCACCATTGCCAGGCATCGAGGCGACATCTCGTCCGTCGAGATCTTCGACCACCGCCCTGGTGAGGCTCGCGTGTATTTCGAGATCGAACTCCCGGGCGATTCCGAGCTCCTGATCGAGGATCTCCGCTCACTCGCAATCGTGCTCGACGTGAGCCGAGTGGCCACGCTTCGCACGATCTATGGCAAACGTGTCATCATCATGGGCGGGGGCGCGCAGGTGGGGCAGGTGGCGATCGGCGCGATCTCCGAGGCCGACCGTCACAATATTCGAGGCGAGCGCATCTCCGTGGACACGATCCCGCTCGTGGGCGAGCAACCGCTGGCCGACGCCGTGCGCGCCGTGGCTCGACTCCCTCGTGCATCCGCGCTCGTGCTCGCGGGCTCGCTCATGGGTGGTGACATCGAGCGCGCCGTTCGCGAGGTGCGCGCGCAAGGGCTCCTCGTGGTCAGCCTGAACATGGCGGGCAGCGTGCCTGGCGCGGCCGACCTGGTCGTCACTGATCCAGTGCAGGCCGGGGTGATGACGGTCATGGCCATTGCAGATACCGCGAAGTTCACGATTGCTCGGCTCCAGCGGCGCGTGTTCTGACCGCCTTGTCGGCGCTTCGTGCAACGCGTTCAACGGTTTACGGTTTCGCCCATTCAGGGCGCCGCCATTGCGGCGAGCAGGTAGGTGAACATGCCCGTACCGTCCATGATGGGCTCGTTCGTCGAGTAGTCGCCGACGTCGTCGTGGTAAACGATGAACCCGGTATTGAACGGTGCGTACTCATCGGCTTCGCGGAGATGTACGCCCCGCAGGTTTTCGAAGATCGATCGGTATACCGGTCCGTCGACCATGCCGCCGAGCTGCGTTTCGATGCCGATCTGCATCGCCATCACCGAGTGCGGGTCTCGTGGCCACGTACCTGACCACGGCAGGCCAATGATCATCGACACGCCCCACGGGTTCGCTCCGAAGAGCCAGTCGAGCGCGGCGGCCTCGTACTCGCGGAATCGATTGTCGCCCGTCATGCGGCGGTAGATGTACGCCTGCGTCGCGAACGCCGACATGAGGTTGTTCGAGCACCAGATGAACGGGATGCCTATGCGGAAGCCGTTGTCCGCGCGCGCGACGACGCGCTCCAGCCCTTGGCGGTAGTAGTCCACCATCTGCCGCTTTGCCTGTGCGTCGGCGACGCGCCATACCGCGTGATGCCCGTGGTTGAACCACGGATACCACTCGTAGTGCCGCGCGGTGTCGGCGCCCATCCACGGTGTCACCGGCTCCTTGGCGGCGTACTGGAGGGCGTCCTGCAGGTAGCGGCGCTCGCCGGTGAGCGCGAAAAGCTCCGCGGCGCCCAGCTCCATGTCGTCGGCCCAGCTCTCCTCCTCGTAGAAGTAGGGCGACCGGCCGGGCGCCGTCTGACACGGGCCGGGGTATTTCACGCCTAACGCGTACGCCGCGATGGCCCGCTCGCGCAGCCGCGTGGCGAAGACTGGATCGCTCTTCGCGTAGATCTGTGATCCGAGCGCGAACACGGCCGCATACTTGCCGGCGGTCGACGCGTACCCGCTCGAGCGATTCCTCCCCTGAAAGAGCCCCTGCGGCTTGCCGGTGCAGGGGTACACCGGTCGCTCCTTCCCTTTGCCCCAGCCGTAGTCGGACGAGTCGGTGTTCGGGAGGTCGAGGAACGCGTGATCCCGGTCGTCGGCGAGCTGGTTGAAGATCGTCGAATCGTCGGGGAACATGCGGAGAAGCCACTCGATGCCGTGGCGAGCCTCATCGAGCGCGTCACCGACCCCGTTCGTGCCCGGCGATCCGTCGGCCTGGAACTTGTCAGCGAACGCACGGCCGTGATCGCGATGCGCCTTCAGCATGACGTACGTCGCGGTCGCCGACGTCGTGACGTACTGCAGGTAGTCGGCGGCATCGGCCCACCCGCCACTCACGTTGATGAACTCGCCGGTGCGAGTCGGGTGATCGACGATGAGCGCGTCGAGCTTGTGAACAGAGTCCTTGAGCGTGGGGTTCCACCCGGAGCGTTGCTGGCGCATGTAATAGAGAAGGGTGTCGGCAGCGCCGGCATACGCGCGGGCGTCCACGCGAATCACGGGCGAGCGCACCTCTGCCGAAACCACGCGGTATCGGCCCGGCCGGCGGAGCGCCGAGAAGTCGAGGCGGTAGGTCTGTGCGCAGGGCCCAAAGCTGCCGGCCGCCGTCGCGCGACGCGAGGCCAACACCGTTCGTCCGGTCGTGTCCTGAACCGACCACGTGACGGGTGACGCCGCGACTGTGGCGCCGGCCTGCGAATCCGGCAGCACGCACATCACCGCGGTCTTCGGCCCGTTAGGCAGGTAGCCGAGCTGGTTGACGCGAATGACGGACGGGGGCGATCCGGCTGGAGGGATCGCGGGGGTCTGGGCGGCGAGCGACGCGACGAACGCCGCTCCAGCCGTGAGGAGGAACGAGGGCATGGAGTAAGCTAAC
>DAINRQ010000034.1:36306-37804 GCA_036741775.1 Gemmatimonadaceae bacterium | reverse complement strand
GCTAGCTGCTAGCTGTTAGCTGCCTTTCTTTCCCCCATATGCCCCCAGCTCGCCCACGCCCGGTCGCCGGGCCGGGGAATCCGACGCCAGCGTGAACCGCGTCGTCTCGGCGAACTTCGGGTCCTGGTCGAAGTTCCCGGCACCGGGTAGACCGCCCTGAACGAGGTTGTTCGTCATCTCCGGCGGGTTGTTCGGCGCGAACCCCACCTGCCCCCCGGCCTGCGTGTTCCCCCACACGATGTTGTTCCGCAACGTGACCTTCGTGGCGGCCGTGATCAGCCCGCCGCCGCGCCCCTTCATCGTGCGCGGGTTGGTCGTGTCGGCACCCGTGACGTGATTGTTCACGATCGTGTTGTGTTCGACGATCGTGCCCAACCGGTAGCTCAGCGACCCAACGAGCCAGAGCCCTCCGCCGCCGAAGTCCTCGCCGCCACTGTTGTCGGCAATGAGGTTGTTACGGACGATCCCCGCCGAATGGAACAGGACGATACCGCCGCCGTACCGCCCGCGGTTGCCGCGGATGACGTTGTTCGTGATCGTCGGCTCGGCGTAGCCGCACCGGATGCCGCCGCCGCCGGCGCTCAGGAGCGAATCGCCTTTCACGTTGCTCTCGTTCGAGACGGCGACGTTGTTGACGATGTGGTTGTAGCGAATGGTCGGCGAAGCGAGCTCGCAGAGGATGCCACCGCCCTCCCTGAAATACGCGAGGTCCTTCGCGTCGAGCCAGATGGTCCCGGTCCCCCCGGTGATCGTAAACCCCTCGAGGACGGCCGTCGTGTCTTCCTGGTTGACGAACCGGACGACGGTCCCGGTGTCCGGATGCGACGGCCGGCTGCCGTCGATGATCGTGCGCTCGATGTCGGCGACGTTGCGCGTACGCGCGAACTGGCTCGCGACGACGATGTTCTTCCCCTTGAACCGGATGTTCTCGTAGTACCGTCCGGGCGCGACGAGCACGGTGTCGCCATGCACGGCGCTGTCGATGGCGGCCTGGATCGTGGGGTATTTCGCGGGAACGGACAGTACGGCGTAGCGTCGGGCCGGCGCCTGCGCCGCGGCGGCGAGCGGCGTTGCAATCGACAGTGCGACGGCGCCCGCGATGGCGCGATAAAGGATCTGCGACATGGGATTGGTTGAGAAACGGTGAAGTGTCACTCGGCAGGGGTGTCGCGCGAAGGGCTGAATGACATCGCGCAAACACGAGGGTCGAGTCGCCGGAGTGAGGGCTGAAATCAGCTATTAGCTAATCAGCTGCTATCAGCCGTCGGGTACGCCCCACGGTCGCGTGTACGGATTCGGCGCACGGCCGACATCCCAAGGAGGTATACGGATCGGGCGGATGGAACGGATCGGGGCGGATCGCTCATCGCGGGGGAGAGTCGATCTCGCAATGACCACTGCGATGAGGGGGACGGCTTTCCGGGGGGGGGCGTCCCGGGGGGCGGTTTCCCTCTTTCCTTGTAGTTGCGCGAGGGCGCATCCCAGTCTCGGAGCGATC
>DAINRQ010000034.1:30632-36206 GCA_036741775.1 Gemmatimonadaceae bacterium | reverse complement strand
GCTGATGGCTGATGGCTGCGCGGCGCTTCGCGCCGCGCTACGGCTTCATCCGAGCCTCGAGCCGGTCTCTGTACCATCGGCTCAACTTGAGCTGCGTCCCGTCAGCGAGCCGCACCATGTAGTCCCCCGACCCCCAGAGATCCATCTGCTTCACGCGGTCGAGGTTCACGATCGTGGAGCGATGAATGCGCGCGAACCGCCGCACATCCAGTACGCGCTCGAGCGTCGCCATCGTCTCACGGATCAGGTGCGTCTGCGGGCCCGTGTGCACGCGCGCGTAGTTGCCGTACGCCTCGATCCAGTCGATCTCGCTCACCGGGACGAAGTACATCCGCCCTTCGTCCTTGACGAGCAGCCGATCGATCGGTCCGCGTGCGCCGTTAGGCACCTCCGCGATCTCCGCCGTCTCGCGCGACGCGCCGCCCGGTGACGCGTCGAGAAACGCCACCAACTTTGCGTGTCGGTCGGCGGCCGTGGTCCGCGCGATCTGCGCTCGGGCGCGCTCGATCGCTTCGGCGAAGCGCGACGGGTCCACGGGCTTCAGGATGTAGTCGAACGCATGAACGTTGAACGCCGCCACCGCGTGCTCGTCGAACGCCGTCACGAAGATCACGAGTGGCGACGGGCCGTCGAGTGCGCGCAGGACGCCAAAGCCGTCCACCCTCGGCATCTGGACGTCGAGCAGCACCACGTCGGGGTCGTGGGTCGTGATGAGCGTGACCGCCTCACGGCCGTTCGACGCCTCGCCGACGATCTCGATGTCGGGCTGCTCACCGAGGAGACGGCGGAGACGCTGACGTGCGAACGCCTCGTCGTCGACGACGACGACGCGTAGCACCGTCACGACGCGCGGCGGCCCATCGCCGATTTCACGACCGCGCTGGCTGGTCGCGCGCCCAGCGGTCCGACGACCGGTACGTCACCCGTGGAATCAGCTGCGTTCGTTGCCACTTCGATCTGGGGCGTCGTGTAGGTCGGCGCGGGTCCATCGTCCGTCTCGTACGGAATGACGAGCGTGGCAACCGTCCCGCCGTTCGCGGGCGACGTCAGCGTGAACTGCTGGCGGCCCGCGCCATACAGATGCTGCAGCCGCTCACGCGTGTTGCGCACTCCCGTCCCCTCGTGAATGCTCCCAATGAGGCCGTCACCGTTGTCTCGAACCTCGAGCACGACCGACGCACCCGCCACGCCCTTGCGGCGCGCCACGACCGTCACCAGACCGCCTTCCTCGCGCGGCTCCACGCCATGCTTGATCGCGTTCTCCACAAGCGGCTGGAGCACGAACCTCGGCACGAGCGAATCGAGCGTATCGGGATCAACGTCGCGTTCAAACGTCAGCCGCCCACGGAAGCGCGCCTGCATGATGTCCACGTAGCTCTCGAGGAGCTCGAGCTCGCGGCGGAGCGGAACCAGCTCGCGGTCACTCTCCGTAAACGACGAGCGCAGCAGCACCCCGAGCCGCGTGAGCATGGCGTCGGCACCAGCCGGGTCCGTGTAGACCTGCTCCGCGATCATGTTGAGCGTGTTGAACAGGAAATGCGGCCGGAGCTGTCCCTGCAGCGCCGCCAGTCGCGCCGACGAGAGCTGTGCTTCGAGCTGCGCGCTTCGCAGGTCACGCTCGTACGAGAGCCCCGCGTAATACCGAACGTGGGCGAGCGCGACGATGACGAAGTAACAGACCGTGTAGAGAAAGAGCTGGCGGAAGACCGTGACGTAGATGGGTAACTGGGCGAACGGCGCGTCGGGTTCCAGCACGGGTGCGAACGCGTGCATCAACGCGACGTCCACGAGAGTCAGCAACGCCGCGGCGGCGAGGTGAAGCGGGACGGTCCTCGGCCAGCTCGCACGGTCGATGCGAAAGCGGCGTGAGAACGCGAGGATGAGCGGCGTGAAGAGCGCCCAGAGCCAGCAACTCGCCAGCGCGAGCCGGACCATGAGCCAGTACGACCGCGCCGGCTCCGATGGCTGTGCAACGTACTGCAGCTCGGTCGTGAGGAGAGCGACGAGCGTCCACGCACCGAAATACGTGAGCCCCCGCTTCACCGCGGATGTGGACTGGACTGCGCTCGTCTCGGCGATCAACCCGGCGTTTCCTCGCGAACAGGCCCATCGGAGGGTACGGCGGATTGACGGCCCCCGATCGTCCTGGATGATGAGCCGCAATACCCCGGGGCGTCCAGCGTTCGTGTGGGACGAATCGCACGCTCGTCGGCGTCATTCCGAGCGCAGCGAGAATCCTCGGCCTCCGGGTAGAGGGCCTCGCCCCTCTACCGGGATGCCGATGAAAACCTGACGGAGATGGCCGCAGATTTCGCTGATTTCTTGAGAATCCCTCTATCGGGAGGCCTTGCCGCCCGAGAGTAGCGACCGACCCATTAGAGGGAGATCTGCGTGCTTCTGCGTAATCCGCGTAATCAGCGTCTGGTTTTCTTCGTCATCCTGGGAGAGGGTCCGGCCCCTCTGAGGCGGGATGCTCACGCATCCCGTAGCGCTATCGCCGGATCGACCCTCGACGCGCGCCGGGCCGGAATCCAGCTCGCCACGAGCGTGAGCACGAGGATCAGCGCCGGGGCGACGAGGTATGTGCTGAGATCCGTCGTGGTCACGCCGTAGAGCAGCGACCCGAGCAGCCGCGACGCCACGAGCCCACCCGCGAGGCCGAGTGCAATTCCAACACTCGCCATCCGGAGAGCGCTCACGACCACCATCCATACCACGTCTCCGCTGTGGGCGCCCAGCGCCACGCGCACGCCGATTTCGCGCCGACGCTCCGTCACCGCGTGGGAGAGCACGCCATAGATCCCCATGGCCGCGAGCGCGAGGGCCACCGCCGCGAACGCCGAGAGCAGCGTCGTGCGCTCGCGCGGCTGCCGAACCGATGCCGCCACGATGTCACGCATGGTGCTCACGGCCGAGAGCGGCTGGTCCGGGTCGAGTTCCCGGACTGCCGAGCGGATCGGAGCGACGAGGCGCGTGGGGTCACACCCGTCGCTCACCCCGCCCGGTTGTGGCGCGCCGACACGACACGCCGCGCGCACCGTCACCGTCAGGTTGCTCACCGCACGCTGTGAGAACGGGATGTAGACCGCGGGCAGCGGAGCGTCCGTGATGGCCGATGACCGCACGTCTGCTACCACGCCGACGATCTCGCGCGCCGCCCCCTCGAAGTCGAGACGCGGTGGCGCGTTCGGCCTGTCGAACCGCAGCGACTCGATGCTCAGCGCGACCCGCTTGCCGACCGGGTTTTCGTTAGGCCAGAAGCGGCGGGCCATCGTCTCGTTGATCACGGCGACGCGCGGTGACGTCGCGCCGTCGGACGTCGCAAGGAGCCGTCCGCGCGTGAGTCGCAGCGACATCGCCTCGAAGTAGCCCGGTGTGACCGAGGCGTAGCCCGCGTCGGGTTCCTCGCCGGGGTTCGGAGGCGCGACGTCGAGAACACGGAAGTCGGTCGTCTGCTGAGGCCCGGAGAGCGGAAGCTGCTCGATCCCCCCGACGGCGACGACGGACGGCACACTCGCGACTCGCTCCAACAACGCGTCGTAGAACTGTGCTTGGCGTTGACCGTCCGGGTAGCGAAGTGCAGGAAGGTCGAGATCGACGGTCAAGACGTTGTCGGCGCGAAAGCCGGGGTCGACGCTGCGCAGCGCCGCGAAACTGCGAATGAGGAGCCCCGCGCCGATCAGCAGCGTGAGCGACACTGCGACTTCGGCGATGACGAGCGCCTGACGCGTGCGGACCCGACGCGGGTCACCGGCCGTGTGGTCGCGGGCAGCGAGTGTCGCAGAGAGCGACGGACGTGACGCGCGAACGGCTGGCGCCAGACCGAACAGGAGTCCTGTCACGACGGACACGCCGAGTGTGAACCCGAGGACGACGCCGTCGAGCGTCACCTGCTCCGGCCGCGCGGCGTACGGAACGAATGGACTCGGGGCGGCGAGGGGCACAACCGCCGGCAGCTCCACGAGCCAGGCCGCGACGAGCAGCCCGGCAGCTCCACCGACGACCGAGAGGATGATACTCTCGGTCAACAGCTGGCCCACGATGCGGCCTCGGCTCGCGCCCAGCGCCAACCGGACTGCGATCTCACGGTGGCGGGACGAGGCACGGGCGAGCAGCAGGTTCGCGACGTTCGCGCATCCGATGAGCAGTACGAGGGCCACCGCGCCGAGCAACACGAACAGCCCGTCACGCACACCTCCGACGGCCTGCTCTCGCAATGCGATGAGTCGAAGCGTCCAGTCACGATTGAATCGCGGCTGCTCTCGTGCGAGGTCGGCCGCGATGGCCGTCAACTCATGCTGCGCGGCCTCCGCGCTCACGCCGGGGCGGATCCTTGCCACCACGCCTAACGCATTCGCGCCGCGCGCGTACGCGCGATCGCGGAACGGGTCGAGCCCGAGCGGGAGCCAGACGTCGGGCTCGCGTGGCGCGTTCACGAACTGGAACGAGGCCGGCAGTACGCCGATTACCTCACGCACGATGCCGTCGAGGATGATAGTCGCGCCGTCCACGCTCTGACGTTCCGGGAAGCGACGATCCCAGAGACGCCGGCTCACGATCACCCCGCGGGCCGTCGCACCGTCATCCTCTCCCGCCACGAAGCCGCGTCCGACCTCGGGTCGCGCGCCGAGCAGGGTAAAAAGGTTGGCGGACGCGACGGCGTACTGGACGTTCTCGGGCTCGCACTCGGCGGGCGCCGTGCATCCCCCGGTGACGCTGAAGCGGGAATCGGCGAACGACGTCCACACGGCCATCGCCTCGAACGACCGCGCGCGCTCGCGCAGGTCGATGAAGTTCGGGAGGGACAGTGGAAGCTGCGGGTACCCGCTGGCCGGCTTGTCGCCCCAGATGAGATAGAGTCGCTCGGCATCGGGGAAGGGCAGTGGACGGAGGAGCGCCGCGTTGACAACGCTGAAGATCGCGGTGTTCGCGCCGATGCCGAGCGCGAGCGTCGCGATGATGACAGCGGAGAACGTGCGATGCTTGAAGAGCGATCGCAGCGCGAAGCGGATGTCGCTGACGACGGTATGCATGGTCGCCTGTCCGGGTCCCAATGTCGGATGATGCTGGGCCCGGAAAGGCGAGATCCGTGCCTTCCTCAGACTCTCGCTAAGTGGCTTTATTGTAACGCGTTACGTGTGAAACAGGCTATTGGTGTGCTCGTGTGCTCGTTCGCGGACGGGACGCACCGTTCACTTTCGGACAGCCTTGGCCAGCCTTAGGGGTCAGAGTCCTAACGCACCGTTTCGTTTCGTTGCGCCATCGTTCGGACGCGGAGGACGCCGCAACGGCGAACGCGGCAACGACGGACGCGGAGACTCCTCGCGCGTGCAGGGCCTCTCGTGGCGGCCCGGTCGGAACAACGATGACGTGGATGAAGCGGAAACGGCCGGATGATTTGTCGGGAGTCGGGAGTCGGGAGTCGGGAATCGATGGTCTTCCCGCCGCGGCGGTGGCGTCCCGGCGGCCGTTCCCCTCTTTCCTCAGGCCGCTAGCGCGAGCGACGGTGCTGCCGCGAGTCATCTTCGTCATCCTGTCCATCCTGTCCATCCTGTCCATCCTGTCCATCCTGTC
>DAINRQ010000034.1:22420-30532 GCA_036741775.1 Gemmatimonadaceae bacterium | reverse complement strand
CATCCTGTCCATCCTGTCCATCCTGTCCATCCTGTCCATCCTGTCTCCTGCCTTTCTCCACCCTGACCGGTCGCGATGCCGAACTGGCGCGATGATGCTCGGAGCCGGTGCCCGCAGCATCACTCAGCCCGGAGCGCGACCATCGGGTCTGTCCGCGCCGCCGCGCGTGCCGGGACGTAGCTCGCGAGCGCCGCGACGCCGATCAGGAACGCCGAGAGCCCCACGAACGTCACCGGGTCGGTCGGGCTCACACCGAAGAGCAGCGTCCGCATGACGCGCGTGGCCGCGAAGGCTCCAGCAACTCCGAGGGCGACGCCGATCGCGGCGTACCGCACGCCGTGCCACACAACCGACCCCGCCACTGCCCGAGGATCGGCACCTAACGCGATACGCACGCCGATCTCACGACGGCGCTCGCCCACGGCGTACGCGATCACGCCGTAGACGCCGACCGCCCCGAGGATGACGCCTACACCCGCGAAGACCAGCAGTAACGCCATCACCAGCCTCGGTCGCGCGACCGACGCGGACAGCACCTGATCGACCGTCCGCACGTCCGAGATCGGCACGTCCGCATCGATCCCGCGAATTGCCTCGCGCGCGAGCGATGCGACGGCGAGCGGGTCACCGGCTGTCCGCGCGACGACCGTCACCATCGGCATCGGCGTCTGCGCCAGCGGGCGGTACATCTCCGGTCCCGGTGCCGCATCGAGCGTGACGTGGCGTACGCCACCCACCACGCCCACGACGGTGACCGGGCCGCCACGCGTCGCGTTCCCGGCGAGGAACCGCTTGCCGATCGGATCCTCGTTAGGCCATGCGGCTCGCGCGAACGCGTCGCTCACGATCGCCACCGGCGGCGCGTCGGGCGTATCTGCCGCCGTGAACCCTCGTCCGGCGAGCAGCGGAATCCCCATCGCGTGGAAGTAGTCGCCCGAGATCACCCGCCAGCCCGACCGGAGTGGCGTCTCGTTCGGGGCGCGCACACGTCCCTCGATGTCGATGTTCGCGTACCAGGCGTAGCCTGCGAGTGGCAGATGATGGATCGACCCCGCGGACTCTACGCCAGGCAATACTCGGAGGCGATCGAGCACGGTGCTCACATAGGGCGCGATCTGCGCATTGCCGTACCGCTCGCCCGTCGGCTGCAGGCGCATGGTCAACACGCCGTCCGACCGAAATCCGGGTGAGACGTGCGTGAGCGACCAGAGCGTTCGCATCATGAGTCCCGCGCCAATCACGAGCACGAGCGTCAAGGCGACTTCGGCCACCACCAACGTGCCGCGTGCACGCTCACCGCCTACTCGCCCTGCGACGCCGCGTGAGCCGCGCAGCGAGTCCTGCACGTCGCCGCCGCTTGCGAGGAATGCCGGGGCCAGCCCGAACACGATCCCGATGATGACTGCGAGCGTCGCGCACACGAGGAGGACCGGCGTGTCCAGAACGATCGCCGAAACACGAGGGACGTCGGATGGGAGGGACGCGCGCAGCACGCGCACGCCGACGGCGCCGAGCGCCGCACCAGCCGTGGCACCGGCGAGCGCGAGCACGACACTCTCCACGAGCAACTGGCCGATCACGCGGCGACGCGTCGCGCCGAGCGCGGTCCGCACGGCGATCTCGCGCCGGCGCGACGCCGCGCGCATGAGCAGCAGGTTCCCCACGTTCGCGCCCGCGATCAGCACGATGAACCCGACGGCCGCGAGCAACACGATGAGCACCGTGCGCACGCTGCCCACCGTGCGCTCGTGCAGCGGCAATAGCGTCGCGTTTCTGTAGTAGTCGGGCGGGAACTCGAACGCGGCGCGCATCTGCGGCATGAGTGCCGCGAGCTCGGCGCGCGCCTGGTCGACCGTCGTCCTGGGGCGCAGTCGAGCAACCATCCACGAAACGGCGCCGCGATGGAACCACGCCCCGGGGTCGATGACGAGCGGCGTCCAGAGGTCATGCGATCGGCCGAGGATCTCGAAGCCCTGCGGCAGGATCCCGACCACCGTGTACGGCGTGCCGTCGAGCGTGATACGTCTCCCGATGACCGACGGATCGCTACCGAACCGCTCCGTCCAGAGTGCGTGGCCGAGAATCGCGACGGTCTCGCGTCCGGGCGCGGATTCCTCCTCCTGGAACGCGCGCCCGAGCGCCGGGCGCACGCCGAGCATCTCGAAGAGGTTCGGTGACACTCGCCCCGTCGTCAGTTGCGTCGCTTCGCCGACACCGGCGAGCGCCATGCCCCATCCCGGACTCATCGCGCCGACGGCGCTCAACGTGCGCGCGTGTTCGCGAAGGTAGAGCAACTCGGCGTTCGCGATGAACTGCTCGGCGTTGAACGCGACGAGGCGATCAGGTTCTCGGAAGGGAAGCGGGCGGAGGAGGATGCCGCGAACCGCGCTGAAGATCGCGGCGTTCGCGCCGATGCCGAGCGCGAGGGTGAGAATGGCGACGGTCGTGAAACCGGGGCGTCTGCGCAGGCTCCGCACCGCATACCGCAGGTCACCAGCCATGGACATCGCTCGCTCCGTTGGGCGGGAGATGTCCATGTGACACCGTCGGTCGATGTGGCGTTGGCTCGGGTGGGACGAAATCGCTGTTCGGCCGCTATTTGGACCAGTCCGTGCCTGACATGGCCATCTCGGTGTTCCGCGCCGGTGCGCCCTTTCGTCGCTCAGCCATTCCCCAACCCAATGACGCACGAGTTCATGTTCGCCACGGGTATCGAGAACAGTTACCCGACCGTCGCACGTCCCGACGGCACCCCCATGCGTGTGGACGAGATGGAGAAAACGCATCACTACGAGCGTTGGCGCGAGGACTTCGCGCTCGTGCTGGAGATGGGGATCCCGTTCCTTCGCTACGGTCCGCCGTACTACCGCACGCACACCGGCCCTGGCCGGTACGACTGGGACTTCGCCGACGAGACGTTCACCGCGCTGAGCGAGCTCGGCATCACGCCGATCGCCGATCTCTGTCACTTCGGTGTTCCTGACTGGATCGGCGACTTCCAGAACCCCGACTTCCCGCACTACTTCGCCGAGTATGCGCGGGCGTTCGCGGAGCGATATCCGTGGCTGCGGCTCTACACCCCCATCAACGAGATCTTCGTCACCGCGACGTTCTCGGCGTTGAATGGCTGGTGGAACGAGCGCCTGCGAAGCGACCGCGCGTTCGTGACCGCGATCAAACATCTGTGTCAGGCGAACATCCGGGCGATGACGGCGATCCTCGACGTGCTCGATCGTCCGACCTTCATCCAGAGCGAGTCGTCGGAGTACTTCCATCCGGAGGACCCGTCGTGCATTCCACTCGCGCGCTTTCTGAACGATCGCCGGTTCCTCGCGCTGGACCTCACGTATGGCTATCCGGTGGCCGCGCCCATGTACCAGTACCTGATGGACTACGGGATGACGCGAGGGGAGTATCGCTGGTTTCAGGAAAACCGCGTGAAGGCGCACTGCATCATGGGCACGGACTACTACGAGACGAACGAGCACCTCGTCTGCGAGGAGAAGGAGACGAAGTCGGCGGGGGAGATCTTCGGCTACTACATCCTCGCTCGGCAGTACTACAGCCGCTATCGTCTCCCCGTGATGCACACGGAGACGAACATCAAGGAGCCGTACTCTGAGCGGTGGCTGTGGAAGGAGTGGGCGCAGATGATCCGTCTCAAGGAGGACGGCATCCCGATCGTGGGGTTCACCTGGTATTCGCTCATCGATCAGGTGGATTGGGACACGTCGCTGCGCGAGGACAATGCTCGAGTGAACGCGTTAGGCCTGTACGACATGGACCGGAAGATCCGGCCGGTCGGGGTGGCGTATCAGCGGCTCATCCATCAGTGGAGGGACATGCTGCCGACGGAGTCGTTGGCGCTGACGCTGGGATATTAAGGCTGAGCTATCGGCTAACAGCTATCAGCTATCAGCAAAACGGAACCCTCGGGAAGCCCCTCTATCGTAGAGAGGCACCCCGGGGGTTCTCGCTTTGCCGATAGCTGTTAGCTCCTAGCTGTTAGCTACCTAGCATCTCCCTTGAGCATACTGTCCCGCTTGGCCTTGAACTCTGTGCCCGGCTTCCACTCCGGCCATCGGTCCGTCTGCGCGACCAGGTAGCCGACCTGGAGGAGCGTTTGCAGGTCCTCAGCGGCACCGGCGAGGTCCCAATCGGGCTTCACGTGGTCCGACGGTTTGTGGTAGTCGTTGCTCGTGTATTCGTCGCGTTTCTGCTGGCTGAACGCCGGGTCCTTGCCGACGTACTCCGTGCCCGAGTCGATGTAGAGCGACGGCACGCCCTGCTTCGCGAACTCGAAGTGGTCCGAGCGGTAGAAGAACCCCTTCTCGGGCTCCGGGTCGGGCTTGACCGTGCGGCCGTCCTGTGCCGTGACACTGCTCAGCAGGTCATCGAGCGTGGAGTTCCCGTAGCCGACGACCGTCACGTCCGACGTGCGCCCCCACTGGTTCACGCCGTCCATGTTCATGACCGCGAGCGTCTTGCCGAGCGGGTAGAGCGGATGGGTCGCATACCACTTGGCGCCTAACAACCCGTACTCCTCCGCCGTCACGGCCAGGAAGAGCGTCGACCGGGCCGGCGGCGTCGGCAGCGCCTTGTAGGCCTTGGCGAGCGTGAGCAGCGCCGCGGTGCCGGTCGCGTTGTCGAGCGCGCCGTTGAAGATCTGATCGCCTTTGAGCGTCGTGTCCTTCCCCAGATGGTCCCAGTGCGCCATGTAGATCACGTACTCGTCCGCGAGCGCCGGGTCGGACCCCTCGAGCTTCGCGACTACGTTTCGCGACTGGATCTCGCGCACCTGGTTCCGCACGCGGAACGTCGCCTTCGCGTTGAGGGGAACCGGCTTGAAGTCCTTGCTCGTCGCGGCCTTCTTGAGCGAATCGAAGTCGAGCCCCGCGTTGCGGAAGAGCTCCTTCGTCTTGTCGAGTGTCATCCACGCTTCGGCGGCGATGCGATTCGTTGGGCCCTCGGTCTTCACGTCGAGATTCTCGCGTCCCCAGCTCCCGATCACGACCTCGTACGGGTAGCCGGCCGGCCCCTCTTCGTGGACGATGATGGCCGCGGCCGCGCCCTTGTCCGATGCGATCTCGTACTTGTACGTCCAGCGCCCGTAGTAGGTCATGGCCTGGCCCTTGAAGACCGTCGAGTCGAGCTTCGTCGAATCGTTAGGGTCGGGCACGGCCGGGTCGTTGACGAGCATGACGATCGTCTTCCCCTTCACGTCGAGCCCCTTGTAATCGTCCCAGCCATACTCGGGCGCCACGACACCGTACCCCACGAACACGAGGTCCGAGTTGTCGACGCGCACGTCAGTGCGATTGCGCCGCGAGACGCCGACGAAGTCCGTCGGGAACGCGGGCCGCATCGTGCGACCACCAGTCGTGATGGTGAGCTCAGGACGGCTCGTATAGCCGATGAGCGACACGGGCTGGATGTAGCTGCCGTCAGGGTTCCCCGGCGCCAGCCCCAAGGCCTTGAACTGCTCCGTGAGATAGGCGACCGTGCTGTCTTCCCCCGGTGTACCGGGCGCGCGTCCCTCGAAGGCGTCGGACGCGAGCCGATTCGTGTGCTCGAGGATGCTCTCGCCGGTGATGGCGGCCATCGCCGGCTGGAGCGCGGCCGTAGACATAGTAGTATCGAGGCCGCCGCCGCCGTCGGAAGGTGAACAGGCGACAGCCGCGACGAGGACGGCTGCAGTCAGACGAAGGACGGATGCGTTCACGATTTCTCCTGGGAAAGAGCTCTCGGGCTAATTACATCGCGGGCGCGTGTCAGGGGAAGAACCGAGTGTCCATAGGATGACCATTCGCCAGCTCACCGCCGAAGACGCCGGACAACTCCGGCGGCTCGCAACCGAGAGTGTCGCCGAAGGATTCAGATTCCTCGAGCGAATGCTGGCGGATCTGGATGTCGGCGTCATCCGTCTCGATGGGCCGGGAGAGTTCTTTCTCGGCGTATACGACCGAGACGACCTGGTTGCAGTCGGAGGAATCACGCCCGACCCATGATCATTGTTCTGCGGCTCCTTGGCACGCTGGTACTGGCGGTGCTCGGTTGGGCCGTGCTGGGCTACCTGGCTAGCGCCCCTCTCGGCGCGATCTACGGGTGGTCCGGGCACCCGGCGATTCCCGCGGCACCGTCGTGGGTGTACATCCTGGTATATGCCGTCGTGCTTCCTCTTCTCTGTCTGGCGGGCGGTTGGACGATGACGCGCTGGACGGAGAACCGATGGCGTAAGGGTCGCGGGGACGGATGAAGCGGCGCCGGGTGACTACCCACTATCCTCTGGCGCTATCATACTGATGCCACCGTCCTACCCGCCGCACTGAATCGCCGGAGGACACGATGATCGAGCCCGATCAGGCCCGAGACGCAGAGCGACTGCCAGAGGAGGCGGCAAGGCGACTCCTCGCGCGGGCGAGCGAGCTCGAGGCCGCGCGCGGTACCGAGCTGTCCATCGCCCAGCTGCGTGAGGCGGCACATGAAGCCGGGATCACGCCGGGCTCGTTCGAGCAGGCGTTGGCCGAGCTTCGCGCGCGCGACACCGTTGCGGTCGCAGGGCCGGCCTCGCCAAAGCGGCGGGGCCTGGCTCGGTTCTGGCCGGCCGCGCTCATCCTCGGCGCATTGCTGTCGATCCTGGTCCTCCGGATGCTGTTCCCCGCAACCTGACGAGGACTCCCCCCATGGGCATGGGGCTATCCCTCGGCTCCGTGAGCGACGCTACCATCCAGCGACTGCTCGCAGACCCGCCCCTCATCTGGCAGGTCGTCGCACCCGACGACTCCGAGATGTACGACCGCGCCCGCCGCGAGGCGGACACCCGCAGCAGGCCGGGGTTCCTCGCGCGGCTCTTTGGTGCTCGCCCAGCAGATGACCCGACGTCCGCCACGCCGGCACCGCCGCTCGCGTTGAGCGACGGCGAGGGTGTGTTCAGCGATCTCGATAAAGCGTGGCACGGCATCCACTTCCTGCTTACGGGGACCGCCGATGACGGCGAGCCGCCTCTGAACTTCCTCGTAGCTGGCGGTACCTACGTGGGCGATGAGGACGTCGGCTACGGGCCGGCTCGCGTCTTCACCGCAGCCGAAACAGGTGAGATCGCGACTACGCTCGGCGCAATCGACGACCACGCCTTGCGCCGCCGATTCGCTCCCGAGGCCATGATGGCTGCGAAGATCTATCCCGAGATCTGGGATCGCGATCCCAAAGACGACGATTCGCTCGGCTACCTGATGGAATACGTGGGAACACTGCGCGAGGCGCTAGCCACGGTAACGCGCAACGGCCATGGACTCATGGTGTTCCTCTCTTGAACACACGGTCGACGCGCATTCGCCGCCGCATCGCCGCGCCGCGCGCGGCCGTGTATAGCGCCCTCGTGGACGCGCGCGCCGTCACGACGTGGATGGTGCCCGATGGCATGACGAGCCAAGTTCACACCTTCGATGCTCGCGACGGCGGTGCGTTCCGCATCTCGCTCACTTACGACGAGCCCACAGGTACCGGGAAGACGACCGCCCACACGGACACGTACCACGGCCGCTTCGTCGAGTTGGTGCCGAACGAGCGCGTCGTTCAGGTCGTCGAATTCGAGACGACCGATCCCGCGATGCGGGGCGAGATGACGATTACCTTGACTCTCGCCGATGCCGACGGCGGCACCGATCTCCTCGCGGTCCACGATCGCTTGCCACCAGGACTCTCGCCGGCCGACAACGACACCGGATGGCGCATATCGCTCGACAAGCTCGCCGCCCTGGTCGAGGGAGCCTAACGCGTCTCGTGCTGGTGTGAGCCTGCCAATCCCACCACTATGGACACTCCTCGAGTACTGCCCACGGATGTGATTCTCAAGCGGTTCGAGACCCCCGACGAGGTCCGCGAGATGGCGTTGGGCCGGTTCGAGATCGTGCGCCTGGGCGGGGTCACCATCGGTCGCGCGACCTACCAGCCAGGCTGGCGTTGGTCCGAGCACGTCGGCCCCACGGTTGGTGCGACCCGCTGCTCGGTTGAGCACGTCGGCCTCGTCCTCGCGGGCACGGCGACGGCCGCGTTCGCCGATGGCCGAGTCGTCGAGCTGCGAGCGGGCGAGCTGTTCTACATCCCGCCGGA
>DAINRQ010000034.1:0-22320 GCA_036741775.1 Gemmatimonadaceae bacterium | reverse complement strand
CGCGTCGTGGGGGTGAACAGCATCTCGCGCGTTTCCGGGTGTAGGAATCGCTGCGGCGCACCCGGCAGCAACGCTGAACCGAATCGCACGAGGTCTTCACTCGTAGAAAGCATACCACCGCCTGCCCACTTGCTGCTCATGTCAACGAACGGCGATGGGCGCACCCGACCGTCGAGCACGTATGGGGTCACGTGATCATAGAAGTGCGTCACGTTAGGCGGATGTCCTGTCGGGCTGTCGGTCATGTCGAGCCCGGTGCGGGTAAGCTCGAGCGGGCGGAAGACGTACTGCTCGAGTACCCGGTCGAACGACACGCCTGATGCGCCTTCGAGTACCGCGCTCAACACGACGTACCCATAGGTCGAGTAGTGATGGCCATCGCCAGGGGTGAAGAGCAGCGGGTCGTCTCGAAAGAGCTCGAGACTCTCCGTAACGCTCGCGAAGCGACGGGTGTTGAACGCTTCGATGTCGTCGCGGTAATGGCGGATACCCGCGCGGTGACCAGCGAGCTGACGCGCCGTTATGGGATGGCCCTTATCGGGAAACGCCACCGTGTAGCGCTGGATCGGCGCATCGAGCTCGAGCTTGCCGGCCTCGTAGAGGCGCGCCATCGCGGCGGCCGTGATTGGCTTGGAGACGCTGCCGATCCGGAAGCGTGTCTCCGGGCATGCCGGTGATTTGCGGGCGATGTCGGTGACCCCAAATCCTTCGGACCAGATGACCCGTCCATCGATGGCGACGGCGACCGTCATGCCGGGGATGCGTTTCTCGCGCATTGTAGCAACGAGTCGCCGAGTGGCCGAGGCAATGGCGTGGGCGAATGCCGTGTCGGCGATGCGCAGGCATCGTATGCCTGGTGTCGGAGCCTCGTCGACACGGAGGAGCCACGTCACCAGACCGCGCCACGCGGCGAGGAGGGTGATCGCGCCGGCAACGCCGCCCAGCAGGGCGGCACGGAGCGCGCGCCGTTGGGTCATTGCCCGAAATTAGGCCGCCTGGGTTGCGACGGACAAGTACTTCTCACGACAAAGTGGATCGGTCCCCAATCATGCCTTTGCTTTTCTCCTACGGGTCACTGCAACGAGAGGACGTGCAACTCGCGACGTTCGGCCGACATCTCGATGGTGAGCAGGACGAGCTTCCCGGGTTCGAGCAGACGCTCGTGAGGATCAACGACCCCGCCGTCGCCGCGAAGCTCGCGCGGACGCACCACGCGAACGCGTCATTTACCGGTGACGATGCCCGCAGCATTCCCGGCATGGTGTTCGAGGTCACTGACGATGAGCTCCGGAACGTCGATGCTTACGAGGCGGCAGATGAGTACAGCCGGATCAGTGTGACGCTCGCGTCAGGCAAGCGCGCTTGGGTGTACGTCTACTCGCCCGCTGGATGATGCCATCCTCCGCGCTTTGAAGTCCGCGGCGCGCCGCGCCCCGCGCGACGAGACCGGCCTCCGTGAAGGTCCATACGGATGGAACGGAGTGGGCGGATTTTGCGGACGGTGCCGCCGCGCAGGGCATCTTGGTCATTCTGTCCATCCTGTCCATCCTGTCCATCCTGTCTCTTGCCGTATCAGAAACAGCTCGGAGCCTCCCTCGAGGCCATTCCTGTCCAAGGAGGTGAGCCGGACACCGTGGACCGACATCCAATGTGCTCGCGCCGCAGGAATTGGAGCTGAGAGCCTGTACATCCAGAGTGCCTCGAACGCACGGGCGCAGCTCGGGGCGCAAAAATGGCCCCGCGCGGTATAATCACTGAGTCGCCGCCCCGGATAAGCCATGCGTCCCCGATTCCTCCCGCTCGTCGCTCTCGCCGTTCTCGCGACGGTCCCCGCTGATACGCTTGCCCAGCGTGTCACGCCGTTGCGCGTCACACGAACCACGCCGTCCGGCGACGCCATTCCCACCGCCGACATCAGCGTCACGTTCGACCGGCCCGTAGCTGGGTCGCTCGACCGCACCGTCGACGCCGCGTCGATCTTCCGCATCGAGCCGGCCGTGCGCGGACGGGTAGAATGGCGAGATCCCGTCACCATCCGCCTCCGGCCAGCCGAGGCGCTCGCCCCGGGAGCACGCTACACCGTCACGGTCGCGAATACGTTCCGCGCCATGGACGGAAGCGGGTTGGTCGAACCGTACCGGTTCACGTTCCGCGTCCAGGGACCACGCCTGCTCACGGGTTCGCCGGTTGGTCCGGACGTCCACGCGCTTCACCTCGCGCCAAACCAGCACTTCGAGCTCGTCTACAGCGCGCCGGTCGATCTCGCGAAGCTCTCGAGCGCCGCGTACGTCGAGCTCAGTGCGTCGTGCGGCGGGCAGCGCATCGTCCGGCTTCGCGCGACGTCGCAGCGCCGCATCGGCGACGACGACCCGTGGAGATACCGCGAAGCGGGTGGGTGGCAGCGCGATCGCACGGTCGACTCCCTGCGTCGGGTCGTCGAGCTCGCGCCGGACGGCGCCCTCCCGCGCGGGTGCGTGGGCGAGCTCGTCGCGCCGACCGAAGTCGAAGACGAGGTCCTGCGCACGGCCAGCCGCTGGGCATTCAACACCTATGGCGACCTGCGCGTCTCGGCTGTCGCATGTGGCGGGGGCAAGTTCTGCCCGTCCGGTCCCATCACCGTGGCGTTCACCAACCCGGTGCGCGGCGCCGAAGTGCTTCGGCACGTCAGGCTCCTTCCTGACGCGAAGTTCACCGTGCGCGACACGGTCTCGGAGTCGATCACCTGGACCCTTGAAGCACGCCTTCAGCCTCACATCACGTACGCGGTGGTCGCCGACACCGCGCTCCGCGACGTCTTTGGGCAGCGCCTCGCCGGTAACCCGGCCGTGGCGTTTCGCACGACCGGGTACGAGCCGGCGATCGTCCATCCCTTCGGCCGCCTGCTCGTGGAGCGCACGGGGTTCCGCACGCTCTCCGTGCAGCACGTCAACGTGGACACGCTCGTCGCCGTCATCGCGCCGGTACCGGACACGGTCGAGTCGAAGATCCTCACCCGTTTCGGTTGGGGCGACGACAGTCTCTGGACGGCGCTCGCACGAAACGCGACCACGCAGCGCATCCCGCTCCGGGCCCGGCGCGACCGCGCGATGCTCACGGGCGTTCGGCTGCCCGTGCCCGACGCGTCGCGTCCCGGCAGCCCGGCGCTCTACGCGGTGAAGCTCAGCGGACGCTCGGGTGCCGACACGGTCGCCGGTGGCGCGCTCTCGCTGGTGCAGGTGAGTGACCTCGGAGTCCATGCGCGGATCGGCGCCGCGGAAGGCGTCGTATGGGTCACCGGCGTGAACGACGGAGCTCCAAGAGCGGGAGCGACCGTCGAGGTTCACGATGCGCAGGGTCGCCGCCTCGCCACCGCGCGCACCGACGCACGTGGGCTCGCCCGCCTCTCCGGCTGGTCGGGCGTGCGCGCGGTCGACGACGAAGAGGGCTACACGAACTTCGAGGGCTACGTTCGAGTGACGTTAGGCAGCGACCGGGCGGTCACGGCGATCAATCGGTGGGACCCCGACCTGTCGCCGTGGCGGTTCAACGTGCAGAGCGCGTGGGGCGACCGTCGTTTGCCGCTCGCCGGAGCGGTCTTCGCGGAGCGCGGGATCTACCGCCCGGGCGAACGTGTGTACGCCAAAGCGATCCTCCGCGCCGGCGCGCTCGGCGCCCTTCGCGTCCCGGCTCGCACGGACTCCATCAAATGGATCTTCCACGACCGCGACGAAGGCGTGCTCCGTGAGCGCACCGTCGCGCCCTCGGCGTTCGGCACGGCAGAGCAGGCGCTGGAGCTACCGACGACGACCGCGATCGGGACGTACCGGGTAGAGGTTCAGGCGAAGCGGCAAGGAAAGTGGCGGTCTGTGGCGCAGACATCGTACCGGGTCGCCGAGTACCGGCCGCCGGAGTTCCTCGTGGAGCTGAACGGCGACGACGGAACACGCCTCCCCGGTGACCGCTTCGGCGTCACGCTCCACGCCCGTTACCTGTTCGGCGCACCGATGGCGCGTGCCGCGGTGACGTGGATGGCGCGGCAGGCATCGGTCTCCCCGTGGGAGCTCGACATCCCGGGCGTGGAGGACTGGCACATCGGCGAGAGTGGCGCGTGGTGGGAAGACGCGAACGAGGAGGGCCAGCAGGTCATCGCCAGCGGCGTGGACACACTGGACGCGCGCGGCGAGCGCGAGCTCGCCGTCACGCTCCCGCCGACGCCGAACGGACGCCCGGCGCGCGTGACGCTCGAGGTGGGCGTCACGGACGTCAATCGTCAGGCGGTCGGCACTTCGCGATCGACGATCGTCCACCCCGCCGAACTGTACGTGGCGGCGAAGCCGTTAGGCGCGAGCTATTTCTGGCAGGCCGGCACGCCGCAGTCGATTGGCGTCCTGGCAGTGCGCCCGGATGGGCAGAAGGTCGCCGGGACCCGTGTGCAGGGAACGATCGTCCGGCGCGAGTGGCACCGCGTGCGACGTGAGCGCGGCGGATTCTCGCAGGTGGTGGGCGAGTGGGTGTCGGACACCGTCGCCCGATGCACGGTGACGACGGCCGAGTCGCCGGTGCCGTGCGCGTTCACGCCGAACGCCGGCGGGGTGTACGTCATCACCTTTGCCGCGACCGACCGTAACGGCCGTGCCGCGACCACGAGCTTCCAGCGTTGGGCGTCGGGCTCCGATTGGGTTCCCTGGAACGACGAGTCGCAGTTCAAGATGGACGTGATCCCCGACCGCACCCGCTACTCGGTAGGGGACACGGCCACGGTGCTGTTCGCGTCGCCGTTCACGGATGCGGAAGCGTGGATCACCGTCGAGCGCGAGGGGGTGATCGAGCAACGGCGTCTCCGGCTCACGTCCGGTTCCACGACACTGAAATTCCCCATCACCGAAGCGTACGCGCCTAACGCGTTCATCTCGATCCTCGTTGCTCGCGGTCGAAGCGCGCCGCCGGGACCGCAGGACGATCCCGGGCGCCCGACGATTCGCGTCGGCTACGCCGAGCTGCGCGTGACTCCGGAGGTGAAGCGTCTCGCCGTGACCCTCGAGCCGGAGCAGGCCGAGTACGGCCCGGGAGACTCGGCGCGCGTACGGGTGCGCGTGCGCGACGCCCGCGGGGCGGGCCAGCGCAGTGAAGTCACGCTCTGGGCGGTGGACGAAGGCGTGCTCTCCCTTACAGGCTACACGACGCCCGACCCGATCGACCTCATTTACCAGGCGCGCGGCCTTGGCCTCCGCCTGGCGAGTAACATGACGACTGTGGCGCCGCAGGTCCCCGAAGGAATGAAGGGGACACGCGAGCCCGGCGGCGGTGGCGGCGCAGCGGGCGCGGACATCCTTCGTTCACGCTTCCAGACGACGGCGTTCTTCCTCGGTTCGGTCGTCACCGATGCGCAAGGGAACGCGGTCGCGTCCGCGCGGCTCCCCGACAACCTGACGACGTTCCGCGTCATGGCGGTGGCCGTGACGGCGGGCGACCGATACGGCAAGGGTCAGTCGTCACTGCTCGTCACACGTCCACTGCTCGCGCGTCAGGCGCTGCCGCGCTTCGTGCGTCCGGGCGACGACTTCCTGGCCGGTGCGGTGATCAACCGGCGCGACGGTACCGCGGCCAGCGTTAGGGTCACGGCAGCGTCCACCGGAGTGGCGCTGCGCGGCGACGCGACGCGGACCGCCACGCTCGACGCCGGCCGCGGCACCGAGGTACGGTTCCCGTTCCGCGCGACGCGCGGCGTTGGCGACACGGCGACGTTCCGCTTCGACGTCACGGGTGGTGGTGATGCCGACGCCGTGCGCGTGACGTTGCCCGTGCGGCCGGACTACCACCCGCGAGGGCACACCATCGCCGGAGTGCTGCGCGACACGGCCACCGTGCAGCTCGCGCTTCCGGCGGGGATCGATCCCGCACGCTCGCGGCTCTCGCTGAACCTCGGCATCTCACCCCTCGCCACCATTCGCGGGATCGAACAGTCGCTCCGCGTCTACCCGTACTACTGTACGGAGCAGGTGATCAGCACGGCGGTGCCCATCCTCGCGCTCTACTCGGCGCAGCGGCAGATGGGCGGCGCCGCGAACGAGGCGCAGCGGCGTGAGATCGTTCAGACCGTGGACATCCTGACGCGCCGCCAGCGTGTGGACGGCGGCATGGGGTACTGGTCGTCGAGCGACTGGACGAGCGTCTGGCTCAGCTCATACGCGGGGATCGTCCTGCTCGACGCGCGCGACGCGGGCGTCGCGGTGGACTCGGCGGTACTCGGTCGCCTCGCGGGGTACGTCGCCGCGGAGCTGCGTGGCGAGTCCAGGCCGGTGTTCTCGCCGGTCTCGAGCTACTGGGACCGGCCGGAGATGCGGCTCCGCGAGCGGGTGGCGGCGGTTGACTTTCTGAGTCGTCTCGGGCGACCCGCGGTCGCATCCGAAAACGAGCTGCTGCGCGCCCCGGCCCTGTTGACGCTCGAGGATCGTGCACGACTGGCGGAGGTGCTCGCGCGGCGGAACCAGATGGCGGCCGCGCGACGATTGATGGAGCCGACGTGGGCGCAGGTGCGTGTCGAAGGGCGCCGCGCGGTGGTCCCCGACTCGGCGAACGTGGAGTTCTACTTCCGATCTGTGACTCGCCCCGTTGCTCGTGTCCTGCTGGCGACGCTCGCGGTGGACGTGAACCACGCGCTCGTCGGTCCGCTCGCCGAGACGCTCGCACAGCAGGGACGTGCGGAGGGACAGGCATGGAGGTGGAATACGCAGGACTATGCGTCAGCCGTGTCGGCGCTGGCCGCGCTCGAGCGACGTCGTCGCGAGCAGGGGAACCGTACGGTTCGGGTGCGCGCGGGGAACCGGGTGATCCTCCAGGCGTCCACCGGGGGTACGACGGTGGGGGCAGACTCGACGATGTCGCTGGCGGGGCTCGTGCCTAACGCGGCGACGGCGCCCGTGCTGCGCCTGTCGCTCGATGCCGGCGCGAGTCCCACCGGGATGGGATCGACGGCCGTCTACTACTACATCACCGTGACCGAGGTCCCCAATGCTCCGCCAGTGACTCCGGAGGACAACGGCATTCGCGTCGAGCGGTGGTACGAGCGCTACGAGGGTGGTGCGCCGATCACGCGCGCCGCGGAGGGCGACCTCGTCCGCGTGCGACTCAGGGTCACCGTGCCGTCGACCCGGCAATTCCTCGTGCTGGACGATGCGCTGCCGGCCGGGCTGGAGGCAGTGGATCTGAGCCTCCGCACCGCGTCAGCGATGCCAGGACCGGGCGCGGGAACGGATCCCATTCAGGGTCCCGTCGAGCAGGAGGGAACGGAGGGCGGTCCGCAGTGGGGCTTCGGTCGCTGGGACTCGGGATGGTGGTCGCCGTTCGACCACCGCGAGATCCGTGACGACCGTGTCGTGTATTCCGCAAACGTGCTCTGGCCGGGGACCTACACGGCGACGTACGTCGCGCGCGCGACGACACCGGGGACCTTCATCCGCCCGCCGGCGCACGCCGAGGAGATGTACAACCCGGCGGTCCATGGCCGGAGTGATGGTGGAACGTTCGTCGTGACTCCGCGAGGGCAGTGAAGGAATGGACGTCATTCCGAACGCAGTGAGGAATCGCAGTCATCCCGGGAGATGGGACCGCCTGCCACGTACGGTTCGGCGGTTGGCGGGAGCGGCCGCTGTGTCGTTAGGGCTGGTGATCGTCCTCACTGGCATCTGGGTGTCCCGTCCAATCCTGCCGCGGATCCTGTCTCCCGAAGGTGCGGTGGGTGTGACCATCGAGGACCGTCACGGCTTGCCGCTTCGCTCCACCCGCGCGGCCGACGGGAGCGACGCGACGTGGGTCGTCTACGACCGGATCGACCCCGACCTGATCAACGCGTTCGTCGCGGTGGAGGACAAGCGCTTCTGGGACCACTGGGGGATCGACGTGCTGGCGGTCGGTCGTGCGGCGATCTCCAACGTGCGTGCGAGGAGGACGGTGTCGGGCGCCTCCACGATCACGATGCAGCTCGCGCGCCTGCTCCGCCCCGAGGAGTGGAATACGTTCGGCAAGTTCGCACAGGTGCTGTGGGCGATGCGGCTCGAGGCGCAGCTGACCAAGCAGCAGATCATGGAGCAGTACCTGAACCGCGTGCACCTGGGGGAGGCGACCGTCGGGGTTGGTGCGGCGAGCGCGCTCTACTTCGCCACCTCGGCCGGCGAGCTCAGTATCGCTCAGGCGGCAACGCTCGCCGGAATCACGCACGCGCCATCGCGCGACAACCCGCACGTCTCGCGAGAGCGTGCGCGCCGGCGTCAGGCGGTTGCTCTCGAGCGTATGCGTCGGCTTGGCCTGGCGACGGACGTCGATATCGCGCGGGCGCGCGAGGAGCCATTGGGCTCGACCGGCCGCGTGGCGCCGTTCGTGGCGCCGCATTTCACGACACGCGTGCTCGCGTGGACTGCGCCCGCGCGCGCGGGGGCGCGGATGACACGGATCCGGACGTCGCTCGACATCGAGTTGCAGCGGGCGATCGAGGCCGAGGTCCGACACACCGTCGACGTGCTACGCGACCGGCGGGTGGAGCACGCGGCTGCCGTCGTCCTCGACAACGTCACCGGCGAGGTGCTGGCCTGGGTCGGTTCACCGGACTTCTGGGCGGCGAAGGACGGGCAGACCGACATGGTCGTCTCGGCGCGCCAGCCGGGGTCCGCGCTGAAGCCGTTTCTGTACGGCGTCGCGCTCGATCGCGGCTACACGGCTGCGAGCGTGCTGCCCGATGTCCCGAAGACCTACGCGACGACGACCGGCCCATATCAGCCGCGAAACTATGATCGCCGGTTCCGTGGACCGACGCGCGTGCGAGAGGCGCTCGCGAGCTCGTACAACGTCCCGGCCGTCGAACTGACATCGGCGTTAGGCGCGAACGCACTTCTCCACACGTTGCGCCTCGCGGGCTTCGAGTCGTTGAATCGCGACGCCGAGCATTACGGACTCGGACTTGCGCTCGGGAATGGCGACGTGACGTTGATCGAGCTCGCGAATGGGTATCGTGCCCTGGCGAACGGCGGTGAGTGGCGGCCGTGGACGTGGCAGCTGATGAGCGGTGCCGGGCGACCGGCCGTGGGGCCGCGCGAAACGCGCCGGGTCATCTCCCGCGCCGCGAGCGCGATCGTGCTGGACATTCTCAGCGACCCCGCGGCGCGCGTCCCCGGTTTCGGCGCGAACACACCGTTCGACTTTCCGTTCCCGGCGGCCGTCAAGACCGGCACGAGCCGGCACTTCACCGACAACTGGGCGGTGGGGACGACACGCACGTTCACAGTAGCCGTGTGGGCAGGGAACTTCAGCGGCCGGGCGATGGAGGGAGTCAGTGGCATCACGGGCGCCGGCCCGCTGCTTCATCGGACCGTGATGGCGGTCGCGCGTCGCATCCCTCCCGGAGCGCTCGCGACGCCAGCCGAAGTGGGCGCGGTGCGCGTCCCCGTGTGCCGACTCTCGGGACTTCGCGCGACTCCCGAGTGCGCACAGCTCACCGAGTGGTTCGTGCCTGGCACGGAGCCGGCGCGTGACGACGACTGGGAGCGTGGCGGACGCGTGGCCCTGCCTGACGAGTACGCGGAGTGGTCGCGTCAGGGGCTACGTCCGGCGCTGGACGAGGTTGGACGGGCAGTGGCGGCCGCGGGGACGCGGAACGGCATGAGTGGAGACGCGCAGGCCGACCCGCCAGCGGGGGACGGACCGGCACCTAACGCTCCCGCGTCACGGTTCCGCATCACGTCGCCGCTCGACGGCGACCGGTACTCGGTCCCGGTGGGTATCGAGTCTCGTTACGCGAGCATCGCGCTCCGCGCTGCGGGGCACGGGGCAGACGCGGTGCGGTGGTCGATCGACGGGAAGCCCTACACGCGCGACCGCTGGGCGCCCGCGCCCGGGACACACGAGATTCGCGCGATCTCCGCGCGCGGTGACACGGCGCTGGTGCGCGTGGTGGTGGAGCGGTGACCGGCGGCCGCGCCCCGGTCACCGCGGCCGAAACGCGACCGAGAGCTCGACGAACTCGGCCCCGTCCAGCACGCCTTCGAGACCTGGGCCGGTGTAACGACCACGAAATCGAAACGCGTCGGCGCCCTGGCGGCGATACGTGATCTTCAGGGAGTCATCGCTGCGCGTTCCCGTCAGCGTGAGTGGCTCACTTCCAGGATTCGTTAGGTTGCCCAGCGTTCCCGTACCGCTGACCTCCATGCCGTGGCGTTGAAAGGTCATGAGCAGGACCTGGCCGGTAGCGACGAGGTCCGCTGCCCACCGCTCGGTCGTTTCGGGTTCGGTCGAGCCGCATGCCGCCGTGCCAAGGGCCAGGGCAAGACCGAGCCCGGCGACGCGAATCCGGCTGGCAATCAATGCAGATGCTCGCTTCGGCAGTGGCGTTTACTCCGAACGAGAGGCGTTCAGCTGCCCGCGCCGCGAATCTACCCCTCGGCAAACTCCATTGACAGAAACACGCGCCAACATAGTTTAGCTAAACAGTAACAGCAATTTAGGATCTACGAAATCACAGAGGGCTCATATGGAAACGGCGATCGAACGTATCGTCGGGATCTCCTTCTTCGCGGTTGGGCTGTCGCACGTGCTCCGGCCGGAGGGTTGGGCCGAGTGGTTCCGTCAACTGCGGGCGCGGGGCGAACCGGGCGCGTTCGTCAACGGCATGATGAGCCTGTCGTTCGGTTCGCTGATCGTGGGGTTTCACGGCACGCAGTGGAGCGGGTGGCCCGCCCTGGTGACATTCGTGGGTTGGGCGCAGGTGCTCAAGGGCATCGTGCACATGTGCTTCCCGGCGCACTCGCTTCGAAGCATGGGACAGGTGACCGACGGAAATTCGTGGAAGATCGCGGTCGCCGGCGGGGTCATGATCGCGGCGTCGCTCGTAATGCTCGCGGGATCCGTGACATAGCAGATGGCCGCCGATCGTTCCTCGGCGATCCATGTCGTCCTCGTCTACCCGGAGATACACTGGAATACGGGGAACGCCGGCCGAACATGTCTCGCCGCCGGCGCGACCCTGCACCTCATCGAGCCGCTCGGGTTCTCGCTCGACGAACGCAATGTGAAACGCGCGGGCCTCGACTATTGGGATCGCGTGGACCTTCGCGTGTGGCCGGGTTGGGAGGCCTTCGAACATGAATTGCCGTCGCTGGGCGAGCCGTACTTCTTCTCCACGAAAGCGACGCGAGTCCTGTGGGATGCGCCGCTCGGGGATGCGAATGGCGTCGTGCTCATCTTCGGTCGCGAGACCGGCGGGCTCCCACCCGAGCTTCACGAGCGCCACCAGGATCGGTTCCTCACAATGCCGATCCTGTCTCCACAGGTGCGGTCACTCAATCTCTCGACGAGTGTGGGAATCGCCGTGTACGAGGTGCTTCGCCAGCGTCTGGACAAGCCTCGCGCTGCACCCTAACTCGCAGGCGCGCGCCCCGATGTCACACGCGAACGCCATCCGCAGCGACCGACCTCTCGATGCCGCACACCACGCCTGATGACATGGTCGCGCGCGCGCGTGACGCGCTCGCTCGCTTTGCCTGGACGGAAGCGCTCGAGCTCTTCGAGCGCGCGGTTGCGAAGCGAGAGTCGGCCGAAGCGTACGAGGGTCTCGGCTGGGCAGCGTGGTGGTGCAATGACGCCGAGAAGCTACTCCCGGCTCGCGAAGCGGCGTTCCGGCTCTATCGTCAGGCAGGCGACCAGCTCGGAGCCGCGCGCGCCGCCATGTGGCTCGCCGCCGATCACGCCGATTTCCGTGGTGAGCTCTCGGTGGCTGCGGGGTGGCGTCAGCGCGCCCATCGCCTGCTCGATGGCGTCCCGCTCGCCCCCGAGCACGGATGGGAACGACTCCTCGCCGGCGACGCCGCGCTCCTGAACGAAGGCGATACCGTCACCGCGCACCAATGCGCTGACGAGGTTCTGGCGATCGGCCGCCACATCCCGGTTGTCGATTTCACCATCCTCCCGCTCGCGCTGCACGGCCTCGCGCTGGTTGACGAAGGGCAGATCGATGAAGGCATGCAGCTTCTCGACGAGGCAGCAGTGGCCGCCCTTGGCGAGCGACTCGCCGAACCGTTCTGGGAAAGCTGGGCGATCTGTTACCTGCTGTTCGCGTGTGAGCGCGCGCGCGACTTCGGCCGAGCCTCACAGTGGTGTGATCGGTTGCGCGAGCTGTCCGAGCGCTACGACATGCCGTACGGTCTGGGTATCTGCCGCGTCCACTACGCCGCGGTCCTCCTCTGGCAGGGGAACTGGTCTCGCGCCGAGGAGCACCTCGTGGAAGGCGCGACCATCCTCGAACGAACGCGCGCACCATGGGCGGCCGAAGCGTTCGTGCGACTGGCAGAGCTACGGCGTAGACAGGGACGGCTCGACGAGGCCGGAGCGCTGTTCGCCAAACTCGAATGGCATCCACTCGCCCAGCTCGGGTTAGCGGAGCTCGCGCTCGACAGCGGCAAACCCAGGGACGCGGAGGAACATGCGGAGCGTGCGCTCCGACAGATTCCGCAGGCGAGTCGCCATCACCGGGCCAATGCGCTCGAGCTCCTCGTGCGTGCCCGGGCGCTGCTCGGCCACCGCTCGCGTGCCGCCGACACACTGGCGTCACTCCATACGCTGTGCGGCGAGATGACACCCACGCCGTCGCTTCGCGCGGCCACCGAGTACTCGGCGGGGATGGTGGCCGTTGGCGCTCGTGATCTCGACGAGGCGCGCGCGCACTTCGAGGACGCAGTCACCCTGTTCGAGCGGGTCGGGGCACCGTACGAGGCGGCGCGGTCACGTCTGGAGCTGGCGAGCGTGCTCGTGTCACTCGACCGGCTGGAACGCGCTCAGAGCGAGGCACGCGGCGCGAATGCGGCACTCGAGCAGCTCGATTCGCGGGTGTACGCAAGCCGGGCGGCCGCGTTGCTCCGTGACATCCACCGACGGATGGGGCCGGAGGTCGGTGGGCGCGACGGCGACCCGAAAGGGCCAGGCCTAACGAGGCGACAGGTTCAGATTCTCCGCCTCATTGCGCACGGGCGCAGCGATCGCGAGATCGCGGCGACGCTGTCAGTGAGTGAGCATACCGTGCACCGGCACGTGGCGAACATCCTCCAGCGCCTGGAGACGCCCACGCGAGCCGCGGCGGCCGCGGTCGCCGCGACGCGCGGGCTGATCTGACCCGGGGATGGCCCGATCGGGCCATGGGGCATCCACCCTCGTCCCATGGCCCGATCGCGGGAAGCGGTAGCCTGGCTGCAGCCCTATCCTGGCGGCACACCAGAACGGCAACCGTTGCCGGAGGACTCGATGAGTACTGCTACCATTGGCAGCACGCTGCAGCGCCAGCTCGACGCGATCAACCAACGCGACGCGACCGCATTCGCGTCGGGCTACGCCGCCGACGCGCAGGTGTTCGACCCCGCGTATCCCGAACCGATTCGCGGGCGCGACGGGATCGCGAAGGACATCGCCGAGTTCCTGACCGCGTTCCCGGACCTCCAGGCACGGGTCGGTCGGGTGATCGAGAACGGTGACGTCACCGCGTACGAGATGACATTTCGCGCGACGCATCAGGGCGCTCTTCTCGCCCCGACGGGGCACATCCCCGCGACTGGACGGCAGATCGAGGTGGTCGGCGCCGTGTTCGTGCGCGTCGGTGCGGATGGTCTGATCGCCGACGAGCGACGCTACTACGACCTCGCGGGCCTCCTCCATCAGCTCGGCCAGTTCCAGTAGGCGTCGTGCGGGGCACGGCGACGAACCGGGTATGCTCGGTTCGTCGCCGCAACCGCGTCACATCACTGCGCGGCCTTGAGCCGCGTCCCGACGACGAGCATGCGCAGCGAATCGAGCGCCGGCGCGCGCGGCTCGAGCGCCGAGGCCACATCCGGCGGGAGATCCTTGAACGGGTTCCCGAACGCGTTCTTCATCTCCTCGGCATTCTTCCGAACCTGCGCCTTTTGCTCGGCGGTGAGGGAGCTCGTGTCGGGCTGCGGCATGTTCGCCATCATGGCCTGACCCTGACGGGCAGCCAGTGCGCCCGAGATGGCGTTCACGATTGTGCGATACCGGTCGACCGAGAGGCCGGCCGCGCGCGCACCGGCCTCGACCGTCTGCTGCTCGGTTGCGCCCATGATTGCCGACAACGTATCGGTGCCGCTCTTCGCGGCAGCCTTGTCGGCGATCGCCTTGTTGACGGCCTCGAGCTCTGCGCGCAGGCCGCGCTCGAATGCATCGACATCGGATGGTGAGAGCGGTGCGTCGGCGGGCTCGGCCGTCGATGGCGCTGCGGCCGCCCCCGGAGAAGCGGTGTCTAGGGCTGCTGCCGTGTCCGCCACGGCGGAGTCGGTCGCATCTCCGCCGGTGCCACAGGCAGCGCTCAAAGGAAGAAGGACGAATGAAGCAATGAACACTCGGCCAGCGCTCGAGCGCCGGATGGTCCGCGATGACGACATCATACCTCGAAGTGAACGACTGATTGCCACACTCGCTCGATGTGCGGCATTTTGGCGGACCTGAAACTACTCGCCGGTGAGCATCTGTGGGGTCTCCCCCGACCTGTCGATGTCACGCACGGCGACGATCGGCAGGTCGCGCTCGCGCGCCCAGGCCTCCCAGTCGGTCGTCGTACGCTCGATGAGACACGGCGCGAGGTCAGCGCCGCTCGTTAGGCCGAGCTCCCGGTAGAGCCGCGCCTCGAAATGTGGCTCGAGCGCAGCGACCGCGACGCGACCTGTCCTGGCGGGATACAGACGATACCGCGGTGCACCGCCGCCGAGGACTCCGCCCGGCGCGGTCAGCCCGTGCCGCAGTGACGCGAGCATGGGTTCGAGGCTCTCCACGAGGCCGACGTCCATTACGGAGCCAGGTGGTTGTCGCAGGAGGGCGAGCGCGCCGGCAAATGCGCGCTCCGATGCCATCACGTCAGCCGTGAGCGTCCGCGGCATGGCGTCGCCGAGGAGGCCAGCCTGCGCTTGATACGTGAGATCGTGTCCGGCATGATCGGGATCGCGTACGCTTCCGACGATCCGGAGAATGCGGAGTCGTGGCCGAGCTTCCCGCAGCCGATCGGGGTCGAGCCCAAGGCGCACCAGAGCCGAGGGCCGCTGGCTCGTAAGGAACAGATCCGCGTCGTCCAAGAGCGCCGACATGCGCGTGCGCCCGTCGTCGGCCTTCAGATCCAGCCGCTCGATGGCGATTCCCTCGTGCATCTCGGCGTGCCAGGCCGGCGAGAGTGCGAGCAACGGGTCGCCCCCAAGCGGCTCGACCTTGATCACTCGCGCGCCTGCGCGCCCGAGCCGCGCCGCCGCGAGCGGGCCCGGGACGTTCTGCGCGATCGTGACGACGCGTACGCCGTGGAGGAACTGCGTCATAAAGCTCCGTTAGGGGTCAGAGTCCTAACGAACCGTTCGAACGCGCCGCGGCCTACTGACGAAACCAAGCATCAAGAGCTTAGCTCGACCTCAACGCCACCATGGGGTCCACACGCGCAGCCCGCCGCGCCGGGACCGCGTTGGCGAGGAGGGCCACGAGTGCGAGCACACCGAACGCGATCGCGAAGCTGACGACATCGAACGGCCCGACGAACAGCACGCTCGACAGCAACCGAGCTGCCGCCCCCGCGAGCACCGCGCCAACGACGCCACCGATCGCGACGAGCACCATCCCTTCGCCGAGCACCATGCCTAACAACTGGTTCGGGCGTGCGCCGAGTGCCTTGCGGATGCCAATCTCCCGCACGCGCCGGCTCACCGAGTACGCGATGACGCCATAGAGCCCGACCGCCGCGACGACGAGCGCCAGCGCCCCGAACGCACCGATCAGCCACGCACCCGCACGCACGGGGAAGAGCCTGATGTCCGCGAGGTCGCGCATCGTCCCACGGTCCAGGAACACGAGATCCGGATCGAGCGAGCGAAGCTCGCGCTGCAGCACGGGTACCATGCTCCCTGCCGTGACCGACGTCCGTACGATGTAGTTGCCGAACGTGCCCTGTCGGCCGAATGGAAGGTGGATGTACGCCTTCGACGCCTCGCCCGGCGTGTCCACTTTGTAATCCTCGACGACGCCCACCACCTGGTACGGCTCGCCGCCCTCACGCAGGCGGATCTCGCGGTTCAGCGCCTCCTCGGGTTGCCCGGGCCAGAACCGCTGTGCCATCGCGTTCGAAATCACGACGACGCGACGAGCGGAGTCACGATCCGCCGAGCGAATTCCTCGCCCCGCCAGGATCGTCAGGCCGAGGGCGTCGAAGTAGCGCTCGTCGACGTAGCTGCCGTCGATGTTGAACGGGCGGCCGTCTGCCGTCTCGCGCCCCGGGACGAACACGGAGAACCCATTGTTATTGAGCGAGAGCGGGAGCCGGCTCGTGAGCGCGACCGCCCCGACCTGTGGCAGCGCCTGAAGACGCCGGGCGCCCTCCTCCAGGAACTGCCCACCGCGTTGGGGATCGTAGCCGACCATCTCCAGCGCCAGTGCGAGGTACGCCGTGCGGTCAGCGTCGTAGCCGAGTGGCACACGGCTACCCGCGGCGAGGCTGCGCACCATCAGGGCGCCGCCGATGACGAGCACGAGCGACACGGCGACCTGCACGACGACGAGCAGGTCACGCAGCTCGAATCGCCGGCGGGTACCACTCGAGGTCGCATCCTTGAGCGCCGGAACGAGGTCAGGGCGCGACGCGCGCAGGGCAGGAATGAGCCCGAAGATAACGCCTGTGACCACGGCGACGAGCAATGTGAACGCGAGGACGCGCCAGTCCGGACTCACCGCCAGGCCGATGTCGATGGGGAGCGGCGGCTTCACCCGGGCGATGAGCCCGGCGAGCCCCGCCGCGATCGGCACCGCGACCGCGCCACCCAGGAGCGCCAGCAAGAGACTCTCGGTGAGCATCTGCCGGACGAGCCTCGATCGCTCGGCGCCTAACGCGGCGCGGACGGCGAGCTCGCGCCGCCGGCCGGCCGCACGCGCGAGCATGAGGTTCGCGAGGTTCGCGCACGCGACGATGAGGACGAGCCCCACCGCCGCGACCATGAGCAACCCGGCCGGCGCGAGGGTGGAGTCGATGTCGGGATTGATCCGCACGTCACGCGACGGCACGACGCGGACGCGCTCCTTGGCCATCGACTCCGGATGCTCTTCACCCAGTCGCTGCACGAACCCCTCGAACTCGGTGCGGACCTGCATCGGCGTGATGCCGGGCTTCATTCGTCCCTTGAGTCGGAGCCAGTGCTGCCCGCGCCGCTCGAAGCGCGTGTCGCCGGGAGAACGCCCCGAGACGCGTTGATTTCCGAGCGGCTCCACCTTCTCGGCCATCGTGACCGGGATCCACATCTGCGCCGTAACGGCCGGAATCATCCCGCGAAACTCCGGCGGTGCGACGCCAACGACCGTGTAGACGATGCCGTTCATTCGAAACGTCTTGCCCACGATGTCAGAGGCGCCCGCGAACCTGGTCTTCCAGAAGCGGTCGCTGATCACGGCGTAGGCGGACCCGTCGATCACCGATGCCTCGTCGGTGGCGAAGGCACGTCCCACCGCCGGGCGAACGCCGAGTGCACTGAAGTAGTTGTCGGTCACGAGCTCACCGACGACGATCTCGGAACTCCCTTCTATGGAGAGGTTAGCGAAGAAGTTCGAGTGACCGACGAGGTCCGAGAGCGTGCTGGTGGCACTTCGGTACGTCAGGTAGTTCGGGTATGAGTGCGTCCCGTGCTCGGACGACGTGACCTGATGCGCATAGATGTCTACCAGCTCGTCCGGCTGCGCGACCGGCAACGGCCGAAACAGGATCGCGTTGACGACGCTGAAAATCGAGCTGTTGACGCCGATCCCGAGGGCGAGCGTCAGGAGCGCGACGAGGGTGAACGCCGGTGACTTACGGAGGCCACGCACGGCGTAGCGGAGGTCTTGGCTCAGGGTGTCCATGAGGCGTCCTTACGGGGGGCGAAGTGAAGGTGGTTTCAGCCGCCACAAACCATCCGAGCGCGTCGTCTGTCCCAGCCAGGGAGCGCTCATTTCTATCCGTTTGTACAACAAATCGCCATGCCCAAGGGAAGCCATCTCGCCGAATTCGAGGTGTACGTCATGCTCGCCATCGCACACCTCGGCGACACCGCCGCGTACGGCGTGACGATCCGGCAGGAGATCGAGGGACGAACGGGTCGCTCGGTTGCCATCGGCGCCGTCTATGCTACGCTCGGCCGCCTCAACGACAAGGGATTCGTGTCGTTCACATTCTCGGATCCCGATCCGGTTCGCGGCGGACGCTCGCGGAAGCTCGTCTCGCTCACCAGGGCGGGGCGCCGAGCGCTCGGGCATGCCATCGAATCGTTCACCCGGATGGCGGAGGGGCTCGCGATGGCGCCCGTGACCGGGGGCCGGCGATGACGTCGTCCCCCCCAAGGATTGCGAGGGCACTCGTTTCCTTCGCGACGGAGCCGGCCGACCGACCCTGGATCCTCGCCGATCTCGAGGAAGAGTTCTCTGCGCTCGCTGCCACAAACCTCCGTGTCGCCCGGCGCTGGTACTGGCGCCAGGCGGTGACGTCGCTGCTCCCCCTCGCCGCGCGTCGGTTCCAGCGCCGCCCTCCATCCCCCGTCCACGCGAGGTCAGACATGCTGAACGGTCTTCGAAGCGAGCTGCGACACGCGTTGCGCGTTGCGGGTCGAACGCCGGCGCCCACGACGGCGATCCTCCTCACGATGGCGTTGGGGATCGGCGCCGTGGCCGCGGTTTCCACCGTCGTGTGGAAGGTGCTGCTGCAACCGCTCCCCGTCGTCCAACCGGAGCGCGTGCTCGCGGTGTACCGCGTGGTCGAAAGGACCGGCGCGGTCATCCCCTCCGTCGCGTATCCCGACCTGGAGGACTGGCGGCGTCGGGTCACGAGCCTCAGCGGCATCGCACCCTATACCGGTAGTGAAGCAACGCTGATCACCGGGGTTGGGCCGGTGCCGGTGAATGCCGTCCAGGTCGGCGAGGACTACTTCCGCGTGCTCGGGCCGAGGTTCGTGCTCGGGCGCGCTTTCGGTCGTGACGACTTCGCCGAAGGTGCCCCCGACGTCGCGGTGCTCTCGGCGGCGATGTGGGATCGAGAGTTCGGTGGGGATCCCGCAATCGTCGGGAAGGCGATCGAACTCGGTTCCGGACACGCGACGGTGATTGGCGTGGTGGCGTCTGACGCATTCACGCTGCCGCTCGGCGGCGCTGACCTCTGGGTTCCGCTCCACGTCGCGACGACTGGACCGAATTCGTGGCAGAGCAGTCGTGCTACGCAGTGGCTCGAGGCGGTGGCGCGTGTGCGCCCGAACGTCGATGTCGCCGCGGCAGTCGCCGAGCTGCGAGCGGTCGACCTCGCCGTCCAGCAGGAGTTTCCGCGTCCGTCGAACGCTCCGACAGTCATTGGGGTGACGCCGCTGCAGGAGTACATCGCGGGCCCGGTACGGATGACGCTCATCTTCCTGGGTGGGGGGGTCGCGATCGTGCTGCTCGTGGTATGTACGAACATTGCGAATCTCCGGCTCGCACAGGCGCAGACGCGGCAGCGCGAGTTCGCCATGCGTACGGTCCTCGGGGCGGCGCTGGGACGCCTGAGGCGGCAGGTCCTCACGGAGAGCCTGTTGATGGCAATCGGCGGCGCCCTCCTCGGGCTGCTCCTTGCCCGCCCACTCCTCCGTGCGTTGCTCGAGCTGTATCCGGGAAGGCTGCCGCGTGCGAGCGAGATCCGGGTGGATCCGGGGATCGTTGCGTGGTCGCTCGCTGTCGCGGTACTTGCCGGCGTGCTCTTCGCGATTCCGCAATGGGTGCATCTCGTACGGATGGACAGCGGGAGCGTGGTGAGGGAGGGTGAACGCGGAGGTTCGACACCCACGCAGCGATTCGCGAGGCGGGCGCTGGTGGTCGTGCAGCTCGCGCTCTCGGTGGTGATGCTCGTCGCGAGCGGGCTTCTCGTGCGCACGTTTCTTCGGGTGACGCGGGTCGAGGCCGGGTTCGATCCGTCCAGGGTGTTGTCGTTCAGCGTGGCGGCGTCGCCGGCTCGGTACCCGACGCTTCAGGCAACGGAGCAACTCTATCAGGATATCGACGACCGTCTTCGGAGACTCCCGGGAGTGCGCGCCGTCGCTGCGACGAACGCGCTTCCTCTGACGTTCAACCCGTGGCGGGCCGGCCTGCCCATGCCTAACGCCGGTCCGGCCACGGTCTCCGTTCCGGTGAACGTTCGCCTCGTGAGCCCTCAGTACCTCTCACTGCTGCGCGTACCCCTCGTACGCGGGCGCCAATTCTCGGATCGCGACACTGAAGCCGCGCCGGATGTCGTGTTGATAAACGAAGCACTGGCGGCGACGTTGTATCCTGGGGAAGATCCGATTGGCAAGGTGGTCCCCGTGGGCGGGCCGTTGGGAAAGACCATCGTCGGCATCGTCGGCAACGTGCACCACACGTCACTCATCGCGCCCGTGGATCACGAGATCTACATCCCGTTTCGGCAGGCGGGTGTCCGGCGCAGTCGCGTCCTGGCGATTCACGTAGACCGGGATCCGTCGCGGCTCGTTGATGCGGTACGGAGCGCGGTGCGCGAGGTGGACCCGCAGCTTCCGATCCGCGCAATGCGCACGCTCGACGAGATCGTCTCGTCGGCGATCGCGCCGCAGCGGTTCCGAGCCGCCTTCATCGGGAGTCTGGCGGCCCTGGCGCTCGTGCTCGCGGTCGTGGGTGTCTACGCGGTCATGAGTTACACGGTCAATGAGCGCGCCCGGGAACTGGGCATCCGCGTGGCGCTCGGCGAGTCGCCGAGGCAGGTCCGGCAGCGCGTGCTCGTCGATGCTCTCCGACTCGCTGCGTTAGGCACGGCTTTCGGTACGGTTGGCGCGTGGTTCGCCACGCGGACCATCCGGTCGATGATGTTCGGAGTCGGCGCGGGCGATCCCTGGACGTTCATTCCCGTCGCAGCGCTGCTTACGCTCGTGACCGTCATCGCCGCCGACGGACCTGCGCGCCGAGCCGGGCGAGTCGATCCCATGACGGCAATGCGAGGAGAATAGCGGGCACACTGGACAACCCGCCCCCAGTTGGAGAGACTGAGCGAGAGCGGCTGTACGAGGCCGCGAACTCGATCACCGGAGCCTTCCATGAGCTCGAACGGCGCGGACAAGCTTTTTCTCCCCGCATCAACCGCCGGGATCACCCGTCGCGACTTCGTCCAGACCTCGATGCTCGGCGCCGCCGCCGTCGCCTTCGGCAACACGCCCTCCGGCCGACGCCTCGCATTCATCCCCCTCGACGACCGGGACGCCGTCTTCAAGCAGATCACTGCGCAGCACGCTGCGACGGTGAAGCGGCTCCAGGAATGGATCGCCCTTCCGTCGATCGCCGCCGAGAACCTCGGCTACCCCGAAGGACCCGAGTACATGGCGAAGCTCGCCCGCGAGGCCGGCTTCCAGCACGTCGAGGTCGTCCCCACCAAAGGGAAGGCCGGTGTCTTCGCGACGCTCGACGCCGGCGCACCCACCTGGCTCGCCATCTACTTCATGTACGATGTGAAGCAGTACGATCCCGCCGAGTGGAGCTCGCCGCCGCTGGAAGCGCGGATCGTGGATCGGCCGGGGCTCGGCAAGGTGATGGTGGGGCGCGGCACCACGAACTCGAAGGGCCCCGAGATGGCGTGCCTCGCGGCGCTGCACGCGTTCAAGGGGGCGAACGTGAAGCTGCCGGTGAACCTCGTGCTCGTGGCCGAAGGTGAGGAGGAAATCGGGTCGCCGAACTTCCGCGAGATCGTGTTCAAACCGGAGGTGGAAGCGGCACTCAGGAAGTGCGTGGGGATCATCATCCCGTTAGGCAACCAGGATCAGGACGGCGCGGTGCAGATCAACCTCGGCGCGAAGGGAATCATCGAGGCCGAGGTCGTGTCGTCGGGCGAGAAGTGGGGGCGCGGGCCGAAGGCCGACGTCCACTCGAGCCTCGCCGCGCACATCGACAGCCCCGCCTGGCACCTCGTGCAGGCGCTCAACTCGCTCATGAGCCCCGACGGCCACACCCCGGCGGTCGAAGGGTTCTTCGCCAAGGTGCGTCCACTCACTCCGACGCAGCGCCGCATTCTCGACGACGCCATCCCGAAGAAGAGCGAGGAAGCGGCAAAGAAAGCGCTTGGCGTCGAGCGCTGGATCAAGGACGAATCGTGGCACGACACGCAGGTGCGGCTCGTGTCCCAGCCAACGATCAATATCCAGGGACTCGTAGGCGGCTATACCGGTCCCGGTGGCAAGACGATCCTGCCACATCGCGCGGTCGCGAAGATCGATGTGCGCCTCGTGCCGGACATGACGGCGAAGGAGACGCTCGAGCTCATCAGGGCCCACCTGAAGAAGAAGG
>DAINRQ010000033.1:52382-62376 GCA_036741775.1 Gemmatimonadaceae bacterium | reverse complement strand
TAGTGATACGGATCGAACGGCGCGCGCGCATCGACGTCCGTCTGTCGGCGGATGTGCATTCGATCGCCAAGCGCACGCGCGCGGCGGAGGCATTCCAGCCCGAGCCCGTAGTCATCGGCCGCGTACTCCCGCACGAGCGCGAGCTGCCGCGGCCAGCGCGAGCGGGCCGGGAAGAGCTCGACCGGCAGCCCGAACGGAAAGTCGAAGGCCCACAACGCATCTCGCGACTGCGTCACGAGCCACACGAGATGCGTGAGCGCCGGTTGACGCTCGGCCGTCCCGGCTAGGCGATCGAGTCGCTGGAGCGAGCCTAACGCGAATGCAGGGTCCGACCCTGCCGCGCCCGCGGGATGGAGTCGCGCGATCCACGTCGTGCGTCCCGCGAGTCTCGCGCCGCTGAAATCCACCCCGAACACCGCTGCAAAGGCGCGCTCCGGCGCCTGATACGCTGATACCGCCACGTCCGGCCTCGTCCCTTCTCTCGGAAATCGTCCGAGGGGAAACGTAGCCGCGGGACCGCGGCGCGGCAGCCATCAGTCATCGGTTCCGGGTTCCCGTGCCTGGCTCTCGTTCGGCACGCCTAGCCTGGGGCGTGACCCGTCTCGTCAGGCGTTCGGGGGCGCACGTCACGCCGGTTCGTGATCGCCCACTCGGCCTTCGGATCCTCGACATCGAGCCGCCGGATGCCGCCGGGAAACCGTCCTTGCAGCTTCGCGTACTCCGCCTGCTTCGTGGCGTCCGGGTGCGTCCAGTCGTGCAGGTAGTACACGGCCTGTACGCCAGCCTGCAGCATCTCCTTCGTGCAGCCGAAACAGGGCCGCATCGTCGAGTACACGACGCTCCCCTCGACCGCGATCCCGAAGCGCGCGGCGGCGAGCAGCGCGTTCTGCTCCGCGTGCACGCAGATGCAGAGGTCGTAGCCGGTTCCCGACGGATACTGATCCCGGTTCGCGCAGCGATGACAGCCGCCCTCCGAGCAGTTCGGCATGTTCTCCGGCGTGCCGTTGTATCCCGTCGACACGATGCGCCGATCGACTACCACGACGGCGCCGACCCGATTGCCCGTGCAGTCGGCGCGCTCGCGAACGGCGAGCGCGATGCCCATGAAGTACCGGTGCATGTCCGGCCGCGGCATGCCTACTCCGTCAGGTGTCATGCGGCGATGGCCTTCAAGGCGCGCACGAACGTGTCCAGCTCGGCCGTTGTCGTGTAGACGTGCGGCGTCACGCGGACGCCGTGCACCCCGGCCTCGGCGTGGTCGATCGCCACGGTCCAGACGCGATACCGCTCGAACAGCTCGCGAGCGAGGTCGGCGGGCTTCACTCCCTCGATCCCGACGTTCGCGATGGCGCACGAGCGCTTCGGGTCGCCGGGTGTGTTCAGTACGATGCGCGGGACGCCCCGAATCTGCCCCGTCCAGTACTGCCGGAGAAAGCGAAGCCGCGCTTCCTTCCGTGCGACCCCGATCGCCTCATGGAAGTCGATCGCGTCATTGATCGCGAGGTCTGTATGCACCGGATGGGTCCCGGTGTGGTTCAGCTTCCGGATGTCGGTGTCGGCGAATGCGCTGTCGCCGTAGATGGGCCAGAGCTTCTCGATCTTCTCGCGGCGTACGTAAAGGATCCCCGCGCCTAACGGCACACCGAGCCACTTGTGTAGCGAGGCCCCGTAGTAGTCGCCGCCGAGGTCGGGGATCTTGAAGTCCAGCTGCGCGAAGGCGTGAGCACCGTCCACCATGACGTCCACGCCACGCGCGTGCGCCATGTCGGCAATGGCGCGGACGGGGAGGATGTGCCCAGTGATGTTCACCATGTGGCACACCATGAGGAGGCGGGTCTTCGGGCTGATGGCGTTCGCGTACAGGTGAACGATCTCGTCGTCCGACCGCGGGTCGTGCGGGAGCGATACCACACGGTTCACCATGCCGTACCGGCGGGCCTGCAGCTTGAACATGTCGAGCATCGCGCCGTAGTCCTGTGCGGCCATGACCGCTTCGTCACCGGGCTTCCAGTCGTAGCCGGCGATGACTGTGTCGAGCGACTCGGTCGTGTTCCGCGTGACGATCAGTTCCTCGGCTGAACACCCGGCGAGCCCCGCGAGCCGCGTTCGTACGCGCGTCTTGTCGGGCACCTGCGCCGTGCGCATGTAGCGGGACCCCTCGTAGTTGGTCCGTCGCACGTGTCCCACGAACGCATCGAGCACCGGCTCGGCCTGCATGCTGTAGTAGCCGTTCTCGAGGTTGATGAAGTCGGGCGTCAGGCGGTACTTGCCGCGGATGGTGGCCCAGAACGCGTCCTGTTGCGCCAGCTCCGCGTACGACATGCGCGCGTATCGTTCGAGCGTCGCGGGCGCGAACATGACGCCGAGTGACGCATTGCTTAACGTGCGGAGGAATTCGCGTTTGTTCATCAATCAGCGGCCGAAGAGACGTGAGAAGATCCCGGGCTTCTGTGGCGGACGGTGGATCGCCCAGATGCGTTCCGTTCCGAAGCGGCGGATCTCGGTGCGCGGTCCGTGACGGCCCCACGAGAAGCCATCGCCGCGCCGCGCATTGCGCATGTCGGCGATCATCGCGTCCCCCGGAAGCGTGGCCGCGAACTCCCGAAGCGCCGGGTCCCGGGATGCGAGCGCCTCCTCCGGCGACCGCAGACCGGGATTCTCGCTCCAGATGCGATTGACCACACGCTCGTGCACCTCGTCGATCGGGCTTCGAGGGTCGTCCACCGGCATCGCCACGACATCTCGCAGGAACGCTTCGATCGACGGCGCTTGGTAGGCGATGACCGGCGGATCGTGGCAGGCGTAGAACACCGGTCCCCAGTCCGTGCTTCCCGGTAGGAGGTCGAGCACCCAGTAGTTGCCGTATCCGTCGTGGGCGAGCGAGTAGGCATGCGGGAACGCCTCCTCGAGTCCGAACCCCTCGAGGTCGAGCAGCGAGAACGACTCGAGGGGTCCGTCCGCGAGGCCCGTCGTCACGCTCAACGCGTCGCGGATCTCGTCAGGCAGCGGGCAGGGAAGGCCTGCCTCGAGTCGGCGAAGCTGTTCGTCGGTCGCCGGCGGCTGGAGCGTGATGACCGTCACCTCGCCGTCGGCGTCGACGAGTCGCCGGCCTTCGATCTCCCGCAGCGCGTCAGCGAGCATTCCGTGCCTGACGGTCGAGCGTCACGGGAGCCATGGGCCCCTGGATGATCGGGAGCTCCGTTCCGAGCCGAGCCAGAGAGACAGAGTCGACGCCAGTGAAGAGTCGGGACGCGAACGATGACGAACGGGCGGATGCAGATTCGTGGTGCGAATCAAGCGTGCACCGAATAATGAATGCACACGAACGCCGCTCCCGGATAGTCTGACTCCGCGACGACCCTTCCAATAGAAGCCGGCGGACTTGCGTCCAAGATGAAGACGCGAGTCCGCCGGTATTGCTGTTAAGGACCAGGCGCCGTTCAGCCGGGCCGGGCTGCGTGTGAGGTTAGGGCACCCGCCACATCACTGCGCTCCCATTTCCTCCCGCCGCCCAAGGTTGCCCGGAAAGAGTGTTATTCGTAATTGCCTCCGCGAGCGGGTGCGGATCAGATGGTCCGAGTCCCGGCATTAGATCCGTTGCTACTACCGTGGCGCCATCCGTCTGCCACCATTGGCCGCCATTGCACCCTTTGCCGAGGATTACGCCGAAGTCGTTTACCGCCGTTACCCAGGTAGCAGTACTGGTGCAACGTCCAGAGAGCGCGATCGGTGCGGACCAACCCGTTGCCGTGCGAACCCAGAACACCGCGCGTGAATCGCTGATTCCGGCTGCAATTGTCCCGCTGGTATTGAACGCACGCACCTCACTGTACGTGCCACCCAGCGATGCGAGAACAGTTGGGACCCCTGCGGCGTCCCACACAACCGCACTCGTCACACCCCCTGACTTGACCGCCCCCGCCGCTGTGCCGACGCTGCTCACCTCGAAAACGTAGCCGTCGCCAGTCATTCCAACTGGCAGATCCAGCAGCCGGCATTCAGCCGCCGGTCCGTCCCAGAGCACTGCGTACACACGCTCGACCTTTTTCGACAGCGTTACGTACAGTCGGCCCCCGATCAGTGCTCCGTCGGGAGAGATCGACCACGCGGCCCCGTGAGCGACATTGCTTAAGCAGCCCAACGAGAGGAACGCGCCAGTCCACGAGGCCGACCCTTTCGTCCACACCTTCGGGAACAACGCCGTTCCGGCGCTGCCACTGCCGACGACGACCGTTCCATCGGAGGTGATGCCACGCGCGTGCCCAGGACCGAGGTTCTCGACGCCGGTTGCCGGGTCCCAGAAGTACGCTTGGTCCCGCTCCCAAGCACCGACGATCTGGCCCGCGTCGTTGATGTCCCTCGCGATCGTGGCGGTCCCCGACGCGACGACCCCAGGGACGTTCTCCGCAACCGTCACCTCGAACATCTCGATCCCGACGCCCTTCTTGCGGCCCCCGCCGATCAGGGCAATCGACACCGCCACATCATACAGATCGATGTCGGCGTCCGCGCCGATCTCGATGTCGGCGATCACTTCGGTCGAGCTCACGAATGTCGTCGAAATGACCCTGACTCGCGGATCTACTACGCCGTTCCGTTCCCACACCGCTTCGGCGGTGGGGTCGAACCCGGAACCGCGCACGCGGACCTGCAGCCGGGCACCGCGTTCGCCGAACGCCGGGTCCGTCGACGTCACCGCCAGCCCGCCCCCTGAGCCGCCGCCCTTGGCGAGTAAAGCGCCGTCGGGTGCCTCCACGACGCGAGTAGGTTCAGCGGAACACGCGGTCAGCGCGAGGATGAATGCCGCGATCCATCGGGGTCGCGACTGGAACAGCGTCGAACGGTCCATGAGCAGTCTCCGAACGGAATGCATCCAACAAACGGACAGTTTATCCGCGATTTACTCGACCGGGATCGGACCTCCGACTCCGGATATCGCGTACGCTGCCCAGTAGTACGGATGCGCCCACCGCGGGTCACGCATCGAGTCCCGCTGTGCGGCCGCGAGGGCGTCCCCCGGGCGTTTCGTGGCGAGGTGTCCATAGAACCGCTCGGCGAAGCGCGCAGCGCCATCGTCATTGATTCGCCACAGCGTCGCGACTACCTCGCGTGCCCCAGACAGGAGGAAGGCCTCGGCCAACGTGGTCACGTCTGCCCGGCGGTCGAACACCGTCGATCGTGCGATACCGACCGCAGTTTCGCAGCCCGACAGAAAGACAAGCGGACTTCGAATCGGAATCTCGAGCACCTCGTGCAGCTCGAGGCGTCCATCGTCGTCAGGCCTGGCGCGGCCGCGCGCGAGGAGCATGCTCGAGAACGTTGGTGTCGATGCGGTAAAGTCTCCGTGACTGGCCACGTGAACGTGCGTCGGGTCGGCGAGCGCGCGCCGAAGGCGCGCCTCGGTTGCTGCCGTGCCTCGATGCACCGCCACCGCGGGCCGGAGGCGCGCCACTGCTTCGGCCTCCGCGCGCGTGGCCGGCAATCGATCCGGGAACGGTGCGAAGACCGCTGTCGGGGCTGACGCAACCGGAGCGCGTTCGGGCCGGCGCAGTATTGGAATCAGGCTGGCGGCCGGGAGCTGCCGCGGCACGAAGTCCTCTACCAGGTGGCGGCCGGTCGTTTCGTCGCGGAGCGCCGCGAACGGCAGATAGGCGAGCGCGCCATGCGCTACGATGACGAGATGCCGTGTGCCGGCGAGCACGCCGTTCTTCGCGAGTGGACGGATGAGGATCTCGTGCAGGCTTTGCAGGGCTGCGCGGCCATCGTTCGATCGTCCCGGGACTGCGATCAGTCCGCGAACCAGCCGCACGCGCCGCTCGAGATCGTCCTCGCCCACCGGGATCGAAAGCGCCCGCAGCCGCTCGCGCGTGAGTGCGAATACGACCAGCGTGTCGGTCGTGGGGTAGAATTCCACGACAGTCTCCCTCGCGTGCAGCGACTGTCGAATCGCGCCATCGTCTGCCGCCAACTCGCCCATCCGTGGGCGCCCGATCCCTCCGGATGCTTCGGTCTGCCGAAGCACCAGCGCTTCGTACGTCGCGCGCGCCTCGCGGATGCGGCGTGCCAGCTCGGTGCTCTGCGTCGACCACTCGGGTCCGCGCTCGGTGCGAGGACGCTCCTCCATGGCGGCGAGCTGCGCGACGAGCGCGTCGATTTCTCGCAGGATGCGGTTCCGTTCCTCGAGCGCCACCGTCGTTAGGCTGGACGCCGGTGAGGCGAGCGTGCGACGGGCCCGTCTCAGATCGGCACGCAGGGCATCGCCTCGGGCGGACTCAGCGACACGGAACGCTTCGTCCGGCGCGCCTGCACGGAGAAGTGTCAGGACGACGTCCGAGAGCACGTGGTGGCGTTCCGTCCGGTATCCGACGCGGAGGGCGAGTGACGCCAGTGTGTTTCCCACCTGCTCGATCGCGGCAACGGCCCGGCGCGCCGCCGCCGCGGACGAGTCGATCTGGCCAAGCGCGGCGTGGGCGCGCGTGCGGAGCCAGTCGGCCTCGAGGGCGCTCTGGACGTCCGCGACCTCGAAATCCGGCGACGCCGATCGGAGCACGGCGAGCGCCGCAGCGGGCTCGCCACGTGCGTCGAATAGCCGCGCGCGGAGAAGCGCGAGGGCGACGCGCATCTGCGGTCCCTCCAGGTCGGCCGCGACTCGTTCGGCGTCCGCCGCGACGCGGTTCGCGGACGCGACGGCGCCGGCGTCGACATCCAAGCGAGCGAGCGCCAGAAGGTCGTTGAAGGATTCGAGCCGAGCGTCGCCGTCGCGGTGTTGCGCCAGCGCTCGTTCGACATCGCGGCGCGCCTGCGCGTAACCGCCACGCGTCGCCCGCAGCACCGCGTCGTGCCGGAGCACGGTCGCCGCCTCTACGGGGAGGTCGAGCGAGTCGTAGAGCGCGCGGGCGGCGGCGAATTGTGTGATCGCCCGATCCGGGTCGCCCGCCAGCGCCTCGAGTGTCGCAAGCACGGCGAGATCACTCGCTTCCTTCTCTCGCATCTCGTACCGCCTCGCGACGGCGAGTGCGCTATCCGCGGTGGCGAGCGCGCGTCCGGCATCGCCTAACGCGGCCCACGCGAGGGCGAGTTGTCCGAGGGCGTTCTCCTCGTTCACCGGGTCGTTCGCACGGCGTGCCAGAGCGCGTGCCTCGCCCACGAGCGAGACGGCCGTTCGGGGATCGCCGAACGACAACTCCAGCATCGCGAGGTTCGTCGTCGCGCGACCTTCGATGCGCGCATCGCCCAATGCCCGCCCCGTCATGCGGGTAAGCGTGAACCGCTCGCGCGCCTGAACAAACCGGCCGTACTCGATGTCGACGTTGCCGAGGTTGTTGGATGCCATCGCGATGCCGCGCTGGTCGCCGGCTTCACGATATTCGACGATCGCCCGCTCCAGTAAGCGCGTCGCGTCAGCGAGCCGCCCGTCCTCCCACGACACGAGACCGAGCGTATTGCGCGTCTCGGCCCGATCCGACGGCTTGGCGCCGAGGCGCTCCTTCAACCCGAGCGCCGAATCGCCGAGGGTGCGGGCGGTCGCGTAGTCACCGCGACGGTAGGCGACCCGGGCCAGATTGGTGAGTAATCGCGCTTCCTCGAGCGAACCCGTGACCCCGGGCGCGCTGAGCGCGGCACTCCAGAGCGCGTGTGCACTATCGTACGCACCACGCGCGAACTGGGAGTCTGCCAGGTCGCCAGGCGCCGGCTGTCCGCGCTCGGGGCTCGCGCACGCCCACGCCAATACCACCGCGCTCACGGCGCGACGTCGCACGGCTATGGGGAGATTGGAATGAATTCCTGGGGTCCGGTCGTCGTCGTCCGGAGATCGGGGAGCTGTGCATCTACCTGCCAGTGATAGCGGCGGCCCGGGCGCAGTCGTGCCTTCACGTCGGCCGGCGGGGCGATGTCGACTGTATCGACGTTCGCCCGCCACACGAGCTCACCCGCGGCATCGACGATGCTCACATCGTACGTTGCGCTGGCACCCGCGGGTGCCCAACGGAGCACCAACGTGTCTGTGACGAGCGACGCGCCGCTCGACGGCGACCGCGCAGTGAGCGCGCGTCCTTCGACAGTGCTCGTCGCGCCGTCGCGAGTCACATCCGCGCCCGTAGACGGACGCCGAACCTGAAGCGCGACGGCGACGACCATGACTGCTGCCGCCACGACGCCAATCACGCGATGCGAGTCTCGCGGGACGTGGCGGAGCGGTGTAGCCGGGACGGGAAAGGCCTTCGGGTCTGCAATCTCCGGGGCCTGTGGTGGGCCGAGCAGCGCACGGCACTCGTCGCAGGTAGCGAGATGTCGTGAGACCGCATCTCGTTCGGACGCCGGGAGCGCGCCGTCGAGAAGGGCGGCGATCGCTTCGTCGGTTGGATGGCTGCTGGAGTTCACCACGTCCTCAATGAACGGACGGACCGCGGGGAGTTGCGCGTCACGGTACGGGGTCTTCCACGCCGCGGCGCCGCAGTGCGTCACGGAGGTCGTTCGCCACGCGTGTGAGCCGCCGATAGACGTGAAACGGTGATGGCAAACGGAGGATGCGTGCGATGTCCGCGGCCGGCCGGTCATCGCCGAAGCGCAGCGCGATGAGCAGCTGATCCTGCGGAGACAGCTCGCGTAACGCTTGCGCGAGCAGCTCGCACAACTCGACGCGACGAATGGCGAGCTCGGACTCGGCGACTGTCCCGTGTGCGTCGGCGGCATCGATCTCCGGAAAAAGCTGCACCGTCACCAGGTCGGCGAGCTGGCGTCGCTGGCGTCGCAACTCGATCGCTGCGGGGCGTGGATCGCGCGGCCGCCCATAACGGCGGCGGATCTCATCGAGGCAGACGCGGCGCGCGACGACGCCCAGCCATGTCGTGAGGGCGCTGCGACGATCGTTCGTCCAGGCGCGGAGCCGGCGAAAATCATCCTCGCGCAGTCGCTCGAGGATTGCCGCGTAACGATCCATCGCGTCGTCATGAGTCCCGCCGTACTCGCGCGCGATCAGAAGGATGAGCCGACTGTATCGCGCGACAAAGGTGTCCCACGCTGCGTCACGTTGCGCATCGTCGCGGGCGGCGAGGAGCGTCGCCAACTCGGAGGGGAAGTCAGGCGGCATTGGCGCCGAACATACCAGCGCACCCTGCCGAGCGCGAGCGCACGCATCATGGCACCGAAAAAACGGGAGCGGTGTCCGTTCAGTGTAGCTCGTCGACCGTGGAGTCGCCCACCTCTTGATACGGAGGGCTGGATGCGCACGTCCGTACGCCTCCGACAGATCGCACTCATCTCCGTCGTCGCGTCACTGGCACCCCTCGCCTGCCGCGCGTCCACTCGTGATTCTCAGCCGCGGTCAGCCAAAGCAGCCGCGCCGCCACCGCTCGAGATTCCGCCCGCCGCAATCGAGCGTGCGCGCGGACGGGCGAAGACTGCCCTGGATCTGATCCGGCTGCTCCGGCCGAGCATGCTGACACTACGCGACGCGCGCGTGACGCCACCGCGATCACAGGTCCCCTTCGTGGAGCCGTCGGAGCTGAGTGTCTACGTGGACGGCTTGCACGTCGGCGGGCTCCGCGCCTTGACACTAGTCCCCGCACGCTCGGTGCTGACGATTCACCGCCTGCCCGCGGCGACGGCGGGGCCGCAATACGGCGCCGCGCTCCCGGGAGGCGTCATCGTCATCACGACCGTCGCACGGGACCCTCGATTCTGACCAAGGGAGTCGCGAGCCCGACCGACCGAGGATTCGGTCCAGACCGGCGCGGGGGCCGGCACCGCTCGGTGCCTAACGGGTCGCCCTCGCCCGGCCGTGCGCACACCGCGGGAGGCCGACCCACGCCGATGATCTGCAGCGACGCTACTCGAACGGCTGTCCGAATGTGAGCTGGTTCCCCTCGAGGTCGACGACCTTGAACTCGCGAAGGCCCCAGGGCTGGCTCACCGGCTCGCTCCGGATGTGCGCCCCCTTCGCGACCAGCTCGGCGTACAGCGCGTCGGCGTCCCGGACGTAGAAGTAGCACGA